>CAINFC010000176.1 GCA_903847975.1 uncultured Acidobacteriota bacterium | reverse complement strand
ATCTCCGCCCTGCGCCATTACGATAAGGATGTGTTCGGACCGGACGAGAGCCAGCGCCGGATGCCTGTCAGCCTGCCGTTGCCGGTGCCCGATGGCCTGCAGCATTTCGGCACCACCTGGGTGCTGCTCTCCAGGGACAAATCGGCGCTGGTCATGGATTGCGGCACGCCCGGGGCCATCGGGGAAGTGAAGAAGCGGATGGCCCGCGGTGAAATCCGCGCGGTGGAGGGGTTGTGGATCACCCATTATCATGACGACCATGTGGACGCCGTACCGGCTTTTCTCGAGGAGTTCGGCTGTCCATGCATTGCCGACCGGTCGGTGGCCGAAGTGATCGCCGATCCGCCGGCCTGGCGTCTGCCCTGCATCTCCCCCTCGAAGGTAGCGGTGGCCCGTCCGACCGGGGACGGCGAGTCGTGGCAGTGGCACGAGTATCGTCTGACGGCCTATCACTTTCCCGGTCAGACGAAATACCACGGCGGCCTGCTGGCCGAAAGCGATGGCCGTCGGATGTTCTTCGTCGGCGATTCGTTCACTCCTGCCGGAATCGACGACTACTGCGCCCAGAACCGGAATCCGGTCGGAAGCGGCGAAGGCTTCGCCCGGTGTCTGGCCCTGCTGGAAAAGCTGCAGCCCACGCACCTCTTCAACCCCCACGTCCAGGTGGCCTTCACCTTTTCGGCCGGACAGTACCGGACAATGCGCCGAAATCTGGCGGAGCGGGAGAAGCGGCTGGGCCGGTTGCTGCCCTGGGACCATCCCAGCTACGGGCTGGACGACTACTGGGTCCGCTGCCATCCGTATGAGCAGCGCGCACCGGCCGGTTCCGAGGCGGCTTTCGAGGTGGTGGTGACCAATCACTCCAAGGCATCCCGCGAAATCATCTGCCGTCCGGTGCTGCCCTGGGACCGCAATCCGGCCCGCGAAACCCGCGCCAACATTCCCTCGAAAGCCGAAGGCCGATTGCGCCTTGCCTTCCGCATTCCCCCCAGGCTGGCTCCGGGGCGGTACGTTGTGGCTGTCGACATCCGCTACGGCTCCTGGCGGTTGCCGCAGTTTGCCGAAGCGGTCGTGGAAGTATGACGCATTTCGCCTGTCTTATCGGGCGGAGGGAAGTACTTTCGTAAGGGGAATGCCGGAATTGTGGCGGGCGAGAATCGGCCTTGGCGTCCGGACGATGAATCCTGCGAAAAACTGCGGAGCGGATTATACCGCCCGTGTGGTTGACACCCCGGGAAATACTCTATAGAATCCTATCCCATAGGGAAAAAGCAAAATTTCATTGGGTCGGAGGATAGCGCATTCTTCCAGAAGAAGCAGATATCTCCTCCCGCAACAAGCGACTCGGCATACGGATTTGCGGTTCTCCGTCTCCCATTCCTAAAAGGAGAAGTACCATGGTTTCCTCGGAAGCTCTCCCCAAACGGACCGCGTTCTGCCTGTCGATGATCGCCTTCTTGTGTTTCATGAGCCTGGGGTTGATCGTTTATACGGAGTCGCAGCAAACCGTCACCGTTTATGCACGCGAGCAAACTTCAGAAGGCGTCCGGTTCCCCAATGCAGCCTGCAGCGGGGGGCCCACTATTGATGGAGTGGTACTGGACGAGTGTTTTGTCGAGAGCTTCACCGTGGGGGGCACCAACAAGACGGTGACGGTCTGGTACACCAACAATGTGGCCAATGCGACCCGTACGGTCGACGGCACGACCTACACGCTGCAGCACTGGGTGAACAACGACACGGAGCCTCAGCAGGTTGCCGGATGGGGCCGGGAAGCCTGGGAGCGCTACTACCAGATTTTCAATCATCACCCCTGGGACAGCGGTTGCGGAAACAACATCAATGTCCGCCTGGAGGACGGAATCGGGTGGGCGGGTATCGCCTACTGGGCCGGCAGCGGCTCCTGCTGGATCGGCATCGACTCCCCTACGGTGCGTGCGGGCAATGCCCAGAACGTGGTTTACCACGAGTTCCAGCACTATCTGCAATACTCCTTCAACAGCGGCTGCTACAAATTCCTGAAGGATAACTATAATGACGGAAAACCGGAAGGAGATGCGGAATTCGTGGAAGGCTATGCCGACCTGGCGATGAACTCCATCAACACCGCGGTCGACAACCAGCTTTTTTCGAATTTCGTCCAGGCCTATGATCCGCACTCCAGTTTCTATAAAAAAAGCTACTGGGACGTTTTCCTGGTGTACCTGACCGAACAGCTCGGTTCCCTGTGGACGGCGGCGGATCCGCAATTCCACATGGATGCCGTCCGCCGGCACTACGAAGAGTGCGACGCCCGGGACACTTTGTATGTCCTGGATACCCTGGTGCCGTCTCTGAAGGCAGGGATGACGGAAGAAAAGCTGTTCCTGAATTTTTTTGCGGCCAATTGGGCCAAGAACTGGGCGAGTGCCACCACCCAGCCGGAGCTGGTCTACTTCGACGACGACGCCCCCGGTCCCTCCTACGGCTCGATCACTCTCTGGAAAAACGAGAACCTGGCTTCCGGTTCCAAGAGCTGGGCGGGGGAAAGCAACCCGGATGACTGGGCTGCCCGCTATTATCAGGTTACCCCGCAGACCGGATGCAATTTCGTTACCGTCCGTGTGGATGGACAAACGGGCGCCAAGCTGGGAATCAACCTGATGGCCGCCAGGACGACGGCCCCGACGGAAGTGCAGCGTTCCTCATGGATCGGGGAAAGCCTCTCGCGCACCTTCAGCGCCTTCGGAACCCACGACCGGCTTGCCGCGGTGGTCAATGCCTTTGCTTCCAAATACTCCTACGACGTTTCGTTCAGCTGCGTCACTCCGGTGCTGCAAATTCTGGAGCCCCGTCAGACGAATTTCGTGCTGGTGGGAAATAACGCCAGCCCCATTGCCTTTCTGGCGCGGTTCCAGGTCACCAGCGGCGGGTCGGCCGTTCTGGGCCTGGCGGCCAGCTCCTTTAGCGCCGAAGCGGAGGGGGATCCCGTTACCATTGTTCCCGGATCGCTTTCCCAGGCAGGGGAGGAGTACTGGGCCGTCATGCTGCCTCCGGTCAAACCGCCCGGAACCACCTTCGTCGACCTCAAAATCTGCGTGGATGGGACCGTTTGCGACACGGAGACCCACGCCCTGCTCTATGCCGATCCGGGAAACACCGATTTTGCCCTGGTCTTTGACGCTTCCGGTTCCATGTCTACGGAAGACGTTGTCGGAGAAGGAACTCGCGTGGCGAATGCCAAGAAGGCCGGAACGGTGCTGGCCGATCTGCTGCGGGTAGGGGACCGCATCCTGGTTACTGACTTCTCGGCATTTAACAGCCCAGCCGGCTGCGGATTGCCCAGTGGATCCGGGAACTGCACCCTGAACCTGATCACCCGGCTCTCACGCACCAGCGTGACGGTTCCGGCATCGGCGGCCATCGCCTCGACTAAAACGGCGATCAACAATATTTCCGCCCGCGAATGGACGCCCATCGGAGCGGCCCTGCGGGATGCCAAAGACAAGCTGCTGGCGGGCCCTTCCAGCACGAATCCCAAACATATCATCCTGCTGAGCGATGGAGAGGAGAACGTCAACCCGCTCTATTCCACCCTGCGGACCGAGCTGATCGATTCCGGCGTGGTCATCGATACCATCGCCTTTTCGAGCGATGCCCCGGCCGCACTACTGGCACAGATTGCCGCCGATACCGGCGGGGTCATGCGCTACGTCCCCACCACCTCCGGGACCGTCCGGCAGCGGGAGCCTGACGCGCCGACCGACGTTCTCGCTGCCCAGGGGGTCCCGCCCAAAGTGGTGGAAAACATAAGTACGGTCATGCTCCCCGGTCAACTGGAGCTGGCCAATACCTACGATTACTTTGAGACCAGGGGGCAGAATGCCGCCCGGATCTTCCATGATAACTACACGACCGTGGCGGACGGCACCTGGAAAGAGAAGGTGCAATATGTGGACGGCTTTGTAACCGCTCTGCGGCTGGTGGTCAGCGGCAAGCAAGCCGACAGCGACGTCACCGGAGGCTACGCCTATTTTCGAAAGGTGGAAATTCTGCCGGCCGATGCCGCGGATCCTTACCGCGGCTGGATTCCGGTCAGCCCGCCCGATGCCTCCAAGCCGGCTTCATGGGATGTGCGCAATTCGATCTACGATGATGTGATCATTATTCCCAATCCGGCCGTGGGGACCTGGAAGATCCGCACAAAGTATTATTATTCCATTGGCCAGAGCAACGGGCCGGACATCGAAGGAATCGCCGGGCCTGCCGTTCCCCAGGCTTTTGAAAGCGACTTCATGATGAACGGCTCCGTGGAAACCGACATCCGGCTCGTGGGTCGCTTCCTGCCGCCGATTGTCAAAAATCAGGGCGTGCCCGGCGATCGGGTACCCATTGTGGCCACGGTGTTCAGCCGGCTGGGAGGCATACCCAATCTGCTGGTTGTGGGAGCCGTCGAGAGGCCCGGAATGACGACTCCCGATTACCTGCTGTTCCTGGATGACGGGCTGCATTCGGACGGGGCCGCCGGTGACGGTATTTACGGAGCCCTGTACACCCTGACGGATATCGGTGGAAGCTATAATGTCCGCATTGTGGCCGGGGCCAAGGATGCCGCCGGGAACTGGGCTTTTCGGGAGTGGCTGGGGGCCTTCTGGCTCAAGCCGCTCTACCAGGTGGACCGCGACAAGGACGGCATGCCCGACCCGTGGGAGCAGGGCTGCCTCCTGAATACGCAGCAAAACGATTCCGAGGGCGATGCGGATCATGACGGGCTTACCAATATCCGTGAATTTCATCTCGGGACCTTGCCCTGCAATCCGGATACCGACCGGGGAGGGGAGTCGGACGGGTCGGAAGTGAACAATAAACGGAATCCCCTATGGGCGCCGGACGATAAGGTTGCGGTGCTGGGCAACATTCAGGTCGAAGGGTTCAACCGTTTTATCCGTATCCGCTGGGCCAATCCGTCGGCCTTCAGCAACATGGTTATGTTCATTTCCACCGTGCCGGGCCAGCTGGGGACCCGGGTGGATCTGGGAACTTCGGGCCAGTATGATTATCCGCAGGTGAGCAACGGGCAGAAATACTACATACGGCTGATGGGCATGAGCGACACCTCGGAGGGGGACTACAGTGGGGAATCGGAGGTGACCCCCAAAGACGACCCGTCTCCGCCCTTTGGCTCGCTGGTCATCAACAACGGGGCACGGACGACCTTCGACAAGAAAGTCGTTCTCAGCGTCAGCGCTTCCGACACCCCGGGCAGCGGTGCCTATCAGCAGTCCGGCGCGCAGCTTGGCGGATTCGCAGGCGAAACTACCGATCGGGTGAGCGGCAACATCCAGATGCGGATATCGAACGAGGTCACGTTCCCGGGGGCGTCCTGGGAGTCGCTGGCCCTGCAGAAGAACTGGACTCTGGCCGACGGACCGGGCGGTCCATACCGTGTGTATATCCAGTTCCGTGATGGGGCCTTGAACGAGTCGTCTGTGTTTTCGGATGGCATCGACTATGTGGGCGGAATTTATCTACCCATAGTGGTCCGGTGAGCCAAGAGGGGAAGCGGCAGAAAGTCCTGTACCAGGTCAGGAATGCTCGGATTGATTCTGCCGATCCCCGTGTCTTCCGGGAGCTCCCGATTACCCGGCGTAAAACCAGGTCAGTCCGCAGGAGGCCGCCCACAAAAAAAGAATAGTGGGAAGTGAGGCGAGCGGTACGTTTTCCCCGTCGCCTGTTTGTTCCTCCCAGCAGTCGAACGCGGTACGAAGGGAAAAGGAAAAGCCCAGGATCAGGCAGAGAACCTGCAGCCAGGGAATGAGCGGGCCGCCGATAATGTGCCAGCGGCATCCGGCCGTTCCCAGCAGGTCCCACCCCCAGTTGAAAGGATCGGAGAGGCTTTGCAGGACGAAGGTCAGCATGGAAAGCAGCAGGGACAGGGCGAAAGCCATCCAGGCGGATAGCCCCAGGGGAACCAGGGCTGCGGCCGCGGTCCGGAACATGAGACCGGCCGGGATGGGGCGGCCGGCCAGCGGGATGCCCGCTCGGATGGCCAGGTAAAAAAGACCGGGAACGATGGCCAGGCAGAGAAACCAGAGGAATGCGGCGAAGGCCCAGAACGCCCGCCAGTTCTGCCGGTCGAGGAGGTCGATCCAGTCGCGCACCCGGTCCCACGGCCCGAGCTGGACCAGGCCGTACACGGCGGCCAGCGCCAGCATGACGATGGCCTGCCAGGCTTCTCCATAGCTTGTAAGCTCCCGGTCCCATCCGCGCCGGCGCACCAGCAGGGCGACATTGTCGTAGGCGCAGCTTTTCACGCATTCCAGGCAGAGCCCGCAGTCGTTGTTCCGCCCGACGTCGCCCAGGCAGAGCCCGTAGGGGCAGCCGCGGCCGGCCTCGCTGCTCAGCAGGCAGGTGCGCCGGGCGCAGCCGGAGCAGACCGGCGGCGACGCGGAGCGCACCATCAGACGGCCGGTCATGGAGTAAAGGCTTAGAAATCCGTTGATGGGGCAGAGGCAGCGGCAGAAAAACCGCGGTTCCGGAATAACGGAAGTCGCCAGCGCTGCCGCCGCCAGGCCCAGCAGCAGCCAGCCGGTGGCCGGCGGCAAAGCCGCCAGGGTGGTGCTGAAGGTGGCCAGCAGAAGAAACAGGAGAAGCCGCGGCCAGGCACCCATCCGTTCGGCAAGGCCGGGCCCGGCGGAGTCGGTTCGCCATGTTCGCTGCAGCCACTCCCCGAGGAGAGGAATGGGGCAGAGCAGGCACCATAGCCGTCCGCCCAGGGGGACCAGCACCAGGATGAGCAGGGAGATCCACAGAACCCAGATGACCATGGGGGCGGCGTTTCGCCCGGAAACCTTGGTCCCCAGGAATGCAGCGAGAACCAGGAAGTAAAAGATCCCCATCATGGGCAGGGCCAGTCGGGTGGAAAAACCCGGCATTCTCACCCAGTGCCTGAGTCTCGGGAAAATAGAAAAAAGATTCACAGGGCGGGAATCCGGCAGCGGCCGGGGATGCATGCGGAGCATCCAGGCGGCGAAGGGCAGGGCGCAGAGGAGACCGAGGCTCGCGGCTGCCAGGAGATTGGGCCGCACGATCAGCTCGCCGCGCTCCGTTCCGTGCAGCGGTCCGTTGTAGGTGTGGTTGCGGAAGGAGGATTTGCCGAACAGGAACCCGGCCGGACCGGGGAGTCCGGCGGTGATTTCCACCGCTTCCTGCCTTGCCGGCGGATCCTCCGGGCGGGAGAGCCGGTAGACTTCCACCGTCGTGCTGCCCGGGGTGATTACCGCGTGCAGATCGTAATCCGGGAGAAAAAAGCTCTGCCCGGTATCCCGGGAGGAAAAAGTGAGGTGCAGCCGGTCTCCGCGGTTGACGGTGATGCGCGAGGGGGAAAATCCGTAGCGGTAGGCCTCGATATGGATGTTGCGGACACCAGGCGGAGAAGCGAAGCGGAGCGTCAGCCAGGCAGGCAGAACGGCGGCCGTCAGAAGAAGCACCAGCGCCGCCAGGCGGTATCGATCGAAAAGAGGGGAACGCAACGGCCTTCCTGCGATGCAAACAAAGAGGGGGACCCGGATTTCCGGATCCGGGTCCCCCTCGGGTGTGGGTAAGGTTATGCGCCTAGAACATCACGCGCAAAGAGAACTGAATGCGCCGCGGATCGCGCGCACTGGTGTAGGCGCCGAAGTTGGCGTTCACCTGGGCGCCGGTGGCGTCGAACCGGGCCGTGGTGTCCATGCCCGCAAACTGGGTATGATTGAAAGCGTTGTACAGCTCGGTCCGGAACTGCACATAGCGTCCTTCCCCGATTCCCAGCGGAACGCGCTTGGTCAGGTTGAAGTCCCAGTTGTTGATTCCCGGTCCGGTCAGCATGCCAATACCGGCATTGCCGAAGGTTTTGGAGGCCGGTCGGGCGAAAACGCCGGTATTAAAGTTTTTGGCGAAGGTCTTCTCCGATTTGGAAAGCTTCGGGTCGCCGGTGACATTGATCCGGGCGCCTTCCGTGGAACCGGTGATATCCGCGCCGTCCACCGTGCTGAACCCCGGCGTAAAGGGGGTTCCGGAGGAAAAACTGGTGATGCCGGAAATCATCCAGTTGCCCAGAAGGACGTGCAGAGGCTGGTTGTTGAAACGTTTCCCGAGGCTCGGGATTTCGTAGGTGTAGTTGAACGCGAACGTATGCGTAATATCAAAGCTCAAACGGCCGTAGTTTCTCTGCCGTATCGGGAAATAGGGACTGGTTCCGTCAAAATCCGCGGAACCGACGCCAAGGCTTTTGGAGAAGGTGTAGGCCAGGCCGAACTGAATCCCACGGGCCATGCGCCGGTTGACCGCCGTTTGAATCGAGTTGTAGCTGGAGGTGGCGCCGAATCCACGCATGTTGATGTCGTTAAATCCCAGATAGGGCCTGAGGAACGTGTCCGCTAAAACCCTTCCGGTGGTGAAATCGACGTTGGCCGGATCGAAGCGTGCAAACATGCCGATCGCATTAATATTGCGCTGATAAAGGAGGTTCCGCCCCACAGCGCCCACGTAAGACACATCGACCACCGTGTTGAAACCGATATCTCGCTGAATTCCCAGACTGAAGTTGGCCACTCTCGGCAGCTTCTGCTTCCCGACCTGTACGGCGGTAACGCCGGTCGGACCGAGGGCGCCGGCCGACTGCAGGAAGGTATCGAGCGAACCATAATACAAAGTCGGCGAATAGGCAACCGGGGGCTGTCCCTGGGTCCCGGAGTAAACGTTGCCTTGCGGCCTATCGTAAAAAAGTCCGAATCCGCCGCGGATGGCGGTCTTTCCGTTGCAGAAAGGATCCCAGGCAAAACCGATGCGCGGGCCAATCGATACCGCCGGTGTGGTGTACAGTCCGCTGGCGCCGTCTTTTCCGCCCACGACCATACCGGAGGAATAGGATCCGGATCCGGGCGCGAAAAGCCCGATATACGGCACCGGGTAGATGGTCCCGTTGCGGGGATCTACTGCCACCCGGGCTCCCTTGGCGTCCTTCCAGGGTCGCAGAAGTACGGCCATTTTGGACGGGCTGTACTGCGTGGTGTCGAAGGTGGTGATATTGAAGCGGTCATCATGGCCCGGCGGCGAGTTGTAGAAGCGGACTCCGTAATCCAGAGTGAAATTCCTGGCTATCTTCCAGCTATCCTGGGCGAACCACTCGACCATGGTGTAGCGATAATGCGAATAGGGGCGGAATGTGCCTTCCGAGTAGCTGGTGAAATTTCCCAGAATGGCATTGGAAAAAGCGTAGTTGCTGTCGTAAGGATTGTTGGTGTCGCGGCCGAACGCGAAAGATCCGCGGGTATTGGGTCCACCCACTTCGTCTTTGCGCATCCTTTCGATGTAGATGCCGAATTTGAACTGATGCGAACCCATCAGCCAGTTGAAGTTATCGGTCCAGGCGAAAACCGGGTTTTCGTTGGTGTAGGGGATGTTGCCCAGCGAAGGGTTAATGTAATTCTGCACGCCGCCGAAGGTTACGTTCGGAATAGCATGAGATTCGTTGGAACCGGGATACCATTGGCCGACATTGCCCATCCTGCTGCGGGCTACCTTGCTGGCATCCACGGGGTTGAACGTCTGGCCTCGCGTTGTGGCTCCGAAGGTGAACTCGTTGACCAGTCTGGCATTGATGATCTTGGTGATCCGCACAACACCGCCCCGGCCGCGCTGCGGCCGCAGGGTGTTGACCAGGTCGTAGTTCACGTCTCCGGAAACCCAGGAGCCATAGGGCCACTCTTCATCGTCGTTGTCGCGGATGCCGCGGAAGTACATGCGCAGGGTCGCTGTGGGATTATAGTCGACGCGTAACACTTCCTGGCGCCGCGGATTCTTGCCGAATGCGTCGCTACGGTAGTTGCGCGCATATTTGAGAGCCGGGTCGGCCTCACTGTAATTGGGCAGCGGGAAAAACTTGAGGATAGACTGCCCGAGGGCATTGATGCGGGTTTTGGGGATCACGTTTCCGGGGAAACTGGCTCCGGTGGTGGGATCCTTGATGGCGATCAGCTTGCTGCTGAGGTCGAAAGTCTGAGAAAAATCGCCTTCCCGTTCCAGTGCGGTTGGAGTGGTTACAAACCGGGGGTTCTGGTACAGGTTACGCCGGACGAACTCCTGGGAGAAAAAGAAGAACAGCTTGTCCTTGTTGGTGTTGAACTTGCCCGGGAAGTAAATCGGACCGCCGATGTTGTATCCCGCATTATTGAAATGATACGCGGATCGGGCCGTGCCCGTCCGGTTGGAGAAGAAGTTGTTGGCGTTCAGGCTGCGGTCGCGGTAGTACCAGTAGGCGGCGCCGCGGAAGCTGGAGGATCCTCCCTTGATGGTCACGTTGATGGTGCCGGCACTGTTGCGTCCGTATTCCGCCTGGAAATTGCTGGACAGCAGGGTGACTTCGCTGATCGAGTCCATGTTGGGCTGGTTTTGGACGCTGGAGTTGGAGCCGGTGTCTACCGAGGAAATTCCGTCCAGGGCATACATGATGGAGTTGGTCCGGCCGCCGTTGACATGCAATCCGTTGAGCACGTTGCCTGTCATGGTCACTTCGCGGCTTCCGGCATTCGTATCCACCACTCCGGGAAGGGTAGAAAGCAGGCCGATGAAGTCGCGCCCCTTGATGGCCACGTTCAGGATCTGGTCGCCGCTGACCAGGCCGGCGCGCTCGCTGGAGGAGGTCTGCACCGGGGTGGCCACCGCCTCCACTTCCACGACTTCCTGAATGCCGCCGACTTCCAGAACGATGTCGCCGGTCGTCCGTTTTTCGTTGGTCACCACCGCCAAGTCCTTCATCTGGAAGGTACGGAAGCCGGTCATGGTAACCGTAACGTTGTAGGTGCCCGGCAGGACGCTCGGGAACAGGAAAATCCCTACATCGTTGGTCAGGGTTTTTTCCACATTTTTGGTGGCCAGGTTGGTCAGGGCCACCTCGGCGCCGGGAATCACCGCGCCGCCGGTATCCTTCACGGTACCGCTCACGCTGCCGTTGACGTTCTGGGCATAGGCAGACCAGGGAACGGCCAGAAGAGCGAGGATCGCGCAGATAATCAAGATCGGTCTTTTACTCATGGATAACCTCGTAGGAACATCATTTGGAAAATCGGGCCTGAAACCTTGCGCCGGTGTCGGGGTCTTTCCTGAAAATCATCATCCGCAGCGGAATAGTTTTATCTCCTACCGTTTCGGCGGATCGGCAGCTATATCCCTCCAAAATTACGATAATAGTCCGGCATTAGGGTCTGTGCCCGAAGTGATTCTATGGAATCTTCCCGGGTGTGTCAAGCATTCCCGTCGCTTCGGCTCGCATTTCTTTCCGCCCCCTCCCGATTTTCCTGATTTGACACGTCCGGCCGGCTTTCCTATAATATCCCGGTAACGTTGCAGGGAGCTTACTGATTTCTTTTTTCCTTGTCAAGGAGGTAAAGTGAAAAAACAAACTGGTTTCCATGTTCCTTCCCCTTCGAATCTTCCCTTATTCCTATTCCTGCTGGCGGCGCTTTTCTCGTCGGGTTGGGCGGTACGTGCCCAGGCTGTGGAAGGCATGCTGCTCGGGACGGTCAAAGATACCTCCGGTGCCGTGGTTCCCAATGCCAAAGTGATCATCACCGAAATGAACACCGGGGTAAGCCGCAACACCCAGACGAATGATAGCGGCAACTACGTTTTCCCCTCCCTCGATCCCGGCCTCTACCAGGTTGCCGTCGAATTGACCGGCTTCAGCAAGGCGGTCAAGGACCGGGTGCAGGTACTGGTCAACACTTCGGTCCGCGCGGACATGACCCTGGCGCCCGGGGCCATCACCGAGACCGTCACGGTCACCGCCGAAACGGCCATGCTGCAGACCGACCGGGCCGATACCGGGCGGAAGATCGAGGAGGCCCAGCTCTCCTCCATACCGCTGGTCGGCTACAACCGAAATTTCCAGGCGGTGCTCAACCTGGTGCCCGGCACCACTCGAGCCTTTGCCCCTCACTCGGAATTTTTCAACTCCCAGGTTTCGCTGGCTACCCAGGTAAACGGGGTGGCCCGCCAGGGGAATAACGTGCAGTTCGAAGGGGTGGACAACAACCACCGCACCGGGCTGCTTACCGTTCTGATTCCGCCCCTGGAGGCCATCGAAACGGTCGATGTCAGCACCAGCAACTACGAAGCGGAGCTGGGCCGAGCCGGCGGTGCGGTTACCAACGTCACCCTGCGCTCCGGCACCAATCAGGTGCACGGCGCGGTCTACGCCATCAACAAGGTCAGCGCGATGAGCGCCCGCGAGACGTTCCAGCCCACCAAGCCGGTGACCACCTATAACTATTACGGTTTCAATATCGGCGGGCCGATCCGTAAAAATAGGACGTTCATTTTCGGCGATTACCTGGGGCTCAAAGACCGCCGGGGCGACGGCTACACCATTACCGTTCCCACCCAGGATTTCCGCAACGGCGATTTCAGTTCCGTGCTCGGCAGCGGAGTGGTCATCTACAATCCGATGACCGGCGATCCCAAGACCGGCACCGGCCGCCAGGCTTTTTCCAACAACGTCATTCCGGCTACCATGATCAGCCCGATTGCCAAGAAAATTCTGGCCATGATCCCGCTGCCCAACAACGGGACGCAGCTGACCGATAACTATGCCTCGGCGACCACCCGGAAAAAGGATGCCGAGTCGTTCGACGTCAAAGTCGATCATAACCAGACGGACAACGACCGCTTCACGGCGCGCTACAGCTACCAGCGTCCGGTGGTGACCGACCCGGGCCGCTTCGGTATATACGGCGGCGGCGGGAAAGGATTTGCCGCCACAGGGGTTAACCGCACCCAGAGCGCGGCGATCAATTACACCCGACTCTTTTCCCCCACGCTGATCATGGAAGCGCGGGTGGGCCTGAGCCGCTACTCCAACAAGGCCCAGAACCTGGATTACGGCCAGAAAGCGGCCGAAGCTCTGGGGATTAAAGGAGTCAACCTGGACGACTGGACCAGCGGCCTGACTCAGATCTCCGTGGGAGGGTTTGCCGATCCGCTGGTCGGATACGGGGCCAGCCTTCCCTGGAACCGGGCGGAAACCAACATGGACTTTATCAACAACTGGACCAAGGTGGTAAACAACCACTCGATCAAATTCGGTATGGATATCCGCCGCCTGCGCGACGAACTGCTGCAGACCCAGGATGCCGGCGGCCCGCGCGGACAAATCAGCTTCGGCGCCAACCAGACTTCCATCTCCGGCGGCAAGGTGCACTCCCAGGCCAATCCCCTGGCGAGCCTTCTGCTGGATGTGCCCAGCCAGCTTCGGCGCGACCTGGCGGTGGTTTTTCCCACCTACCGCGCTACCATGATCTTCGGCTATGTGCAGGACAAGTGGGTAGTCAGCCCCAAATTGACCCTGGATCTCGGGCTGCGCTGGGAGCTCTATCCCCCGGCCACGCCGCGCTCCAAGGGAGGTTTCTCCAACTACGATCCGGCGACCAACAGCTGGAACGTGGCCGGGTACGGCAGCATCCCGATGAACCTGGGACGGAAAACCTACTGGGGCAATTTCGCTCCGCGGCTGGGAATCGCCTACCGTCTCAATCCCAAGACCGTAATCCGGGGCGGTGCGGCCATCAGCTGGATTCCTTTCCCGGACAACAAGTACGCCTGGGACAACTATCCCGTCAAGCAGAACGCCGTCTACAACACGATCAGCTCGTACGGCCAGGCGGTCGCTCCGGACGGCAGCATCATGACCATGGCTACCGGATTCCCGGCGCCTTCCCCGGCGGTGATCGATCCGAGCGGCATCATGCCGGCGGCATTGACTGCCAATGTGAACAGCTTCCTCCTGAAGGATTACCATGAGGGCTACATCGAGTCCGCGAATTTGGCCGTTCAGCGCCAGCTGCCCGGCAACTTCACCCTGGATGTCGCCTACGTCGCCAACCATACGGTTCGCGCGCCGGTGGCCTATAATGTCAATGCTTCCATGGTTTTCAATTCCGGATCGGCCGGAAAGCCGCTGTATCAGAAATTCGGGCGCAACGTGGATACCGCTCAGCGCTACGCCGGATACAGCAACAACTATCACGGGCTGCAGGTAAAGTTCGACCGCCGGTTCAGCGGCGGTTTCCTGATGACCACGGCGTATACCTGGAGCAAAGCTCTCGGCTACACCAGCGAGGACGGCGGCCTGTGGAATTATATCGATGTCCGCCGCAACTATGCGCGTCTGGACTTCGACCGCACCCAGACCTTCAACCAGAGCTACGTGTACGAGCTGCCTTTCGGCCCGAAGAAGCCCTGGCTGCAGTCCGGTGCGGGCCGGTGGATCCTGGGCGACTGGCAGGTCAATGGAGTTCTCACTCTGATGACCGGAACTCCTTTTACTCTGGGTACCAACGTGAGCGCCAACACGCCGGGCAGCACCCTGACGCCGGATATGTCCGGGCCTTTGAAGATCCTGCACGGCGTTGCCGGGCCGTCCGGGACGGCGCTGTGGTTCGACACCTCCAACATCACCCAGCCGCTGAATGCCGACGGCAAGACTCCTCACTGGGGGAACACCGGCCGCTATTCCTTCTCCGGTCCCGGGCTGTTCAATATCGACTTTTCCGTGTTCCGCAAGTTCCCGATCACCGAGAAGATCAAAGGAGAATTCCGGGTGGAGATGACCAACATGACCAATACCCCGGCGTTCGCCAATCCGAGCACGACGTTGGGCAGTACCACCTTCGGCCGGGTGACCAGCACGCTTGCCGGTCTAATCAACAATCAGGGCACCGGCGGTACGGGTGCCAGGCAGGTCCAGTTTGCCCTGAAGATCACCTTCTGATCCGGAACCGGGAAGAGGTTCCGGATCGCAGCCTTTACAGGCGTTCCAATCGTTCTGCTGTCCCGATAGGGACTGTCCCCTTGCTGGACCCGACCCGGCACATGAGTGCCGGGTCGGGTCGGAGATAACCCAAGTCCCAAATTCCTTCCTGTTCGCCCTGTTTTTCACAAGCAAACGGGAAGAAAAGCGAAAGAGCCTTTGCTCAGGAGATTGTGATTACCGCGATTGCCTCTTCCCTGATGAATCTGCAGTTTGAGATTCCTCCCTTTGATCTATAATTGAGTATTCATTGGGCTGGGGAATACCAATAAGGAAAAAAGCGTGGAAGAAAAAAATACGACTGTAATCGTGGTAAACGACGACCCCGTGCAGCTGAAACTGCTCTCCGGCCTCCTGCGCAAGATGGGGCTGCAGGTGCTTTCTTTCTCTGCTGCCGAACTGGCCCTCCACAGTCTGGTCCGGGAGCAGCCTCCGGCCCTGATCGTTACCGATCTCTACATGCCGGGGATCGACGGATGGCGCTTTTGCCGGTTGCTCCGGTCCCAGGAATACGAGGCGTTCAACCGCGTGCCGATTCTGGTCGTATCGGCTACCTTCGCCGGAGACGAACCGAACCGGATTGCGGCCGATCTCGGCGCTCACGCCCTCCTCACCGCCCCGATTGACCCGCATCGTTTCTCCCGGCAGGTGCAGGAAATCCTGTGCGGCGGGCGACCCCAGCCATCCATCCGGGCGCTGGTGGTCGAAGACGATGCCGACCTGGCCGAACTGATCGGCGAGGTCCTCTCCGCCCAAAAGTACAGCTGCGATACCGTGGCTACCGTTGTCGAAGCCAGAGGGAAGTTGGAGCAGACCGCCTATGATCTGATTCTGGCGGATTACCATCTGCCGGACGGTTCCGGAGACCTGCTGCTGGAGGAAAGTCCGCACGGCTCCAGCGATTGCGTGTTCGTCATGATGACCGGGGATCCCAATCCGTCGCTGGCCCTGGAGTGGATGCGCAGGGGGGCCACCGCCTATGTGCGCAAGCCTTTCGATCCCTCCTATCTCCTGGAGCTTTGCACCCGCGCCCGGCAGGAGCGATTCCTGCTGCGGACCCGCGATCTGCTGGAGCGGCGCACCCGGCAGCTGAACCTCAGCGAGGAACGTCACCGCCTCCTGTTTGAAACCATGTCCCAGGGTGTCTTGTATCAGGACGCCCGGGGAGTGATTCAGTCGGCTAATCCGGCCGCGGAAAAAATCCTGCGCATTCCCCGCGAGCAGCTGGTCGGCCGTACGCTCCTGGATTCGGTGTGGCGAACGATCGGCGAAGACGGGTCGGACCTGCTGCCCGAGGACCAGCCTTTTGCCCGGGCGATGGGCAGCGGCCGGCAGATCGGACCGGTAACCCTGGGCATCGTTCCTCCCGACCAGGGCAGCCCTTCCTGGCTGTCGGTTACCGCTACGCCGCTTCACTTTTCGGGGGAAGCGGACGGGGCCCAGGTATATACTACGATGGAGGATGTGACGGAGCGCCAGCGGATGGCCGACAACCTGCGCAAAAGTTCGGAGCGTCTGGCCCTGGCCACCCGGACCGGCGGTATTGGAATCTGGGAGTGGGATGCAGTCGACAACCGGCTGGTCTGGGACGACCAGATGTTTGCGCTGTACCGGCAGGTCCGGGGAACCTTTGCGGGCACCTACGATGCCTGGGAGGGACTGATTCACCCGGAGGATGTGGCCATGGTCCGGGCGGCGTTTCGCGGGACCCTGCTCGGCGGACAGGAGTTCGACACCGAATTCCGGATCCTCTGGCCGGATGGAAGCGTCCGCTATCTTCGAGGTGTGGCCGGCCTTTTTGTCGATGCCAAGGATGCTCCTCTGCGCCTGGTGGGCACCAATTGGGACGTTACCGCCAAAAAGCAGAGCGAATTTGCCCTCCGCGAGAGGGACAGCCGGATGAAAAAGCTTGCCCAGCACGTCCCGGGAGTGATTTATCAGTTTCAGTATTTTCCGGACGGTCGCAGCTGCTTTCCTTTTTCCTCGGACGGCATCCGGGATATTTACGAGGTCACTCCGGAGGAAGTGCGTACGGATGCCAGCAAGGCTCTCTCCCGGTTGCACCCGGAGGATGTGGCCCGGGTCAGGCAATCCGTGCAGGACTCCTTTCAGAGCCTCCATTTGTGGACCTGCGACTTTCGCGTCGAGCTGCCGGGCAAGGGGCTGCGCTGGCTGAGGGGAATTGCCCAGCCGGAAGCCCAGGCGGACGGCAGCGTGGTCTGGCACGGCTATATTGCCGACATCACCGAGGTGAAGGCCTCGGAAGAAGCCTTGCGCAGCAGCGAGCAGAAGATGCGCGGCTATTTCGAAAATGCGCCCTATGGCGTCTTTGTCGCCGATTCCCAGGGTCGCTACCTGGAGGTGAATCCCGCTGCCAGCCGGATCACCGGATATTCCGAAAGCGAATTGTGCGCCATGAGCATTCCCGAGCTGGTGCACCCGGATTCCCTGAAGGTTTCCATCGAAAGCTTCCGCCGGGTGATGGAGACGGGTCGAAGCGAGGTGGAAAGCACCTTTCGGCATAAAAACGGCAACAAAAGGAACTGGACGGTTTCCGCGGTCCGGCTGTCGGAAAACCGGATTGTGGGCTTCTGCTATGACACGACGGCCGCCATCGATGCCTGGAATCGGCTGCAGGAGGCCAATCATGACCTGGAGGAAGCCACCGCCCGGGCCAACGAAATGGCGGCAAAAGCGGAAGCAGCCAACATCGCCAAAAGCGAGTTTCTGGCCAACATGAGCCATGAGATCCGAACTCCGATGAACGGGGTGATCGGAATGACCAACCTGCTGATGGACACCCGGCTTAATGAGGAGCAGCACCAATACGCCGCTGCGGTGCATTCCTGCGGGGAAGCTCTCCTGGTCCTGATCGACGACATTCTCGACTTTTCCAAAATTGAGGCCGGGAAAATCGAGCTGGAAAAACTGGACTTCGATCTGTCTGCCCTCCTGGACGATCTGGCGACGACCATGGCCGTGAGGGCCCAGGACAAAGGACTGGAACTGTTATGCGCCTGCCAGCCGGATGTCCCCTCGCGGCTGCGGGGCGACCCGGGAAGGCTTCGCCAGATTCTGGCCAATCTGACCGGCAACGCCATTAAGTTCACTTCTGTGGGAGAGGTAGCCATTCAGGTTTCGACCGTTGCCGAGGATTCTGCTTCCGCCCTTCTGCGGTTCGGTGTTCGGGATACCGGAATCGGCATCTCTCAAAGCAAACTTGCATTGCTTTTTGAGAAGTTCACCCAGGCGGATGCCTCCACAACACGGAAATATGGAGGAACCGGACTGGGTCTGGCGATTTCCAAGCAGCTGGCCGAACTGATGGAGGGCGAAATCGGCGTCAGCAGCGAGGAGGGGAAGGGCTCCGAGTTCTGGTTTACCGCCCGGCTGGAGAAACAGCCGAAAGAGGCATCCGTCCTTCCCGACGAGGGAACGGATTTGCGTGAAGTGCGCGTCCTGGTTGTGGATGACAGCGATACCAGCCGGCGGTTTCTGATCCGGCAGATGCAATCCTGGGGGATGAGAATCGGCGAGGCTTCCGACGGGCCGGAAGCCTTGCGGATCCTGTATCAAGCCCTGGGAGAAAAGGATCCCATCCGGGTGGCGGTGATCGATTTGCAGATGCCCGGCATGGACGGGGAAACTCTGGGCCGGGTGATCCGTTCCAATCCACTCCTCAAGGAAGTGCGCATGGTGATTCTGACCTCCCTGGGAGTGCGGGGCGATGGTCGGCGTTTCACGGATCTCGGTTTCAACGGCTACCTGGCCAAGCCGGTGCGGCAGCAGGAGCTCCGTGGTGTGCTGTCGCTGGTTCTCAAAGAACACGATGACAGCGATCCTTCCAGGCGGACGCTGGCTACACGCCACCAGGTGCGAAAAGCTTTGACACGCTTTGAAGGGAGAAAAGGGCGCATCCTGCTCGCGGAGGATAACCTTACGAACCAGCAGGTGGCTTTGGGGATGATGAAAAAAATGGGCCTGCAGGCGGATGCCGTTGCCAATGGAGCAGAAGCGGTACGCGCCCTGGCGTCGGGGGTCTACGAACTGGTCCTGATGGACGTGCAGATGCCGGTGATGGATGGCCTGGAGGCAACCAAAATCATTCGCGATCCGCAGTCGGTTGTGCCGTGCCACACCATCCCGGTGATTGCCATGACCGCTCACGCCATGCAGGGGGACCGGGAACTGTTTCTGGATTCCGGTATGGATGACTACATTTCCAAGCCGGTGCATCCCCAGATCCTGGCGGAAATCCTGGAAAAGTGGCTGCCGCCGGAGGGGGGAGAAGAGGAATAGGGAAGAAGACCGCTCTGCCCGGGTGCGATCTCTTCCAAAAGACAGGGACCGGAGCAAGACCGGAAAACAGTGGAACAGGGCCGGTAAGGCTTTGTTTTTACCCTTCAGGCGGCCAGCCTGCTCTTCAGCTTTTCAAGCCCGTCGGCTCCGGCCAGAAGAAGGCAGCCGGCGGCAGCGATGGGACAGAAGCCGGCAATGGCCAGGGCCACGCCGAACTGTTTATCCGGTCCCAGAATCCAACCGGTGATCAGCGGGGCCGCTGCGCCGGCGGCCTGGGAAACGGTGTTGAGAAACCCGATGGCCCGGCCCACCATGCCCGCGGGGGGAGCATGCTGGGAAATCGCCCAGTAATTGGCGTTGCCGATTCCGACCGAGCACACCGACAGAACCAGAACCGGGAATACCGCCTCCCTGCCGGGAAGAAGCAGCAGCAAAAGGAGTGCCCCGCCTCCCAGATAGCCGGCTGCCGCAAACCATACCCGGACGCGGAAAACCGATCCGACTCCGGGGATCAGCCGGTCCGCCAGGGCGCCGGCGGCGATATTCAATACCGCCATGATAAACAGGGGGCCGGATAAAACCTTGCCCATTTCCAGGGTGGAAAAGCCACGGGACATGGTCAGATAGGAAGGGACCCAGGTCAGAAGAAAGTACCAGAAATAGGAGGACAGAAAAATGGCCACGCCCATCAGCCAGACCGCCGGATGGGTGAAAACAGCCCGCCATTCCACTCCGGAGGAAGTCGCCTCCTTCGTCCGCTCAGGAGCGGTACGTACTCCATTTCGGGGAGCCAGCCAGAGCCAGAAGGGGAGCCAGATCAATGCCCCCAGGCCGGTCACGGCAAACATGGTCCGCCAACCCCACCAGGCAATCAGCATGCTGCCCAGCAGGGCACCTACGGCCGGTCCGGCATTCTGCCCGGCGATGTAAATGGCCGTCGGCAGTCCCTGCTCGGCGCCGGAAAAGCTCCGGCGGATGAACGACAGGCTGGCGATGGGCCCGATGGCTTCCGCCAGGCCCAGCAGCAGCCGCAAAGCCAGAATGTCCGTCGATCCGCGGCTCAGGGCGATGGCCGCCGAGGCCAGAGACCAGAGCAGAAAAGCTCCGGCGTACATGCCCCGGATTCCCAGTCGGTCCACCAGTATTCCGGCAGGGATCTGAAATCCGCCATAGGTCCAGAAGAAGGCCGAAAGGAGCATGCCCATCATGGCCGGAGTCAGTCCGAAGTCCTGCATGATGGCCGCGGCGGCGATTCCCAGGTTGCCCCGGTCCACGTAGCTGATCAGAATGCCCAGGAACACCAGGGCGACAACCATCCAGCGCCGGCTCATCGCGTTTGAAAATCCCAGGTTTCGAACTGTTGCAGAAAGCGGGCGGTGGCCCGGGCGGCCGCTTCCAGGAAGAGCTCTCCTTTTTCCGCCGTGGCGTATTCCGGCATGCCGATGACCCCCGATCGGGAGAACTCGTCGAATTCGTTCACCATGTAAAAGGGAAGACTTTTCTGCATGTCTATGGTAAGAAACCCGCCCTCCTCGCTGGGTCCGTCCCGCCGGATCAGCGATTTCTCCACCAGTTCCGGCTTTTCCCTTAGCAGAATCGAAGTTTCCATCTCGCAGGCATGCCCCATGCCTCCCTCCGGGGACTGGCGGATGGCGGCGAACTCCTCTGCCGCCAGGCTCCAATACGTGGCGTAGGCGATGTACAGGTCGCGGCGGCTTTCAAAATCGCTTTTGAGCTCCCGCAGGGCCGCCTTGCAGGACACCTCGTTTCCGCCGTGGCCGTTCAGCAGCAGGATGCGGCGGGCTCCCAGTCCGACCAGCGAGCGACACAATCCGCGGATCATCTCGACATAGGGCGGCAGGTCCAGGCTCAGGCAGCCGAACCGCCGGTGGTGGGGAGAGTGCCCCAGCCACTGGGCGGGAAGCAGGACGATTTTATCCCCGCAGAGTTCCTCCAGCCGGGAGGCGATCCGGGAGATGATAAACGAATCGGTAAACAGCGGAAGATGGTGGCCGTGCTGTTCCATGGACCCCAGCGGGGCCACGAAAATTCTTCCCGTCAGGGAACCCAGTTCCGGCCAGCGGACATGTTCAAGAAGCATAGGACCCTTATCTCCTTCCGTCGTAGGTTATTATTCCGTTCTGCAGGATCAGCCGGATTCCTTCCGGATCCTCTTCGGGATGGTCATAGGAGGAGCGGCTGCGAATGAGAGCCGGATCGAACACCGTCAGATCGGCAACCTGTCCCGGGCCCAGCCGGCCGCGGTCCGTCCAGCCGAGCCGGGAAGCCGGCCGGGCGGTGATCTTGTGGATGGCCTCAGCGAGGCTCATCCAGCGGCGCTCCCGTACGATTTCCCCCAATAATTCCGGGAAGGTCCCGTAGAGCCGCGGGTGCGCCTTGCCGGTCACGTAAAAGCCGTCGCTGACCACCGAACAAAGAGGGTGCGTCAGCAGCTCGCGCAGATTGCTTTCGCTCTGATTAAAGGAGATGACGTTCACCGCACCATCGGCTTCCCGCAGGAGATCCAGGGCGGTGTCGGCATCCGGAAGGGCCCGGCCGATCCATCCTGCGTCAGCCTTTCCGGCGACCGAAGAGACGACCAGGTCGGACCACTCCTGCGCCCGGCTCCTTTCCATTTCCTCACGGATGAGCCGGCGCCGGGTCTCGTCTCCCAGCCGGCGGAGCAGGGCGGCGGTCCCTCCCTCCAGGGACCATTGCGGCAGCCACTGGGTCAGCACGGTGCTTCCGCACTGGTAGGGGTAAATGTCGAACTCGACGTCGATCCCCTGCTGCGAGGCGGCTTCGATTCGATCCAGAGCCGGACGCTGCCGGTCCCAGTTCCCCCGGCCGGCGGCCTGCAGGTGGGATATCTGCAGCCGGCATCCGGTGCGCTGCGCCAGTTCCAGCTGCTCCCCGACCGCCTCCGGGAGCCCGGAGGCGTAACTGCGCATGTGAGTGGAATGAAGCTTTCCCTTCCGGGCGACCGCCGCGCACAGGCGCTCCAGCTCCTCGCGGGGAGCGCTGGAGCCCGGAGCATACATCAGCCCCGTGGAAAATCCGGCGCACCCTTCGTCCAGCGCTTCTTCCAGCAGGCCCTCCATGCGGGACAGCTCCCCGGAGGAAAGAGGCCCCTGGCGCAGTCCGGCCACGGCGACACGAAGACTGCCGTGTCCGACCAGCGGTATTGCCCGGACCGACCCGGGGCTTTGACGAAGGGCGGCCAGGTAATCGGAGGCGCGCGGCCAGCCCCATCCGCCGCCGCGGCCCAGGATGGGGGCGGCAAACTCCTGCAAATCCTTTAAGTGGTCTTCATGCGGAAAAGGAGAAAAGCCGCAATTGCCCACCACCTCGGTGGTGACCCCCTGTTTCCGCTTTTCCTGGCGGTCTTCCAGGGCCTGCAGATCGGAATGGCTGTGAAGATCGATGAATCCCGGCGCTATCGCCAGGCCGGCACAGTCAATCCGGGGAACTTCCTGCGGGGCAGAACCGATGGCCAGAATACGCTCCCCCTCGAGGAGCAGATCGGCCGAGCGAGCCGGCGCTCCGGTTCCGTCGAAAAGCAGCCCGTGGACCAGGGCAATCAAGGTCAGCTCCGGGGAAACTGCGATTCGCGCGGCGGTCGGTAGGCCACGGAAAGATGGGGCGTTTCCAGCCGGACATGCCCCTGCTGCCTGGAAGTAAGGCAGCTTTCGAGCACGCCGCTGACCAGAAGGGTGCGCTCCACCGGGTAGGGGGCCCGGCCGGTTCGAAACATCTCCTCCACCTTGTTCATCAGACAGGCCGAGTAGGTGACGTTGGGTTCCGGAGTCAGCAGAAACTGCGTCGACGGCAGCTCGCTCATCCCCTGGACCCGCGCGGCAAAAAGGAAATCCTTGACGGCACCGTTGAGCATCAGCAGGGTGGCCCGCAGTCCGTCGCGGTATTCGATGAAATAGGCGGCGGGGTTTTTCACGATGCGGGGCAATTCGCCGGAGCCCACCAGGTCCTGGGTGCGGCCATCACGTTCCGTCAGGCCGAGCGGCGTGTCCGTGCGCGACAGGGCGGAGCGCAGCAGCTCCCGGGAATAACGGCCGCTCTCGCCGGCCTTCCAGACCTCGTCGCCTTCCACCAGCTGTACCGCGCGGACGCCGGTTTCCCCTCGCCTCCGACGCTCCACCATGCATTGCAGGGCCTCCAGGGCATGAAAATCCATGGGATCGGAGCCTCCGACGCCAACCATCAGGGCCTCCTCGATCCGGCATCCCATGGGCAGGTCTATGGCCGGCAGGCGCCAGGTTACCGGCAGGGAGGATCCGGCCAGCATCGGGAAGCGCAGCCGCCGGGATGCTTCCACCATGGCTTTGGCTTTCTCGAAGCTGTAGGAGAGATGCTTGTCGTTGAAGACCGGCACGGCGCGTCCCTCCGCTTCGAAAACCCGGACGCATTGCTGGAAAAATTCAAACCGCGGATAGAGCACCTGACCTTTATCGTTTCTCGGGTACTGGCCGTGCTCGCCGATGAGCAGCACGGCGTCCACGGCCAGCCGGTTTCCGCCGCAGCGCAGCGCATCGGCGATGGTCGGATACACCTGGAAGCCGAACTCCCGGGCGCGCTCCGCGCTCTGATCCCCTTCCGGCTTCTGGTCCACGTAAAGCGAGACCACCTTCATGTCCGGCTTGTGCCATTCCCCCTCGTGAGGGTAGCCGACCAGGAAGCGGTCGCCCATGTGCTGGGCGTGGGAAAGGTAGCGGTATACCGTGGTCAGGATGGCGATCCGCTTCGGCTGGGCGCCGGGTATGGTCACCGCGGCGGTAGATTGCAGAAACTGTCGTCGGTTCAGCATGGCTCAGCTCCTCCAGAAGGTCGGTTCTTTGGTGGCCGCGTAGCGTATGGCCAGGTCCGGCGTTTCCACCCGGGTTTGTCCGCGAAAGAGGCTTTCCACGCCGAAGGCCGTGAGCCCGGTGGTCAGCAGGGTTCGCTCCACGGGATAGGTGGGCCTGCCGGAGAGAAACATCTTTTCCATGTTGTTCACCAGCGGGCTGAAAAAATTGGCCAGGGTGGTGCGGCCGTCGGGCATCGGCAGGTACATTTGCGTCGACCAGGGCCGGGCCTGATCCTGCAGCAAGGCGGCGAAATTGAAATCCCGGACCAGCCCGTTCATCAGCAGCATGGTGCATTTCAGTCCGTCGGCATGCTCGTACTGATAGGCCACCGGGTCCTTGACCAGGCGGCGGAGGTCGTCGTCGGCGGGGAAGAGGTGGTTGAAGCCGGGGCGCGACGAGGTCAGCGTGTGGCTGCGGCACAGGGCGGCATTCATCAGCGGCCGGGACCAGATCCCCTGGCGCAGCGCTTCCCAAAACTTTTCGCCGCGATAGGCCTGGATCCATTTTACTCCGGACTCGCCCCCCTTCCTCCTTTCCACCATGCACTGGATGGTCTCCAGGGCATGAAAGTCGTAGCTGTCCACGCCGCCATAGGCCACGCTCAAAGCTTCCCGGATGCTCGCTCCGAGCGGCATTTCCATGGAGGGCGTTCGCCAGGTTACCGGCAGGCTGGATCCGGCCATGAAGGGGAAGCCCAGCTCCCGGGAAATCGCGTACATCTTCTGAGCCCAGTCCCAGTTCCAGGAGAGGTGTTTGTCGTTGAAGAGGGGCACGCTGCGGCCCGACTTGCGGTAGACATCCACAATCTGCTCGAAGAATTCGTAGCGCGGGTACTGCGTCTGTCCCTTTTCGTTCCGTGGATATTTCCCGTGCTCGCCGATCAGCACCACGCCGTCGACGGCCAGCCGGCTGGTGCCGAGCGTCAAAGCCTCGGCGATGGTCGGATAGATTTTCATCGAGGGATGCCGTGCGGCGCGCTCGCGGCTCAGGTCGTTGTCTCCCACCTGTTCGACGAAAAGGGAAACCAGGTCCATTTCCGGACGGTGATGGGTGCCGTTCCAGCCGTAGCCGTCGACAAACCGGTCGACAATGTGCTGTGCGTGGCTGTGCTTGAAATAAACCGTGGCGATGGCGGCGATCTTGGGTCTTGGCTTGTTGTTCATTGTCTTTTTTCCTGTCCCCGACCGATTCATCGGAAGGATGCAGGAAGCTTACTGCACAATCCGGGCCCGATCAAGACCCGCCGGAGCGAAGATTCCTGATTCCTTCCTGGTCTTCCCTCCTTCCTGTGGAAAAATGATTACAGGAAGAAAGGAAGACCGGGAAGCAAAGAAAGGAATCGCGGAGGAAGGGACTTTTTACCGGGCATCCTACTTGATTTTACTCGCTCCGGTGACCTACACTTGCTGGGCAACCATGCGGAGGATCCTATGAAAGCCCTGGTACAGTATGCACTCCAAAAAAATGCGGTGGAAATACGGGAGGTGGCCAGGCCCGAGGCCGGCCCCGGCGAAGTTCTCCTGAGGGTAAAAGCGGTCGGAGTCTGCGGCTCCGATCTTCACCAGCGGGCCAACCGCCAGAGCTGGACGGTGAATGCGCCCGTAATCCTGGGACACGAGTTCAGCGGCGTGGTGGAAGAGCTCGGGCCTTCCGGCTGCGAGGGATTTCATCCCGGCGACCGGGTGACCTGCGAGACGTCGGCCGTCATCTGCGGTCGGTGCCTCTACTGCCGGACCGGGCAGTACCAGCTCTGCGCCGGCCGAAAAGGTTTCGGCTACGGAGTGGATGGCGCCATGGCCGAATGGGTCCGCGTTCCAGTACGCATTCTTCATTCGCTGCCCGCGGCGGTGAGCTTCGAGGCCGCGGCCATGACCGAGCCGGCCTGCGTGGCCTACCATTCGGTGGTCCTGCGGGGATCTCCTACGGTGGGGGACGTGGCGGTGGTCATCGGACCGGGCACCATCGGGTTGCTTTGCCTGAAAATGGCTGCCCTTGCCGGAGCGACGACCTGCGTGCTGGCCGGAACGGAGCGCGACGCGGGGCGCCTGGAAATCGGAAAGCGGATGGGAGCCACACACACGGTCACCACGGAAAACCCGGACTGGACGGCGCTCATCCAGGACCTCAGCGAAGGAGTGGGTGCGGATCTGGTCGTCGATGCCGCCGGCGTGTCCGACACCTTCCCGCCGGCCATGAAAATGGTCCGGCCCGGGGGGACGATCGTCAAAGTGGGCTGGGGCCGCGAGCCGCTGAATGCCACCCTGGACCCGATCGTTCTGAAAACGGTCAAGGTACAAGGGAGCTTCAGCCACAACTATCCCATGTGGGAGCGGGTCATACGTCTGATGGCCCACGGAGCACTGGACGTGCGTCCCATGTACAAAACCTACCCCCTGTCGCATTGGCAGGAGGCCTTCGATGCCATGGAAAGCGGTGAAAATGTCAAATCCGTCCTCCTGCCCTGAGCCCCGTTTGCGGCGGCCGGCCATCTCCGCCTTTCCCAAGTGCTACATCGACGACATCAGCGTCCGGAAAACCATGAGGTTGGAAGAGTGGATCGACATGTCCGTCGCGCTGCAGGCCGAAGGGCTGGAAATGTACAGCCGCTTCCTGGAATCTTTCGATCCGGATTATCTCGGACGCATTCGGCGCCGGGTGGAATCGCTCGGCATGGTGATTCCCATGTTCTGCTGCAGCCCCGACCTCTGCCACCCCGACGATGAGGTCCGTCGCCGGGAAATCGGGCAGCAGAAGGAGCATATGCGGGCAGCAGCGGAGCTAGGCTGCTCCACCTGCCGGGTGCTCTCCGGCCAGCGCAACCCGGAATTGACGGTCGAAAGAGGAGTGCAGCGTGTGGTCTCGGCGATTCGCGAGGAGCTGCTGCCCCTGGCGCACGAGCTCGGAATCACCCTGGCCATGGAAAACCACTACAAGGACGGCTATTGGCAGTACCCGGAGTTCGCTCAGAAGAAGGAGGTCTTCGTGACCATCGTCCGGGCCATCGAGGACCAGCGCTTCGGCGTGCAGTACGATCCTTCCAATGCGATCGTGGCCGGCGACGATCCCATCGGGCTTCTGCTGGAAATCAAGGACCGGGTGGTGTCCATGCACGCCTCCGACCGTTTTCTGCTGCCGGGTCATTCGCTGGCGGAGCTGGCGGCAGCGGAAGGCAACCTGGGGTACAGCCCGATCCTGCGGCACGGGGAGGTGGGCCAAGGGCTCAACGACTATGAGCGGATTTTCGCCATCCTCAAGGAGATCAACTACTGCGGCTGGATCTCGATTGAAGACGGCGAAAACGGGATGGAGGAAATGGCCCGCTCCATCGGGTTTCTCCAGGACCTGAGAGAACGATACTTTCCTGCCGTGGCCTAGCGGGCTTCCCGTTTCTGTCCTCTCCGGCGAAGCTTTCTTTTTTCACCGAAAGAGGAGAAGGTTTGCAAGAGCGGGGATGAGCTGCGTCCGGATCCTTCAAACCGGGATGGAAGGGGAAGGCTCGCGGACGTAGCGCCGCAGGGCTGGGGTGCGCGCCGCCAGCCAGGCGGTGGCCAGCAGGCAGCCGATGCCTCCGCTGACTACGGAAATGGGGGCTCCGAACCAGTTGGCGACCAGGCCTGCTTCCAGCTCGCCCAGTTGAGGCCCTCCCATGAAGAACACCATGTTGACCCCGACCATCCGCCCGCGAAGGTGATCGGGAGTCTGCATCTGGCGGATGATGTTCCGCAACACCATGCTCACCGTGTCTGCCGCTCCGGTCAGAGCCAGGCAGAGGAACATCAGTCGGAAATCGCGGGAAAAGCCGAAGGCCACCGTGGCCAGGCCGTAACCAGTGACTGCCCACAGCAGGACCAGGCCGCGCCGCCGGATGTGCTCGACCATGCGGACCATGACCGCGCTGGCCAGCAGGGCACCCACCGAAGGGGCGGCATAAAGCCACCCGTAGCCGTGGGCCCCCACCCGGAGAATGTCCTGCGCAAAAATCGGCAGCAGCGCCATGGCGGAAGACAAGAAGGTGGCCCAGAAATCGAGGAGCATCGAGGAGCGGATCAGGGGCTGCGAGAACACGAAGCGAAGTCCTTCCATGGCGGATCGAAGGCTCAGGTCCCCTCGCGGCCGGCTTTCCTCTCCGGCAGCTTCCTGCGGCCGTACGTCGCGCATGGCCAGCAGGGCGGCGATCACAAACAGAAAGGAGACTGCGTTCATCCAGTAGACTGCCTGGACGCTGAGGGTGGCGATCGCCACGCCGGCTGCGGACGGACCGGCCACCGCAGCGACCTGAAACATGATGGTCAGCAAACTGATGGCGTTGGGCAGGTGCTCGCGGGAGACGAGGTTGGGTACCAGCGACTGGCGCGCCGGACCGTCAAAGGCCCCGGCGGCGGCACTCAGGCCGGTAAGCACGTAAATCGGCCAGGCGGTCTCCAGGCCGGCCCCGGTTAAGGCCGCCAGCGCGGCGGCGAAAACGGCCATCAGGCTCTGGGAAACGAGCATCACCTTGCGGCGATCGTACACATCGGCAACCACCCCGCTGAGCAGGCTGAATCCGATAATCGGCACCACCCGCACCAGACCGACCAGGCCGAGGGCGATGCCTTTGTGCTCCGGCGGAGCAAGCAGGGCCACGTGCCAGAGCACTGCCGCGGACTGCATCATGGAGCCCGTCATGGATAGGATCTGCCCCATCCAAAGCAGGCGGAAATTGCGATGGCCCAACGCGGCAAAAGGCGAAGCGGACAAGCCTAGGATCGCTCCGGAAAAAGCAATCGGGGAGGGGAATCCCATCTCAACGCCATCGTCCGATGCCCTGTTTCGGTTACAGCTCTCACGCCGCAAGTTTACAGCGCGCCTCACGCAGGATCAAGGCTGATGGCCCGGTAAAAAGTCCCACCTCTGTGGATTTCCGTTGGGGAAAGCCCTGCAAGGGCTTCGTAACGCAGCCCGGGGTTGGCGCGCTTCGCGCCTACCCCGGGTAGGGACACCCGCAGGCGACAACCCTGCAAGGGTTGCGCAAAATCCAGGCATACCAGGTGTTTGCGCAACCCTTACAGGGCTGCTTGTGAAAAATCAGCCTACCCGGGGTAGCGCCTATGCGGCGCAACCCCGGGCTGTGATCCGGAACCCCTTTCGGGGTGAGACTTATTGCCGGGCCATCAAGAGAAATCGCAGAGGTTGCCGCGCACGATCCCGGGTCCTTGCACTTCACGACATTCCGGTAAGGAATGCGCGCTTTTCAGGGGATTGGGACGCCCGGTCCATTGTGTCGGCAGGGGCGCTCCGGACGCCCTGTTCCCTACATGGTTTTTGCAGGAGTCACCGACTTGATTTCCCGGGGGGGCAAACCGTATTATTGGCTTATAGCAGGAAATAGCAGTTATTTTCTTCCCTGGTGGGAGGTGTTGCATGGAGTGTCACCCTATCCGGAAAGGGACCGGAGCATTCGCGCTGCTTGCCGTTTTCTTCTGTATCGGCATTTTGTGCCGGACATCCCATTCGCCATCCTCTCCGCCCGTTACTTCCCAGCCCGGGAAGCAGGCGAGGATGGCGGACACCAGCCGTCTTTTTCTCCCGGTTGTCCTTTCTCAAGTTGGGACCGTCTCGGCCCCCATCACCGCCGCTGCCGGCGGAACCGTAAGCAACATCGACAAGAGCATCACCGTCGTAGTTCCGGGAGGCGCGGTGACCGGCAATTGCACTCTGACCCTGTCCTCCAGCAGCCACACCGGACCACCTCGGACCAGCGATCCTGGCCTGCGTTTTCTGCTGGAACTGACCGATGGCTCCGGCCAGCCGGTCGCCTCCCTGGCCAAGCCGCTGATCATCACGCTTTCCTATGGCCGGCTGAACCTGAATTTCATGGAAGAAGGCCGGCTGGCCATCTACCGCCGCAGTCCGGACGGTTCCTGGAATGAGCTTTCCACCCTGATTGATGCCGCGCAGCATACCGCCACATCCGCCACCGCCGCTCTCTCGGGATTCGGCCTCTATGGAAAACCGATCACCAAATCGGGAATGATCATGGCGGTGGCTGCCGGTACGGATAACGATGCCTATTTCCTGAACGTCGGCGGCGGGAGCGGGGATTTTTTTACGATTTACAAAATACCGGGCGGCAAGACGAATTATGAAAAATACCTGGACATGGGCGGTACGGTAGGCGCAACCTCCGGCGGCGGGGAGGATCTCGATTTCGATCCGGTCAGCGGTCGCTTTTTCGCCACCGACGGAACCAATCTCTGGCGGGTGAATGCCGACAAAACCGTAACGCGGCTTTATCGCGGAGAAGCCGGGGCGCTCGGCGATGCCGGCGTTTACGGCCTGTTTTTCGACCGGCTGCGGCGCGCTCTCTACGTCGTCGGCAGCGATCTGGGCGTGGCGAAGATCGACCCCGATTCCGGTACCACACTGAGCCGCTATCCGAGTCCGCCCGGCGTGCTGCACGACGTGGCCGTGGATGCCGGAGGCCGTCTTTTTGCCGCCACCTGGACCGCCAAGCGCACCAGCCAGAGCATTGCGGGCGGAGCCTGGACCGACCTTTATTACTGGGTTTCCGCGGGAGCCAATTCCAGGTGGATGCCGGTGGCCGGCGGGTTCCTGGCCGGCCGCGGAATGGCGGCGGATGCCTCCGGAAACATCTTTCTGCCGAACTGGATGGAGGGATCGGTTTCCGTCATCGCCGGATCGGATCCTTCGGTCCAGGGATTCATCCGCTTCGGATCGCTGGCGGCCGCGGCGGCAGTAACCGGGAACCAGCTGCTGGTCTCCCTTTCCGGATCGCTGGTCAGCGTGCCTGCCAGCCGGCGCGACGCTCCTCCTGCCGTTCCGACGGCGCAATTTCCGGCCAGCCCTTCGCTTTCCGGCCAGGGAAGCCTGGTCACGCTGCATGTCGCCGGGAATGATCCCGTCCCGGCGCATAACGTACTGGCTCTGGGCGGCAGGGTGGTGCACGAAATTGCGTGGTATGAGCCCGGGAAAATCGAATACCGACTGCCGCTGACGAGCGATCAGCCGGATTTCGATCCGCTGATCCGGGAGCCGCTCACCTGCCCCGGCGGATCCTGGAGTTACCTGGCCGGAAGCTTGATCTATTCCGGAAGCACTTATGAGACTCCGGATCGAGGACATTTTGTGACCTTCCCCTCCTCGGCCTCCACTCTGGAGATCGCCACAAACAGCTGGGTGGTCTGGGTGGAGGGGGCCTATTTCGGTTCAGGCGCTGCTTTGACAGGTGTGGAATCGACGGAGGGCCTGTTTCCCAAATGGCAGGCAAAACGGACGGCTCAGCTGACCGACCGCTGGCTGGCTTACCAGTTCAAGAGCAACGGCACCTACGGATTCACTTTTTTTCTCTCCAACGGATCGACGCAGCAGAAGTATGTCCGCGTTTCCACCATGGGCCCCTCGACCTGGGCCGACAAATTCCGCGTCCAGCCTTCGGTCGGCGGCAGCCTGTGGAGCCAGGGTGCGGTCCTGGAAATACCTCCGGGAGCGCTTCCCGGCAGTTCGGCTTACGAAATCTCGATTACCCGAACCTCCTATACCGAGCCCAGGAACAAGAACCTTCTGACCGCCTATGGCCCGATGTATTCCGTGGAGTTCAACCCCGTCCCGACCGTTCTTTATCGCGATCTTCGGCTTGAGATGCCCTATGAGCTCGCGCCATCGGTTACCGATCTTCCCCAGGGCGCCTTCTGGGACAATCGCATGGTGGATTACGTGCCTTTGGAATCCACCGTCACTTCCAACTCGGTTCATATCACCTTTCCCGCCGGGTCGTGGACGACGCCACCGTGGCTGCTGGAGGAAGCGGAGGCTGCCGGGGAACCTTTACCGGCAAGCGGACCGGCACGCGATCTGCCGCACAAAGAGCTTCCTGCTCCCGGCCGGGCCCTTGCCACCCGGCAGCAGGGGGTACCCGCCAACGGGCAAAGGCTGTTCGGCGCCCTGAGCACCGCGGCCCAGGGTCTCTGGTGGGTGGCGGGATTGCCGACCCAGCAGGAGCGCGCCGGCGAGCTTTTTATCATTTACTACCACAACCGGGATACCACCAGGGAATATGTACTCACCCTCAAACAGGCCATTCAATCGATGCTTTCGGTCATGAACAACAAGGGGTACCGGCTGCCGTCGCCCTGGACCGGTCTTCCCCCCATCCTGATCAAGATCGCTCCCTGGGTTACCGGGATTACCAATGCCGAAGGCATGACTCCCAGCTGCGGTACGCTGTCCCATTACTACGTCTTCATGAGCAACACGCTGAGCACGGAAAAGCTGAAGGCCGCGGCGGCGCACGAATTATTCCATGTGCTGCAGATCGAAAACACTTCCTATGCCGGACGGATTCGCCTGGGGAGGTGGTTTAAAGACAGCACGGCGACCTGGGCGGAGGCGGAAGTGTTTCCGGACATCAAGGAATATACGGACGTAATTAAGAGAAGACCGGATTTCCCCCGGATCAGTATGCCGAATTGGGATGAACTGGGAGATGACGTCTATGCCACCGGGGCATTCGCCATTTATTTGGAACTTAAAAAGCCCGGGAGCATTCTCAAGGTTTTGCAGTCGGTCGGTCTGACCACCGACGTAATGAATGCCCTGGACAGCGCTGTGGGAGGGCTGGATGTTCTGTACCGGCAATTTGCCCAGGACTACTGGCTGGCCAGTCCCGGTTTCCCATTGACCCAGGAAGCCGATGTGCTGAGCGGAATCAAGGGTGCCTATGATTGGGTGGACATCACCGGACCGGTCACGGTGGTGGGTCAGGATGCGGCGGGCGGTCTGGTATCCCGAATAGCGACGGTAAAGGTTCCCAACAGCGTGCTCAACGATCCTCCCCTTTACTTCAACACTGCCTCCGGTTCGGTGGTGCGTCTTGGCTCCTTCGAGCCATCAGGCACTTCCGGCTCGGAAGTCCGGCTCCTGGATTCCTCCTTCCAGAATATCGCCACATGGTACAGCGCACTGCCGGCGAGCGACCAGGGACCGGTCCTGCGGGGGGCGCTGGCGGGCTGGACGGCGGCGAATCCGGTGTATTACCTGTTTATCCATTCCCGGAAAAGCGGAGGCGGCCAGATGAGGAGCCAGGTGGAAACCCCGGCTATTCTTGCCCATTACCCGATCCATGTGTTGGTTGTCCAGCCTTTTACACCCAAGGAAGTGACCATCTCTCTCCAGATCAACGGGTACGGGCCCAAGGAAGGGCGGCTGGCAGGCGCCCGGTTTACCGGCGCGTGGCCCGGAATCGACGGCTACAGCAAATCTCTGGGGTCCACCGAGACGATTCGGGAGGCAAAAGTGACCGTGTCCACACCGGGAAATTATGAGATCTGCCTGGAGACCTTTGAAGGGGTGAAAAGCAACAAAGTAACCCTTCTGGCGGTGGACGGCACCTTCCGGTAACGGATTGCCGGCAGGCCTTCCGACCAATGGCAAAGGGAAGCGGACCCCCGCTTTTCCGGTGTTGCTTTCCGAAAAAACGAAAGCGGGTGTCGCTCCCCGTTCTTATCGTTCGGCCTTGATGGACTGCTCGACTTTTTCGAGCTCGTGCCTGTACTTGGTTTCCCCGGACTCCGTGGCCCAGTAGAGGATCACATAAATGGACTTGCCGTTGGGCGAGAAGAAGCTGACTTCCAGGTTGACCGCCTTCCCGTCCTCCTTGTATTTTCCGGTGCCGCCGGCGGCTATGAAGTCGAGCCCGTTGATGCTGCTGGCTTTCCATTCGCCGAACTTGGCGTCCTTGACATATTCGTCGACCAGGTCATTGACTTCGGCTACGGCCTCATTCAAGGCCGCTTTGATATTGTCCTTCACCTCTTTGGCCGGAAGAGGCCAAAGGTTGTATTCCACCTCCTCCTCGGGAGACTGGGCCAGGATAGCCACTCCCTTGGTGTTGAGTTCCACTTTCCAGTTGTCCGGGAAAGTAATGGAAAACACGGGCTGCTCGACCGGATAGTCGTACTTCTTGGCCGGAACCGTTCCGGCGAAAAGGAATGCGCAAAGCAGGACAGCGGGAATCATTGTCTTTCGGTTCATAATAACGCTCCTTATTCAAATAATTAGAATGACATATTATAGAATAAAAAGGGGCGCAAGCCAAGATGCAAGGACACCTGTTATCCTGTTACGCGGAAACAGCAGATGATACGGATCACAGCGGATCGGATCGGCTTTCATCGGCTAGATCCGCTCCATCCGAATCAGGTGAAATCGCCGAGGTGGCCGTACAGCTTCTGGAAGCAGTCCGGGCAGATCCCGTGGCTGAACTGGGCTTCGGTGTGATCGCGCACATATACTTCCACCTGCTGCCAGTTTCCCCGATCGTCACGGATACTTTTACAGCCGGCGCAGATCGGCACGATGCCGTGCATGGTCCGGGGCTCCTGCGCCTCACAGCAGGAAGATCCTGCTGCACTTCTGGCGGGCTTTTCCGCGGCTTCCGGATCCGTCCGGCAGCGGTAGAAGGCCAACACATAAATGGAGTGCTGGAAGCGCAAGGGGTTCAGGGTCACATCCAGGGTAAGGATGCTCTGGTTCCGGTGCCGGTGCCGCATTTTCAGCCGAAGGGACTTGCCCCCCAGGGCGCACTGAATTCTGCCCGGCAGAAGCTGTGCGTCTTCGCTGCAGGCCAGGTCCTGCAGGTTCATGCGGCTGACTTCGTCTACCTGGTAGCCGTGCATGCCGGCAAAGGAGCGGTTGACATCCACAATCCGCCCGCTGCCGTCCAGGAGCAGGATTCCCTCGGTGGCCTGGTCGAAAAGCGAACGGTACAGATTCTCATTTGCCAACGGGTTCGATTCCCGGGCGCCACGACCCGGTTTGCCGGTTCTTGGTTTGAGGGCATTCATGCGGTTATTCTCCCGGGGGGCAGGGAACAGCGAAAGGGTTTCATGCCCGGCAGCGGTTTTCCAAAAAAAAGACGATCCGATGTACATGGCTCCTCCCTTGCGTTACCGTATTCAAAACAGAAAATCCGTGTTGCGGATCTCCGGCATGGAGATGTTTTGCGAGTACAGGTAGGCGCCGCGGCAGGGAAACTTCTCCAGATTTCTCAGCCCGGCCAGCTTCTGCTTCTGCTCCGGGGTCAGCGTCTGGAACACTTCGGCAAAGCGCGTGGCATAAAGACAGGACAGCTCGCCGTCGGCTTGTCCGTAGCGCTCGGAAAGGGCCAGGATCTCCGCTTCGTCGACCGAATCTTCCTTCATCAGCTTCCTCAATCGGGTGGAGATGGTCCGGCGCGTCTCCACGATTTCCTGCAGGCTGCCGCGCTGCTGATCCACCAGCTGCCGGATGGCCTGGTTTTGGGATTCCGTAAGGATGGCCAGGAAGGCATCGCCGGTATCGCCGGTAATCTGCGTGCCGATGGAGTAATTCGGATTGTTCATGGCCGGGATGTCTTTCATGAAGAAGGCGCCGAAGTACATAGCATGACGCTCCGGGCAGAAGTAGGTGTCCGCCTCCACGCTTCCGGCATACCAGCTGAACATTTCGCTGGCGTAGGTCATCACGGCCACGTGAACTTCCGGCGGGTAACTGCGCCGGTCCAGCTGATCGGGCAGGTCCGGCCAGGAAAGAGAGTTGCCGGCGGCCATTTTCTGCAGATATTCCTTCTGACGGGTATCCAGCGCGCGGAGGATGGACCCCATAGCCCGCGCGCGCTGCAGGCTGAGCTCCCCGTCCAGGCGGTAAAGCTCACTGGAATATTTTCGTACCGCATCGCGGTTGAGCCCGGAGCTTCCGGTCGGGACGTCGCGCATCAGCTGCCGACGGAAAGCTTTCATCAGGGGAAAGCGATCGGTGCCGAAGCTTTTCATCCGGCTGACCTGGTTTTGGGCCAGGGCAATCAGCTGGGCCTTCTGGCTCTCGCTGAGGATCGACAGCATGTTGTTGGCGCTCCGCGGAACGAAAGTCGTATTGTGGCCCAGCCGGCCGCTGTCGGTATCCCGCAGGTACTGAAAGCCGAAGAAATCGGAAACCTTGCCGGGGGGCAGAAAAGAGTCGCTGCACAGATCTCCGGTGAAAAAGGCCAGGGCATCGAAAGCAATGGTGGTCAGCTGGGCCCGGTCGGATATGGCCTGTTCGATGCTGTAACCGTCTTGCTGCCTCTTGCCTGGCTCAGGCGGGCGGTTTCCTTTCCCCTTGGAAGAGTCGGCGCCGGTTTTCTCCCGGGGCGGCGGCGGGGGGGGCAGCGGCTCGCCGAACGCCCGGCGAAACGGATCCGGGGAAGCACGCTCCCCCGTCCTGGCCGGCTCCGGCGACGGCTTTTTCGCCGAACCGCCATATTTGGCGTTGCAGGCGTCCCGGCAGAAGCGCCGGTCGCCGGCCGCAAGGGTGGTGGAACCGTCGCAGCAGCTCTTGCAGGCCGCCTCGTCGGCCGCCGCGGTGCAGGAGGAGTAGTCTCCGTTCGGTCCAAGGACAGATGGGGAATCGAAGCGGATCGACCGGGTATTCCGGGAGAAATCATACCCGGCGCAGGAGTCGCGGCAGCTTTTCCTTGCGGCGGCATCGATCCCGGTCAGGCTGTCGCAGCAGTCCTTGCATTCGCCGTCATGGCGGGTGCCGCTCAGGCAGGCGGCCGCTGTCGGCTGGGCAAAGGCGAGTTCCTGGCAGGGCAACAGGATCGAAAAGAGAAAGAGTGTTCGCATCGGTTTCATGAATCACCTCACAGGTTCGAAAAACAGGTAGTCGGTATTGTCGACATAGGGCGACAGCAAAGTCAGATCGCTGATCACCGCCGAGTACAGGAAAGGCGTATTGCAGACCGTAAAGTCAAAGGGCGTTCCGTCGGAGTAGGTGCCGGACATGATGTCACTGCGAAGAGTCATCAGTTTGCTTTTCTGGTCCGTGGTCATCGTTTTGTAGACCTGGGCGAAGAGGGTGGCGTAGTAGTAGTTGTTTTCACCATCCAGGTCTCCGTAGGTGCCGGACAGGCTCAGTACCTGGTTTTTGACCGCATTGCCGACATCGGCCGCCGTCAGCAGGCCGCGCAGCAGGACGGCGATCTGGGTTCGCACCTTGACGATATTGCTGGTGGGCGAGCCGTAAAGGTTGGCTTTCTGAAGGTCGACCAGGCTGGACATGACCGCCGCCTGGTCGGCGGTGACATACCCTTTCGAGCTGTCGCAGAGCGCCGCGCCGGCGGTGGCCGTCAGCTGCTCATCGATGCTGTACCCTTCGTGGCCCACCGCCGGTGCATCCTTCATATAAAAGGATCCGTAATAGGTACCCTGACGTTCCGGGCAGAAGTAGACGTCGGCGTCCACTCCTCCGGCATACCAGCTGAACAGGTCCCCGGCGTAGGTCATGACCGCCACGGAGGTGCCCTGCTCCAGCCCCTGCATTTTGGTTTTGACCTGCTCGCTGGTGATATCGGGCCAGGAGTTGAACCCCTTTCCTTTCATGGCGTCCAGACAGGCTTTCTGGGAGGCGTCGAGCGAGTTGATGATGGCGGCATAGAGAACGGCGCGGTCATAGCTGATCTGGCCGTCCAGCAGGTATAGCTCGCGGGAAGCTTTCCTGACGGAATTGAGATTGAGGCCGCTGGAGCCGGTGGGAATGGTTCCGGCCAGCAGCCGCCGGAATGCTTTCATCAGCGGAAAGCGCTGGTAGCCGTATTGGTTGATCTGGCTGATCTGGTTGCTGGCCAGGGTTTTCAGCTGGTTGAACTGGCTGGTGTTGAGAATATAGATCACATTGTAAGCCACCCGGGTCAGAAAGCTGGTATTGTGGCCCATGTTGTCCGGATCGTTGTCGCGCAGGTATTGGAACCCGGTGTAGTCGGCCACTTTCCCCGGCGGGAAGAAGGACTGAGCCTCCAGATTTCCGGTCATCATCGCCAGCCCGGAAAAGGCCAGCGTAGTGCGCTGCGCGCCGTCGGACACCGTCTGGGCCATGGTGAACTCGATGCCGGACTCCACCACGATCAGGTTCTGCGTGGTGCTCCCGCTGCCCAGCGAATTCTGGGCGGTGAAAGAAACCGTGAAGATGCCGGTGGACGAGTAGGTATGGGTCGGACTCTGCAGCGTGCTGTTGCTTCCGTCGCCGAAATCCCAGGACCAGCTGGTGGGGGCTCCGCTGGACTTGTCGGTAAACTGAACCGGCTGGCTGACCGTCGGGCTTCCGGGTGAAAAGTCGAAGGCCGCCGTGGGCTTGCTCGTCGGAGCACTGACCGTGATATTCCGGCTTTTGGCGTTCGATCCCCCGGCGTTGCTTGCGGTCAGCGTTACGGTGTACTGTCCGGAGCCGGCAAAGGCGTGCGTCGGATTCTGGGATGTGCTGGTGGATCCGTCGCCAAAATTCCAGGACCAGCCGGTCGGGCCTCCCGTTGAGGTGTCCGTGAACTGCACGGATTGGCCCGTAACCGGGCTGGCGGGGGTAAAGTTGAAGGCAGCCGCCAGGGTTCCACCGGCGGCTGCCACCACGACCGGCCGCTGCTTGGTGTGGTTCCCGTGGGAATTGCTGGCCGTCAGGTAGACAGGGAAGGTACCCGCCTGTGAAAAGGTGTGGCTGGGATTCTGTGAAGTGCTCGAAGTCCCGTCGCCGAAGTTCCAGGACCAGCTGGTCGGCCCGCCGCCGGAGGTATCGGTAAATTGCACGGACTGGCCGATTACCGGGGAGCCGGGTGAATAATTGAAATCGGCGACAGGTACTCCTGCCGACGGATTGCCGTTCAGCAGCACGGGGAGATAGACCTTATATTGAGTTGCGTTTTCCGATTCAGAGGAGCTATCGCCGGGAGAGAGCAGAAGCGGTTGTGTCGTGGCTGCCGCGGTGAGAAAGAAAGTGCCGGGACAAAATCCCGCCAATCCCAACAGCAGGAGCGCAATCAGTGAAATTCCGGTTCGTTTCATGGTCCGTAAAACTCCTTGTTTGTCGCCTTGTGGAATGCCAATAATAATTTTCCCATTCCCGCCAATGCAACCGGCGGGCCAGACGGAGAGGATCGGCAGGAAGGTGCATGGAAAAGGGTTGATTCCGGAGGGAATTGTGCCTTTCCCGGCCGGTTCCGGTGAGGCCGGTCACTAAAAGAGCCGTCGCGAACTGGTGCTGAGGAATGCCGCAAAGGAATGTGGCCGGCAAGAACTGTCGAATTCGACAGTTCTTTTCGACAATCCTTGCCGGAACCGCAGTATCACCGGTTTCTTTTTCTGACGCAGCCGATAAAATGTCTTGATTTCCCCCGGATGCCGCCGTACACTTGCTGAATTAAAATCAGGGAAAAAGAGGATCGTGTATGTCTGAGTACCAGCAGTTGTCCAGGAGAATACCCGTTCTGTTCGCATCTTGCCGGGAGCGTGCCCATGTCTGAGGTGATTGTCCGGCCGGCGCGAACCGCCGACGTCAAGGCAGTGCATAATATTATCGAGACATATGCCCTTCAGCGCAGGCTCCTGGCCAAGGAACGGGTCACGCTCTACGAGGATGTGCAGGAGTTCCTGGTGGCGGAAGTGGACGGGGAAGTGGTCGGTTGCGGCGCTCTTCATGTGCTCTGGGAAGACCTGGCGGAGGTCCGGACCCTGGCGGTCATGGATCATATGCGCGGAAAAAAAATCGGTCATTGCCTTCTGGAAGCCATCATCGAACGGGCGCGGGCCGTCGGGGTGAAGCGGCTTTTCTGCCTGACTTTTGAAACCCGTTTTTTTGGGGGGCACGGATTCACCGAAATCCAGGGAACACCGGTTGAGCCGGAGATCTACGCCCAGCTGCTGCGCTCCTACGACGAAGGTATCGCCGAGTTTCTGGATCTGGAAAGCGTCAAGCCCAACACGCTGGGAAACACACGGATGCTGCGCATACTATGATTCGGACATGGCGGTACGAAACCTGGCCATTAAGGGTGTGCTACCAATGACGTCATTTTATTCTGTAAAAAGCTTCTATTTGCGGCTGTGGGTGCGGAAGTCGGGTTTGTTGGCGACAGCTGCTCTGATCCTGTCGCCGTTTCTTCCTGCCCAGAACTGGCCTTCCTTCCGGGGACCTGACGGCAGCGGGATCGGGGCCGGCAATCCTCCGGTTCGCTGGAACGTTAGCACCGGAGATAATATTCTCTGGAAAACTCCCGTGCCCGGGCTGTCCCACTCCTCTCCCGTTGTCTGGGGATCCCGCGTATTTGTTGCCACCGCCGTGGAGGTGACCCCGGGCTCCGCGGATGTTAAAACCGGCTGGCTCAACGGGACCGGGGAATCGGCCGCCGACAAGGGAACCTGGTCCTGGAAGCTGTTCTGCCTGGACCGGGACACCGGCAGGATCCTGTGGGAGAGAACCGCCCGGACCGGAGTGCCCAGGATTCGCCGGCACAGGAAGGCCACCCACGCCAATTCCACCCCGGCGACCGACGGGAAATGGGTCGTAGCTTCCTTCGGAGCAGAGGGCCTGTACTGTTACGACATGCAGGGGAAGGAGATCTGGCGCCGGGACCTGGGTACATTTCAGACCGGTCCTCACAACGATACCTCCCTGGAGTGGGGCTACGCCAGTTCCCCGATTATTTATCGCGATCGGGTGATTGTGCAGTGTGATGCCACCAATGTCTCCTTCTGGGCCAGTTTCGACCTGGCCAGCGGAAAGGAGATCCGGCGGGTTATGAGAGGGGAGCAGACTACCACCTGGTCGACGCCGCTGGTTGTGGAATACAAAGGCAGGCCGCAGCTGGTATGCAATGGCTGGAAGCAGATGGCCGGATACGATCTCTATACCGGGGAAAAGCTCTGGTTTCTCCATGACGGTGGGGATTGCCCGGTTCCTGCCCCGCAGTGGGGGCACGGCCTGATTTATATAACCAACGGGCATGGGAAGAGCCCGGTTTTTGCCGTCCGACCCGAGGCCCGCGGAGACCTGACCCCGGCAAACAGCGAATCGGTTCCTGCGGGCCTTGCCTGGTGGGTTCCACGCGGCGGATCGTACATGCCGACTCCCCTGGTGCTCGGCGACCTTTTTGTGGTTGCCGGCGACAACGGAATGATTACCGCCTGGGATGCCGTGAGCGGAAAGGAGGTGCGCAAGGAGCCTTTGAAGAATGCCGGCACCTTTTCCGCGTCCCTGGTTGCGGCCCGGGATCACTGTTACTTTCCGAACGAAGAAGGCGACGTGCATGTTCTTCGGATTGGCAGGCAGGGATTCGAGGTGCTGGCACGCAATCCGATGGGAGAATTCTGCTTTGCCACTCCCGCCGTTTCCGGCGAGAAGCTGCTGGTCCGAACCCGCCACCACCTGTTCTGCATCGGTTCCAGATAACGGGCCGGTCCATAAAAAATGATAATCTCGCAATAAATCCGTTTTCCCTCTCCGTCATCCTGAGCGCAGCGAAGGATGACAGTTTAAGATGTGTGCCTTTTTGCGAGATTATCCTTGCCGATAACCAGGTAAAAAGGCCCCCTCTCCATCCGACATGCCCTGATGGCTTCTTTCTTCCTTCCTGATCTACCTGACTTCCTGTGAAATAATCGGGCTCACAGGAAGATAAGGAAGGGCGGGAAGGAAAAACCGGAAAACAGCCGGAGTGTAATCTGGGTCACGGATTATGGTTTTTATGAAAACGGGTCTTTGACTTGCTCTCGCCTGGGTGGTATGATCGCAGACACGGGAAAGGAGAAAAAGCATGCAAGTCCAGAACTATCTGAATCCATATGTGTCCACCATTCAGAGCCAGATGCAGGTCTCTGGCGGCGGTACGCCCGTTTCCGCTCCTGCTCCCACCGGAAATCCGCCGGAAGGCCAGGCGCCGCCGAATGCACCGCCTCCTCCCCAGGGACTGGAAGACCGCCTCAGCATTGGCGGCACGGCAAGAACGCAGGGCATGGAAGCGATGAATCCGCCGGCGAATGCAGGCGTGCCCCAGGCGGAAGCGGCCGCTCAAAACAGGCAGAACCGCAACCCCGGACCGGGATCGGGTGGGCTCGGAAGCAACCTCAATCTGATCGCCTGAATCCGTTCTGCAGCGGCCGCAATTCCCCGGGCCTGCATTCTTCGATAATCAGGTGTTCGAAGGGAAAGCGGCGGCCTATTTTTTTCCGGTAGTAGGCGGAACCTTTCGGCGTCCGGCTCTCGATCAGGATTTCGCAGGCAAGGGCGCTGGGGGCAATTCTCCAGACGTGAAGGTCGAGCACGACGGCACCCTCTCTTTCCAGGAACTGCCTGATTTCGTCCCGGTCGGCCGGTCTGGCGTGTCCGTCCAGCAGCTCCCGGGCCGTTTCCTTGCAGAGCATATAGGCCCATCGAAGGATTACCGCCGCCCCGACGATTCCCATCGCCGGATCCAGCCATACCGCACGGGCCAGCTTGCCCAGCAGCAGAGCCGCCAGGGCGCAAATGGAAGTCAGGGCATCCGCCAGAACATGGATGTAAGCGCTTCGCAGGTTGTGGTCGTGGCTGTGGGGGCGGTGTGCCCGGTTTCCCTCCTCATGCTCCTCCGGGTGGCTGTGGGAGCCCTCGTCCAGGATCAGGGCGCAAAAGACGTTCACGGCCAGCCCGAGGATCGCCACGGCGATCGCTTCGTTGAATTGGATGGCCACCGGGTGCAGCAGACGCTCGACGGAGCGGACAGCCATCAGCAGAGCGATCATGGCCAGTAGGATGGCGCTGGTATATCCGCCCAGGGGAATCAGCTTGCCGGCGCCGAAGGAGAACTGCCGGTTCAATCGATCCGATTTGGCCAGGCGATAGGCAAGGACGCTGATGGTCAGCGCGCCGGCGTGAGAGGCCATGTGCCAGCCGTCCGCCAGGAGGGCCATCGAGGAGGTCAGGTATCCGGCTATCACCTCTACCACCATCATGGCGGAGGTGATGGCCGCCACCAGCAGCGTCTTGCGCTCGTTCCGGGCGATGGCCGGATCGCGGATGACATAATCGTGTGCGTGTTCCCGCATAGGCCTTCCTGGGCTCGCTTTCCTTTTTTCCTTCCTGAAAAAAGCCAACCTTCTCGACGATCCGGGCCGTGTTGCCGTACAATTTTGGAAATGCCGGCACCGCCCCGGACTTTTATTGGCTGTTTCGAAAACGTTAGGAGATTATCGTATGATACGTAAAAAATCGAGCGCATTCCGTTTCTCGGCTTTTCGGATCCCGATTCTGCTCTGGGCTTGCCTGATCCACCTGCCCGCGGAGGACCGCATGGAATGGTTTAAAAACGACAAATTCGGCATGTTCATCCACTGGGGGCCTTATTCGCTTCTGGCCGGAGAGTGGAAGGGGCAGAAGATTCCGCCCGGCGACGAGGCGGAATGGATCATGCAGCGCTTCAATATTCCGGTAAAGGAGTACCGGGAGATGGCCCGCGGCCTGAATCCGGTCAAGTTCGACGCCAACCGGTTTGCCGGACTGGCTCGCAGCGCCGGGATGAAATACATGGTGATCACCGCCAAGCACCACGATGGATTTGCCATGTACCACTCCGAGGTGAGCGGTTACAACATAGTCGACTGGACGCCTTTCCGGCGGGACGTGGTCAAGGAGCTCTCGGAAGCCTGCCGGCGTCAGGGCATCCGCTTCTGCGTCTACTACTCGCACCGCGAGGACTGGGACGACCCCGACGGATACGGAAACCACTGGGACTATGATCCGGCCAAAAAGGATTTTGAAAAGTACCTGCGCGAGAAGTCCCTGCCGCAGATGCGCGAGCTGCTGACCGGCTATGGCCCGCTGGGCCTGATCTGGTTTGACCGGGGCATGTACACCACCGAGCAGGCCAACCGCTTTATGGACCTGGTCCACAAGCTGCAGCCGGCCTGTCTGGTCAACGGGCGGGTGGGAAATTACGCGCACGATCTCCTCGGCGACTACCAGAACCTGAACGACAACGGGATGCCCACCGGCGGGCTGGACGAGTACTGGGAGACGCCCCAGACGCTGAACGGAACCTGGGGATTCAGCCGGTTTGACCAGGACTGGAAAACTCCGGCCAACGTCATCCGGCGCCTGATCGAGATTGTCGGCAAGGGCGGGAACTACCTGCTGAATATCGGGCCGCTGGCCGACGGCACCATTCCGGCGGCCAGCGCCGCGGTGCTGGAGCAGGTGGGCGACTGGATGCGCCGGAACGGGGAGTCCATCTACGGCAGCAGCGCCTGCCCGGTCGGGCAGTTCCCCTGGGGGCGCTGTACGGTGAAGGGAGACCGCATCTTCCTGCATGTCTTCGAGCGTCCGGCGGACGGCATCCTGCGCGTCGGAGGATTCCGCAGCGAGATCCTTTCGGCGGCGCTGCTTTCCGCGCCGGCCCGGGAATTGCCGATTCGCCGCGAGCAGGGCGTTCTCCAGGTGCAGATGCCGGCCCAGGGATGGGATCCTGCGGCGACGGTGGTGGTGCTGCGAGCGGCCGGAAAACCGGAAGCGGAGCCTCATCGGATCACCCAGGGCAGCGACTCGCCATTCCATCTGGATTACCTGAATGCGGAAACGCGGGGCGGGGCCATGAAGCGCTTCAACCGCGACGGCCGCTTTCACATCGGCCGGTGGAAAAATCCGGAGGACCAGGTCCTGTGGCGGGTGCAGGTCAGCCAGCCGGGGTCCTACCGCATTCAGCTGCGCTATGCGGCCCGCCGCCAGTCGGAAGGCCGGAAGTTCCTCCTGCAGTTCGGAGAGCAGACCGTTTCCGGCGCCGTGAAAACCACGGGAGAATGGTACCGCTACCAGCTCTTCGACCTGGGCACCATCCGGCTTTCGGCCCGAGGTCCGCTGGACATTTCCATCCGCCCCGCGGAAGCGGGGGGCGAAAACCTGATGTTTTTCGAATCCCTGCGGCTGGAGCCGGCGATTCCCGGACAGCTGGGCCGGATTGACTGACCGGCAGGATAGAATTATTTATGGTCCCGTTCTTGACATTTGGCCTGCTGCCCTTATAGCATCACCCGACCGTCAGCGCTACCGGCGGGTCAACCTGTCCGACGGTGGGAAGCTTTGCCGAGGGAAGCGTACCTTCCGCAAATAGTGCAATACCGCGGCTATCAAACAGCAGGGAATGAATGATCCGGGCAACGCCGGGCGCACCCTGTTTCGCGGGCCGGGCATCACCAAGAAAGGAATTGCTATTATGAAAACTCGAATCACAAGCCGCAGGGCTTTTCCGCTGGCGGCCGGCTTGCTGGCAGTGGGCCTGTTTCTTGCGGCCTTCCCGTGCACATGGGCATCGGAGCAGGGCGGGGCGGGCAAGCCGGCGACCCAGGATCAGAAAATGCAGTGGTTCCGCGAAGCCAAGTTCGGACTGTTTATCCACTGGGGGCTCTATGCCGTGCCTGCCGGCACCTGGAAGGGGCAGCCGATTCCGGGAATCGGCGAATGGATCATGAACCGAGCCAGGATTCCGGTCAAGGAATACGAGCAGCTGGCACCCCAGTTCAATCCGGTGAAATTCAACGCCGAAGAGTGGGTTCGCCTGGCCAGGGATGCCGGTATGAAGTATATGGTCATTACCTCGAAGCACCACGACGGATTTGCCATGTACGGCTCCAAGGCCAGCCCCTATAACATCGTGGATGCCACCCCGTTCCAGCGGGATCCGCTGAAAGAGCTGGCGGCAGAGTGCGCCAAGGCCGGCATCCGTTTCGGATTCTACTATTCGCAGGCCCAGGACTGGCACGAGTCCGGAGGAGCCGGCAATACCTGGGATTTCGGGCCGGACGAGGAAAAAAGCAGGAATGGGGCCTACGACAAATACCTGCAATCCAAGGCCGAGCCCCAGGTCCGGGAACTGCTGACCAACTACGGACCGGTCTGCCTGATCTGGTTCGATACCCCGCGGATGATGGACGTCGGCGATCGGGCCAAACGGTTCATCGACATCGTCAAAACCCTGCAGCCCTGGTGTCTGATCGACGGGCGGTTGGGAGCGGCGGGCGATTATCGCTCCATGGGCGACAACCGGATTCCCAATGAGGTGGTGCGCGAGGACTGGGAAGTGCCCGCCACGCTCAACGACACCTGGGGCTTCAAGAGCTACGACCATAACTGGAAAACCCCGGAAGACCTGACCTTCAAGCTGGTGGATATCGTCAGCAAGGGGGGCAATTACCTGCTCAATGTCGGCCCGACCGCCGAAGGGCTGATTCCGCAGCCCAGCCAGGACAACCTGCGGGCCGTGGGTCGCTGGCTCAAGGTGAACGGGGAGTCGATTTACGGCGCCGGGCCGACGCCCTACGGGGAGGAGCTTGGAGCCTACGATCCGGATCCGAACAAGAAGGACAACCGCGGCAACCGGATCTTTCTGGCCCGGAAGGACTGGCGCTGTACGGTGAAGCCCGGCAAGCTGTATATCCATCTGTTCACCTGGCCGAATGGCTCCTTTGAGCTGGCCAAGGTAGACGGAAAAATCACCAAGGCGTATCTCCTGGCGGATGCCCGCAAGAAGAGCCTGAAGGTCAAAGCCAACGGAACGGCCTGGTCGATCGCTCTGCCGGCCGCAGCCCCCGACAAAACGGACTCGGTGCTGGTGCTGAACATCAGGAAGTAGAGCCGGAAACCGGCATTCCGCTCTGGCCCGGCAGAAAGTCGAGAACCCGCCATTGAAAAGAGCGGAGGAAGACGACGGGACCAGGAAGGATGTGTATTGGCGCGGCGGGCGGAAGGCCCGCTGGCATTACAGCCTGGGGTGGAGCGAAGCAGAGCCCCAGGCTGTAATGTGCCGGGCTTTTGGCCCTTGTGGCGCCAGGCACGGGTCAAGTCGCATCCGCATCGGGACGGCAGAACCGGACTCATCCACTGCTGTTTTTCGAGGCATCAGTCCAGGGGGCCCAGCCAGCCTTTCCGGGCCACCCATTTGACCAGCTCCAGGACGGGGACCACGGAGAGTGCCAGGGCTCCCGCAACGGCCCAGTTTTCCCATGATAAATGAGAGATAGAGAAAGGACCATGGAACACGGGAAAGTAAAACAGGGCCGCCAGCAGCAGCAGCTCCCAGAGAATGGCCAGGTTTAACCACCGGTTGGAAAAGGGCTTTCGCAGAACGGAGTTGCGGTCCGACCGGTAGTTGTAGGCTTTGAAAAACTGGATCAGCACCAGGGAAACGAAGGTCATGGTAATGGCCTTATTCAGGTCAAAGCCATATTTAAGGGCCGTTGTGAAAAGACCGATATTGACCGCGGCCGACCAGATCCCTCCGGCAATCATCAATATGTTTACCGGTCGGGTGAAAATGCCGGTCCTGGGATTCCTCGGTTTTCGTTGCATCAGGTCGGGATCCGGCGGATCCACTGCGAGCGCCAGAGCCGGCAGTCCGTCGGTGGCCAGATTGACGTACAGAATCTGCACCGCCGTCAAGGGCAAGGGAAGCCCCAGGAGCGTGGTTCCACCCATGAGCAGAATCTCACCGATGTTGGATGAAATCAGATACATCAGGTATTTCTTGATGTTCTCGTAAATGCCCCGGCCCTCTTCCACGGCGGCGACAATCGAAGCGAAATTGTCGTCCGTAAGGATCATTCCGGCCACCTCCTTGCTGACGTCCGTGCCGGTGATTCCCATGGCAATTCCGATGTCGGCTTTTTTGAGTGCGGGAGCGTCGTTCACGCCATCTCCCGTCATGGCGACCTGTTCCCCTTGTTTCTGCCAGGCGGAAACGATCCGCAATTTGTGTGAAGGCGATACACGGGCATAGACATGAATACGGGCTACCTGATCCTCCAGGTCCGCGTCGCTCATCGATTCCAGTTCGGCACCCGTGACAACTTTTCCGCGGACCGGAAGGATTCCCAGTTCGCGGGCGATCGCTTCGGCCGTCAGAGGATGATCCCCGGTGATCATGACGGGACGGATTCCGGCCGCATCGCACAGTCGAATCGCACCCTGGGCTTCCGGGCGAGGCGGATCAATCATACCTGCCAGTCCGAGGAAGGTCATATTCCGGTCGGCATCCGCTTTATCGGCATTTTCCTTCCGGGATACGGCCAGCACACGCAAAGCCTGACCGGCCATTCTTTCCGCGGCCTCCAATATGGATTTTCTTGCCGGCTCATCCAGGAGAACAGGCTCGGTTCCCAGCAGCAGCGTGGAGCAGTTATTTAAAATGACCTCCGGCGCACCTTTCGAATAGGCGATGCGGGTGCGGTCCGAAGCGTGTAATGTCGTCATCCGCTTCGTTTCGGAGGAAAAGGGAATTTCATGGATGCGCGGGAATGCCTTTTCCAGTTCGGCGCGGTTCATACCGGCTTTTGCGGCTGCGACCACGAAAGCTCCTTCCGTGGAGTCGCCTTGAATCTCCCAGCCGTTTTCCGTTTGCACCAGAACCGCGTCCGAGCAAAGCGTACCACCGCGCAGCAATTCTTTTTCTTCGGTCGACAGCTCTTTCTCCCGTCCCTGCGCCAGAAATGTGCCGTGCGGCTCGTACCCGGCTCCGGATACTTCCGTAATTTCCCGCCGGGTGGCCATCTGGCGGATCGTCATTTCGTTTTTGGTGAGCGTGCCGGTCTTATCGGAGCAGATTACCGAAGTGCTTCCCAGGGCCTCCACAATCGGCAAACGCCTTATCAGCGCGTTCCGCCGGACCATCCTCTGCACGCCGATGGCCAGCGAAATGGTGACCACGGCCGGGAGTGCTTCCGGCACCACGGCCACGGCCAGGGCAATGCCGAAAATCAACATCTCGAAAAAGGGCCGGCCCTGTACGATGCCGAAGGCTACAAGGATCAGGACGACAACCAGGGCCGCTTTGGCCAGGACCTTGCCCAGGCGCTCCAGGTTTATCTGCAGCGGAGTCTGCGCGGTTTCCACGCTCTGGAGCATTCCGGTTATCTTCCCGAATTCGGTGTTCATGCCGGTAGCCACCACCACACCTGTCCCCCGCCCGTACCCTACCAGGGTCCCGGCGTACGCCATGTTTTTTCGGTCCCCGATGGTCAATCGTGGATCGGGAAGGGGATCCGTCTGCTTTTCAACCGGATTGGATTCCCCGGTCAGAGCCGATTCCACGGTCTGCAGATTGATCGCCTCCACCAGGCGGGTATCGGCCGGGACTCGATTGCCGGACTGCAGGCGAATCACATCTCCCGGAACCAGCTCCCGCGAAGGGATCACCGATTCCCGGCTATCCCGGATCACGGTGGCCGTGGGCGCGGCCATCCGCTGCAGGGCCTCCAGCGCCTTTTCGGCCCGGTACTCCTGGATGAATCCCAGCAGGATGGCAAACAGCACAATCACCGAAATGGCGACTGCCTCCACGACATGCCCGAGAATAACAGACAGGATGACGGCGATCAGCAGGATGAGAATCATCACATTGCGGAACTGATCCCTGAGAATTGTCCAGGCGGTAGTACGGGACTCGGAGCGCAACTCGTTCGGCCCGTGCTGCTGACGTCTTCGGTCGGCCTCCTCCCGGCTCAGGCCCCGGGACGGATCGGTATCCCACTCATTCAAAATGACGGAAATGTCTTTGCAGTGCCATTCTTTCATCATTCACCTCATTGTCGATATCCATTCGCGTTCATGCGACGGGGATGATTTCCTTGTCCCTTGCGGGCCATACCGGTCTGGAGGACGGGGGCCTCTCCAGCAGTCCGCGCAGGATGTCCAGGTTTCCCATGGAAAGATCTCGTTTCATCTTTTCGATCAGGGCGGTCTCTTTGGGGATTACCCTCCGGGTCACATCCAGCCATGTTTCGACTTGAGCGGCAATCTCCGCCTGGTGGGGAGCCAGCTGGGAATTCTCCGGGCCAAGAGCTCGAAGCGTGGTGTGATAGACGGACCCGACCAGGTAAGCATCATCCAGGTATCCGAATAGTCCATACCCTTCGTCATGAAGAAAATCGGCCGGATGATACAGATAGGTCAGCAGATTGCCGTTCAGATTGTGAATCTGCTCGGAAAGATCCTTTGTGTCGGACCAGATTCGCACCTGTGCGATCATCTCGGGTAAAACCAGGATAAAGTTTTTCAGGGGACCAGCCCATACTTTTGCCTGGCTGGAACCGACCTTTTTTTTCAGAATTGCCAGGAACGGCTCTTTCCCCTCTTCGGACAATTGTATCAGTTGTTGTTTTAAAGCTCGCAACATAATGGGTTTTCCTCCTTTTCCCCATAAAAAAAGACCTTTATGGCCTGTACCATAAAGGTCTTGATCGAAAGCGTGCGGTTTAAGCCGCTTCTTGAAAAATCCGGGCCATGCAATGCATAGCCGTCCTGACGAAGATTTCAGCCCTTGCGGGTGATCTACTCCCCTTTTATCATTAACTGGTACGCTTCGCCCCCGGTTTTGTTCCCGATTCTTTTTTATGCATTCGGGAGATGGCTGGACAGCCGCTCTTCCCGATTTTATACTACCAATACAAAGACTGGAAAAAGGAGATGGTCATGTTTGTCTTGAATGAAAATGCCGAAAAGATGGCGGAATTGCTTCATCGTATTATTGGCAAAGGAGAAGTTCATTCCGGAGATTACGCCGCTCTCCTGGCGGAGGCCGACAGGGACGGAAGGCTGGATATCAGGGAGCAGGCGATTCTCAAGGCTTTGGCCGAACTGATCGACCACAAGCTCATCCGCAGGGTATCCCGTTGTTCGGAATGTCGGTTGCCGGATAAATCGAATGAATGAGGGTGCTGCGGCCGTCGATTCCTTATCCCCTTTCACCGGGAATAATCCGCAGGCGGGTGCCACGCGGACCCTTCCCGCTTGGGGTTGTTTAGGAATAGCGGTGCGGCGCAAGGCGATCCGGCGAGTCAGAATCCATAATAAAAGGACAGATAAACGCTTCTTCCCGGACTGTCAACCCCGGAGCCGTGAATCCGGAAGTTGCGGTCGGTCAGGTTCGTTACGCCGAGACCCAGGCGGGAGCTTTCGGAAAGGCGGAATCCGGTTTCCACGTCCAGTGTCCACCAGGAGGGGGTTGCCGTGAAAAGCGGTGCCCGCGTGGAGTCGCTGCCCAGGTAGACTCCGTTCACTGAGGTGCCGAGAGGCAATAGGCGGTTCTGTATTTCCAGGAGAGTTTCGCCGGTAGGACGGAACCTGCCTTGCCCGTCCACCCACTCGGCCATCCGTGCTCCGCGATAGAAAGCGGCGATATCGCTCCGGCTTCGCGAGGCCCCTATGCGCTCGTCATCCAGGTCTCCCCCGCTGAGAAGGCGCTGCCGCCCGGCGAAAAGCAGCCGAAGTTCTCCCCAGAACCGGCTCTGCTGCCGCTGAAGAGAAAGCCGCCCCGACTGCGGCGGGAGACGACGGACAGGACGCTCCGGGTCGAGGTCTTTTCCGGAAAGAAAGGAGTAACTGGCATGAATAGCCCACTGCGGAGTGAGGGTCCAGTCGAAGCGCGATTCAACGCCGCGATACCGGGCGCGCCCCTCGTTGACGAAAGCTTTAATTGCACGGGGGTCAAACAGCGGGGACACGGTTACGATTCCCTGGGCGGCCTGGGCGGGCGTGGGCGCGATGGGTTGGACCTCCATGCCTGCCAGAGAGGAAGGATACGAGCCGGCGGCAAACACCAGGGTCCGCCGGACGATCGGATGGTGCAGCGAGGCCTGGAACGCCTGTATTCGTAAATGGGTCCGGTGCCCGGTCAAGGTGATGCCCGATTCGAAATTGACCATGCTTTCCGGGACCAGGGCGCGTACCGGCTTCCCCAGGGAGAGGGCGGTCTCTCCGGCGGAGGTCCCCATCATGGCGCCGGCAGCCTCTGAAGCCGGGATCTCGTAGCCCAGGTCATTGAGACCGATCGCTCCCAGGTCGTTCAGGTTGGGCGCGCGGAATCCTTTTCCGCTGAGAAAATGAACGGCCAGGCCGTGATGGATCTGCGCGGAGAGGGCCGTCTGAAACGAAAGATCCCGGAACCGGGATGCGGAGGAGGGAATGCCAAAACGCGGATCGGCCCCGGAGCCCCAGGAGATCCTGGTATAGCGCAGGCCCCCCGTCCAGCGGACTTTATTCCGAACCGGCTCCACCATATCCTGCAGAAAAAAACCGCTGGTCCGGTACCGGGATCCGTCCGGATAGAGCGGACGAACGGCACGGACCAGAGAAAGCGTCTGCTCCTCACGTGCGGCAGCGACTTTTTCCCGATAGTGCTCCAACCCAAAGACGAGCGACTGCCGGGACCCGATGTGGGACGTAGCCTGCGAGGACAGGCCGGTGGCCAGCACGCGGTTCCTTTCCGCGGTCCTGGTGTCCTCCCAGCGCAGACCCTGCCGCACGGAACCGTCCCTCTGGGAATTTACCGAAATGGTTCCGGAAACGGAGTCCAGCGGACCCAGAGCCAGCTTTTCGTAACGGGCATAGCCGAACTGCAGGGACTGCGGAACGAAAAAAGACTGCAGCCTTCCCAGGCCGCCCATCAGATCCTTGTACCCGCGCACTCCTTTTAGGGTGGAACCCTGGTACCAGAGCTGAATCTGCTGTTCCCCGGGCAGGCGGAAGGCCAGTTTGGAAAAGGCGCCCTGTCTGGAATAAGCGGTCTCCGAAAGCCGCGCGCCCGTGAGCTTTCGGATTTCCCCTGGAGGGAGCCCCAGAAACCGTTGAAACACGTGGTGGCTGTCCTGCCCCTGGCCGGCTCGCACATCATTATAATGACGGCCGGAGAGTCCGCTTTGCCAGGAGAACTTTTCCCCCAGGATGGCCCATTTCATTGCCGAGCCGGCGGAAAGATCGGCCGTGGCGCCCTGCAGGAATAGGTCTCCGTGCAGGGCGATTCGTTTCGGGGCATACGGCGGCGGGGGCGTGCGCAGATAGATCGCACCGCCCAGGGCATCGCTCCCGTATTCCACACCCGACGGCCCTTGAACCGCCTCCACCGCCTCCAGCTGGCCGGGGTCGATCCAGGCCAGGTACTGATTCGGCCCCGCGCGGAACGTGGCATTGTTGAAGCGTATCCCGTCGATCAGGTTGAGTACGTGATACCCGGTGAGCCCCCGCAGAAATGGGGAGACCTGCCCTGGTGCCGACTGCTGGATCATAATGCCGGGGGCGCCGCTGAGAAGTTGACCGGGATCGGCAGCCGGAAGGCTGGCCGAACCGGGACGGGTCGAGGTCATCTGCGCCGTCTGCCGGGAATCGCCGACGGATCCGCGTTCGGCGGCCACCGTTACCGTGGAATGAATCGCGGCCAGGGCGAGGCGGATGCGCAGCGGTTCCGGTGGATCCGGGGAATAAGGGATTTCCGCATCCGTAAAGTGCTTTGCTTTGGCGATCAGCCGGTACCGTCCTGACGGAAGTGCGGGCAGGGAAAAGTCGCCGCCTTCCCCGACCGTGATCTCATGAAGCAAAAGTCCCGTTCCCGTCCGGATTTCCACGCGGGCTCCCGGCAGGGGAACTCCCTGGCGGTCTTCCACGAAATTTTCACCCGGCCCGTCCGCCAAGGCGCAGGGCAGGAAACACGAACCTGCGAATGAAAGCAGGAACAGAAAAAAAACAGGAACCAGACCTGGGCGCAACGAAGCTATTTCCAATCGTCGATTTTTCATTTTCAAAAGATGCTATTATGCCATAGAGTCGCGGAACAGGACTCGCAGTTTTTTCTTGACTCCGGCTTAACCGCTTTTTACAATAGCGAATCTGTAAAATTTGTCACCCAAAGGCCCAAAGGAAAGGAGGCAATAGGATGAAAGGAAGAGAACTGATCCTTCGTTCGCTGCAAAACCAGACCGTCCCCCGCCCGGCATGGATTCCCTTCGTGGGGGTTCATGGAGCCAAGTTGATCGGGATTTCTGCGGAAGAATATCTCCAGTCCACCGATGCCCTGGTGGCTGGACTGCTACGGGCCCGGGAGCTTTATCGCCCGGATGCCCTGCCGGTCGCCTTTGATTTGCAGATGGAAGCCGAAGTCCTGGGGTGCCGGCTGCAGTGGGGCAGGGAGTGCCCGCCGTCCGTGGCTCATCACCCGATGGAGGATGGGCTCTCCCTCCCGGATCTTCCGGTTTTCGACACCTCCCTGGGGCGCTACCCCATCGTGCTCGACAGTCTGAAGCGTTTGCGCCGGGAATTTGCCGAGGAGATCGCGCTCTATGGCCTGGTTTGCGGCCCTTTCACCCTGGCGCTGCACCTGGCGGGGAATCGATTGTTCCTGCAGATGTTCGATCATCCCGACTATGTTTCGGCCCTCATCGCCTTCTGTGCCTCCGTCGGCAGAAAAGCGGCCATGGCTTACCTCGAGAACGGAGCGGATGTAGTTGCCGTAGTCGATCCGATGACCAGCCAGATCAGCCCGGAGCATTTCGAGGGTTTTGTCCTGCCGGCCCTGAATCAGATATTCACTTACATCCGGGAAAAAAAGGGGCTGTCCTCGCTTTTTGTCTGCGGGGATGCCGGGCGGAATCTGGAAATCATGTGCCGCAGCCTGAGCGACAATATTTCCATCGATGAAAATATCCCGCTGGAAAAAGTGAGAGATTACACCCGGTTCCACGGCAAATCCTTCGGTGGGAACCTGAAGCTGACCAGCGCCCTTCTCCTGGGGGATGAGGACGACTGCCGGCTGGATGCCATCCGCTGTATCGATATCGGCGGAAACTGCGGATTTATCCTGGCGCCGGGATGCGATTTGCCTTTTCACACCCCGGAATCGAACCTGCGGGCCATTGCCGAGATGGTTCATGATCCCTACCGCCGGGAGATCGCCAAGCGCACGATTATCGCCAAGAGCCAGGCCCGGGGTGCGGAGGTGCCTCTTCCGAATTACGCGGCGCTTCCCTTTGTGACCATCGATGTCGTCACCCTGGATTCCGCCTCCTGCGCGCCCTGTCAGTATATGATGGAAGCCGTGCATCATGCCGTGGCCAGGGCGGACGAGCCGGTCCGGGTGCACGAGCACCGGATCACCACGCGGGAGGGGCTGGCCATGATGTCGCGCCTGAAGGTGGTCAGCATTCCCAGCATCTGCATGGACGGCGAGGTGGTCTTCTCTTCGCTGATTCCCGATCAGAAGACTCTGGAATCGGCCATAATGGAGAGGAGCAGGGCGAAAGGAGTATGATCCCGCTCCATCTGGTCACCGGTTTTTTGGGAAGCGGCAAGACCTCCTTTCTCCTGGACGTGGCCGCAAGGTTCAAAGACCGCAAGCTGGTATTTCTGGTCAACGAGTTTTCCCGGCACACGGTCGATCCGGAACAGCTGGCTTTCACAGGGATGCCGGTGGTTGCCGTCCGCGGGGGAAGCATTTTCTGCCGCTGCCTGGTGACCGAATTTCTTGGTCTCCTGGGGGAGCTGCCGGGCCGCTTTTCTTTTTCTTCCGGCGGTCCGGAAGCGGTGGTCATCGAGGCCAGCGGCATTGCCGATCCGCGCTCGGTGGAGTCGATGCTGAGGGAATCCCGGCTGGACCGTGTTTATCGGCTGGCCTCGGTGACCGGCCTGGCGGATCCCGGCAGTTTCGTGAAGCTGGTCGCCGTGCTACCGAACATCCGCGCCCAGGTCCTGGCGTCGGATGTCGTTTTCGTCAATAAAACCGATCTGTACGGCGAGTCCGAAGTCCGGGCGACCGAAGAAGCCATCCGGCGGGTTAAGCCGAACCTGCGCATCGTGCGCACGCAGCACGGCCGGACGGACTGGAGTCCTTTTGCCGGGGAACATGCCGGTGGGCTGGCGGGAAACTATGGCGCCTGCCGGGACCCGCACTTCGCCTGCGCCGCCTTTCGGTTGCCGGAAATGACAGACCTGGATCAGCTCCGGGCTGCGGTGGCGCAATGGGAGGACCGGGTCTACCGCATCAAAGGGAGGGCCCGTATCCATGAAAAGGTCCATACCGTCGATTATTCGCCGGGCGGCTGGAATATCCGGGAGGCGGCGGGGGAATCCGGCGACCACCGGCTGGTATTTATTTTTCATCCGTCGCTGGAGGGCGAATTGAGCCGGCTGGGGCAGCGTCTCCGATGGGAGGCAGAGGAAAAAATCTGACCGGGCCATCGTGCAGGAGAAACAGGAAAAAAGGCACAGCCCCTGGCGGCAGGTTCTTTCGTTTTTCTTCCCGGTCTTCCTTTTCTTCCTGTGAGTCCCCTTGTTTCACAGGAAGACGGGAAGATCGGGTAGGGAGACACGGCATCATGGGATATGGCCCGCAAAAGGGCAGGGTTTGTCGCGATTGCAATCGCGATCGTTATCCAAAATAGTGTTGTTTAATGAAAAAAGAAAGGGAGGACTTGGCATGCAGCGAAGAACCTTTATGAGTTCCATGGGTATGGCCGCGTTCCCGGGGGCGGTCGGGATGGAGGCGGAAACGGCGCAGGAAGGCGTATCCCGGGGGCGCGACCGCCGGAAGCCGCCCAACATCCTGATGATCATGCCCGACCAGATGCGGGGCGATGCGCTTTCCCTGGAGCGCCATCCGGTGCTGATCACCCCCAACATGGACAGCCTGGGGGCCAAAGGAGCGCGCATGGCCCGTGCCTATACCACCTGCGCTTCCTGCATCCCGGCGCGGCGCTCGCTCCTGACGGGCCTGTACCCGGCCAGCAACGGGCTGGTCGGCTACCAGGAAGGGATCGCTCTCGATTTTCCGACCCTGCCGCAGCTGCTCCGCGACGGTGGATACGCCACGGCTCTCATCGGCCGGTACATGCACCAGTCGCCCTACAGCCATTCCTTCGGATATGAGAAACAGGTGCTGGGCTCGTCCTACATCGAAGACGACGATTATGCCAGAATGCTGGAGGCCGAAATGCCGCGGCTGGGCGGCATCCGGGGTCTGGGGGCCACCTTTAACGGCTGGACCGCACGGCCGTGGCCTTACCCGGAATACCTGCACCCCACCAACTGGACGGTGCACGAGTCGCGCCAGACGATCCGGGAAGCCGCTCCGGATAAGCCGCTTTTTCTGACTACCTCGTTTTATGCGCCCCACCCTCCGCTGCTGCCGCCGCCGGTCTATTACGAGCGCTACAAGGGCATGGCCCTGCCCGATCCGGCCATCGGCTCCTGGGCCGTGCCTCCTCCGAACGACGGGCTGGGGCTGGGCGTGGACTCCGACCGCTGTGTGCTGCGCGGGGAAGCCCTGCGGGCCGCACAGGCCGGCTATTTCGGCCTGATCAACCAGATCGACGACCAGCTCTACTGGCTGATCGCGGAATTCCAGCAGAAGAGCCGGCAGATGGAGCGCCCCTGGGTGATCCTGCTGACTTCGGATCACGGAGAGATGCTCGGGGATCACTACTATTTCCGCAAGTGCGAGCCCTACGAAGGGTCTTCACGCGTCCCGCTCCTTTTCCAGGGCTCGTCGGATCTCGGGTGGAAGCCCGGCGTGCTGTCGTCGCAGCCGGTCTGCCTGGAAGATATCATGCCGACGCTGCTGGACCTGGCCGGTATCCCCGCGCCGGAGCGGATGGATGGGCGCAGCCTGGTTCCGGTTCTGCGCGGCGAAGATGTGACCCTGCGCCCCTGGCTCCACGGCGAGCACGCCCCGGCCTACAGTCCGGACCAGGCCTATCATTTTCTGACGGACGGCCATGGGAAGTATGTGTGGCGGCCGCAAAGCGGCCAGGAGCAGCTTTTCGACCTGGACCAGGACCCTCGGGAACTGCGCGATCTGGCCAGGGAAAAACCGGGAGTCCTGCGCGAGTGGCGGTCCCGCCTGATCGGGAGGCTTGCCGGGCGGCCGGAGGGTTTTACCGACGGCCGGCAGCTGATTGCCGGGCGGCCCTACCGCAACGCTCTTCCCGGTACGCGCACGGTGCCCGTGCGCTGAGAGAAGAGTGGGATTCCGATACAAGGGCAGGGGCGGGATCAACCCGCCCCTGTTTTTTGGGTCTAGAACACGAAACGCAGATTGAACTGGATGACCCGGCTCAGGCCGCGCTGGGAAGTCAGCTTGCCGAAGTTGGTGTTGGTCGGATCGAGGTTCGGGTCGCTGAAATTGGTGTGGTTGAAGGCGTTCAGGAAGTCAACGGAGAACAGGGTCTGGATGCCTTCGCGGATCGGGAACTTCTTGGTGATCTTGATGTCCCAGTTGTCGATGCCCGGGCCGCGCAGGGAGTCGATTCGGGACGGGAAAACGTTGACATGATAGCTGCCGGGCTGCTTGGCGGAGGCCTTTTCGAACGGCATGTTCGGATCGAACCACTGGTGGAGGTCCTTTTTCCACACGCTGTCGTGATTGAAGGCGGTGGCAATGTCGCTCAGATTCCCGTAATAAAAACGGTTGCCCCATCCGAGGGCCTGCCCGGTCTGCTTCTGGAAGATCCAGCCCAGCTGCCAGCCGCCGACGATCTGGTTGATCGCCCCTCCGGAGGAAGCCCAGCGCTGGCCCTTCCCGAAGGGCAGATCCAGGACCGAATCCCAGGTGATCCGGTGTTTCCGGGTCTGGTTGTTGGGTCGCGAGCTGGGGAAGGCGTCGAACTCGTTGGCGTAATAGTCGGCAGCCGTGCTCTTGAAAACGTGGGTATAGGAAGCGGAGGAGGAGAAGCCCTTGGAGAAGCGCTTTTCCGCCCGGAACTCCATGTCCCCGTAGTTCACGGCACCGCGAATGTCGTCGCTGTCCATCCCGGGCCGCAATCCGCTGAGCGTGCCGTAGTGCGGAAAGGACCGCAGCAGCTGGTTTTTGCGAATGGTGGTGGCGGTGAAGAAGCTCTGGGTGCTGAGGTACTTGTAGAGCAGTGGATCGCTGGTCTGCAGGGCGGTGAGATTCTTGATGTTGAACGGGTTGTTGCTGATGTTGCGGTTCAAATCGTCATCTACGGCCTGTACCCGGGCGCCACCTGTGGCCCAGTACTGGCTGGGAAGGTAATTGATTCTCTGGCGGACCGGAACCTTGGACAGAGCTCCGTTGTATGCCGCTTCCACCACGATGTCCTGCCGCAGCTGCCGCTGAATGCCCAGCCGCCAGCGCTGCTGGAAGGCCGGCTTGAAGTCCCGCCAGTAGGAATAGTTCCCATCGTCCCAGCTTTGCCCCACGCGGGACATCAGGCCCAGCTTGTTGCCGAGGGGTACCTCGAAGCGGGATCCGTCAGCCCGGGTCGGGAAGGGATCGGTCATGATGTTTTTCCCCGACGCCAGGGCGGAGGCGGCAAATGTCGCTCCGGGATAGGCGCCCAGGAATGTGAGACCGTTATCGGTGGAAGCTCCGGTGGATGTTCCCTGGCTGAAGCCGAATTGGTTCGGCACGAAGTTGTTCACGTTGTACGTGTCCACGTACCAGCCGTAACCGCCGCGGATGACCGTCCGGTCATCCATCTGGTAGGCGAATCCGAAGCGCGGGAGAAAGGTCATGGTTCCGTTGGTCAGCGTTTTGTTGTACTGGCCGAGATAGGGCAGGCCGCCCTGAACCTTGAAGGAAGAGGGATTCACCAGTCCCAGGGTCGGATTGGCCGCATAAACGGCGGCATAGGCGGTCTGCACCGGATCGGTGATCGGAAGCTTGGCGTCATGCACAAAACCGACTTCGATCCCCCGGTTGAACCTCTCGGTGATCCCTCCCTCGCGCTCCCAGCGCAGCCCGAGATTCAGGTTCAACTTCCGGGTCAGCCGTAAATTGTCCTGGAGGTAGAGGGCGCTGTACGGAGTTTGCCAGTAGCCGGAATCGTTGGAATCGATGGAAATGCCGCTGGGAAGCCCCATCATGAATGCCGCCCATTCCAGGCCCCGGTGCGAGGCCACCGTGTCGGCGTCGGTGCGGCGCATGAAGTCCCTGCGCCATGAATAGATGCCGGTGGTGCTGCCCGGCCCGGAAGAGGCGCGCCAATAGCGGCGTTCGACATAGCCGTAGTTGAAGGAGTGCTTGCCCCAGATGGTGTTCATCGAGAACTTCATCTCTCCTGTGGTCCCGCGGGTGCCGATGCCGTCCAGCGACTGGCCGACATCCTCGATCGAATCGAAGTCCAGCCGGGGAAGGATGGCCTGGTTTCCGGCCTTTTCGTCGATATATTTCGGCAGGCCCACCTTGGAGGCGTTATAGGCCATGATGGCCGGGCGGTCGCTCCCCTCGTTGAACCGGGTCCAGCTGATGCTGGCCTGGAACACGTTGGTGTTGTTGACCGTCCAGGTATAGTCGCCGCTGCCGCCCTTGTTGATGCGGGTCAGTCCGTTCCGCTGCAATCCGCGGGCGGTTTCGTACATCCAGTCGTACTCATCCGCCAGGCGGTGGTTCCAATACCACTTCCCGCTCAGCTGCATGGAGCCGTTGATACGGTAGTCATACCGGTTCAGGATGGAGTTGAAGCGCTCGTCCTTGGGCATGGCCGCCGCCAGGTAGTTGTTGGCTCCCTCGGCGCTCACCAGTCCCGGTACATTGTTCGGGGTGGGGTACAGCTTGACGTAGTGCGCGTACATCGGATTGAAAACCGGAATCCCCTTGTTGCCGGGGAACGGATCGCGGACCACCTGGGTGCCGACCAGGCGGGCGGTTCGCGGATCGTAGATCTGATACCGCGCCGGATCGATGGCCAGGAGGTCGGAAAAATCCCCGTTCCGCCAGTTTTCCTTGGGGACGGAGCGGTTGACGGAATCGGTGGTCTCCGCCTTTTTCTGGTAGATGCCGTTGTAGCTGAAAAAGAAAAACAGCTTGTCCTTGCCGTTGAACAGCCAGGGAATGCGCACCGGGCCGCCGAGGGTGGCCCCAAACTGGTTGGAGCGCCCCGGGCCCTGCTTCTCGGTGCCCGGCTTGATTTTGCCGGAGCTCACTCCGTCTTCGTACAGCAGGCGGGTAAAGTGTGGCGTGGCGTTCCAGCGCTGCTGCCAGTGCTGGTTGTAAAGAGCTCCGTGGAAGGAATTGGTGCCACTGCGACTGACGACATTGATCAGCGCGCCGGAGGTGTGTCCCACCGAGGCGTCGAACGGCGTGGTCTGCAGGTTGAATTCCTGGATGGCGTCGGCGGGCGGCACGAACCCGACCCGGCGGCCGGTGCCGGTCACCGGGGCGCCGTCGATCATGTACTCATTCTGACCGACGCCCCCCATGGTGGTGAACGAGGAAGTGCCGCCGTTGTCGAAAGGACGCCGGTATTCCGGCTGTCCGGTCCACTGCATCCCGGAGGCCATGCCGGACAGGGCGAACGGGTTCAAATCGGAAAAGGGAAGGCTGGCGATCATGTTGGTGTCGATGACCCGGCCGGCGGAGGCGGACGTGGTGTCGAGAAGCGGTGCGTCCCCGGTCACCACCACCTCCTGCTGCAGGCCTCCGACCTCCAGCAGGATGTCGATGACAATCTTGGTGCCCACATTCAGGTTGACCCCCTGGCGGACCCCTTTCTTGAAGCCGGTCATTTCCGCGGTGATGATGTAATTGCCGGCGTCAAGAAACGGTGCTTCATAATAGCCCGATTCATTGGTGAAGGTTTGTCGGGCGGCATTGGTCGCTGTATTGGTCAGCGTAATCTGCACGCCCGGAATGACGGCTTTTTGCGGATCCATTACCGTTCCCGCAATGGTTCCGCGCGATTCCTGGGCCACCGCCGTGCCGGCGATCAGGCACAGCAAGGCCAGGATAAACAGTACGATACTGCAACGTTTAAACATGTTTGCCCCATGTTGAAAAAGTTAGTTGTGAACCACTCCCAATACGAACTTCGGCAATATGATAGCACAAAAAATTCCGGTGTACATGGGAGCCCGGTCCGGCCGCGATGACCGTCACCGTCGACCGATCCTTTTTATTCACAGGAAGAACGAAGCCGCCGGGGCATTCCGTTTCGCTGTCGCAATCGCCATCGAATACACCCCGATGGGATATCCCATCGGGTCCCAGGATAATGGCCCGGCAAATTATTGCCGGGTTTGGTTTGCGCAAAACCAAGTCCCATCGGGACGGCAGATCCAAACCCATCCACCACTTTTTCTGGAAGAAGGATTCGCAAATGAGCCGAATCTCGAAAAAGCCCTGAAAGGGCTTCGGATCGCAGCCCGGGGTTGGTGCGCTTCGCGCCTACCCCGGGTAGGGACACCCGTAAGCGACAACCCTGCAAGGGTTGCGCAAAATCCGGTCATGCCAATCGTTTGCGCAGCCCTCACAGGGCTGATTTTCAAACCAATCCGCATACCCGGGGTAGCGCCTGCGGCGCAACCCCGGGCTGTGTAGCTGAACCCCATAGGGGT
>CAINFC010000175.1 GCA_903847975.1 uncultured Acidobacteriota bacterium | reverse complement strand
CGTCGCCGCGCCGCCGGACGGGCAGCGAAAGTCATGGGACGGACAAGCCGCCAGGGCCACCTGACCGTCGCCCATTCCCGGCGAAGTCATGGTGATCGGCGAGGACCAGCTCGAGCCGTCCCAGATGGCAGCCGCCAGATGGGTGGACATCAGGGCAGAGGCACGGCTGGTCAGCTTGGCCTGGGTCCGGCTGAGGTTGCTCTGCCGCCACACCGCCAGGAGCTTATCCGGGCCCAGAAAAGCCAGCTTGATGTTCGTATCGCCCGAAAGAGTCGTCAGATCCGAAATGGAGTTGGGCGCATAGGCCTTCAGAGGATTATGAAAGGAGATGGTGTTTTCGCCGACACGCCAGGCGGACACCACCCGGCCCAAACCGTTGGTGGCAATGGCCGGATTCACGGTCACCGGGGTAATCGCCGCACCGGCGGCCCTTTGCGCCGAGAGGGGAGGCATCGTACAACCTTTCGGATACCGGCCTAAGAAAAGCTGCTCCGTATCGCTATCTCCAAAAATACATTCATTGACAGGCCAGGGAATGCAGAACAGTCCCCACCAGGCTTCAATCCGGCCTTCGAAGGTAAAGCATTTTTCGCTACCAAGAGAGGGCTTGAGATTTTCAATCCGTATCGGCAGATAGACGTTGGAATCCAAAATGAATTTCGCTCCGCCGTCTCCTACCCCGTAGAGAATCGAGATATCCGCCCAGACGTCCGCTCCCAGATTAGCACGCGGCTCGATATGCAAGACGATTTTGGTCGGGTCCGGAGGCGTCTGAACCAGGCCATCGAAAGCCAGCGATGCGGCAAACCACACGCCCCCACCCACGGTAACCTGTACCAGACCCCATAAAAAGGAGGCCACCGAAAGGAAAACGGGAATATAGCCGCTGTCGAAAAGAGGGTCATAGGTTTGCTTGGGAATGGGAACGGTCCCTTCCGGCCCGAACCGTACCCCATTTCTGCTCCAGGTCATGGGCTGGCGGATCTGCAGCGCACCGGGAGATCCGGAACTGGAAAGGCCGGAGGGCTTTTCGCTGGAATTGTAGGCCCGGGTATTGAGGTTGCCGCGGTAATCGATCGGGTTGTTGCCGCTCAGGTAGAGCTTCTGGCGGATGCTGGTGTCGGCACTCAAGGCATGGTTCTGTTCGCCGATGTGCTCCACGACTCCGGCATCTCCGCCGGAATTCAGGCCCTGCTTGCTGCTGTCCGGATGGAGGGCTTTCGCCTCGAGCAGGTAGAAGTTTCCGGCGTCATTGTAGCTGAGGACCCGGTTGGTGTACTGTTCGTCGCGAAACCAATCGGGAAGCGTCAGGAAGCGCATCCCGTAATGTCTGGTTTTGGTAATGTTGTTCTTGTCGGTAATCTGCAGGGTCAGATAGTGCAACCCCTCTGCGGCCGAGGCGGGGTAGGGAAAGCTGAACAGATAGCGGCCGGCCTGCGGGGCATTGGCACAGAGACCCGCACCCACCAGGGTGCCTGCCTTTTGAAAGACTCCGTCGAAGAAAATGGAAGCCGACTTGGCATTCGAAGTGTCATAGACGCTCAATTGGGCGGTGGCCTGGATGTCGGGCAGCACCACCGAAGCCTTGTCCTGCAAAGGGGACAAACTGTAATACGTCCTGTAGACCGGAACAGAACCGATATGGGGGACCACCCCGTTCGCCGTTTCCAAAATCCCGGGGGTTACCTGAGCGGTGATGAAACTGCAACCGCCGTAAGGCTGCATCTCAACCGTGAGGGTGGTGGAAGCGCTATTGTAATTGGCCGGCGGCTGGTAACTGGTGT
>CAINFC010000174.1 GCA_903847975.1 uncultured Acidobacteriota bacterium | reverse complement strand
GATCCGGAGACCTGGCGCTATTACTCTTCCGTCGCTGCGTCCACCCCGAATGCCTTCTATGAACCGCTGGTGCTGGACTTCGGCTCACTCACCCGGGCCATTCCGGTTAAACCCGGACTGCCGACCATCTCCGATATCACCATTACGCTGTCCAACAACACCCTGGAGTTTTCCAAGCTGCTAGACACGGTGGATTTGCGGGGGAAGAGGGCGATCCTCAAGATCGGACGCGAGGACACGCCCTACAGCTCTTTCCAGCAGATCTTTTGCGGGAAAATCACCGGCGTACAACTGACCGGACCGAATTGCATCCTGCAGATCAAGGATTTCATCACCGACCGGCTGCAGGAAACCATCCACGGCGAAATCACTTCCGTCCTGTTTCCGGCCCTCGACCTGATGGATTCGGTGCTGGTGCCCTGCGGCCCGGTGGTTTATGGGGACTGCCAGGCGGATGGCGGCCGGGTACCCTGTCAATACGTCGGGCAAGGATCGGATAAGAAGCATCAGTACGTGGTCGCCCAGCATGAAGTCGAAGTGCTCCAGGTTTACAAGCTGACCTCGCTCGAAGGGGAAACCATCGCCTATGATGTCGTTGTCGATGGGGATCTCGGGTGGACCTTCCTGCTTTTCGATGAAGACCAGGAAGATCCGGAAAACGTCGGTGGAGAGATTGTCATCAGTGCCGACGTGAAAGGGTACAAACACGGGAGCCCCGCGGCCCTGATCGAAAACCCGGCCATTGCCTTGCGGCACTACCTGGTGACCTATGCCGGGTTTACCATCGGGGATTTCGACGATGTCCTTCTTTCGGAGACCGCGGACAAACTCGATACCGCCGGTATCAGGATTTCCGGAGTGATTACCAGCCCGGCCAGCCATGAGCAGGTAATCGCCTGGTTTTGCCAGAACTTCAGCCTCGACTTCTGGGTAAGCCCCGGGGGAATGATCTGCATCGGCTACAACCGCTATGATGCCACCCTCTCGCCCGGCCAGGCCCTGAGCGACAGAGACGGCCAGATCCTGAAAAACGGATTCAGGCTCAGCTACAACCAGGCTGTGGCCAACGAGATGACTTTGCGTCACTCCTACAACCCGGTTTCCGGGGAGTACGCGAAGACGATGGAAAACCTCGAAAATCTGGCCAGCCAGGAAGCGGTCGGGAAGTTTACTGAAAACCTTGACCTTTGCCTGGTCGGAGACGATCACACCGCGCAGATGGTCGGCGGGATACGCCTCTTCTGGAGCGACGAACAGCGGCAGTTTGTGACTTTGACGCTATCCGCGCCGACGCTCACCGCCCTGGTGGAGCTGGGAGGCCTGGTCCTGGTCAACCATTTTGCCGGCCCGAACTCCGCCGGGCTGGGATGGGTCGACAAACCGGTCAAGGTGCTGGAAATGCAATACCAGCTCAACGGGGCGCCGATCCTGCGCCTTTCCGGGGTGGTTTACGAGGCCAACGATCACAGTTATGCCTATGGAACCCCTCCCGATAACGTCGTGGCTGGAAACGTTTCCGAAGGTAACACTACTTCCGAGCTTACGGTCACCTGGGCGCTTGCCGGGAACAGTAACGACCCGGACTGGGTATGGGCTTATTACAAACGATCCACCGAACCGCTTTCCCGGCTTCGATTTGCCGGGTATGTGGCGGCCGCGGCCGGCACGATTACCTTCCTGCCGGAGTTCCCGGCAAGTGAAGACTCGGATGCCCTCGACGTGGTGCTGGCCGCCGAATCCTCAACCGGCGTGTTGCGGCATTTATCAGACTGCACGAAATTGACCCTGGCAAGCGCCGATAGAAAACGGCTTGCAAGCATGTCTGGTTTGGATATTACGCCAGGAGACCCCGGCATTAATCGCATCACCATTTCCTGGGATGAGGTCACCGATTCCAAATTCCGGAATAGCTGGATCTGGCGGGGCACGTCGGCTGTTTTCACAAATGCGATCCGAGTCGCCTATGACATTACGGGAAACACCTGGGTAGATACCGACATCATCCCAGAGGTGGAGTATTACTACTTCGTTCAGGCTCTGACGAAGTCCGGAGCGAATAATACCCAGGTGAGCGTCCATGACCATGTAGATCTGCCTGCTGGCGGGGAACCGACACCGGAATATCCTGTTTACGACCAGCCGCCAAAGGTCACGGGCTTTTCCGTCACCGAAGAAACCATGGTGGTGGACGCCAATGGCTCCATGAAGAGCCGCGTTGCCGTAGTATTCGAAAAGCCGGGCGCTGTCGCGGACCCGGACGGGCTCTGGAAGACGGCGAAGATTTATCGTGGCAAGCTGGTTCAATCCAGCCAGGACAACCCGATCGGGGACCAGGGGGCGACCGTTGGCGGGTCCACTACAAAATTCGATGTGGTTGCCGAGCTGACCGAATCAGCAGCGGTCATCCTGGAGCCCTGGGCGGAAAGCTCCGTTTTTGCCGCGGTCTCCACGGGGATCAAGAATAATGTGGTCATCGAGGGCAAGGTCGACTCCCTGCAGACCGATGCCTGCCATTACCAGGAGGAGAAATCCTGGGCCGAGCTCCAGCCGGACGGCAAGTTTGCGCAGTCCTTCGTTCTGGAGGAAAGCAGAAATATCGCCCGGTGGGATCTCTGGCTGAAGCGCACCGGGAATGACTTCACGCCTTCCGCCTCCGTCCGGCTGCTGGTTGTCGGTGATCTTCCCGGCACCGGGCCGGATGAGAATTCCGTGATCGCTACCTCAACCAGTGTGCTCTGCACCGGAATCGGAGTAGAAGCATCCGGCGGATGGATCAAGTTCAGCTTCACCTCGCCGGCCGGGCTGACGGCAGGGGTGAAATGCTGGCTGGTTTGGGAACTGGGTGGAACCTATGCGGATGAGTTCGTAACCGGCGAATCCAGTGTGAGCCTGGCCTGGTCCGGCGATGGTACCGACTATCTCGATGGGGAATGGGCGGAAAAGCAATCCGGGGCCTGGTCGATCAAAACCGGCCAAGACGCCATTTTCCGCAATTACACCTTCTATTACCCGAGGGTCGTTGTCACGCTTACACCAGCCGAGATCGGTTGGGTGGTGGAGGATTTCTTCGTCACCACCAAATCCGGCGGCAAGCCCTACGGGATCGATTGCGACATCTTCACCGCCACCTGGGATATCCCGGAGGGGATCGATGGGGCCATTGTGGAATCCTTCGATCTGGCCTATTCCACCATGCAGGGCTTCGATGCTGATATCCCGGCAACCGGGACGCCGGCGGAAGTCACTTATGCCCGGGGGCTACCTGGGACATCCCGCATGGTGGCCGGGTCGGATCCCGGGAAAACCTATTACTTTGCCATTCGAGCCCGACAAAAGGACGGCCCGTTCACGAAATGGACCTACTTCGGGGAACCAGGTTGCAACACCAACGCCTCCTTGCGGACCGCGGTGACCTCTTACTTCCCGATCGGCCGGATCCTGGTGGAAGACTTCCGGCTTTATTCCTATGGCTTCCGATCCGGGAAACTCTATTCGGACCCGTGCGGCTTTGAAATCAGCTCGGAGGGAAACGCGGAGTTCAACGATGTTTTTATCCGT
>CAINFC010000173.1 GCA_903847975.1 uncultured Acidobacteriota bacterium | reverse complement strand
GTTTTAAACAAATCCGCCTACCCGGGGTAGCGCCTATGCGGCGCAACCCCGGGCTGTGATCCGGAACCCCTTTCGGGGTTCCAGACTTTTTACCGCTTCCTCTAAAGGACGGCTTTGCAAAAAATCGTTTTCCGTCCGGTTCTGCCGTCCCGATGGGACTTGCCCTGTGCTGGAGCCAACCCGGCAATAAATTGCCGGGCTAAAATCTAGCCGTCCCTGACGGGACTAGGCCTCAGAATCACAGTCCTGTGCCGGATTACGCAGGGCCTGACGAGGCAAGGCCGGAGTAAAACGGTACGATCTCCGCTATTTCGTCCCGTGCGGTTCACACGCAAGTCCCGTTAGGGACGGCAGAACAAAATGAAATATCGACTTTTTGCGAGATTATCTTAAAGAACGGTACCACAAACGGACCGATTGCTCCCCCGGAGGAATCGGCCGGTAAGGCAATGGGGAGTATGGGGCGAGCGCCGCACGCCCTTACAGATATCTTGGTGGAGATGTCGGTTTCTTGGACAGGCTTCTGGGGCAATTCCGCTTGACAGGGCGGCAATCTTTGCGTTAATTTAGAACTGTTTTGCCTCGCACGCAGGCCGAAGTGGCGGAACTGGCAGACGCACGGGACTCAAAATCCCGCGTCCCTTGCGGACATGAGGGTTCGATTCCCTCCTTCGGCATTCTTTCCCTTTTCCTGAAGCCGGTCCCTTCGTGTTTCTTTCCCTTCTTCCTTTCACAGGAAGAAAGGAAGAGCGGGAAGAAAGGCGAATGGGTTTTTCGCCAGGAAACCCCGTGTGACCAGGTGTCTCCGGGCGGCCGAATTACTTTTTTTCGTCTATTCGAGCAGGAAGGAGAGCCAGAACCTTTTCCCGGGTTCTGCTCAAGGTGAAGGTCAGCGATTCCTCCGGCACGCTGTTGACAAAACGCCCGACAATCCACCCCACGGCAAACGGTACGTCGCGGCTCAGGGATATGGTTTCGCATTGCACGAAGGTGCCCCCCTCCGATTCAAAAAAGCGCCAATAGGTGTTCATCTTCCAGAGAAAACCCCAGCCGCTGCCCGGTGGCAGAATCTTCTCCTGGGGGGTACCGGCATCCCTCACCTCGGAAATCCGCGTCGTATGCGCCCGGGAAACAGTGCGCCGGGCGTCCATCGAGCGGAAATTCACCTCGTGTTCGGTGTCCAGAACCACGGTGACCACTTTCTTTTTCTTGAACCGCAAAAGGATGTGGAACTTCTCCTCCTGGCGTTCTATAAGCCGCGAGACAGCCACTTCGGGCTGGTAGTTGACGGCATGGCGGTCATAGTCCCGGATGAAGCTGAGCGTCTGGGCCAGGGTGGCACCGGGAAGAAAACCCGCGCCGGTCCAATGATGGATCAGGCCATCCGGGATATCGACCCGCTTTCCGGCGTCGATCAGAATGTCACCGCTTTTCAGCCGACGATAGGATCGCTCCCGCTCTTCGGAGGGCAGCCGGTCGACCCACAGAAAACGGGATGGAACAAGAATTTCCTCTTCGATGTTCCGCTCCCGTTCCTGGGTGTAACGGTCGAACGCCGCCAGGGTTTGAGGCGAAAGCTCCGCGGAACAGACCGCTGCTTCGAACAGGAACAGACCTGACAGGAACACCCAAAGAAAACCAACGGGATTGCGGCAGGAAATCATTTCCAGTCCGTGGCCCCCCTCCCCCAAAGAATGGCTGTTTTCGGCAGGATCAGCCCTGGCTGAGGGCTTTCATCACCTGGTCGGTTATTTCCCTCACCAGATCCTCGGAAACATCCGCCAGCCCGGGGGCCGGACCCGGAGAACACCGCGAGGCCTTGCCGGACAGAACCTCCCAGGGATCGATTTCGCAAAGCCTTACCGCCTCCAGGTTGTAGCGGGGATCCGGCAGCCCCATCCGCTTCTTGATTTCCAGGAGATCCTGCATCTTTTCCGCCGGGATTCCCGAGTGGCTGGGATTCAGGTGCGCCGCCACGATCAGGGTGCGGCAATAGGCATCCGTAATCTCCATCTTGAAATAGGCATCCTCGACGGAATCCCCCCAGCAGATAACCCCGTGATTGCCCATCAGGATGGACTGGTGCTGGGCGGCCATCGGCTCGATGATCGCGGCCATTTCCGCGCTGCCCGGCGTCTTGTAAGGAGCCACGGGAACCCGGCCCACGAACACCTCCAGCTCGGGAATCAGGCAGGGGGGAGGCTCTACGCCGGCGATGGCAAACGCCGTGGCATGAACCGGGTGGGCATGCACGACCGCCCTGGCCTTCGGCTCCCCTCGGTAAAGGGCGAGGTGGGTGGTGATTTCGCTGGTTCGGGCGGCGGTTCCCGCCAGCTGTCGGCCTTCTCCGTCGACCAGGCTGATCGACTCGGGCTTCATGAACCCTTTGCTTACCCGGGTCGGGGTGCACAAAAAGGTGTTTTCCGTAAGCCGGCAGGAGATATTGCCGCCGTTGCCGTCCACGTATTCGCGCTGCCAGAGCCTCCGGCCGATGTCGCAGATTTCCCGCTTGATCCGCTCCGCCTCTTCGCTGCGAAAAAGCTCTTCCATTTTGGCAGGGTCGGCCGATGGCACCGGCGAAGCCGATCCCGAAGGCCCTTCCACGGACACGATCTTCACCTGATGGCTCGAGAACACGTCCCGGGCGCTGGGGGTCAGCAGCATTCCCGTACCAACCCGGTACTCCTTGGCGCCGGTGGCCACAAATGCTTCCGCTTCCTTCTGGGTGACTACGTTCATTATTTTTTGCCTTAGTAAATCTTCAGTTGGTCGACCATGACGCAGCGCCGGGACCGGGTGAAGGTCATCGGGGTAGTCACTCCCTCTCCGGTCGGGGTGGCGATGCTGTAGCTCAGGAAGCCTTCCCCGCTGAGCCCCAGGCCGCTCATCGAGGGCCCGTTTTTAATAAACAGCGTGGTGTCGGCGGCCTGGGCCATATACGTCATGTGGCAGACGTTAAGAGAGTGAATGATGGCCGTATGCTTGAAGCCGTGCTCCGCGCGAACCGCCTCCTCCACAGCCGCTTCGAAATTGCGAACCCGCACCAGCGGCAGGAAGGGCATCATCTGCTCCCCGACCACAAAGGGGTGCGAGGCGGCGGTTTCCCCGAAGAGCAGCTGCGTGCCGGGCGGAACGCTGACCCCGGCCGCCTGGGCCAGGACGGCAGCATCCGCTCCCACGTATTTCTTGTTCACCGCCGGATGAGAGTGAGTGGCGGTTCCCTGCATCTCCGCCGTGAAGGCTGCCCGCGTCAGGGAATCGATCTGCGCCGAAGTCAGCGAAACGGCTCCGTTCCGGACCAGGGCGGCGATCAGGGCGTCGGCCACTTTTTCCACTACAAAAAGCTCCTTCTCGCCAATGCACAGGAGGTTGTTGTCGTAAGCCGCGCCCTGGATGATGCAGCGAGCGGCATGGTCCAGGTCGGCGGTTTCGTCCACCACCACCGGAGGATTGCCGGGACCGGCACAAATAGCCCGCTTGCCGACCTGCATGGCCGCTTTTACGACTCCCGGGCCGCCGGTCACGCAGAGGAGTCGAACCAGGGGGTGCTTGCCCAGCACCGCAAAGGTTTCCAGGGTCGGTTTTTCCACCATGGTCAGCAGGTTTTCGATCCCGGTGGCTTTGTAAATTTCCTGGTTGTAGGTCCGGATGGCCAGGGCCGCGCACCGCGCCCCGCCGGGATGCACATTAAAAGCAACCGTATTCCCCGCAGCAATCATGTTGATTGCGTTGCCGGTGAGGGTCGGAACGCTGTGGGTTACCGGCGTTACCGCCCCGATGACTCCCCACGGCGTGTACTCGATGACCGTCAGGCCGTGATCCCCGCTGAAGGCGTCGCGGGTCAGAAATTCCACGCCGGGCACCAGCTCCGCGCAGATGGCCAGCTTCTCGACCTTGTGATCCAGGCGTCCGATCCGGGTTTCGTCGAATTCGATCCGTCCCCACTCGGCCGCCTTTTCCAGGCAGAGCCGGCGAATGGCCTGCACCGCTTTCCGGCGGGCGGCGATTCCTCCGGCCGTCAGCTTGAGGAAAGCCGCGTGGGCGGCCTCCACCGCCTCTTCCATGGTGGCATAAACTCCCATTCCGCAGCCTTTGGACGGCTCCGCCTGCAAGCCCCCGGCCTGCAGCTTTCCAAGTACTTCCTGGACGACCTGGGCTACCAGGTTCTGGTCGATCATTCGATTCATAGTATGGATCCCGGTGATAAAAAGAAAAAAGAAAAGTATTCCCCCGGTCAGGACCGGGGAATCAGAGGCGCGCCTTCCTCATGCGGGCGGGGGATGACATGGGTGCTGATCAGCTCCCCGCCTAAAGCCTTTACCGCACTGGCGCCGGCGTCAACGGCGGCGCGAACGGCGGCCACATCCCCGGTGACGAAAGCGGAAATATATCCGCTGCCTACCTGCTGCGAGCCGCTCAGATGGACCTTGGCGGCTTTAAGCATGGCGTCGGCCGCCTCCACCAATGCCACCAGTCCGCGGGTTTCCAGAATGCCAAGCGCTTCCTGAGCCATTTCAGTTATTCCTTTCCTTTTCGTTCTGTAAATATAGACAGGCTTCCCGGGCGATCACCGTTTCCTCCGATGTGGGAATGGTCAGAAGGTGAACCCGCGAGGCGGCGGCGCTGATTTCCGCCTCCCGCCGAATCGCCGCTTCGTTGGCCGTCGGATCCAGGAGGATCCCCAGCTGGTCCAGATCGGCGCATACCAGCCGTCGAACCAGAGGGCTGTTTTCCCCGATCCCGCCGGTAAAGATGATCCCGTCCGCTCCGTTGAGTTCCACCAGGAACTGCCCGATATACTTGCGGATCGACTTCACCAGGTATTCCAGGGCCAGCCCGGCCTCGGCGCTTCCTCTGTCGACGGCCGCCAGGATGTCCCGCAGATCTCCGGAGGGGGTTCCGGCAATCCCCTTCAGGCCCGATTCCTTCATCAGGGTCCGCTCCACCTCTGCCAAGCCGAGGCCGCAGTCTTTCATCAGGTAAAGGAGGGCGAAGGCATCGAACTCGCCGACCCGGTTGTTGTGCGGGAGCCCGCTTTGGGGTGTCATGGCCCAGCTAGATTCGACGGCCACTCCGGCGCGAACCGCCGCCATGGAAGAGCTTCCCCCCAGATGGCATGAAATCAGACGGGCGGCGGGATTCTTCAGCAGCACGGCGGCCCGCTCGGCAACATATCGGTGGCTCGCTCCATGGTACCCGTAGCGGCGGATTCCGAATCGCCGGCGCCACTCCTGAGGAACGGCAAACACGCAGGCCGACTCGGGAAGGGCGTCATAAAAAGCAGTCTCGAAAGTGCCGATCAGTGGAATATCCGGGAACTCGCCGCGGATGAGACGCACCGCCTGTATGTAGGGAGGGTTATGTGCCGGAGCCAGCGTCTGGAAGGATTCCATGGCCGCAAGGACCTTTTCGGTCAGTTCCTGGGTTCCGGAATATCCTTTGGCGATAATGGGTTTGAATCCGATGGCGGAAAGCTCTCCCACGGAGGGGAGCACCCCTCCCTCTCCGGTCAGGGCTTCGAATGCCAGGCGCAGAGCGGCGGCATAGTCCGCCACCGGCTGGACGCTTTTCCGCAGCGGCTGGTTTTCCGCCTGGAACTGGAAAGGCGCCTCGCTGCTGCCGATCCGTTCCATGCCTCCCTTGGCCAGGATCCGCTCTTCCGGCATGGAAAACAGGCAGAACTTGAAGGAAGTGCTGCCGATGTTGGCTACCAGTATTTTCATGTCGCTCATCGGTTACCGGCTCAGGCCGGCCAGAAATTTTCCCAGGTGAGGGAGCTCTTCATGAGGCCGCGGTATGACGTGGGCCAGAATGACCTGACCCAGGGCGGAAGCGGCCCTCACCCCGGCATCGACCGAAGCTTTGACCGCGGCGACGTCCCCGCGGATAAAGGTGGTCACGTAACCGGAGCCGACCTTGTCCCAGCTGACGGCAGTCACATGAGCCGCTTTCAGCATGGCATCGGTCGCATCCAGCAGGGGAATCAGGTTCCTGGTTTCGATCATTCCCAGGGCTTCCTGGCCCGCTGCCTCTTTTCGGCCGGCCGGAGAGGCGCTCGGCGGATCGAGGAACAGCTGGATCAGGCCTTCATGCGGATTGGGGATCACCAGGGACCCCATCAGCTCTCCCACCGACTCCGCGGCTCGGCGTCCGGCTTCCACGGCGGCGCGGGCGCTGCCCACATCCCCCCGGACCACGGTGGTGCAAAAAGAGCCGCCTATCTGGATGCAGCGGGCCACGCGTACGTTGGCCGCCTTGACCATGGCGTCGGTCGCTTCCACCAGGCCGGTGTAGCCCTTGGTTTCAATCATTCCTATCGCTTCGTTCATGAGTCGTCCTAGTCGTCCTAAATGGCGTCAGAATCTTGGTTTATGCAAACAGCTCCAGGCTCTCGGCCTCTTCCATGTGACAGGCATTTCCCTCGTCGGTGTCCAGGTGGGCTTCCAGTTTGAAAGAGGGATCCACCCGTACCAGCAGATCTTCGAAAACCGTGGTGCAGCCGGCAGCCTTCACCCGCAGCCGGATCCTGTCCTGGTGGCGCACCCGGTAATATTCGGCATCCACCGGGCCCATGTGCACATGCCGGGCCGCACGAATGATTCCTTTGGGAATCTCCACCAGCCCTTTCGGGCCCATGATATAACCCCCTGGCGTGTTGTCGATATCCCCGGACTGGCGAACGGGGAGGTCGAAACCCAGCTGAATCCCGTCGGTAAAAGCCAGTTCCACCTGCGTCAGGCTCCGGCAGGGACCCAGTATGCGTAAATTGGGAATGATGCGATTCCGGGGACCGATCAGGGTCACGGTCTCTTTGGCGGCGAACTGGCCCTCCTGGTAGAGGGGGCGCAGGACCTCCAGGCGGTGTCCCGGGCCGAAAAGGACTTCCAGGTTCGCCTGGCTGATATGCATGTGCCGGGCAGAGATGTTTACCTTCAGATCGTTGGGCGGGGAACCGGCAGCCGGAGGCCCCGGAAGCTTTTTGGACAGAGCTTCGCGAACCAGACGTTCGATATCGCTGCGTTTTACGGTTTTAGATTCCATGAAGGAGTATTTTGCTTGACGACAGCAGATGCGTCAAGAGGAGAGGTCATTTTTCTGCGGAACGGCTAAGCGTAGAAATTGACCTGATTGCCTACCGGAGAGTCGGGATTGGGCGCCGGAGAGGCCTCGGGCAGGCTTTCCAGAATCTGAGCCACGGCAGCCGCTTCGGCCTTCAGCGCCTTTTTAAGCAAGCCGTACTGAGCTTCCAGCATGATGCCGGTCCGGGCCATGGTCTGCGGCAAGGTAACTTGGTTCATTTTCAGTAAATCTCCGGATTCTTCCAGAGTATCGGCTCCTGAACGGAAAAACATGAGGGGTGGACGGCAATTTTTTTCTCGTCGGAGGGTTCTGCCGATGGCGTTGATGTTATACTTGAAAATACGTTTTCGGTTTTACGGCATAGGACCATAAACTAGGCAGGGGAGCGGAATTTATGACCAAAGAAAAAAAAGCTCTGGTTACCGGGGCCAATCGAGGTCTCGGCTTGGAGATCAGTCGGCAGCTGGCGCGCCTGGGGATCGAAACCATGCTAACGGCCCGCAACACACCGGAAGGAGAAGCGGCAACGCTCGGCCTTCTTAAAGAAAATCTGCCCGTCCGCTTTCATCCGCTGGATGTAACGGATGAAGACAGTATCCGGCACCTGGTCGCAGAAGTCGAGCAGAACTGGGGGGGCATCGATATACTGGTGAACAATGCCGGTATTTTTATAGATAAGGATAAAACCGCCCTGAACGTGAATTCGGACCTGATTCGATCCACGATGGAATCCAACGTCCTGGGCCCCCTTCGTCTCTGCCAGCTCTTTTTCCCCGCCATGAAAAAGCGCGGCGGAGGACGCATCGTCAACCTTTCCAGCACGATGGGGCAGATCTCCCGCATCTCCGGCGGCTTTCCCGCCTATCGTATATCCAAGATCGCCCTGAACGCCCTGACCCTGATGCTGGCCCATGAATTGAGAGGAACCAATATCCTGGTGAATGCCGTTTGCCCCGGCTGGGTGAAAACGGACATGGGCGGCCCCGAAGCCGATCGGACCGTCGAACAGGGCGCGGATACCGTCATCTTCCTCTGCACCCTGCCGGACAATGGCCCGAGCGGCGGCTTCTTCCAGAACCGGAAGCCGATTCCCTGGTAAGGCAGAGCCGGAAAAAGGCGCGTTCCGACCGATGAAAATCACTTCCGAGGACTTTGGAACCCAATCCTCCCAGGCCCTGCATGACATGCAGCTGCAGGGAGCGCTCGCCCTGGTTTCCGGGCGCTTTACCCAGCAGCGCCGCACGGTCGTCTCCCAGACGGATGGATGGGAAGAAATCCGGCGCAAGGCCGAGCAGATCAAAGAGCACACCCTGGACCATCTTCCGGACTATCTTGAACAGCTGGAAAAACAGGTTCAGGCGAACGGCGGAACCGTATACCGGGCCGGAGATGCCGCCGAAGCCTGCCGGCAGGTTTTGGAGATATGCCGCAGACACCAGGTTCGGCAGGTGGTCAAAGGCAAATCGATGGTTTCCGAAGAGATCGGACTGAACCATTATCTGGAGGAGACCCGCCTCGAAGTCCTGGAAACCGATCTCGGGGAATTTATCATCCAGCTGGCCCAGGAGCCCCCGTTTCACATCATTGTTCCCGCCATTCACAAGACCCGGCAGCAGATCGCAAGGCTCTTCCAGGAAAAGCTGGGGGTTCCCTACACCGAGGATATCGCCGAACTGACCGCCATCGCGCGGCGGACCCTGCGGGAAAAGTTTCTGTCTGCCGGCCTGGGAATTTCCGGAGTCAACTTCGCCGTCGCGGAAACCGGAGGAATCGTGCTGGTGGAAAACGAGGGGAACGCCCGGCTGAGCACCACCGCACCCAGGGTCCACGTCGCTCTGATGGGCATGGAGAAGGTGGTGCCCAGGGTCGCCGATCTTGGAACTTTTCTGACTCTTCTGCCACGCAGCGCCACCGGGCAAAGATTTTCCAGCTATGTTTCCTGGATACACGGACCACGGCGTGACGGAGATGCGGACGGACCGGAGCGCTTTTACCTGATTATCCTGGACAATGGCCGCTCGAAGATCCTTGCCGACCGGGAAATGAGGGCCACTCTGCGCTGCATACGCTGCGGAGCCTGCCTGAACCACTGCCCTATCTACCGCCACGCAGGCGGCTACAGCTATGGCTGGGTATACCCCGGGCCCATCGGCTCCATCCTTACGCCGCAGATGGTCGGGCTGAAAAAGGCCTCCCCTCTGCCCTTCGCCTCCTCCCTCTGCGGCGCCTGCGCCGATGTATGCCCGGTGCGGATCGACATCCCGCAGATTCTGCTGACCCTCCGGCACCGGATCGTTCGCGGAAATGCCAAGCCCCTGATTCCCCGGGTCGCAGAGAAAGCAGCCATGCGCGGCTGGCGCTTCGCAACGCTTCACCGCCGCTGGCGCTCTCTGGGAATCAAAGCCGCCCGACCTCTCCAGGCGATGATTGCCAGAAAAGGCTGGCTGTCGAAAGGACCCTTTCCCCTTTCCTGCTGGACACAAACGCGCGATTTTCCGGCGATTGCCCCGAAAACTTTCCAGGAATGGTGGTCGACCCGCCGTCCTCCCCGATAGGTGACGATGTCTCTTCTTGCAATTTTCTCCCAAGAGCTGGCCCGCATTGGCGGAAAGCCTCACCCGGCGGAAAGCCTGGAGCAGGCTGCAGCCATTTACGCCGATATCTGCCAGGAGGCTGCCAGCCCGGCCCTCCGGGTACGATGGTCCACTTCCCTGCTGGAAACCCTGGACAAGGAGGCTGTGGAAATAACCTCTCGCGACCGCGACGAAGTCATCCGACTTTGCGCCCAGGCCCAGATCGGCCTGACCGAGGCGGATTTCGGCATCGCCGAAACCGGAAGCCTGGTCCTGGAATCGGGACCGGGCCGGAGCCGCCTGGCATCGCTGCTTCCCCCGGTTCATGTGGCGGTTCTGCCGCTTGGCCGGATGGTACCCAGCCTGCAGGCGTTCACCGAACGGTATGCCCGGGAGGAAAACGCACGGCATCTTCAAAGCATGGCGTGCCTGACCTTTATTTCCGGTCCCAGCCGTACGGCGGACATCGAAATGACTCTCTCCATCGGAGTCCACGGCCCGCAGGCCCTGCACGTCATTCTCCTCAAGGACGCCTGACCCGGGCGCGCTTTACCCGAAAGACCCAGGGTAGGTTCCTTCGAAGAAAGTCCATACCGACGGTCTCAAAAAAGTCGCACCCGCAACCACCTCCAAAACGAAACTGTTTGGAGTCCAAGCTTGCGTGGTACAAGCTGAAACCTGCTTGCCACGCACAGTCGGAAGACTGTACCCAGAACCGCTTTCGTTTGTAAGTTTGTTTTCGGTTGTTTTTCGGACTTTTTACGGGCCATCGGTTATGGCAATCCGGTAAGAAGTCCCCGCCTGCTGACGACAGGCCCTTCCGCTTTTCTTCCCGCTCTTCCTTTCTTCCTGCAAGTCCAATCATTTCACAGGAAGAAGGGAAGATCAGGAAGGAAGAAAGAAGCCGTCCGTATTTTTCGGAAGGGAATAGGGACTTTCTGCCGGGCCATCAGTTATAATAAGTTCCGCTCTTTGGGGTTGGTCCGATTCGGGAAGGGGGAGGAGCCTTGGTCGGGCTTGGTTTTCACCGGGAGTAGACCTGTTTCGAGAGGTTTCGGACTATGAAGCGATTACTGTTTTACTGCCAGGCGATCCTGCTGCTCTCTCTCCCTTTCTGCGGCTTTGCACAAAACGCATCTTCTCAGGCATCCTCTGAGAAGCGCTGGTTCTGGGGGGCCGACCTGCGGCTGCGTCCCAAAACCTGGAACAACATCTGGGATACCACCGACACCCGCGATGACCGTGCGGTCTTCATGCGCGTCCGTCCCCGCGTCTGGGGCGGAATCCGGCTCGGATCGGGCATTTCCTTTCAAGCCCGCATCACCAACGAGTTCCGTCCTTACCTGAAGATCTACCCCAAGCGCGACTTCACCATCCACGAATTTGTTTTCGATAACCTCTTCCTGGAGCTCAAGGGCACCCTGCACCCCAAGCTCACGGTGCGCATCGGCCGGCAGGATATGATGTTCGGGGAAGGCCTGGTGCTCATTGAGGGCAACCCGGGGGACGGATCCCGGACGATCTACTTCAATGCGCTCCGCGCCACCTATGCCATGAAGAAGGGAACCCTGGACGCTTTTGTTATCGTCTCCCCGGGCAAAGACCGCTATCTGCCGGTAATCCACAGCCAGAGCCAGACGCTGCTGGAAAGAGCGGAAGAAGGAGCCGGCCTCTACTGGACCCGTGAGCTCTCCAAAAGCTGGAGAGGAGAATTCTACGGCATGTACAAACACGAGGAAGCCCGGGGGAAATACCTGGAAAGCGACATCGGCACCTGGGGCTCTCGTATTTCCGGCAAGGGGGCCGCCGGACTGGAATACACGTTCGAATGGGCCTTGCAGCACGGCACCTACGGAACCCAGGGACGCCTGGGCAACGGCGGCTACGCCGAAATCCGACGGAAGTGGAAAGCGGCACCGGTCACTCTGCGCTTTAACTTCACGCAGCTTTCCGGAGACAAAATGGGCAGCTCCACACAGGAGGGCTGGGATCCGATTTTCAGCCGATGGCCCAAATGGAGCGAACTGTACCTTTACACCCAGACCCAGGAGCAGGGCGTCGCCTACTGGACCAACATTCGCATGTACAGCCCCGGTCTGCTGTGGCAGATCGACGCGAAAAGCAGCCTGGATTTCACCTACCGGAAAATGTCCGCATTACAGCCGCGGGTTCTGGCCCAGCCGCAGAACCCTCTCTCCGGCCTGTCACGCGGCCATTTGTGGATTCCGCGGTATACCTACAAAGTCAACCGCCACTGGACCACGTACCTCCTGACCGAGATCCTTCAGCCGGGAAACTTTTATCCGGACAACCGGCACTGGGCTTATTTCATCCGCTGGGAAACCATGCTGACCTTTTAGGCCTCAGGGAAGGAGCAGGACTTTGCCCATGGTTTTTCGAGCCTGCAGGTAGCGGTGCGCGTCGGGGGCCTGCTCCAGGGGAAAGGTCTTATCGATCTTTACCTGGATTTTTCCCTCCCGGATCCACTGGAACAGTTCCCCGGAGCGATGATCCAGCTCCTCGCGGCTCAGCAGGTAGTGCCGGAGGGTCGGCCGGGTGACAAACAACGAACCCCTCTGGGCCAGCTCCTGGGGATCGATGGGCGGAACCAGTCCGCTCGACTGCCCGTATAAGACCAGCATACCCCGGGGCGCCAGGCACTCCAGGCTTTTCTGCCAGGTGTTTCGTCCCACCGAATCGTACACCACTTGCACTCCCTTGCCGCCGGTCAGGTAGCGAACCTGTGCGAGGAAATCCTGCTCCTCGTAGAAAATCACTTCGCTGGCCCCGGCTTCCCGGGCCAGATTCGCTTTCTCCAGGGAGGAGACGGTGGCAATGACCCGTGCTCCGCGGGCCCGGGCCATTTGCACCAGCAACCGACCGACGCCGCCGGCCGCGGCATGAACGAGAGCGGTATCTTTTTCCTGCAGGGGGTAGGTGGAGCCGCTCAGAAAATGGGCGGTCATCCCCTGCAACAGCGAGGCCGCCCCCAGACGGGAATCCATCCAGGCGGGCATGCGCACCAGGTTGCCAACCGGAACACAGGTGTACTGCGCATAGGCGCCCATAGTCATTGCATAGCAAACGCGGTCCCCGACTTGAAACTCCGGGGAGAGGGAGTTGGCGACCGCCACCGTGCCCGCCGCCTCCAGCCCGGGAATAAAAGGCAGGGCCAGAGGGTAAATCCCGCTGCGGTGGTAAATGTCGATAAAATTCACCCCGACAGCTTCGTTCCGGACCAGAACTTCGCCGGCCTTGGGCTCCGGGGTCACGATCTCTTTACACAACAACTGTTCCGGACCACCGGTTCCGGATACCTGGATAATGTTCATTTCGGTCCCTTTCCCTCCGTGTCTGGCCGTCCGCTCCAGCGGAGCATAAACCAGTTCGCCAAACCTTATCATAATTTTGTATTTGCCGCCAAGAAACAAGGGCCTGGCGCCCGGGCACACCTTGGAAGAAGAGGTCCGTTTTTCCGGTGATGGTCCGATCAATGGCCGGTTCCGGCAGAACATGCAGAGGCGGCTGTCCTTTTTCCCCCCTTTTTTTCCCTCTGCTTGACTCGTTCTTCCGCTGCCGCCTATAATGGAAAGATGATTCCCTTCGATACCAGAAAAGCTCTTTCCCGCCATCGGTATGTTCCGACGAAGTAGGATAAAGAATCCGGCTTCCTTTCGGGCAAGACAACCCTTCCAGGTCAAGGGGAATCCTTCGGAGAGAAACATTACGGTGGAATGAAACCATAAAATTAGGAGGAGAAGCATGAAAAAAACAAGGGAAATCCGAACCTGGTTGATCTTCGCTGCCGCCTGGCTGGTCCTTGCCGGCGTCGCCGCGGCCCAGGGATTTGCGGATCTGGAGAAGCGCGTTTTCGAAAAAACGCTACCCAACGGTCTCAAGGTGATCCTGCTGCCCAGGACCAACGCCCCGGTCATTTCCATGGTCACCTATGCCGATGTCGGCGCCGTGGATGAAAACCAGAATGCGACCGGCCTGGCGCACATTTTCGAGCACATGGCATTCAAAGGAACCACCACGGTCGGCACTAAAAATTTTGCCGAGGAAGTGGCCGCCATGAAAAAGGAAGACGAAACCTTCCTGGCGTGGCGTTCGGAGTGGCTTCGAAGGCCACGGCCCGATGAGGCCAGGCTCAAGCAGCTGGAAGCAGCCATGAAGCAGGCTCAGGCCGAGGCGCAGAAGCTGGTGGTCTCCAATGAAATCGGCGAGATCCTGGAGCGGGAGGGGGCTCAGGACCTGAATGCATTCACCTCCCCGGACCAGACGGTCTACCTTTATTCGCTCTCTTCCAATAAGCTGGAACTCTGGGCCACCCTGGAGGCGGACCGCTTTACCAACCCCGTGCTGCGCGAATTTTACAAGGAAAAGGACGTGATCATGGAGGAGCGCCGCATGGGTATGAGCCAGCCCATTCGCCGGCTGATCGAAGACTTCGTGGCGGTGGCATTCAAGGCCAGCATGTACCGCTCCTTCGTCATCGGGCACATGAGCGACCTGCAGGGAATCACCCGGGCCCAGGCCAGAGAATGGTTCTCGCGGTATTACGGTGCCAAAAACCTGACGGCGGTGGTCGTCGGAGATGTTGACCCGGCCAGGGCGATGCCGATCCTGGAGCGGACCATGGGCAAAATCCCGTCGGGAGAAAAGCCGGGACCCGTCATTACCCAGGAGCCGGAACAGCGCTCGGAAAAGAGGGTGCTGATGGAGGACCCCTCTCAGCCTATGCTGCTGATCGCCTATCACAAGCCGGGGATCAATGACCCGGACCACGCCGTCTATGAAGCGGTGAGCGACATCCTGGCCGGAGGCCGTTCCTCGCGCCTCTACAAAGCCCTGGTCAAAGAGAAGAAGCTGGCTGTCGCCGTGCAGGCCATCACCCAGCTCGGACAGAAATACCCAGGCCTTTTCCTCTTCCTGGCGGTTCCCAATAAGGGAAAAACCAATGCGGAATGTGAGGCGGCCATTTACGAAGAGATCGAGAAGCTGAAAACCGAACCGGTGGCCCCGGAGGAGCTGGAAGGTCTGAAAGCCCGCGCCAAGAGCGAATTTCTGAGCACCATCGGCTCCAATATGGGCCTGGCCATGCAGCTGGCCGAAAGCCAGAACCTTCGGGGTGACTGGAGAGAGACCTTCCGCTGGCTGGCGCAGATCGACAAGGTAACCCCGGAGGATATCCAGAGGATCGCCAAAAAAACCTTCGTTAAGATGAACCGCACCGTGGGAGCGATCGAGACCGCCTCGGAACAGCCCAAGGCGCAAACGGCCCAGAAGTGAGTATGACAGCAAAAGCATGGAAAGAATGACTAGGAGGAACCTATGAGCACCAAAACCCCGATGCGGGCAGGCATTGCCGTTCTGCTTCTGGCCATGGCGGCCACCTACGGATTTGCGCAGGCGGCATCCGCGCAAAAAGAGCGTGCCCCGCGGGCTATCGATAAGATTGCCTATCCCAAACTGAATGAAATTCAATTGCCGTCCATTACCCGGGAAACGCTGCCCAACGGCATGCGGCTGCTGCTGATTGAAGATCGGGAGTTTCCGCAGATCCGATTCCGCGCCCTGATCCGCGGGGGAAACATTGCCGAGCCCAAAGGAAAGACCGGCCTGACCGAACTGTTCGGCGAGGTACATCGGACCGGAGGCATCAAAAGCATGAGCGGAGACAAAGTGGACGAGATGCTGGAGCGGCTGGGAGCTTCCGTGGAAACCAGCGTCGGAGAGAACTACGGAGAAGTCAGCGGCCGGACTCTGACCGAGCACCTGGACAAGGTACTGCCCGTTTATGCCGAGTTCCTGATGGCCCCCGCCCTGGCCCAGGACAAGGTGGACCTGGCTAAAACGCACATGCGCAGCCTCATTGCCCGGCGCAACGACAACGTCCAGGCTCTGGCCCGGCGCGAAATAATGAAGGTGATCTTCGGCAAGGATTCCCCTCTCGCCCGTCAGTTCGAGTATGACGACGTCGACGGCCTGACCCAGGCCGACCTGGTCTCCTATCACCGGAAATATTTCCGTCCCGATGCCGTAATTCTGGCGGTCTGGGGCGATTTTGCCGTGGCCGATATGAAGGCTAAAATCGCCCAGGCTTTTTCGGGATGGCAGGTCGCGGGACCGGCTCCGCAGATTCCGGTACCGGCGATTCCCGCCCCGGCGCCGTCCGTCAACTACATCGAAAAGAAGGATGTCGAGCAGACCTTCATCCAGATGGGCCATCTGGGGCTGCGCCTGGACGATCCCGACTATGCGGCCGTGAACCTGATGGGTGAGATCCTGGGAGGCGGCTTTTCCTCGCGGATCTTCGTCAGCGTGAGAACCACCAAAGGGCTCGCCTACGGAGCCGGCGGCTACATGGTCCCGGGATACACGCGACCGGGGCTTTTTTCTTTCTACACCTCCACCAAGCCGGCCAGCACCGCGGAAGCCATCAGCACCATACTGGAGGAGATCAAGAAGATTCGCGAAGCGCCGGTGACCGATGCCGAGCTGCGGCGGGCCAAGGAAGGGTACCTGAACAGCTACGCCTTCGAGTACGATTCCATCGCCAAAATCGTCAACCGTCAGGCGGTCTACGACTTTTACGGTTATCCGACCGACTTCAATGTCAAGCTGCGCAGCGCCATCGAGAAGGTAACCAAGGAGGATATCCTGCGGGTCTCCCAGAAGCATCTCAAACCGGACGTCCTGACGATCCTGGCCGTGGGGCGGGCGGAGCAGTTCGACAAGCCTCTCTCCACTTTCGGCAAGCTCACCACCCTGGACATCCGGATTCCCGAACCCAAACCGAAAGAGGTCATCCCGGAAGCCACAGCGGAAAGCCTGAAGGCCGGGACGGAGCTGCTGCGTAAGGCTGCCATGGCCATGGGCGAGCAGACTCTGCTGGGACTGAAAGACGTAACCACCCAGAGCGTGGTCAAGGCCAAAACTCCCATGGGGGAGATGGAGCTCAAGGTAAAAAGCGTCTTCGTGCTTCCGGACCGCTACTGTCAGGAAATGGCGACGCCCATGGGTACGGTGATGCAGGTGGTCGACGGAGAAAAAGCCTGGATGAAGATGGGCCAGATGACCCGGGACATGCCCGGCAGCGCTGCCGCCGAAATGCGCCGGGGCCTTTACACCTCTCTGGGAGGCGTCCTGCTGCTCAAGCAGGTGCTGGAAGGAAAACTGCAGGGGCAGGCGTTAGGCAAGGCCAAGCTGGAAGACAAGGAGGCGCTGCTGGTTCTGGTCCGCCTGGGTGAAACTCCTCTTCGGGTTTACCTGTCCCCCGACGGGTCTTCGATCATGGGATTCCAGCAAACCACCCAAACCCAGGAAGGACCGGCAGAAACCGTTGAAACCCTTGCTGACTTCCAGGCAGCCGGCGGTTTGCGCCTGCCGATGGAGGAAGTCCAGAAAGTGAAAGGCGAGGTGAAGGCCTCCTCGAAAACCTCCTCGGTGGAAACGAACAAGGGCTTTGCGGAAGGGCTCTTCGACAAACCGGCCGCGGCGGCTCCGAAATAAGCGGAGGTCCGCAGCCGGATTCTCATCGCTGCGGGCATCCGGAATTGCCGGAAGGGTCGATTCCCGCTGGTATGTCGCCAGCGGGAACCGGCCGCCGGTGGATCGTCGATTTTTTTCACCTTCCCCATTAGGGACAAGTCGGTAACAAGTCCCTCTCCTCTTCCCAATTACACGGATGGCTTCCTTCTTCCTCCCTGATCTTCCCGTCTTCCTGTGAAAAGATTGGGGCTTGCAGGAAGAAAGGAAGAGCGGGAAGAAAAGCGGAAGGGCTTGTCGAAAGGAGAGGGCGAATTTTTGCCGGGCTGTCTCTGGCGATGCCGACAGATAAGCCTCAAGTTCTTCAGGATTCGGTCCCTTCTCTGGGGGGGAGAATGGACTCGATCGCCCGGCACAGCTCCGTGCGCCGGTAGGGCTTGCATAAAAACGCCTGCGGGCGCTCCTCGTAATCGCCGTCGTTCAAGAGCTCCTCGGAATAACCGCTGGCCAGGATGACCGGAATGTCGGGCGCGAGCTGACGAATTGCAACCAGCGTTTCCCATCCGTTCATCCGGGGCATGCTAAGGTCGCAGAGCACCCATTGGATCAATCCGGCATGCTGCCGGAACATCTGCACGGCTTCCATGCCGTCCTTGGCTGAAAGTACCATAAAGCCCAGATGTTCCAACAGGGCGGTGGTCACCTGGCGGACCGGCTCCTCGTCTTCCACCAGAAGCATTGTGCCGCTCTTTTTTCCGGGACGGATTTTCTCCTCCACCGGTTCTTCCCTGGAAACCGCGTCCTCCACCTGGGGCAGGTAAACATGGAAACTGCTGCCCAGGCCCTGCTGGCTCTCCACGGTGATGACGCCTTCGTGCTCCCGAACGATCCCCAGGACCACCGACAGGCCCATCCCTCTCCCGGTAAACTTGCTGGAATAAAAGGGGTCGAAGATCTTGTCGATTTCCTCATCCGCCATGCCGCAGCCGCTGTCGATCACTTCCAGGCAGGCATAGGGACGGGGCCCGAACGCGGACTCCGCCGGAAAGACGCGGCGCGTAGCCGGAATCCCGGACGGATGAACGGTCCTGACAACCAGGCGGACCGCTCCCTGCCTCTTGCCCATCGCCTCCCAGGCGTTGGTCAGCAGGTTGGTCAGAATCTGCTGCATCTGGTTGGCGTTGGCCCGGATCCGGGGGCCATCGGCGGGAAAATCGGCTTCGAGAAGCACGTTCTTGGGCAGGAGGCTTTCAAACATGGGCAGGCTCTGGCGGCACACATCCGACAGGTTGAGCGGCATTTTCTCGCCATGGGACTGCCCGAGATAGGTCAGCATCAGGCCGCTCACCTGGGCTGCCCGGCGCGCCGCGTTCATGGCTTCCGTAATGTCCTCCCACAAGCCGGTGCCCGGCGCCAGTTTGTCCATGGCCAGCTCAAGGAAGCCGCTCACCGCCTGCAGCTGATTATTGAAATGGTGAGCGATAGCTCCGGCCATCCGGCCCAGGCTTTCCGCCTTCTGGGTCCGCTGCAGCTGGCGCTCCAGATCGAGCCGTGCCTCTTCGGCCTGCTTGCGCGCCGTGATGTCCTGAATCTGAGATATGAAATGGAGCGGATTTCCCTGTGAATCGCGTACCAGCGAAACGCTCAATAAAACCCAGACGATTCCCCCGTTCCTGTGAAAATAGCGCTTTTCCATCTGGTAGGTGGTGATCTCCCCCTGCAGTATCCGGCGCACGTAATCGAGGTCGGTGTCCAGGTCGTCCGGGTGGGTAATATCCTGAAAAGTCTTGGCCAGCAGCTCCTCTTCCGTGTAGCCCAGCAATCGGACCAGTGCCGGATTGACCTTCATCCAGCGGCCGTCCGTCCCGACGAACGCCATGCCGATGGAAGCATATTGGAATGCATTGGACATCCGCTCTTCGCTGGCCCGGAGCTGCTCTTCCGCCTGCTTCAGTTCGGTGATGTCGCGGGCTGCGGCGAACACCCCCAGGACGCCGCCCTGTTCGTTGCGGAATACGGAAGCATTGTAGAGGACATCGGTCAGGATCCCGGAAGCGTGGCGGATCGCCAGCGGATACCCGGTCACCTGCCCCTGGGAAAACACTTTCTGATAGCCGGCACGCGCCAGAGCCGGGTCGGTGAAATAGTCCGCAAAATCCGTGCCGATCAACTGCTCCCGCCCCAGTCCGGTCACTTTCTCCGTCGCCCGGTTGACATCCATGATTTTCCCTTCCGCACTGATGGTTACCAGCGGATCCAGGCTGGTTTCGATCAGGTTGCGGGAATACAGGGAAGCAATGCGCAGCGAATCCTCGGTCCGCTTGCGCTCGGTGATGTCACTGTAGGTGACGACCGCCCCATAGCCTTCCAGGGGAATCGGAGCCGCGGATACGTTCAACCAGCGGATTTCTCCTGAGTCCCGGCAGATCCCCATTTCCACACCGTCCACCGGGCGGTTGTAGCGCAGAGCCAGCATGCCGGCGTACTCCCTGGCCGGCATGGGCGTCCCGTCCGGGCGCACCGTCTTCCAGGGTGCACGGTTCAAGGTCTGCAGAGCCTGGGTATTGCGTGGCAGGCCCAGAATCCGCCCGGATGCCTGGTTGATCTCGATGATCTCGCCGGAATTTCCGGTAATGGTAACGCCCAGCGGAAGGGATTCGAAAAGTACCCGGTACTTGGCCTGGGCCACCCGCTCCTGCTCTTCCGCCCTTTTACGCTCGGTAATATCCTGCACTAACGCCAGAAGAGAAGCGGGCCTCCCCTGGTAATCATGGGTCAGCCGAAAGGTGACACTGCCCCAGACGATCTCCCCGTCCTTGCGGAGATAGCGGGTTTCCACCATGGCCTGTTCCGCCTCTCCGGCAAGAATGGCCCGGACTTCCGGCTGCCCGACCTCCTGGTCGGGCGGATAGGCGATCTCCTTTACCGTTTTTGCCTGCAGCTCTTTTTCGGTGTAGCCGACCAGGCGGCAGAAGGCGTCGTTGCAATGGAGAAACCGCAGATCGATATCCACCAGTACTACGCCGACCGGCGACTGCGTGTAGATGCGCTGAAACCTCTCCTCGCTTTCCCTCACCTCCCGGGTGCGCTCTTCCAGCAGGTTTTCCACGCGCCGCAGCGTCCGCTCCCGGAGCGCGCGGCTGCACAGCTCCAGCAGGTAGCCGGGATTGAACGGCTTGTGCACATAGGCGGCGGCCCCCCGCCTCATCCACCCGAGCGCCAGGTTCGGATTGGGATCGGAGGTCATCATCACGCAGAGGCAGCCGGCCGATTCGTCGCGAAAGGTGTCCAGCAGGGAAGTGCCCACGCCATCGCTCAGATGGTGATCCAGAACCGCAATGTCGAAAGACTTATTGGGGAACAGCTTCAGCGCGTCCCGGATGGTGGAAACGGTTTCGACCAGGTATCCGTTCTCGGTAAACAGTTCCTGCAGGGTGGAGGCGAAGGCGCTGTCGTTCTCGACAATCAGCACGCGCAGCGGGGAAATTTCCCGGACCCCGTGCAGAACAATATTCCGGACCCGCTCGATAAATTGTTTTTCGTTGATCGGGTAGGAAAGGAAAGATTCCACGCCGAATTCCGCGGCGATTTTCTCAGGAACCAGGCCGGTAAAAGAGGCGGAAAACACCAGAAGGGGCACCTGGTTGAAGGCCGCATATTCCCGGGAGCGCAGCAACCGGCAAAACTGCCAGCCGTCTATTCCGGGCATGTTCAGGTCGGTCATGATCAGGGCGGGAGGAGCAGCCGGATTCATGGCCTTCAGCGCCTCCTCGGCACCCGAAAAGGACTGCACCTCAAAACCGGCATCGCGCACCAGTGCCTCCTGCAGCAGGAGCTGCGTAGGGGCGTCGTTGACGATGACCACGTAAGGGACGGACATCTCCACCATTCCAGTCTCTGAATCTGAATTATCCCGGGATCCTGGCGGTTCGGCATGGTGACCGGATGTACCAATCCGAAATCCGCTTGCCTGCGCCTGAAATAAGTATATCGCAAATTGACAGCCCTGCCGGATACAGCTAGAATTGCATCCAAACAACATTGGGCGAGGACCTATGCTTAGACGATCCTTTCTGTACAGTCTGGCGGGCGGACTGCTGCCGCCGGCGACCAGGCCACCGGTTAATTTTGTATTTATTCTTGCCGATGACCTCGGGGTAAACGATCTTGCCTGCTATGGAAACCGCTTCTATGCCACGCCCAATCTGGACCGCCTGGCCAGCCAGGGAGCACGCTTCACCCAGGCCTATGCCGCCTGCCCGGTCTGCTCGCCGACCCGGGCCAGTATCATGACCGGACGCTATCCGGTACGCACCGGGGTCACCGACTGGATCCCGGGGCGGCCGAGTCATGAACGCGGCCCGATCATCACTCCGAAAACCGCGAGCCGGTTGGAACTGGCGGAAAGGACCATACCGGAGTGCCTCCAGCCCCAAGGGTATGCCAGCGCCAGTATCGGCAAGTGGCACCTGGGCAGCCAGGGCTACTACCCCACCGACCAGGGCTTCGACTGGAACCTGGGCGGGAACCATACCGGCAGCCCTCCGCCGGGCAAGCGGCCCTATTTCGGACCCTTCGAACTCCCCGGCCTGCGGGGCGAGCCCGGCGAATTCCTCACGGAAAAGCTGACCCGGTCTGCTGCCGGCTTCATCGAACAACACAAGTTCGAACCGTTTTTTCTTTACCTTGCCCATTACACCGTACACATTCCGCTCCATGCCCGGGAAGCCGATATCGACCGCCACCGCGAGAAAGCCGGGGATCGGTATAACCCGGTCTATGCCGCCATGGTGGAGAGTCTGGACGAATCGGTAGGCCAGGTGCTCCAGGCGATCGACCGGGCGGGGATAGCGGACCGCACTGCGGTGCTTTTTTTCTCCGATAACGGCGGACTGCGGTTCGAGGGCGCCAGCCGCAGGCCGGTCACCGACAATGCTCCTTTGCGGGCCGGCAAAGGCCACCTTTACGAGGGAGGCATACGCGAGCCTCTGCTGATCCGCTACCCTGGCGTGGTGAAGCCGGGTTCGGTCATAGAAACTCCGGTGTGCAGCGTGGATTTTCTTCCCACCTTCTGCGAGATCGCCGGAGCGGACCCCGGAAAGGTGGACGGACAGAGCCTGCTGCCCCTGCTGCGCGGGCGGAAACTCAGGCCACGCGCGCTTTACTGGCACTACCCGCATTATTCCAACCAGGGAGGCGAGCCCGGCAGCGCCATCCGCGAGGGAGACTGGAAGCTGATCGAATTTCACCGCGACGGCAGGCGCGAGCTTTTTCACCTGCGCAGGGACCCATCAGAAAAGAGCAATCTCATCCGCCGGGAGCCGGGACGGGCCAAACGGCTGATGACTATGCTGGATGGCTGGAGAAAAGAGACCGGAGCTGTCATGCCGGCCAAAAATCCGAATGCCGATCCTTCCTGGCCCGGCTGGAACCTCACCGGCGAAGAAAAGCCCACTCCGCCCTGAGCGGGTTCCGCTGCCGTTTCGGCAGGGCATCCCTTCCGAATTCCCGACTTCCTGTTCTTCCCGCCTTCCTGTGAAATGAATGGGCTTACAGGAAGAAAGGAAGAGCGGGAAGAAAAGCGAAAAGACGGCCGCCGTGCGGTATACGCCGATGGTTAGACAAACGGATCTAAAAAGTTTAGACTAATACAGGGTGAAACTTGTATGGGTTTTCTGTCTTTCGAATTGCCAGGATTTTATCTTCATCGGAAAGGAATATTAATTATGAAAAAGAAAGATCTGACCCGCCGCTCTTTTCTTCATGCCTCCACGGTGGTTGCCGGCAGCCTCACCGCAGGATCCCTCCTGACCCGTGACGGCCGGGCTGCCCAGCCGAAAGCTTCGGGGATTTATATCTGCACGGTCTGCGGCCACATCGAATTCGGCGGTATGCCCGACACCTGCCCGGTCTGCCATGCCCCCAGAGACAAGTTCAAGCAGGACGACGCCGTATTCACGGAAGCCGCCGCCAGGTACAAGGAGGGTGCCGGAAAGCACATTCCCGTTATCCAGGTAAAGAGCTCCGCCCTGATCACCGAAGAGCCATGCAAGGAGGTGGCGGTCCGCATCGGCAAGCCGCTGCATGCCCAGACCGAAGCCCATCACATCGCTTTTCTGGACTGCTATGTGGACAACAAATACATCGGCCGGGCGGATCTGACCCCGGGCATTCTCCCTGCCGCCACTTTTTACCTGAAGGCCGGAGGCAGCAAGGTGAAAGTCGTGGAGTTCTGCAACCTGCACAGCTACTGGCAGGCGGAAGCGGATCTGCAATAGGCATTGCCCTGCAGCTTTTTCCGGGCAGGAACCCTTGAACCATTCGGACGGCACTCCTTCTCTGGCACCGGACAGATCGCTGGCCGGAAGGAAGAGAAAAGCGTCCGGATGGGGGAAACGATCCCTTCGGCTGGGGATTCCGGGATGCCTGTTGCTGGCGCTGGCATCTCCGGCCGCCCCGGCCGAAGGGGCATCCAAGGACAGGGAATACCGAATTGAAGGGCGGGTCCTGCGCTCTGACCAGCAGCCCTTCAGCCGGATCTACGCTCAGGTTTTCCTGCGCGCGGCAACGGTGCCCTACGAGCGGCACACCCTGGCCGGAATCGATGGGCGGTTCACCTTCAAGAAAGTCCCCCCGGGGCCCTATATCCTCGCATCCTACAACCGGCGCGCCGGAGAGGTAACCAGGAGCGTGGTGGTAGGGCCCGGATCGGCCGATTCCAAAGGAAAGGTCCGTATCGACCTGGTCTACCAATCCTCGGCGCAGGCCCGAAGAAACGTTACCGTTTCCGCTGTGGAGCTGTCGGTTCCCGACCGGGCCCGCAAGGAGTTGAAAAAGGCCAAAGAGCTCCTGGCCCGCCGGGATGTGAAAGGAGCCACCGGGCACCTGCGCAAGGCAGTCGAACTGGCTCCGCAGTTCACGGCCGCCTGGAACGAACTGGGAACCCTGAGCTACCTGGACAAACAGCTGCCCCAGGCGGAAAAGTATTTCCGCGAAGCCCTGAAACAGGAGCCGGATTCCTATCCCCCGCTGGTCAATCTCGCCGGCACGCTTTACGCCATGAACCGCATGGAGGAAGCCCTTCCCCTGAACCAGGCGGCGGTGAAAGCCCGGCCCGACGACCCTCTGGCTCAATCACAGCTTGGATCCACCTATTATTTCCTCGGACAGGAGGAGCGGGCCGAGGTCCATCTTCAGCGGGCCAAGGGCCTGGACCCGGACCACTTTACCTGCCCGCAGCTGCTGCTTGCCGAAATCCATATCCACCGGAAGCAGGTTCCTGCCGCTATCGCCGAAATGGAGGATTTCTTGCGGCGCCATCCCGATTCCGACTGGGCGCCGAAAGTCCGCAGGGTAATAGAAACCCTGCGCCCGATGATGTCCCTGGCTCCCTGACCGCCCTCAGGTCCAGACCGACTGCAGAAAAGGATTATTGCGGCGCTCGCGGCCGATGGTCGTTTCCTGCCCATGGCCCGGGTAGACGGTGATATCGTCGGCCAGCGGCAGAAGCCGGGTCCGAATGGAGTGCAGCAAAAGAGCTTCGTCTCCCCCTTCCAGGTCGGTTCTTCCGATCGACCCGGCAAACAGGGTGTCCCCGGTGAACAGCTTTTTTTCCTTTTCCGCGAGGAAGCAGACCCCGCCCGGCGTATGGCCCGGAGTCGGCAGGACCAGAAGCTCCGTTTCGCCGAAGCGGATCTTTTCCTCCTCCTGCAGCACACAAAGGCAGGGAGGCGGAGGCGCAAAACGGAGACCGAACCAGTGACCCTGTTCGGGAAGCTTATGGTAAAGGATCTGATCCGCCGGGTGCAATCCGATGTCGAAGGGCTGCTTGGCGACCAGGCCGCTGAGGCCGCCGATGTGGTCCAGGTGCGCGTGCGTGATGAGCGCCCGGATCTTTTCGACTTTCCATTCCCGGATGGCATCCCAGAGGCGCTCGGCCTCGTCCCCCGGATCAATGATCACCGCCTCCCTGGTTCGCGGGCAAACCAGCAGGTAGCAGTTCATGGAAAAGGGTCCGACTGTGATTTTCTGAATATGCATAGGAATCCCAGGTCCTCCTTATGATTTCCGGCGGCCGCGGGTGATATCCACGGCGGCATATTCCATGGGCGGAGCTGCGGCAATCTCCATTTTTTTGACCACTACCCGGACCTCGAGCACCATGGGCTGCGACAGCAGATAGCCGGCAATCCTCTCCGCCAGAGTCTCCAGAAGCCGGCAGCCGGCCTGCTCGGCAAGGAGGATTACTTTCCGGCTCACCTCCAGGTAGTCCAGGGTGTTTTCCAGGCAGTCGCTCCATGCAGCGGCCTCCAGATCGCGGCAGATTTCCAGGTCGATTTCGCAGCGACACCCCTTTTGCCGTTCTTCCTCCGGGACGCCGACGCGGGCCAGACAGCGCAATCCTTTTAAGCAGATCTTATCCATGGAACATTATGTCCTGGCGCAATTGTATCCGATCCCGCCTCCGATTGTCCGTCTGTGCCCGGATCAGCGCACCGCCAGCGGAAGATTCCCGCACCGTAAACTTGGCGCCACCATCTCCCGGTGACAGGCTCTTTCCCTTTTCTTCCCGCTCTTCCTGTGAGCCCAATCATTTCACAGGAAGACGGGAAGATCCGGAAGGAAGGAGGAAGCAGTCGTGAGTTCCCTGACGTGGAGCAGGACTTTTCACACCTTCCGCCTCTTCCGGTGCCTCCCCTTTTCTTTCGATCCTGTCTTACCGGCCGGCACTCTTTTCTTTTTTATCGGATGCGGAGGAAGGGCTTTTCGCAGTCTGCTCCAGAAGGGATTGAATATCGCGCAACTGATTCTGGATGGCCTTTTCGGTGAGGCTGTTCTTGTAGCTCATCAGGATCAGCTTGACCGACACCAGGAAAACTCCGGCCTCCAGGAGCAGGTCATGCGTGAATCCTTTGGTGAAAAGCGCAGCCACGAAAAGGATCAGGGTGACGAGGATGACCGCGACGGACCAGCCGTCGAAATGATCGCGAATGTTCATGGTGCTTGAACCCTTTCCTTACTCCCAGGGCAGGCCGTGAATCCGGGCGGCGGCCTCGGCGGTGTTCCACATCAGCATGGCGATCGTCATCGGGCCGACCCCTCCCGGTACCGGGGTGAACCACCCGGCCCGGCCCAGGACCTCCGCGGGATGCACATCCCCGACCAGCGTGTACCCCTTTCGGGAAAACTCCTCCCGCCGGGGGCTCTCCTCGCCGAACAGTCGCACCACTTCCTCCCGGTCGCGGAGGGAGTTGATCCCCACGTCCACCACCACCGCCCCCGGCCGGATGAAATCCGCAGTGACCATGGCCGTCCGGCCGATGGCCGCCACCAGGATGTCCGCCTCCCGGCAAACGGCCGGCAGGTCCCGGGTGCGGGAGTGGCAGAGGGTTACGGTGGCATGCTCCTGCAGCAGGAGCATGGCGGTCGGCTTGCCGACGATGTTGCTGCGCCCCAAAACCACGGCCCGCCGGCCCTGAATGGCGATGCCGGAGCGCTTCAGCATCTGCAGGATTCCCGCCGGAGTGCAGGGCACCAGCCCCGGCGATCCGCTGCACAGCCGTCCTACATTGAAGGGGTGAAAGCCATCGACATCCTTGCGGGGATCGATGGCCTGCAGCACCTTTTCCGTGTCCATTCCGGCGGGCAGCGGCAGCTGCACCAGGATGCCGTGAACGGCATCATCGCCGTTGAGCCGTTCTATTTCCCCGAGCAGTTCGTCGATGCCGGCGTCGGCCGGCAGCAGAATCTTCCGGGAAACGTACCCCAGCTCGGCGCAGGTTTTAACCTTGCTGGAAACATAGACATGCGAAGCGGGATGGTCCCCCACCAGAAGGACTGCCAGCCCCGGCTGGATTCCCCGACGTTTCCACAACTCCGAGCGGCCGGCCAGCTCCGCCTTGATTTCTGCGGATATCCGCTTGCCATCCAGTAACTTTGTTTCCATGTTTTTCTCCTTACCTTCCGAATACCATGTCTTCTCCGGACCAGCCCCTTTTGCGGCGCTCCTCGTCGTAGAGGTCGGAGTAGCTTCGGGTAATGTAGTCCGTCCGCGCAAAGCCGAGGCGCGCGGCGGCTTCGTGGATCAGGTCCTCTTCCCCTTCCAGCTCCAGGTAGTTGCCGATGGGTGTTTCATCGAACATGATTTTCAGTACCCGCCCAGTGCCGGGCTGCGCCTGGCCCGCCGCAGCCCGAAGGCGGCTTTCCTCCAGCTCCAGAATCTGGCGATATTTTTCGTAGCGGAACTGGACCGTGAAACCGAGGTTCTCCAGAAAGCGGGGAAAGACCTCGATGGAATCCAGCAGGAACTCCAGCTCCTCGCGGTGCTTGATGTGGTCGCGGATGGAGATCGGCCCTTTGAAGGTGACCAGCACCTGCCCGGCATATCGGCGAACGCGCAGCAGCTTACCCTCACCGAGCAGGGATCGGCCCGGGCGGTCGAAGACCAGGTTTTCCTCATGCTGTCTGGGCTGGGTTTCGACCGCTCCCAGGGCGAGGCATTCCCGTAGTACCGCGGCAGGATCCTGCATGCTGAGCTTGATTTCCGATTCTCTGGCCAAAGTGTTGTCTCCCTTATTCTGTTAAGCTGTTGTTCCCGCTAGCAAATTACCACAAAGGGAATCGCCGTTTCAAAAACTGTTATCCGTTTTTCCAGCAGGGGTTTGGCGCAGGATCTTTTCATGTTAAAATAGCGCCTCAACCGGCTTTCGTATCAAGTTTATGGATGAAGCCCGGACCGGGGACAGTCCGCCCCGCCGCCCGGGATTTCATTCCGCATTAATCGATAAGGAGAGATCGTATGTCGAAAATCTGTTGTATTCATGGAAGAGAGATTCTGGATTCCCGCGGGAATCCGACGGTCGAGGCCGATGTCTGCCTCGAATCGGGAGTCATGGGCCGCGCCGCCGTCCCTTCGGGCGCTTCCACGGGGATTCACGAAGCGGTGGAACTGCGGGACGACGACAAAAGCCGCTATGTCGGCAAGGGCGTGCGCCAGGCGGTGAAAGCGGTCAACACGGAAATCGCCCAGGCGCTTCAGGGTCACGAATCCCAGGACCAGCGCGGATTGGATGCCGCCATGATCGCCCTGGACGGGACCGACAATAAAGGCAAGCTGGGAGCCAACGCCATCCTGGCGGTTTCCATGGCTGCGGCGCGGGCTTCGGCCATCGAGCTGGATATCCCGCTGTACCGCTACCTGGGCGGCGCCAACGCTTTCCTGCTGCCGACCCCGATGATGAACATCCTCAACGGGGGCTCCCACGCGGACACCAGCGTGGACTTCCAGGAGTTCATGGTCATGCCGCACGCCGCCGGCTGCTTTGCCGAGGGGCTGCGCTGGGGGGCGGAAGTTTTTCATGCCCTGAAAAAAGTGCTGGGATCCCGCAAGTACAGCACCTCGGTCGGAGACGAGGGCGGTTTTGCTCCGAATCTGAAATCCAACGAGGAAGCGGTCGAAGTCATCCTGGAAGCCATCCGCAAGGCGGGCTACAAGCCGGGCGAGCAGATCTCCCTGGCCCTGGACGTGGCCGCCAGCTCCTTCTTCGAAGACGGCAAGTATCAGCTGACCAAGTCGGGCGGCGGTTCCAAGTCCTCGGCGGAAATGGTCGCCCTGTACAAGGAGTGGATTGAGAAGTACCCCATCATTTCCATTGAAGACGGCCTGGCGGAGGATGACTGGGAGGGCTGGAAAATGCTGACCGAGGAAGTCGGGAACAAGGTCCAACTGGTCGGGGACGACCTGTTCGTGACCAATCCCAGGAGGCTCGGAATGGGCATCGGCCGCGGCGTGGCCAACAGCATCCTGATCAAGCTGAACCAGATCGGATCGGTATCGGAAACCCTGGACACGGTTGCCATGGCGCGCTGCGCCGGATATACGGCCGTGATCTCGCACCGCAGCGGCGAAACCGAGGACACCTTCATCGCCGACCTGACCGTGGCCACCAACGCCGGGCAGATCAAGACCGGATCCGCCAGCCGCACCGACCGCATCGCCAAGTACAATCAGCTTCTGCGCATCGAAGAGGGGCTGGCTGCCCAGGCAAAATATGCCGGCGCCGCCGCTCTGGCGCGAGGGGTCGGCAGGTAATCGGCATCCGGCGGGCCGTCCGACCAGGGAGACCTGTCCTTCGGAGCGAAGCCTGGGACCTCCGCTCCGGAAAGACCGGGGAGTGCATGACCCTCCCCACTTTCCGGGGAGGAGGTCCTTCTTCCGTGGACGAGTCCGTCAAAGGGGATCGCCTGATTCCGCGAGGCAACGCACCGGTATGAGCGCAGGGAGCAACATAGGCATCAGCGTGGTGATTCCCACCTGGAACGGCAGGTTTCTGCTGGAAACCTTTCTGCCCTCGGTGCTCGCCGCGGTCTACCAGTACCAGAAAGTCCACCTGGCACCGGCGGAGGTGATCCTGGTGGACGACGCCAGCACCGACGATACGGCCGCCTGGCTGGAAAAGCATTTTTTTCAGCAGGTGTGCCTGATCCGCCGGACACGAAACGGCGGTTTCGCCCCGGCCTGCAACACCGGCTTCCGGGCATCCCGCTATCCCCTGGTCCTTCTCCTGAATAACGATGTGGACGTGGATCCGCATTTTATCGGGCCGCTGGTCAAGCATTTCGAGGACCCGAAGGTATTTGCGGTGACACCCCGGGTGTACGATCTGGACCGCAAGGTATTCTGCAACGGCGGCAAGGTCGGCAGCTTTCGGCACGGCTTCTGGAGCATGTTCGCCAATTACGATATCGGCCGGGATGCCCCGGCGGAGCCGGAGGCGGAAAGAAAGCTGATCTCGGTTTCGGCCATCGGCGGCTTTTCCATGTTCGACCGGGCCAAATTGATGGAGCTGAAAGGCTTCGATGAGCTTTTCGCACCGTACCACTGGGAAGACAACGACCTCTCCTACCGGGCCTGGAAAAGAGGCTGGGAGATCCGCTACGAGCCGTTTTCCCTGGTTTTCCACAATGCCAGCAGCACCATCGACTCCCATTTCCGCAAAAAGCAGGTGGAGGTGATCGCCACCCGGAACCGGCTTCTGTTCCATTGGAAGAACCTGCATTCCCCCGGAATGGCGGCCTCCCATCTGTTCATGCTGCTGTTCCTGCTGCTCACCAATCTGCTGCGCTTCAACCTTCGTTTTTATAAGGCTTTTGCCCAGGCGGTCCGCTGTCTTCCCCGGATCCGCTGCCTGCGCCGGGAGGAAAAGCGCGCCGGCGTAGTTTCCGACAAGGAACTGCGCCGCACCTTCCAGAAATTTTTCAAAACTCCCGGGCTGCAGATTGTCCGCAGCCGGGAGGAGGCCGTGAAGCTTTCCGCTCCATGAAAAAGGTATCGGCGGTTCTGATCACCCGCAACGAAGAGCACAATATCCGCGAAGCCCTGGAGAGCGTGCTCTGGGCGGACGAATTGATTGTGGTGGACGCCATGAGCACCGACCGTACCGCGGAGATCGCCCGGCAGCTGACTCCCCGGGTAATCCAGCGCGACTGGCCGGGCTACGTCGAGCAGAAAAACTTTGCGGCCGGGCAGGCCACCCACGCCTGGATTTTCAGCCTGGACGCCGACGAGCGGGTCAGCGGGCCGCTGCGACAGGAGATCGAGCAGTGGCGCCGCTCGGAAGACGAAAGCGTCAAGGGGTTCCTGATTCCGCGGGCCGCCTTTTTCCTGGGCCGCTGGATCCGGCACACCACCTGGTACCCCGACGAAAAGCTGCGCCTGTACCACCGGGACTACGGCCGCTGGGGCGGGGGTCGGGTTCATGAATCGGTGCACCTTTCGGTTCCTCCCGGGCGCTGCCGGGGAGAGCTGCTTCATTATTCCTATCGCGGTCTCTCGGATTACATCCGGCGCCTGGAGCTTTACTCCGCCCTGGCGGCCAGGGACCTGGAGGAGCGTGGCGCCCGGGCCGGGCTGCTTTCTCTGACCGCGCACCCTTTTTTCGCCTTCGTGAAAAATTATTTATTCAAGCAGGGCTTCCGGGAGGGAATCCCGGGACTGGTCGTTTCCATCCTGGCTTCCATTTCCGTTTTCTTTAAATATGCTAAGCTATGGGAGCTGCAAAACAAATCAAAGGAGCGGTGAAATGAAACTCATGATAACAGGCGGCGCGGGCTTCATCGGCGGCAATTTCGTCCGAAGAATGCTGCGGCAACACCCGGACTACACGGTGGTCAACCTCGACAAGCTTACCTATGCCGGCAACCTGGAGAGCCTCCAGGACCTGGAAGGGAACCCGGGATATCGCTTCCTGCGGGGCGACATCTGCGACCGCGAAAAAGTGGAAGAATGCATGAGCCAGGGAGTGGAGGCCGTGGTGCACTTTGCGGCGGAATCCCACGTGGACCGCAGCATCGTCGACGCTCAGGCCTTCGTGCAGACCAATGTCCTGGGAACCCAGGTCCTGCTGGACGCCGCCCGTCGGAACCGGATCCGCCGCTTCGTGCACGTTTCCACCGACGAGGTGTACGGCTCGCTGGGGCCCACCGGCTATTTTACGGAAGAAACCCCGCTGGCCCCCAACAGCCCGTATGCCGCCAGCAAGGCCGGATCCGACCTTCTGGTGCGCTCCTACTTCCACACCCATCGCCTGCCGGTGGTGATCACCCGCTGCTCCAACAACTACGGTCCCTTCCAGTTTCCCGAAAAGCTGATCCCCCTGCTGATTACCAACGCCAAAGAGGGGAAGCCGCTGCCGGTTTACGGCGACGGCTCCAATGTCCGCGACTGGATTCACGTGGAGGACCATTGCGCGGCCATCGACACCGTGCTGCACCAGGGACGGGAAGGAGCGGTGTATAACATCGGCGGCCGCTGCGAAAAGCCCAACCTGGAAATCGTCCGCCTCATTCTCCGGCTGATGGACAAACCGGAGACGCTGATCACCTTTGTCAAGGACCGTCCGGGGCACGACCACCGCTACGCCATCGACTGCAGCCTGGTGGAAAAGGAGCTGGGCTGGAGCAACGCCATTCCCTTCCAGGAAGGCCTGCGGAAGACGGTCGAATGGTACCTGCAGAATGAGGCATGGGTGGCCCAGGTCAAGAGCGGCGACTACCAGGGTTACTACCGGAAAATGTACGAGGAACGGGACCGAACCTTCACCCGTCTGTAAGCAAAGGAAAAGATATGAGAAAAATAGTGGTCCTCGGAGCCAACGGCATGCTGGGCACGGACCTGGTGGAAGCGTGCCGGAAGGCCTTCGATTCGGAGATCCGCGGCCTGGTGCACACCCCCGAGTACAGCGACCTGGACATCGGACGCCTGGACGCGGCGGTGCGGGTCATCGGCAGCCTGTCCCCGGACCTGGTGATTCACACCGCCGCCTACACGGACGTGGACGGATGCGAGCTGGATCCGGATAAGGCCCACCTGATCAACGCCATCGGCACGCGCAATGTCGCCCTGGCCTGCCGCAAGGCCGGCTCGGCCCTGGCCTACATCAGCACGGATTACGTGTTCAGCGGCCAGGGAAAGGCGCCCTACAAGGAATGGGAGCCTGCGGCGCCGCTCAGCGTTTACGGGATCAGCAAGTGGCAAGGGGAGAAGTTCGTGCAGCAGCTCTGCCCGCGGCACTTTATCATCCGCACCGCATGGCTGTATGGCCGCAACGGCCGCAACTTTGTGGACACCATCACGCGGCTGGGCCGGGAGCGGGACCACCTGCGGGTGGTCTGCGACCAGCAGGGCAGCCCGACCTACACCCAGGATCTGGCCGGGAAGATCGTGGAGCTGGTGGATGGAGAGCGCTACGGCATCTATCACATCACCAACAGCGGCAGCTGCAGCTGGTACGATTTTGCCTGTGCGATCGTGGGGTACCAGGGAATGGCCGTCAAGGTGGAGCCGATTTCCACGGACGAGTATCCGCGGCCGGCCCGGCGCCCGGCCTATTCCGTGTTGGACAATTTCTACCTGCGGCTGGAAGGGCTGAAGCCTCTCCGGCCCTGGCAGGAGGCGCTGCAGGCCTTCCTGGCTTCCCGGGATGCAGGCCGCCCCTAGGGGCCGGCAGGAGCGGCCATGACGGAAGCGGCCCAGGCAGTCAAGGTGGTGGCCACCAACCGCAAGGCGTACCACGATTATTTCATTTTCGACACCTACGAAGCCGGCATGGCCCTGACCGGTACGGAAGTCAAATCCCTGCGGGAAGGGAAGATGAACCTGAAGGACAGCTATGTGCGGGTGCAGCGGGGCGAAGCGGTTCTAATGGAGGCGCACATCAGCCCCTATTCCCACGGCAACCGGGAGAACCACGACCCCCTGCGGCCCCGCAAGCTCCTGCTGCACAAGCGCGAGATCCGCAAGCTGATCGGCAAGGTGCAGGAGCGGGGGCTGACCCTGGTCCCCCTGAAAGTCTATTTCAAGGCCGGGCGGGCCAAGGTGGAAGTGGCCGTGGCCAAAGGGAAACGGCTGTACGACAAGCGGGAAACCAAGCGGGACGAGGCGTCTCGCCGCGAAATCGAAAGCGCCATGAAGAAGCGGCAGCGCTGAAACCGGAGAGCCATCCATGAAAATCAAAAGCGGCCTTCCGCCCCTGGAGCGGAACGAATCGGAAGCCTGGATCCTGCCGGTCCTGGAAGACCAGCTGCTGGATCATCCCGTCCTGCGACGGGTAGACGAGATGGCCCAGGGCCTTTTGCGCGCGCTGCTGGATTGCGGCGAGCTCAAAGGGAAGGCACTGGAAATTCATCATCTCTTTCGCCCGGCGGGGCTTCCGGTACAGCGGCTGCTGCTCGTCGGCGCCGGAAAAAAGAGCGACTGGAACTGCGCCGCCCTGCGCCGGCTGGCCGGAACCGCCTGGCGCGCCCTGAATGCCCGCCGGGTCGGGAAAGCGGTGCTCTGGCTGCCGGACGACGGGGATCCGGAACGCTGCTGCCAGGTGGCCGCCGAAGGAATCGCCGGCGCCGCCTACGAATCCGGCTCGTTCAAAACCGCGGACCCGCCGGAAGAACACCTGCAGGAGGTCACCCTCCTGGTCTCCGATCCGCGCGCCCGGAAGGCGGCGGAAAAGGCCTGTGAAACGGGCACGCGCATCGGCGCCGCCCTGCGGTTCACCCGGTCGCTGACCAACGAGCCGTCCAACTGCCTGACGCCCGAAGCCTTCGCCCGCAAGGTGCAGCAGATGGCCCGCCGGTCCGGCCTGCGCTGCCGCGTGCTCCACGAGAGGCAGCTGGCCGCGCTGGGAATGAACTGCCTGCTGGCGGTAAGCAGGGGAAGCGCCCAGCCCCCGCGGCTGGTCCTGCTGGAATACAACCCCTCGCGAAGGGCCTCCTCCGCCGACCTGATCGCCCTGGTGGGCAAAGGAGTGACCTTCGACTCCGGGGGAATTTCCCTGAAGCCGGCCGACGGGATGGAGGAGATGAAGGCAGATATGGCCGGCGCGGCGGCCGTAGCCGGAGCGATGCAGGCCATCGCCGCCCTGAAGCCGGCCTGCCGGGTTTTAGGGGTCCTGCCCTGCGTGGAAAATATGCCCGGCGGTTCCGCGGCCCGCCCCGGGGATGTGGTCCAGGCCAGGAACGGCAAAACGGTGGAAATTATCAATACGGATGCGGAAGGAAGGCTGATTCTGGCGGATGCCATCAGCCTGGCGGCGGAACGCCGTCCGGCTGCACTGATCGACATCGCCACGCTGACCGGAGCCTGTAAGGTGGCTCTGGGCACGGTTTACGCCGGTCTGTTCGCTTCCGATCAAGCCCTGGCGGACCAGCTGCTCTCCCTGGCGGATTTTACCGGGGAAAAGCTGTGGCGCCTGCCTCTGGATGCGGAATACAGCCGCCCCTTGCAGAGCGATATCGCCGATCTGCGCAATATCGGCACCCGGTGGGGCGGGGCGGTTTACGGTGCCATGTTTCTGCAGAACTTCGTTCCCCCGATCCCCTGGGCCCACCTGGACATTGCCGGCGTGGACTGGCTGGCCGAGGGAACCCCATACCAGGCCAAAGGGCCGACCGGCTTCGGATTCCGAACCCTGGTGGAGTTCGTTCTCCGATACCGGCCCGCCGCCGGGAAGAAAGCTAGGATTCCTGCTCGTTGATATCGTGCTCTTCCGTTTCGTCTTCGTCTTCGCTTTCCTTGAAGATGTACTTGACGCAGTGCTTGAGAATCAATAGATTCGGCCCGTTGTGGCGATGAATCTTGATGCAGTCCTTATCGTACCACTCCAGCCAGCCGTGTATTTCCTCCCCGTCCAGAAGTTTTACCACCAGCGGAGTTCTGGCAGCCATCTGCTTCAGGTAGTAGTAGTTTTCCGCATTGGTCTGCTCCGGAGGAACGCGCTTTTTGGATGCACCTGCCGCGCCGGCGTTTCGCTGTTCCTTGACTTCCGCCAATGTGGGCCGTATAAGCTTTCTATTCACGATCCACCTCTTTAAATTGTATTATGACCAGTAAGTTATAAAACCCTACGTTAGGGCCAATCTTTATCCCTTTTCGGGGAAAGTTTTATTGCGGCTTTGCGAAAGGGTTACCAATAGAGTACATTATTTCCGGCTGTTTAAGCAAGAAAAAATCAATATTTTTACCTAGGGTAAGGAATGTATTTGTACCGATCTCTGCTATGCACTGCGATACTTCTGGGAGGGCTGGCTGCCTCCCGGGCCGCCGCCCAGACCGGCAAGCCCAAACTGGTCCGGGAACCGGTCCAGGACGCCCCGGTGGAAGTGGAAAAGGTGGACAAGGATGCGCCGGTGAAGCCCGACCCGGTGAAGGCCAAGAAGAATTTTGAAGTAGGAAAGTATTACTACGGCCAGAAGAAATGGGCGGCGGCGGCAGACCGCTTCCAGCTGGCCTCCGCGCAGGCCCCGGCCTTTACGGATGCCTGGCGGTACTGGTCGCGAAGCTGCGAGCGCGACAAGAAAATCAAGGAAGCCATCCAGGTCCTGCTGGATTACGAAAAGAAATTTCCGGGGTCCCCGGCGGTAAGCGAATTCGCCGCGGAACGGCAGAAACTGGAAAAGAAAATGAAAAAGGAAAAGTAGGTGGCGCAGCCGCTGACGGCGCGCCCTGAAACGAGGCGGATCCCATGACCGACCGGCTGGAGCAATTCCGAAAAAAAAGAGAGGCGGATAACGCCCGAATCCTGCATTGCGGGCATCTGGGCCTGAAGCGTTTTTTTACGCTGGACGCCCAGGCCTATGCCGAAGGCGCTTTGCCGGCGCGTACCAAAGAGCTGCTCGGACTGGCGGCTTCCGCGGTTTTGCGCTGCAACGACTGCATCGACTACCACCTTATACGGTGCGTGGAACTGGGAGTCCGGGACGAGGAGCTGCAGGAGGCCCTGAACGTGGCCCTGGTGGTGGGAGGATCCATCCTCATCCCCCACCTCCGCCATGCCTTCGAAACCATCGAGCTTCTGCGCGCCGAATCCCGGCCGGAGCCCACCACGGGTTAAAACCCACGTCGACAGGCACTTTTTACCGGGTTGGTCCGTTTTGATGACCCGGCAAAAAGTCGCCTTCTCGCGGAAACCCTGCAAGGGGTTCATGGGAATTCTCACGATTATTACGGTTCGCATCCCGGACTTTTGCCGAGCCGGCAGGAAAGATAGCTTCGCAAAAAATCGTTTTTTCGTCCGTTTCTG
>CAINFC010000172.1 GCA_903847975.1 uncultured Acidobacteriota bacterium | reverse complement strand
TCCGGCACCGGCGGCGGCCTCTTCATAGACATCCACCAGGCTGCGGCTGCGACAGGAGGCCTGGTTCGTGAAATGGTTGCCGGGAAGGCCGTCGGCCACGTCAAAGTTTCGGATGGCGCCGATGTTGGGGTTAAAGCGGGACAACCCGGCCTTGAAATGCCGGGCCATAATCTTGCCGTCCCGATGGGACCTCTGCCTCGGAATAGCCGTCCTTTGCCGGTTCACGCGGAGCTTCCCCGTGCCACGGCGGAGCGCAGCGGCACGATATCGGATATTTCGCCCCGCGGCTCCGGGCAGCCGGCCCTTCCCGCTGCCCTTCCCTCATTTTTCGCTGTCGCCATGGCAATCGCAGGCATCCTTCCGCGCGTGCCCCTTTTGCGATACAGGCCAGGTTGGACATCCCCTCGGGGGGTTTTCGATTGCGATTGCGATTGTGCCGTAACTTTCTGAGAGGCACCGACAAAAAGTCGCCCCCGGGCATCTCTCAGGCCGGCCCGGATTCGGCAGCGTCACTGCCTTCCTCCCTCCGGCCGGCCTGCGGAAGCGTGAAACAGAACACAGTACCGCCCGTCGGCGGGCTGACCGCCCAGACTTTCCCTCCGTGGGCCTGGACCAGGTGCTTGACGATGGAAAGCCCCAGCCCGGTCCCGCCCTGGTTCCGGGAGCGGGCGCGATCCAGACGGAAAAAACGCTCAAAGATCCACTCCAGGTATTCGGCGGGAATGCCCGGTCCGTCATCCTGCACCCGGACGGTGACCATGCCGTCCCTCCCGCTTTCGGCACTCAGGATGATCTGCCCGTTCGGCCGTCCGTATTTGACGGCGTTGTCAAGCAGATTGTAGAGGATCTGCAGCAGGCGGTTGCGGTCCGCGCGGACAGCCAGTCCGCAGGGAATCCGGTTCCGGATGGCCGTCGGGCGCTCGGCCGCGGAAGCCTGCAGATCGTCCAGGGCCGCCGGAACCACCTCGGCCAGCTCCAGAGATTGCATATCCAGGGAAACCCGACCGGAGTCCATCTGGGACAGAACCAGCAGATCTTCGATCAGGAGAGAGAGCCGGGAGGCGTGCTTGCGGATCATTTCCTGGAAACGGCGCCGCGCTTCCGGATCGTCGCCGGCCCCCTCGCAAAGGGTTTCCGCGGCCCCCCGGATCATGGACAGCGGGGTGCGCAGTTCGTGGCTGACATTGGCGACAAAATCCCGCCGGACGACTTCCAGGCGCTTGAGCGGGCTCAGGTCGTGAAACACCACGATAATCCCCTGTACCTTCCCTGATAAATCTTTTACCGCAGCCACGTTGGCTTGCAGGATTCGCGGCATCTTCCCTGGCAGCTCCATCTCAAAGCCGCTTTCCTGCCGGCCGGAGAGCGCGGCCTGAACCCGGTCCTGCAGCCGGAAATCCCGGAACAGTTCGATCAGCGAGCGGTCCGCCGGATCCCCGCTCCAGTCGAACCACTGCCGCAAAGTCCGGTTGACCAGGCGAACCCGCTGCTGGGTATCCAGAAGGAGCACCCCTTCCACCATGCTGTTGAAAAGCGCCTCCCGCTGGGCTTCCTCCGAATGAGCGGCCTGCTGCAACCCGGCCTGCAGGGTCCGGATCTCCGTCTGCATGCGGGCCGCCTGCCACTGCAGCGCGTGGTATCGGCGCCGGTACCACAGCGCGGCGGCCGTGGCGGCCAGGGCGAGCAGGGGCAGGAGAATCGACCAGGCGAGCAAGGATCAATCCTCGATGAAGCGATAGCCGACGTTGCGAACGGTTTCCAGGTAGGAGGCCGCTTCTCCCAGCTTTTCCCGAAGCCGGCGCATATGCGTATCCACGGTCCGGGTATCCACCTCCGGAAGATACCCCCACACCTCCTGCAGCAGCTGATCCCGGGACTGCACCCTCCCCCGGTTTCGGATCAGGGCCTGAAGAAGTTTGAATTCGGTGGCGGTCAGATCGACGATCTGCCCCTGGACGGTGACCTGGTGCCGGGGAATGTCGAAGGCCAGAATCCCCGCCTGGATCGTATCGGCAGATTCCGTCTTTCTTTGCGACCGGGCCAGCAGCTTTTTGATCCGCAGGACCAGCTCGCGCGGGCTGAAGGGCTTGGTCACATAATCGTCGGCGCCGATTTCCAATCCCAGAATGCGGTCGACTTCCTCCGCTCGGGCAGTGAGCATCAGGATGGGAACGGCTTCCGTTGCCGGGTCGCGGCGCAGGCGCCGGCAGACTTCCAGCCCGTCCAGCTCCGGCAGCATCAGGTCCAGTACGATCAGATCCGGTTTTCGACGGCGGGCTTTTTGCAGGGCATCCGGCCCGGTTTCCGCCCGGACGACCTCCATCCCGGACTTTTCCAGGTGAAAGCCGATGATCTCCAATGCATCGGGCTCGTCATCCACGATTAAAACGATGGGTTTCATGACGAATCGTCTTCGGGTGAAGATACCGGATCGGGACGGTCAGGATTCATCGGCGAGATGCCGTATATCCTTCCCCTCATAAAGGAAGACGACTTCCTCGGCGACATTGACCGCATGGTCGGCAATCCGCTCCAGGCTTTTGGATACGATCATGCGCTGCAGGCAGGCGCCGATCCGGTGAGGGGTTTTGACCATCACATCCGCCAGCTCGCCCTGAATGCTCTTGTTCCGGGCATCGATTTCCCGGTCCTTCTGGATGCATTCCCTGGCCAGGCCGGTGTCTCCTTTTACGAACGCATCCAGGGAGGTGCGCAACAGAACAATCACGGTCTCCGCCAGCCGCGGGATATCGCCGGAACCCTCCGCCGACTCGTCCAGATAGCTCAACGCCCGGGCGCACTTGGCGATTTTGGCCGCTTCGTCGCCGACCCGCTCCAGGTTTTGATTGATTTTCATCGCCGCCGTTATCAGGCGCAGATCCGCGGCAATCGGCGCTTTCAGGGCCAGTAAATTGATGCAAAGCTCATCCAGTTCGATTTCGAAGCGGTCCAGGGTGGTGTCGGCCGCAACCACCTCGCCGGCCAATCCGGCATCCCTTCCCGAAAGGGCTTTCATGGCCTGGACCACCGCCGTCTCGGCGAAGCTGGCCATGGTCAGCAATTTTTCCTTAAGTGCCACCAGATCCTGATCGAGGTGTCGTTGCATTCCATCCGCCTTTTTCCAAACAGGTTGCCCGGCAGGATGATGCGCCCGGCGACCCGGACCGCACTTTCCTGTCCATGGCAACCATACTTCATGAATGTTACATTCCGGTTACGAATGAGAAACTTTATGGTAACGTTCGGCCGCCGGCGCGTTTTCCGGGCGCTTCCGCGCCGGCCGTCCGGTTGTCTTGTAACCCAATTGTAACACTGCCGTAACCGGCCCGCCACGCAGGCGGAGGATAATACCCCCGCACGGAAAAAATATATGATATTAAGGAAGATCATGAAACGTCCGCAAAAAAACGTCCCGTATCTTTCCACCTTTTTCCTTATCGGCCTTGTTTCCCTCTGGGCCGCCGCCTGCCGGTCCGGCGGGCAGGAAGCAGGCCCCAGGCAAGGGAAAGCCAGGATCATCCAGAATACCGGCTCCGACACCATGGTCAACCTGGCCCAGGCCTGGGCGGAGGCTTATTCCCCGATCCATCCGGAGATCTCCGTGGAGGTGTCGGGGGGCGGCTCCGGAACCGGGATTGCCGCACTCATCAACGGAACCGTTGATATTGCCAATTGCAGCCGCAAGATGGAGCCGGCGGAAATTCAAAGAGCCCGGGAATCGGCGGGGAAAGAGCCCAGGGAGCATCTCATCGGATATGACGCCCTGGCCATTTATGTTCACAAGCAGAATCCGCTGGAAGAGATCACCCTGGAACAGCTGGCCGAAATTTACGGGGAGAAGGGGAAATGGACCCGCTGGGCCGATTTGGGCGTGAAGATACCGCAGGCCGCCGGCGACGAAATCATCCGCATCAGCCGGCAGTCCAATTCCGGAACCTTCGCCTATTTCCGCGAGGCAATTCTCGGCCACTCCGGCGATTTCAAGCTGGGTTCCCGCGATCTTCACGGCTCCAAGGATGTCGTCGAACTGGTTTCCCGAACTCCCGGAGCCATCGGCTACAGCGGAATGGGCTACGGCACCGGAGAGGTGAAGAAGCTTCGCGTGGCCCGCAAGGCCGGTGAAAAGGCGGTCGAGCCCAACTCGGAAACCACGCTGAACGGCACATACCCGATTTCCCGGCCCCTGCTGATGTACACCCTGGGAGAACCGGATTCCCATCTCCGGGCTTACCTGGATTGGATCCATTCGGACGCCGGCCAGGCGATTGTCACCCAGAGCGGATATGTGGCCCTTCCGAAAAAATAAAGCGGCGGCAGACCGCCGGGAACCCGCACTGGTCGGATGGCCGGCGATGAGCGGCCGCCGAAAAACAGCGGTGCTCACCGAAAAGACAATGGAAGCCCTGATCCGCCTCTGCGGTGTCAGCGCCGTGGTCTTCGTTTTCGGCATCTTCTTCTTCGTTTTCCGGGAAGGGTACGACCTTCTGCCGCGACTGGATTATCGGGAGTTTTTCACCAGCATCGAGTGGTACCCCACCTCCCAGAACCGGGTCCGCTACGGCATACTCGCTTTGCTTGCCGGAACCTTCAGCGTCACGGTTCTGGCCATGCTCCTGGCCGTCCCCTTCGGTCTGGGAGCGGCGATTTACGTATCCGAGTTCTGCCCGCCGAAAAGAAGGGAGACCCTCAAAGTCATCATCGAGCTGCTGGCGGCCATCCCGTCGGTGGTCTGGGGATTTATCGGCCTGACGGTCATGAACCCGCTGATCATCTACCTTTTCCGGGTTCCGATCGGACTGAATGTGCTTAACGGCGGAATCATTCTGGCGCTGATGAGCGTGCCGATTATCGTCTCCATCGCCGAGGATGCGCTGAAAGCGGTGCCGGACACCTATCGGGAAGCGGCCCTGGCCCTGGGAGCCACGCGCTGGCAGACGGTTTACCGGGTTCTGCTGCCCGCGGCCCGGAACGGCCTGCTGGCCGCCGTGCTGCTGGGAGTCGGCCGGGCCATCGGCGAAACCATGGCAGTCCTGATGGCCACCGGGCATGCCGTCCACATCCCCACCTCCGTTTTCGATTCGGTGCGCACCCTCACCGCCACCGTGGCCGCCGAGATGGGCGAGGCTCCGGTTCACTCCGACCACTACAAGGTTCTGTTCGTCATCGGCATCCTTCTTTTTACCCTGACTTTTCTGGTCAACCTGATAGCCGATCTGACCGTACGGGGAATCCGCAACAAATGATCTCCCCGGCCCACACGAACATTTCCCGGGAGATCCCGGCCGCCGATGCCGCCTTGCCGCAGGGCGCGGCGCGTTTTACGGAAACTCCGTTTTCCCGGAAAAAGATGCGCAGCGAGTCGGCCGCCGAGTATGTATTCCTGGCCATGACTCTCCTGCTCGTGGCTCCCCTGCTGCTGATACTCGGCTACCTGCTTTATCAGGCCTGGCCGATTTTGTCCCTGGATTTCCTGCTGACCAATCCGAAACGGGGAATGCGCGCCGGCGGCATCTGGTCCCCCCTGCTCGGCACTTTCTACCTGGTCTTCCTTTCCCTGGTGATCGCCACCCCGATCGGAGTTCTGGCAGCCGTTTACCTGAACGAATATGCCCGGAACAACTGGTTCACCCGGCTGATTCAGCTGGCCGTAGTGAATCTCTCCGGAGTGCCGAGCATTGTGCATGCCCTGTTCGGGCTGGGAGCTTTCGTACTGTTTGCCGGAATCGGGCGGTCCATCCTGGCCGCCTCGCTGACCCTGGCCATCATGACCCTGCCGGTCATTATCGCCGGGACCAAGGAGGCCCTTTCCTCGGTTCCCCAATCGTTCCGGGAAGCCTGCTGGAACGTGGGGGCCACGCGCTGGCAGACCATCCGCGCGGTGGTATTGCCGAATGCGGTCAGCGGAATCCTGACCGGAATCATTCTACAGGTCTCCCGGGCCGCCGGGGAAACCGCCCCGATCCTGTTCACCGGGGCGGTGTTCTTCAAGGCCATCTCCGAAGGGGATCTGCTGGCCTACGGCCTCTTCGATCAGTGCATGGCCCTGTCCATGCACCTTTTCACGATCTCCACCCAGGTCCCGGACGTACCCCACGCTCTGCCTTATGGCACCGCCATCGTGTTGCTGGGTGCGGTTCTTTGCATCAACGCCGTCTCGATCCTGCTGCGCATCGTGCTGCGCTCCCGAAAAAAATGGTAACCGCTCAAAAGAAAATCGAAATTTCCCGGCTGACCGTCCGTTTCGGCTCCAAAACCGCTTTGAAAGAGGTCTCGCTGGATGTCGCACCGAACGAAATTCTGGCCGTCATCGGCCCGGCTCAATCCGGAAAGACGACTCTCCTGAAGGTTCTCAACCGCACTCTGGAAACTTCGGGAGATGCCGTCATGGAAGGCACGGTGCGGATTGACGGGGAAGACATCATGAGGAGCAGGAATGTCTATGACCTGCGGCGGAAGGTAGGGATGGTGGCGCCGCTTCCTGTAGGTTTGCCGATGTCCATTTATGAGAACGTCGCCTTTGCCCCCCGGCAGGCCGGGATCGAACCGCGCCGCGAGCTGGACGCGATTGTAGAGCGCTGTTTGCGGCAGGCAGCCCTTTGGGATGAGGTCAAAGACCGCCTGGACAGCCTGGGCTCCAAGCTCTCCGGCGGACAGCAGCAGCGGCTGACCATTGCCCGGGCCCTTTCGCACCAGCCGGAAATTCTTTGCCTCGACGAGTTTTCCATTGCCATCGATCCGGTCACCACCCACCGGATCGAGGATGTGCTCCAGGAACTGCGCCGGGAAATGACCATCCTGCTGGTCACCAACCTGGTGCAGCAGGCCCGCCGCATCGCCGACCGCACCGCATTTCTGCTGAACGGGGAGCTGGTGGAGGTCGGGCCGACCGGGCGGATCTTCTCCGATCACCCGGAACAGCAAAAAACATACGATTACGTGCACGGGATCTTCGGATGAGCCAGGAGCGAACTCCCTGCATCGAGACCGCCGATCTGAATCTCTGGTACGGGAGCTTCCCGGCCCTGAAAAAGGTCGGGTTGCAGATCGCCGCGGGTCAAATTACCGCGCTGATCGGACCCTCCGGATGCGGCAAAACCACCCTGTTGCGGTGCTTCAACCGCGGCAACGAGCGATTCGGAAACGTTTCCACCACCGGAGAGATCCGCATTCTGGGCAAGAACATCTACGATCCGGACGTTTCCCTGATCGAGCTGCGCAAATCGGTGGGCATGGTCTTTCAGCGCCCCAATCCTCTGCCGCTCTCCGTCTTTGACAATGTGGTCTTCGGACTGCAGATCCACAACCGGCGCCGCGACCTGAGCCGGTCTCGCCAGGAGGAAGCGGTGGAGAGCGCCCTGAGGGATGTGTTTCTCTGGGAGGATCTGAAGGATCGGCTGCATACCCGCGCCACGGCGCTCCAGCTGGAGCAGCAGCAGAAGCTATGCATCGCCCGGCTGCTGCCGCTCAAGCCGGAGATCATCCTGATGGACGAGCCCTGTTCCGCCCTGGACGCCCGGGGAACCCGGGCCATCGAGGATTTGATGTATAGTCTAGCCGGAAGGTATACGATCGTGATTGTCACCCACAATATGGCCCAGGCCCGACGCGTAAGCCAGGAGTGCCTATTCATGCTGCTGGGAGAGCTTGTGGAGCACAGCCCTACCCGCGAACTGTTTCTCAATCCCAGAAATCCTAAAACCGCGGAATATATCGAGGGTCGCTATGGCTGAGGAACCGGCAAACCCGTCTGCCCCGGCGGTGGTCTTCTGCGGCTTCAGCGTCTGGTTCGGGGAAAAGCAGGCGCTGCAGGATATCCAACTGTCCGCCTGCCGCGGCCAGCGGTTGGCCCTGATCGGGGCGGCCGGCAGCGGAAAATCGACCCTGTTGCGCAGCCTGAACCGCAGCAACGACATGATTCCCGGCTACCGGTATCAGGGATCCATCCTGCTGGACGACCGGGATATTCATGATCCCAGGATCGATGTAGCAGCCCTGCGGCGCCGTGTCGGCCTGGTCGGCACGCCTGCCGCGGTTCTTCCGGGGAGCATTTTCGATAATGTGGCCCTGGCCCTGAAAATGGCCGGAGAGCAGAGCAAGCAGCGAATTTTCGAAAAAGTGCAGAACGGGCTCATGAAGGTTCAGATTTGGGATCGCGTCAAGGACCGGCTGCAGGAATCCGCCGCCGGCCTCACCACCAGCATGATCCTGCAGCTGAGCCTGGCCCGGACGCTGGTACTGGAGCCGGAAGTTCTCCTCCTGGACGAACCCGGCGCCGGATTGGACCACCAGGTGGTCACCATGCTGGAAGATTTACTGGAAGACCTGAAGGAAACCCACACCATCCTGATGGCTACCAATGACCTGAAGCAGGCGGCCCGGGCTTCGGACCGCACCGCCTTTTTTCAATGCGGAAGCCTGGTGGAATGCGGACCGACGCGCCTGCTCTTTACACGGCCACAATCCGAGATGACCTGCAACTTTATTACCGAACGCTTTTAGCCGATGAGGGAATCCGCTCGCCCTTCTTATTGAATTCCATGATACCGATCCGACCGGAAACAGAGCCTGCCGCCGCAGGATCCATGCATTGCCTGGAAGTGCGGGGCGGAAACCATCAGACCAACGAGGTGCTGGATCTGACGGGTCTTCGCCTCTGGGTCTATTGCCGGCCGCACGGCGGGGAAGGAAAGGGGGGCGATGTCTATTACCTGTCTTCCTGCTCCATGGGACGCGCTACCCGCGGCCTGCTGGCCGATGTCAGCGGGCATGGCATCGAAAGGTCCGCCACCGCCCTGGACCTGCGCCAGCTGATGAGCGAAAACATCAACTGCATGGACCAGACCCGGTTGGTCCAATCGGTAAACCGGAGATTCTCGGCCCTTACCGAGCAGGGAGGTTTTGCCACGGCCCTGATCTGGACGTTCTACGCACCGGAACGATCGCTGCGCCTTTCCAACGCCGGGCATCCCAGCCCGTTATTTTATCGGCACTCTTCCGCCTGCTGGCGGTTCCTGGAGCAGACCCCTGCGGATCGATCCGTGGTGAATGATATTCCTTTGGGCATTCTCAGCCATGCGGAGTATTCGCAGATGGAT
>CAINFC010000171.1 GCA_903847975.1 uncultured Acidobacteriota bacterium | reverse complement strand
GTCAAGAGCTCGGTCCGCCGCCTGCTGTTTTTCCTGCCCTTCAGTTATCCTTGGCAGGAGCTGTGGTGTACTTTGATGAGTCGTCTGCAATTGGCGGCCTCTCAATAACGCTTTTCCTCTTTCTGTTTCGAAAACTCCCGGCACCTCGGAATATAAGCTGAAGCGATAGCTCGCTTGCAGGGGCATATTCAAATTGGAAAGGGAACAATTTTCCAATAAATCGAACCCTATAAAACTGATTTGTACCTTTTCCCAGCACAGATCATTCTCAAGGGCTACTATTAGGCGAAGAAATTATCTCTGTATTTTTCTTCAAATGCTTCGTGTATAATCCGGGTTAATAACAATACTATTCACTTAACAATTTTGATACACGTCTCAAAATCAACGCGATTGTTGCACACAATTTTTCTCGGGCGAAGCTGATAGCCACTCATCTTTCGTTTCACTCCGCGTGGATTGAGGCGGGTCCGACTCGACACCACACGTTCCTCCAGAATTTCTGAAAGCACGGTTTCATGGAATGCGTTCCTGTCCTGAGGGGGAAATTGACGCGAAGCGCGCCATTTTCCGGCGAATCACCCGAACCGCATGTAAAAATGAAAGCTGATCTGGATCCAAATCTTCCTTTAAAGCGGCTTCATGCATGAGACCGCGGATGGCAAAGTGAGCCAACATAAACCCATAGAACTCCTGCTTGACCAAGTCCGGCGTCTTACTCCGCAACACAATTTTGGCACCGCGTAAGTGGGTCTTAAGTTCGTCCAACGCCGTTTCTATCTCCCAACGCTCATGGTACAAAGCGGCCAATTCCGATGCAGGCGCCAACTCCGGATCCAGAATGGTAGTCAACAGCCTATAGATTGGTTCTGCGTCTGTAATACCATCCATAGTATATTCTATTACTCTAACCGTAACGCCGTTGCTCTGATGCCGCCGATCTTTGGTTGAGGGATAGACCGTGCTCAGGTAGGAATCATCGAACAGCCTTCTTTCACAGGGAAGACAAAGGCTTTTTTTCACTCTCCAGAGCAAATCCGCTTTTTCGGCGCGTGCTTTGTTCCATAACTCGAATCCGTAAAAATTACGGTCTGCCAAGCACATCATCCCTTGTCGTAAAAAAGCCAGAACTCCTTCTGCCAGAGTGATTTCTCCGGTGTTACAGCCTCCCATCTGTGTACCGAACAACACATGCGTGCCGTTTTCGACCAGGGATACGAAGCGCACTTGAGGATAGGCACTCTCCCCTCGGTTCGCCGACGGTCGCCCAAACGCCTTTTCGTTTTCCTTCTCGTCTGCCACATCCATGGTGCTTCCATCCAGGCTCACTAAATGCCATTTCCGATACCAAGCTCCCTTCGTGCTTTCACCGGCAATCGGCACGACGATTTCATCATGCAGTTGCCGAACCGGTTGGGATCCGAGCCGTGTGCGGGCTTGCGAAATTCCCGACTTTCCCGTAACCTTGACACGCGCTCCTGGATCGATCAGCCAATGAATTCCTTCTATAAGGCATCTCAATACTTCGCGGTATGAAGACTGGGCGTAGAGGGCTAAGGCAATGACATAATAAACTACGACATGGGCGGGTAGGTCCCTTTTGCGAATGCTTGCTTTGTTTGCCTTTTTTAAAACGGATGTTCCCTAGTTCTGAGGTTGGGAAAAGCGATCTAAGCAATAGATTTATTAGCTCTTGTGCGCCGAGAAGGGAGTTTTGTCTTAGTGGACACACGAATCCCTCGCATACGCCATACGGTGGGAAGCGGAACATCGGCCGATGTTAACAAAGATTGAACCGCAGGTCCCGCTTGGGGAAT
>CAINFC010000170.1 GCA_903847975.1 uncultured Acidobacteriota bacterium | reverse complement strand
TCCAAGCCAGCGACTCCTCGCCATGTTGTCAGTTTTCCATCTTCATACCGTCCAATAGAACGATACCCGACTGCGGTACGCGTGTCCAGGAAAAACTACAACTATTTCATACCAGATGGCTTGATTGGTAGAACAAAATCATCCGGCTCCGCAGACGAATTGTTTGCAGCACTTCCCACATCGTTGGCAAGTTTCGCTGTCGACCAAAACCGCCCTATTTCCGACACTCGGCACCAGTTCACCATCCCGCCATAAACGACAACCACCTCCTTGGATGAACTCCTATATAAAACTTACGACGGTTTGTCCGGTGGGAAGGCTGCACCGATTTATTTTTCGTGTTATCGATTGTGCTAATTTGGTTAGCACACCAACAGCAGCCGATACTTATTGCAGCACAACAGGATACATGCACTGTGCTAGATATGACTAGCACAATATAGGTATTAGCTTTTTAGGTCAAGGCCGGTAAGTTGTTGAAAATAAAGCGCGCCCGGCCCGACTCGAACGGGCGACCTGCAGATTCGAAGTCTCATGAGCACAAAATGTATCATGTTTATTATCTATATTATACAGTAATTTCAAAAAGGTCTTTGGGCTCCCTTTGGGCTAACTTGCCCGAAAACCCCCTCTTTTATTCGTTTTCGCCCTTATACAAAATAGTTTCTTCAGCAGGCTTTGCTTTCAATACGGAATCAAGCCTCGAGATAACCGCCCTCTTGTGTTCGTCCGTAAGGTGAGAATACCTCATTGTCGTTTTAATGTCTTGATGCCGCATCACTTCTTTTATCGTGGTCAAGTCGGCTCCGTCCATTGCCAGCAGGGAAGCTGTTGTATGGCGCAGGCTCTTAAAGGACCGCTGCTTTATTCCGGCCTCCCGGATGGCCCGGGCCCATAAGCGCTTAAAATCCTTCCTGTATTTCATATGGTCCCGCGGGGAAGGAAAAACCCAGGGGCTTCCCACGATTCGGGGAATGGATCGAATCACCTGCTGCGCCGTGTCGGTCAGATCCACGGTTCCCCACTTCTTGTTCTTTTGATTGCTCGAGGTCAATTCGATGTAGCCCTCCCGGATTTTGACCCGGCTCCATTCCAGGGAAAGAATTTCGCTCCGCCTCATCCCGGTATGGGCCGCAAGGAGGATGATTTCCTTCAGCGGGGAACGAATGGCGCTCGAAAGCTTCAAAACCTCTTCTGCCGTAAAGTTAGGATTCGCTCCTTGGCTCTTCCAGCTTCTTTACGCCTTTGCAGGGATTGGCTGCCGATTTTCCCCATTCCACGGCTTTGGAAAACATGTGCCGGAGGGTGGCTACCTCCCGGTTTACGATATGCCCTTTCGGGCAGAATCCACGGGAGCCCGGCTTGCTCAGTCGCTCCGCCTGGTAGCATTCCACCTGCTTCTTGTTGATCCGGTGAAGGTAGGTATCGGATCCGAAGTATTCAAGCAAGGACCGGAAATGAGATGCCTTGTGCCGGATGCCGCGCTGCCCGATCTTCCGGCACCATTCCAGGTATTCTTTGGAGAATTCCGCCAGGGTGATATCGATCCGGTGTTTTACCTCTCCATACCGGTTTTCATCGATGAGGGTCCGGGCCTTCTGCAGGTTAAATTCCGCTGCCTCCTTGGTGAGATATCCTTCCCGGATCCGGTGCCCGCGGTACCGGGTATCAATCCACCATTTGTTCCCGATCTGCTTCACCCCGGGCAGGCGCCGCCGTGGCCGGCCTCCGGCTGGCGTTGTTGGCTTCTCAATAATGGTTTGCTCCTGCCCTCTCATGGACGCAATCCCTTCGGATCTTCGCACCTCTCCTTGCAGAAATGAATAAGTTGCTTCCTGAAGTTGAATTAAATCAGGGCCTCTATACCCTTCCGGTCAAGAATATTTAACAATTTCAGAGAAGCCCCGCATGGGTGTTTATCCCCGATCTCCCATTTCTGAACAGACGAGGTGCTGGTATTAAGTATGGCAGCCAATACGGCTTGACTTAACCTGTACCGATCCCTTAAAGAGCGGATCTGCTCGGGTGAGTAATCCGGTATCGGATCCAAGCATAAAGCGTCATAGCGGCTCATGGTCCGCCGATCTATGAATCCAAGTTTGTGTAAATCCTGCGCGGTTTCGTGTACCGCTTCAAGAATACGGCTTTTAGTTTTCATCTTTTACCTCTACCAGTGCCCCGTCCCTGACGCTTTCGGATAACTGGGTTTTGGTCAATTTCAATAAATCCACGGCAATAAGCTTCAGTCCCTCAAGGTCGTTTCCGGAAATATTTCCTCGTTCATTCTTTTCAAACCCAAACAAGAAAAACCATTTCTCGCTTCGATTCGTCGCTAGTATCGTCCGGGTGCTTCCCCTCTTCCCACGCCCAGGAAGCGCAATTCTTTTTTTGAAAAGTCCTCCGCCCAGATCGGCGTCAACCAAGCCTTCTTTTATTTCTTTGACTGCATTTAGCAGGGATTGATCGGGCAATTCTGCCTTTCGTGCCCACTTGCTGAAATGTTTGGTTTTGTATATCATCCACAAATAGTATATCACCCAGTGATATACTTAACAAGCCATTGGGCTTTATTTCCCTTCCTTCACCTTTGTTGGCCGGCCGCCGGCTGGCCCGGGCCCTGGCTTCTGGTTCGTGGTTTGTTCCTGTTGGATTTCCATTTTCGAATCCTACTTCGAAAACCGTTTATACACCTCGGAATCGTTTCGCTTGCCGATGCAGTAAACCTTCAGGCAATTATCCTCTGTATTGTAAATGATTCTGTATTCCCCGATGTCCGCCCGGCGATATCGATGGTTCCCTTTCAGCTGAATGGAATCCTGCGGCATCGGATCCTCCATCAGCGAAATAATTTTTCCTACCACCTGCCGGAATTGTTTCGGTGGAAGTGTATCCAGGAAGCGCTTCGCTTCTCGGGTAAGATCAAGCATCAGCACGATTGGTTCCTCGAATCAAATTCATCGATTCTTCCTTGCCGATGAATCCTTCCTTGGCTGCGGCATCCGCCCGTTGCTCCCAGTACTTATCCTCCAGGGCAATTAAGCGCTCATATTCTTCGATCGACAATAAGACCGCCATGGGGCGATTGTTCTTTTCGACAAAAACCGGCTCCTTAATCGCTCCCTGCAGATAGATTCCCAAGTGGGTTTTGAATTCCGTTGCTGTTGTTTTCATAAAATACCTCTGTTGATTATTATAATTACTTTGCTTATTGTGGTCAATAAGTTTCAGTTGTTTTTCTCCTGTAAGCTCGCAAGGATCAAAGAGAAGATCATCGCACGGATGGCGAAGGAGAATCAGAGGTTGTCTGAAGGGTCGGGTGTTAATGGTTGTCAGAATTCTGACAACTTTAATCTCATCGTCACCAGGAAGCCGAGGTATCGCATAATACAGAAGTGTAACAGAGTGTTGGAACACTGTTTTCACTCGTCCAATTCCCACGGTTACTGCCTCCCCCGGTCAAGTCTGGACCGGGGAATCAGCTACTCAATCTTCCTTATACACAAAAGAAAACACGTAAAGAAAGTCGACATATGTTAGTAGATTTGACAACCAAACACGGCCACAGGTGTTTGATAAAATATTTACAAACACAAGAAAATAAATGACACATAATAAATTTAGGTCCACTGGATCAGTGTTTGCTTACAAACATCGACAAAAATATTAAGGAGAATGAACGAGAATGAAGATAAAAACAAAAATTACCTGGCTGTTCATGGCTATGGTTGTTGGTTTTCTATTACAACCAGCAACGGCTGGAACAATCACAACAGTTACAATTCCCTCGACAGATACGTTCGGCAACCTTGTTACCCTGACGCTAGATACGGCAGCGATGACGATGACAATGACGGTGGTTACCAAGGATAACTCCAAAGCGGGAACTGGTTTCGGTGGAGTGGCATGGCTTGCAACGGGTGTAATACCAGGAAGCTTTGTCGGCTTTTCCGTAAACGGGAATGCCACTTTGGGTTGGTTTGGTTTTGATGGGCCAGCGTCTGCTGCTTCTGGGGGTTGCAATAATAGTTCGTCCAATTCGGGCTGTGCTCAAGACAATGGGTTCATTGGCGGGACATCTGGTCCTCTTGCCCAATTAAATACAAACGATGTCTATACCTGGGTTTGGAACGTGACGCTTGCTCAAACATTTACATCTTTTACCTATGGCCATGCTCAGGCTAATTTTGGTCAACTGGAGCCCGGAAAAGGGCAAGACAGAGGTACAATCGTCTACGGTAGCACGGGTCAGTTTTCAGTGGCAAATACCGGCGTTCCGGAACCGTCAAGTCTGGTACTCCTCGGTCTGGGCATGTCTGGGCTGGCTTTCTGTCGTAGAAAAATTTAGCAAAAAGACCGTTAAACATAAAAGGGCGGGATTTATCCCGCCTTTTTTTATGTTTACCAAGTTGGCTGGCGGACTAAGAGTGGAACGGGTTTCAGAAAGTGATACAGTGAAACCCAAGCAGGTAGCGGCTTACAAGCTTGCCGTGGTATCGCATGATTCCGATCCCACGTATTAAGGAAAGCTATTGAATCCCGAGGATGGCTTTTAAGAATCTTTGCTGATGGTCCAGTTTGTTCACCTGGTATCCGCCGGCATCAACCCGGTAGGAATCCCGAAGCTGGATATTTACGGGAGGGGATATTGCTCCGGCGGTCGGAATGGAAGAACACTTTTTGAGGGCCGCCAGGGCCCGGGTAAGCTCCCGGATGGCCCTGGTTCCTTCGGTATAATCGGAATCGTCATCGGTTTTGACTACCAGCTTCATCAGGATCCCGTTTGCGGTAAGAATGGCCGCCGATATTACGGCCGCATTGCCGGAAATATCTCTGACCGCTCTTTCCATCCGGATCCGCTCTTTTACCAGTTGTTCCAACTGGCCTTCGGTCAAAAGATCGTCATAGTTTTCTTCCTGGCCGTCGGCTTCCCCGGGTAATTTGGTTTCATCGGTGGCTTGATCCCAGTTCGCCAGGCTTGCCTTTTTATTTCGCTTTTCCTGCTGGTCCATATCTAACCACTCCCCAAAGTGTTTAGTTTCATTATAACCGATTCTAAAGAGAATTATCAGGGCTGCAGCCGGTGGTCAAATCGGCACGGGATGAACGGTATGGATCTACCTACATCTCATCCATACTCTTCCGAATTTCACGGGAATTCATCCCTTGCTGGCGTAATCGGTCTACATGTTGCAGGCTGCAGGGATTCGGACCGGCCTCCCCCACGGTAAAACCTCGAGGGTTTATCCATGATCGGAAGCCGGTCGGCTGTATTTCTCATTTTTCCCCTGCCGATTTACTGTTCAACCGGCTCATCATCGTCCCTTCCCCCGGTCCCGCCGCCCGCCAGCCTGGCCCAGAAGTCATTTTTGTCTACTTTCTTTTCCGGCAGGTGGATCCGCTGCCGGCTGGCCGGCGTCAAGCCGAATTCCCGGCATAAAACCAGGATTTGATCCGCAAATTTGCCCTTTATCCGCTGGATTTGCGTGTCCTCATAGGCTTTATCCCCTAATTTCTCCAGTTCCTGCGTCAGTCGCCAGTAAATAACAATAGAATTTGCCAGCATGGAAAGCGCCAGGCCGTCAACCTTGCTCAAAATCCCCATTTCGTGCACGTCCCGGGCAAGCTGTTTGAATATTTTCCGGCCCTCCCGGTCTAAAAAGTCGGCAGGTTCGGGCATTGTGTCGATATGTTTTGGGGTAAAAGTCGGCTTGATCGGCCGATGGCCCGGGTTTCCCTCCAAAAGCTTTATATAAGATGGTTTAGATGGTCTTCCCCTCATGATTTTTGCTCCAAATGAAAAAGGATTAAAATTCTCCAATAATGCGAGTATAGAGAAAAAGTGAGCGGCCCGGTTTGCGGGGTAACGCCCAGAAATCTGACCAACCCCCGGGGGTATCCTCCGTGTTCTGCCTTCATGCGGTGATCCCTCCCTCCCGGTTCCACTGCTGAACTGTCCGGATCTTCCGGATGATATCCTCGAGGATGGCTTCATCTGGGCCGACATAGAATTCCTTCAGCTTCTGGCTATTCTTGCATTCGTAAAGCAGGGCTCCCCGGGGAATCTTCAGGCAATGCATGTATGCATTCAGCTGGTAAAGGTGCTCCGGCTTCGGACCCATCAGGAAATCAAACCCGCTGGCGTTGATGCTCTTTATCTCGAGGATCCCTTGCTGCCCGCCGAGCTCTATCAAGCCGTCTATGTGTCCGTGTATCTCCAGATCGGCATCATGAACGAGAACATCTTCATCTTTGAGAATACCCGCTTCCGCCAGGTAGAAAAGAAGCCGGCTGTGCACCTTGTGCCCGTTGTCGAAAACCCGCTTGATGCGTGGTTCGAACGGTTCGGAATTGTCGCCCTGGTGGTAAAGCCGGTGCAGTTCTTCGGCCGTCTTGTGCAGGCTTGAAGGATGAAAGCAGTTCTTTGCCCGGTCATCCGGTGGCCTGGCTTCGAGGTAGGAATCAATTGCCTGTATAAGCATGGCATTATTCCCATGGACCGGTGCAAGCCGCAGGATCCGGACCGGAGGGCCTGCAATGGCAAAGCCTGGCTTCGAGCTCCGCGATATATCCATCCTCGAGGTGTTCTGCAATTTCTTTCAAGCGCCGGATGGAAAGCTTCCGGTCCATTGTGGAATCGATAAAAAGAAGCATGTCTGGCCCGATCGGCAGTTCATGCCCCCCGGAATAAGTGGTGGTCATTTCCGTTGTTGGGCTTCCCTCCTCGCCTTCGCAGGCCATGGATTCAACCCGCACCATCATAAAGTTTTTCATAGTCCTACTTCTCCTTGTTTCTTGTTTAATATTCGCCGTGCCTGCGGCACCATACCGCAATTAACAAGGCATCGGCTGTTTTATGGGTGATCTTCAGCCGCGGGAAAAGCTGCTGTGCTCTTTGCTTGGTGATGTTCTTATCCCCTCCGGAAAGGCATCCGAGGGCCCGCTGCCAGGTGCCCTTCGGCGCTAAGCAAAAGCAGACCATCTTTGCTCAGTTAAAGTGACCCACCCTAAGAACAGCGATTTGCACAACCAGGCGTTTTAGCGAGAACCGGGAGCAAGAAACAACATCATCC
>CAINFC010000169.1 GCA_903847975.1 uncultured Acidobacteriota bacterium | reverse complement strand
GGCGGCCACTTTCAGAGGCCCGATCACCGAATCGAGAGTATCATTGACCCCCTGGACGATGATCCGGAAATCTCCGCGGTGCCTGCCGGCATCGGCCCGATGGGCCAGATTGCCTTGCACTGCCGCCTGCGACAACGCGGCTATATCCGTAGTCAGAAGCTGAATGGCCTCTATGCAGGTGTTCAGGTTGTCGCGAATCTCCCGGAAATCGCCCTGATATTCCGTATCGATTTTCGGGGGGATATCGCCCATGGAAATTCGCTTGAAGTGGTCGGCGGCAATGGACAGGGGGCCGATGACCGCTTCCAGAAGATGGTTGATTCCCTGCACGATCTGCCGGTACCCCCCCTGAAACCGATCGGCTTCTCCCCGTTGGGAAAGCTTTCCGCAGGTGGCGGCTTCGGTAAGAGCGGTGGTTTCCGCAAGAAGTCCATTGAGGGATTCCAGGACCATTTTCATCGACAGGCTCATGAAATCCTTTTCACTTCGAAGTTCGACCTGGCTGGTAAGGTCTCCCCGGGCAATATTCATAGCCGTTTGGGCCAAAGCCTCCTGGGACTGGATGATGGCGTCAAACGATTCCGCCAGTTCCGCCACCTCGTCTTTCCCTTGGGGCCTTTTCCGGCTTTCCTTTCCCGGGCTCCTGCCGTGCAAACCGACAGAGACCATGATCTCCCGCGCGGACTGTGTGTCTCCCTGGGCCAGCCGTTCCCCTGCCATTTTCAATCGCCGCACCGGGTCGGCAATGCGGCGGGCGATCAGGGCCACCAGGGCCATGGCAAAAACGGTGACCCCCAGGGCCAGCAGGATGCAGATTCGCGTGATGGACCACACCGGAGCCAGAGCCGCGTCCCGCGGCATGACAACAAAAAGCGACCAGGGCGTTTTGGCCTGGCCGACACGAATCTCCTGGCGAAAGATCCATACCCAGGCATTCAATCGGGGGGACCAGTATTCGTCATTCCCCCCCTCCTTGAATTCCCGGCGCGCGGCTTGTCCCACTTCATCCTGGGCGGCTGGTTTCTGGCTGCGCAGGGCGATGTCCGGATGGGCCGCATAGGTGCCGTCCTGGGCCAGGATGGCCGCGTAGCCGGTCTCGTAGGGTTTTATTCCCGAAACCATGCGGCTCATCTCCTCCAGGGAGATATCGACACCCGAAACCCCCAGGAACTGGTCGCCGGCGTACAGTGGCACGCAATAGGTGGTTTCAAAAACCTCCGCAGAATCCTCATGGTACTGGTAGGCATAGGGCGGCAGGAGGGAAGTCTCGCCGGAGCTTTTCGGCACGAAAAAATAATCCGCTTTATCCGGAACCAGTTCCGCCTCCGGGGAGATATCCATGGAAATGCGGCCGCGAGCGCGGTCAAACCCGATGTTGTAGCGGCCGGCATCATTGCCGAAGTCCGTATCGATGAAGTCGCGGTCGCGGCCATCAAACCGGGACGGTTCGAAGGTAAACCAGACCGACATAAGCCCCGGGGCCTGCTCCAGAGTGCTTTGCAGCAGCTGATTGAACTGCCGCCGATCCGCCGTCCGGGTGAGGATGGCGGCTTTGGCGGCGGAGCCGACCGACTCGGCGATAAGGGTGCTTTCCAGGAGTTTTTTCTCGATGAGGCCGGCCTCGTGCTGGACCAGGTCGTTCCCCATCCTTCGCACGTTGCGGATGGTATTGGACCGGGTTATATAGACGACCACCCCCGTCAGCAGGGCCAGCGTAAGAACGAACAATACGCCCACCCGAACCATGATTCGGCCGGTCAATCCTTGAAAGAAGGTCTTCATTATTTTCTCCTCAAATGCCGTAAACCGGAAATCCCATTTGCAGGGGTGTCCGACGGGCATGGCGCCCTAAATTTTTTTTTCCTGGGGAAACAACAACCGGCTGGAAACCGCATCGTAATTCTGTGCTCTTGCGGTTAAAAAGAATCTGAAAAAAGTCACCATCTCCTGGCGACAGGGCCTTTCGCTTTTCTTCCCGGTCTTCCCGTCTTCCTGTGGGCCAATCTTTTCACAGGAAGACGGGAAGATCAGGAAGGAAGAGAGAAGCGGTCAGGGCATTCCTGACCTGGAGCAGGATTCTTTACCGCTCCATCGTTAAAAAGAGGCAGCAATTCTGCGGCTTTCTTCATCGCTGAAGGGTAAAACTCCTGGTGTGGCCATGTTCCCGGATCCCCGACGGTGAGGGATGACCGGGGTCTTCTGCTTTTTCCAGGCTGGCATATCATCGGGGGAAAGACTGTGAGCGCTGCTGGACGAACTGTCGGAGGCTCGGCCGTGCGCGCTCAGCTGGAAGGTGCGGACCATGGACTTCATCTCCTCGGCCTGACCCAGGAGCTCCTCCGAGGCGCTGGCCGATTCCTCCGAGTTGGCCGCTACCTGCTGCACCACCTGGTTCATCTGTTCCACAGCCTTGTTGATCTGGTCCACGCCCTGGCTCTGCTGCTCCGAGGCGGCCGCTATCTCGGACATGACCTCGGTCACCTTGTTGATCTGCTGGGTGATCTCCTCCAGGTTGTGCAGCGCCTCCTGGTTCATGTTTACGCCGTTCTCTGCATTTTTAACGGATTCCTCAATCAGGTTGGCGGTATTCTTGGCCGCATCGGCGCTGCGCATCGCCAGATTGCGGACCTCTTCGGCGACCACCGCAAATCCCTTTCCGGCCGTTCCCGCCCGGGCCGCCTCCACGGCCGCATTCAGAGCCAAAAGGTTGGTCTGAAAGGCGATTTCATCGATGGTCTTCACGATCTTGGCGGTGCGGTCCGAAGAGCTCTTGATCTGGTCGATGGCTTCCTTGAGTTTCTTCATGCTGTCCATGCCCCGGTCGGAATTGAAACGGGCCTGCTCCGCCAGGCCTTTGGCCTGCTGTGCATTGGAGGTGTTCTGCTTGCTCATCGAGGCCATCTCCTGCAGGCTGCTGGACACCTCCTCGAGGCTCGAAGCCTGTTCCGAGCTGCCCTGGGCCAGCGACTGGCTCCCACTGCTGATTTCTCTGGCCGCGGAAGAGACCTGCTCCGCCCCGACGGTCACCTGCTGCAGTCCCTGATCCAGATTGATCACCGCCTGGTTCAGAGAGGTCTTGATCCTGGCGTGATCCCCCTGGTATTGTCCGACGACCCTGGCGGTCAAATCCTTGGCGGCGACCCGCTCCAGGACCTGGGCGGCTTCGGCCACCGGGCCCAGCACCGCATCCAGGGTTTCATTCACCCCCTGCACAATCTTCTGAAAATCGCCCTGGTGCCGGCGAGCGTCCGCCCGGGTGGTCAGGCGCCCTTCCACCGCCGCCCTGGACAGCATGCCAGCATCCGAAACCAGGGCATTTACCGCGTCAATGCAGATGTTGAGGTTGTTTTTAATCTCGTTAAAATCCCCCTTGTACTCGTCGGTGATCTTCGGAGGAATGTCGCCTTTACTGATGCGATCCATGTAGCCGGCGGCAACATTCAACGGGCCGATCACGGCATCCAGAGTCTGGTTGACTCCCTGGACGATTTTGCGAAAGTCTCCCTGGTGGCGGAGAGCATCCACCCGGGTGGCCAGACGACCATCCACCGCGGCCCGCGATAAAGTATGAGCGTCGGTAACCAGGGCGTGGACCGCATCAATACAGACATTCAGGTTGTTCTTGATCTCGTTGAAGTCTCCGTTATAGGAGTCGACGATTCTCGGTGGGATATCTCCTTTGCTGATCCGGTCCACATAATTGGCGGCTACGCTCAGAGGGCCGATCACTGCATCGAGGGTGGCGTTGACCCCCCGGACGATTTCGGCATAGGCACCCTGGTAGCGGGAAACGTCGGCCCGGGTCTGCAGGCGGCCTTCCACGGCCGCCTTGCTCAGCCGCGTCGCTTCCTCTCCCATGCCGCGGATCGCTCCGATGGCCTGCTGGAAGTTTCTGCAGAGGAGATCCTTTTCCGACTTGGGGGTTACGGTCACGTTGAGGTTCCCCCGGCTCAAGCCATCGGCGGCCTCCGCCACACCTTTCAGGTAGTCGGTCATCGTCCGGAACGACTCGGCCAGCACGCCCAGCTCGTCTTTCGACCGATACTCCACCACCTGCTGGATATCGCCCAGCGCGATCTTCTTGGAAGTTTCGGTTAGGGTGCGCACCGGATCGACGATGCTGCGCGTAATGACCACCGCCAGCACGGCGGCCAGCAGCATCCCGAGAATGGCCAAAATGCCGGCCCAGCGGATCGTTTGATTCTTTTCGCTGTCGAACTGCTGATCCCCGTGATCTGCTTCCTGTTTCAGCGATTCAACCATGGATACCATATTCGTATCGATTTCGCTCAGCAGCAGGTCCAACTGTTCATCGATAGCCACGATTTCCGCGGACAATCCGTTGGTTCTGCGGAGCAAGGGGAACATCTTGCCCTCCGCGGTCTGCACCATCCGTTGGACAGCGGCTTCGGCCGCCGCGGCTTTTGCTTTTTCCTCCGGCGTGTCGGCCAGCCGGACCACCTCGGAAGCCAGGGCCAATTCCTTGGATTTCTGCTGATTCCATTCGCCGGTGATCTCGTTCATGTCGCGGTTAATAACCGCATCCGCTACCACGCAATACAGCCGATACCCCATGCCGGCGGCGTTTTCCGCGGTGATGGCTTCGTTGGCTCGGGTCGAGCCTTCATCCTGCATAATGCCCAGGTGCTGCAGGCCCGAATAGTTAAAGTAGACCAGGGCCAGGATAGTCAGAAGACAGGCTCCAAATCCCAGACCCAGTTTTTTAATCATGCTTAAATTACGCATTCTGTTTTCTCCATTCATTAAATGTGGAAGGTTTTCTACTGTTTCTGTCCTCTTGAAGAAATCGATCTTCTTTGTCCTTTTTCTCCGCTACCTCCTTTGCAAAGATCATGCCATCGCCTTGCGGACCGGTATCGTCCGGTGGTTGAGAACAGCATCCTTTTTATTTTCTGCAACATGCATTTCTGGGTGGCTGGCTTGACCGGGCGTGACCGCCGTCGTTTTTTCTTGCCGGGCGATAAAAAAAGGAGGGGCGAATCTTGTGGAGCAAGAAGAAGATCCAGGCGAAGAATTTCTTTTATAATGACACGTTCGTAAAAAGTCCCTCTTCCCTTCCGAAATACACGGATCGCTTCTTTCTTCCTTCCAGATCTTCGCGTCTTCCTGTGAAAAGACAGGGCTCACAGGAAGAAAGGAAGAGCGGGAAGAAAACCGGGAGGGTCTGGCACCAGGAGACGTGGACTTTTTACGAACGCATCCCTAAATGATGACCCGGCAAAAAGTATTAAATAGCCCTGAAGGGGCGAAATGATTCCAGCCCGGGGTGAAGCCACGGGAAGCGATGTTGTATTGAGTGTCGAGCCCTGTAAGGGCGGCTTAAAACGAACGGGCAATTGGATTTAGGTCGCCCCTTCAGGGCTCTGATTTCCGAATGCCATCATTCCCGGGGCTTCGCCCCGGGTTGAGGATATTTGAGGCTTTCAGCCTCCTTTAAGACTTTTTGCCGGGGCATCCTAAATGATGGCTTCGCAAAAAGTCTTCTTTGTTCCGAGTACAAGCTTCAGCTTGCGTTGCACAAGCGGAATTCTGCTTGCAGCGCGCAGCCTAAAGGCTGAACTCAAAACGGTTTTGGTTTGTAAGTTTGTTTTCGGGTGTTTCTCGGATTTTTTGCGAACGCATCCTATATATAATGACGAATCGGTTCTGTTGCCCGATAGGGGCTTGCCCCGTGCTGGAGCCAAACCCGGCAATCCATTGCCGGGCCACCATCTCATCGTCCCTTGCGGGACTTTGCCTCGGAATCACAGTCCTGTGCCGATTAATGCGGGGCCTCCCAAGGCCATTGCGGCGCACAGCAGAACCTGACAATTCATATATATTTTGTCGGTTTCGTAAAAAGCCACCGTGAGTCGAACCCCACGGCTAAATTTCTTAAATAATAATAATTTCTTTGTGCTTTCTCTTGCCCTGCAAGGCAGCCTCCAAGGGGCATCCCGGGTAGCAGTAAAACCTGCCCTCCTTTCAACTATAATAAATAGAAGAACTTACGGGTAATCTGGCCTTTAATCATGCAACGCGGCGATTTGGCATGGCTTTTGCAAACGCAAAACCGGCAGGCACGGTGATCGGCCGGACCGCTACTTAAAAAATTGAATTGGAAGAAAAGGAGATCTTCACAATGAAAAACCTGAAACTGAAAACAAAGATATCGCTATTGGTTGGAACCATCCTTTTGGCGAACATCGGACTTATTCTTTGGATGTCCAATGGTCTGTACAACACCCTTCTCCAGGAACGGGAATTAAAAACCCGGCATGGGGTCGAATCGGTTATGGGGATTCTGCACCAGCTCCAGCAACAGGAGATTGCCGGGAAGCTGACCCGGGAAGAGGCACAAAGACGAGCCAAGGAGATCATCAACACCATCCGCTATGAAGACGACAACTATTACTGGATCAACGATTTCAATGCGGGGATGGTCCTGCACCCGCAAAAGCCGGAGATGAACAATAAGGATATGAACGATTTCAAGGATCCGACGGGGAAAAGGATCTTCACCGAGTTCGCCGAGGTGGCTAAAAAGCATGGCGAAGGAGTGGTCTATTATCAGTGGCAGAAGCCGGGCCTCACGCAGCTCTCTAAAAAATTGTCCTACGTGAAAAGCTTTGTTCCCTGGGGATGGGTGGTGGGAACCGGAATCTACCTGGATGACGTGGGAGAGCAGTTTCAGAGCGCGCTGTTTACGCAGCTCCTGATCTCTTTTCTGGTGCTGGCTGCCGCTGTTCTGTTTTCCGCTCAGATCGTAAAGGGGATTACCCGCCCGCTTTCCCGGACGATTTTCATGATCCGGGAGCTTGCCAAGGGGCACTTGACCACCCGGCTGGAGCTCGATCAGAAAGATGAAATCGGCCAGATGGCACAAACCATGGATCTCTTTGCCGATGACCTGCAGAAGGTTTTAGTGGCCAATTTGAACCGGATTGCCGCCGGGGACCTGTCCGCGGACATTCAGGCCAAAGACGAGCAGGACAGCATTTCGCCGGCGCTGCAAAAGGTGATCGAATCCCTGCGCGGCCTGATCCGCGAAATCGACACGGTCACCAGGGCGGCGGCGGAAGGACGGCTGCAGGTTCGCGCCGATGCCGGTCAATACCAGGGCGCCTTTGGGGAGATCGTCCAGGGAATCAACCGGACGCTGGATGGGGTTGTCGGCCCGCTGAAGGTGGCGGCCAACTACCTGGCCCGGATTGCCCAGGGGGATATCCCTTCCAAAATTACCGATCCATACAACGGGGATTTCAACGAGATCAAGAACAACCTGAATACCTGCGTGGACGCGGTAAATGCCCTGGTGGCGGATGCCGGCATGCTGTCGAAAGCGGCGGTGGAAGGGCGCCTGGCTACCCGCGCGGATTCTACGGTACACCAGGGGGACTTCCGCAAAATCATCCAGGGAGTCAATGACACACTGGATGCGGTGATTACCCCACTGACGGTGGCCGCCGGTTATGTGGATCGAATCAGCAAGGGGGACATCCCGCCCAGGATTTCGGAGCAATATGCCGGAGATTTCAATGAGATCAAAAACAATCTGAATCTCTGCATCGAAGCGATTAACGGGCTGGTCACCGACGCCAACTTTTTAGCGCAGGAAGCGCTGGAAGGACGCCTGTCCTCTCGGGCGGACGCCTCCCGACACCGGGGAGAGTTTGCCAACATCATCCAGGGAGTCAACCAGACTCTGGATGCTGTCCTGGGGCCCATCCACGAAGCGGCAGATGTGTTGCAGCGCGTTGCCGACAAGGATCTTACCGCCCGGGTTACCGGACAGTACAACGGGGATCACGCCAGGATCAAGACTTCGCTGAACCAGGCCATCCAGAACCTGGACGAAGGGCTGCGTCAGGTGCAGGCCGGTTCGGAGCAGGTATCTTCGGCGGCCAGGGAGATCAGCTCCGGGAGCCAGATGCTGGCCCAGGGCAGTTCCGAGCAGGCCAGCAGCCTGGAGGAGGTGTCGAGCAGCCTGCAGGAGGTGGCCTCGATGAGCCGGCAAAACAGCATGAATGCGCAGCAGGCCCAGGGACTGGTAGAGCAGGCCCAGCGAAATTCCTCCCGCGGGGTGGAGAACATGAAAAAGCTGAAGGCGGGCATCGACCAGATCAAGAGCTCTTCGGACCGGACGGCAAAAATCGTGAAAACCATCGATGAGATCGCCTTCCAGACCAATTTGCTGGCGCTGAATGCGGCAGTGGAAGCGGCGCGGGCCGGAGAGGCGGGGAAGGGATTCGCGGTTGTGGCCGAAGAGGTGCGCAGCCTGGCGATGCGCAGCGCGGACGCCGCCAAGAATACCTCCACCCTGATCGAGGAGTCGGTGAAGAACGCGGAGAGCGGCGTGGTGTTGAACCAGGAGGTGATGCACAACCTGGAGGAGATCGATCAGCAGATCCACAAGGTCACGGAGGTGATGGCGGAAATAGCTGCCGCCTCGCAGCAGCAGAGCCAGGGAGTGGACCAGATCAACAAAGCGGCGGAACAGATGAACCAGGTGGTTCAGCAGGTGGCGGCCAACTCCGAAGAGTCGGCCAGTGCTTCCGAAGAGCTTCTCGGGCAGGCGGAGGAGATGAAGTCGATGGTAGGTGCCTTCCGCCTGAGCGGCGGCCGGCGGAGCGCCTCCGAACGGTCGGCCGGAGGGAAAGTTGTTGCGGGGGAGAAGCGGTTCTCGGATATGCGTAGAAAGCCCTTTTCCCTTGCCGACGAGGAGAGGAACCAGGCGGTGAATTCCTGACAAGCAGGGTCGCGGGGCGCAGGACGGGCAAGCAGTACGCCCGACGCGCCCCGCATACCCGGCCCGGCCGGGCATCCCCCCAGCGGTCGATAGAAGCAACATGAAACAGGAAAGCAGGATTTTTATGAAGAAGACCGGAGTCTCTAAAAGCGCCTTGCTTGCACTTGCCATGCTGGTCATGGCTCTCGGAGGTCGGACAGATCTGTTCGCGGACTGGAAAATCGTCTCTGCGGACGAGAAATCCGAACTCAAGATAGGCTTCCTGGTGCAGTTGCAGGGCGAATCGATCCGCAGTGCGGACGAGAAGCTGACGGCGACAGACATTTATTTCCGGCGGGCGCGCCTGATTTTCGGGGGAAGGCTGGACGAGCGCCTGTCCTTCTTTCTGGACACCGATTCTCCCAATCTGGGGAAAGGAGACGGTGCGGGCAAAAAGAACGACGCCCAGATTTTTATCCAGGACTTCTTTCTGACCTACAAGGTGCGGGATGAGCTGATGTTCGACGGCGGACTTTTCCTGGTTCCCAATTCCTACAGCACGCTGCAAAGCGCCACCAATCCTATGGGGATCGACCTGGGTGCTTTTTCCTATCAGGCGTCGGCCCCCACCGGCTCGCGCGTGGGCCGCGATTACGGGCTTCAGGCGCGGGGTTACCTCCGGAATAAGCACCTGGAGTACCGGGCTTCCGTTTTTCAGGGAGCGCGGGGTAGCAATGATTCCATGCCTCTGCGATATTCCGGCCGTCTGGCATACTGGCCGCTGGACACCTTTACGGGAATCTATTATTTCGGGACCGGCTTCGGCCAGAAAAAAATCGTTTCCCTGGGGACCAGCATGGATCATCAGCAGGATTACAATTCCGTGGCGCTCGACTTTTTTGCGGATTTACCCGTGGCCGGGCGAGACGCGATCACATTCCAGGTAGACTGGATTCGCTATAACGGCGGCCGGACGTTTCTGCAGCTCCCGCGACAGGACGGCTGGTTTGTGGAAGCGGGCTATTATATTCGCAAAGTAAAGCTCACTCCCTTTTTCCAGTATAACGGACTGCAGGTGGACCGCGATCAGCGTCCGAATGAAAACCGATATCAGGGGGGCGTAGCCTTCTGGCCGAAAGGGCACACGTTCAACCTGAAATTTTCTGTCGCCCAGCAGCGCAAGGACGGATTGGAAAACCGGACGCAATACCAGTTTTCGTGCCAGTTCTTCCAGTTTTGAAGAAAGCAGGAGGGGCTTCGCAATAAGTCCCTCTTCCTTTCCGAAATATACGGACGGCTTCTTTCTTCCTTCCTGATCTTCCCGTCTTCCTGCGAAAATAAAAGGCTTACAGGAAGAAAGGAAGAGCGGTAAGAAAAGCGGAAGGGCGGGTCGAAAGAAGATGGTTACCAGGATGATGGGCCGGCAAAAAGTCCCACACCTGTGGATTTCCGCTGGGGGGAGCCCTGAAAGGGCTTCGTAACACAGCCCGGGGTTGGCGCGCTTCGCGCCTACCCCGGGTAGGGACACCCGCAGGCAACAACCCGGAAAGGGTTGCGCATAATCCCGACATGCCAGGTGTTTGCGCAGCCCTTTCCGGGCTGGGTTTTAAACAAATCCGCCTAGCCGGGGTAGCGCCTATGCGGCGCAACCCCGGGCTGTGATCCGGAACCCCATTGGGGTTCCTGCTGCTTTTTGCCGGATTATCCTTCCTGATGCCGTTGCAATAAAGGCGGGGTTGGGTGTTTAAAGTGCCGGACTTACCCGGCTGGCGCCAATGGCAATCGCACCCGAAAGCAGGATCCCTCACCCGGTGTGGAATCCACCTCCATCAGCCCTTTGTGGTTCTGGGTCACGATAGTGTAGGAAACCGACAGCCCCAGGCCGGTACCCACTCCAGGCGGCTTGGTGGTGAAAAACGGCTCGAAAATGCGAAAGCGAAGGTCATCGGTCATTCCCGGACCGTTGTCTTCTATTTCCGCGATCGCATAACCTCCGGCACTCCTCAGGCGCAGGCGGATCACCGGCTTCTTCTCCGGCGGATTGCCGGCCAGGGCCTGGGCCGCATTTTTCACCAGGTTGAGAAAAACCTGTTCCACTTCCACCACCGATACAACGGTGGCGGGCATGTCCGGCTGATAGTCCCGGACAATATCGATATTCCGGAAATCGAACCGCTTCTTCAGGTCGTAATCGTTGCCGGCCAGTTCGACGGAGCGCTCCAGAATGGGCTCCAGGAAAGACAACTGCTTTGCCGATTCGCTCTTGCGGCTGAAGGCCAGCATGTTGGATACTATTTTCATCGCCCGGGTGACCGCCTCCTGGGCATACTGGGTAAACTGGGGTATTTCCCTTTGCGTTAAATAGGCCTGCACGGAATTCAATGAGATTCCCAGCGATTCCGCCGCCCTCCGGTTGGCGGGAATGTCTTCCATCGTGCGGCGCTGCAGACTCTGAATCGACTGGCTGATGATTCCCAGCGGATTGTTTATTTCATGGGCCATGCCGGCGGCAAGTCCGCCGATGGAGATCATTTTTTCCGTTTGCACCATCAATTCCTGTATTTGCGTTTTTTCGGTGACGTCCTCTATGCGGAGCACAGAGCTGTCAACGCCTCCGGTGGAGAGCGGGTAAAGAACCAGATCAACGTTCCGGCGAACCCCGTTGCGGACCATAAGGAGCTTTTCCTTGGTTACCGGCCGAGAATTTTCAAGCCGGCGGTGCATGGATTCGATCCAGTGGGCATAATCGGGAAGCAGGATTGCAATCGGCTTTCCCACGGCATCCGACGAGGAGATTCCGGTGAATTCTTCGGCCCGGCGGTTCCATCGAAGCACCTGCTTCTCCCGGTTCATGCCGATCAGCACCGAGGGCATAAAATTGATCATGTCGTCCAGGTAATCCTTCAGGTGCTGCGCCTCCTCCTCGGTTTTCTTGTGCGCAGTGATGTCCGTGCTCGTACCGATCAGGCGAAGGGGCTGTCCCTCCGGTCCCCATTCGAAGATGCGACCCTTGGCATAAGCACAGATATAGTGGCCGTCCACATGGCGGTGCCTGCTTTCAATTTCGTAAATTGGAGTTTCCCCGCGGAGGTATGACTGGAGGGCGTTATTCGCTTTTTCCAGATCGTCGGGGTGGGTCAAGCGTTCCCAGTCCTCGAAGACCTTGAACCCGCCGTCGGACGGAAGTCCCATGTGGGCGGATATCCTCTGGTCAATAAGAATACAGTTGTTCCGAAGATCGTACTCCCAGATGCCGGATCCCTGTGCCTCCAGGGCCAGCTTCAACCTTTCCTCGCTTTCCTTCAGCGCCAGCTCGGCCTTCTTGCGCTGGGTAATGTCCCGAACGCTGGCCAGCAGGCGGTTTGTTCCTCCGATCCAGCAGTTGCGGAGACAGACTTCCGCCCAGAAAGTCTCTCCGTTCTTCCGGGATAAGCTCCATTCGAATTCCTGCGGTCCTTTCCCGAACACGGTTTTCCCCCAGTTCCGGGCTTCTTCCCGGGAGAAAAGAGGGCTGCTTTTGCGTGGGGTCTCCGGATCGAAGTCCATGACTTCCTGACGCGTCAGGCCGTACATGTCCAACATAGTCTGATTGACGTCCAGAAGGTCCCCGGTGCCGGCATCGTAAATGAAAATGGCGTCGCCAAAGGAATTGAAGATATTACGGAAATCGTTTTCCGCCCGTTTCCGCTCGGTGCAGTCCCGCAGAATGAACAGGAATAGCTCCTCCCGGGAGGACCCGACCTGAGAAATCGATATGTCCAGCCACTTCTTCTGACCGTCCCACCGGGTATACTCCTTTTCGATCCGGGAATTGACCGGCCATTCGGCGATACGGCTTTGAAAGGAGTGCCGATAGAACTGTTCCTCGCGGCCGAGGAAGCACCGGGTGAACGGATTTCCTTCCAGCTCCGTGCGGGCGCGGCTGGCCAGGCTGCAGCCGGCTGCGTTTATCCGATGGATGATACCTTCCCGGTCTACCAGGCACATGGCATCCAGGGAGGCTTCCCAGAACCGGCCGAGGCGGTTCTCCAGCCGGACCGCTTCGTTCATCACGACCAGGACCAGGCCAAAGGTGAATCCCAGGCGAAAGAGAGTCCCGAAGACCAGCCACAGGATCGGCTGCCGGGAATATAGGCCGAAGCCGAGAGCGCTCACTCCGCGGGCCATTTCGTGAAACGCAAAAGCCCCGCAAAAAAATCCGGTGACGATCACCGACAGCGACAGGCGAGTCCAATGGCACCGGAGATTGACCAGGGTATACCAGAGCAGAGCGAGCCCCATCAGGATTCTGGGAGCAATCAGATAAGGCAGCGCCTCGGCTGCCGAGCGGATATCATTTACCCAAAGGAGGAGAAAAACCAGAGCCGAAACCAGGAGCCCGATGGAAAGGATGGCGCGCCGCCCGAATTTCCCCGGCACCGCGGATTGCAGGGAGAGGGCCGATAAAACGATCAGGGGTGTCTGCAGGTTCGCCAGTATAACGGCAACGGCGGTCATGGCCACCAGGGCGGCCAGGTAGGGTGGGGATTGCGGAAGGATGAACAGGGGAGAGGCAAGAGCCAGGGATCCTGCCATGAAAAACCAGCACCAGGACAGGTATCGCAAATGCTCCTGGTGGGTGATCTCTTTATAGAGAGCGCGCAGCAGCACCGCCGACAGAAAATCGGAAATGACTGCCATCGCGTGAAGTGTCAGGGACTCGTCTATCATTAAAGATAGATTAATTGTACGGATTATCCCTGGCGGGGTCAATCGCTAGGCGGCATCCAGCACCTCGCGCACCTTGGCCGCCAGCTTGTTGATGGAAAAAGGCTTCTGCAGAAAATACCTGCTGTCATCCAGGATCCCCTTGTTGGCAATGACGTTGGCCGTATATCCGGACATCATCAAATGGCGCAGATTGGAGTGCAGGGGCACCAGTTTGTCGGCCAGATCCTTGCCGTTCATCTGGGGCATGATTATGTCCGTGATCAGCAGCTGAATTTTCCCGGTGTATTTTTCCGCCAGCTGCAGGGCCTGCAGCGGGGTGCCGGCAGGGATCACGTGATAGCCGAGGCTTTCCAGGATGGATTTGCACAGATCCAGGATCGCCGGTTCGTCCTCCACCAGCAGGATCGTTTCGTGGCCCCGGGTTGGCAAGCCGACCGGCCCTTCCGCGGGAGCGGTTTCCGAAGCTCCGCTGCAGCGGGGGATATAGATCTTAAAGCTGGTGCCCTGGCCCGGCTCGCTGTAAACCTGGATGAATCCGCCGTTCTGTTTGACCACTCCGTAAATGGTGGCCAGACCCAGGCCGGTGCCCTTGCCCACCTCTTTGGTGGTAAAGAAGGGCTCGAAAAGGTGGGCCATCGTTTCCTTGCTCATTCCGCAGCCGTTGTCGCTGACCACCAGGGCGACATATTCTCCGGGGGTCGATCCCACGTGCCGTATGCAATAGTCCACGTCCAGGACCACGTTGCCGGTTTCCATCAGGACCCACCCGACGCCGGCAATCGCATCGCGGGCATTGGCGCACAGATTGGCGAGAATCTGGTCCACCTGGCTGGGGTCCATTCGAATTGGCCACAGATCCGCCCCCGGCTTCCAGATCAAATCGACGTCTTCGCCGATGATCCGCTGCAGCATCTTCTTCATCTCCACAACGGTATGGTTCAGATCCAGCACTTTCGGCGCAATGGTCTGCTTGCGGGCAAAGGCCAGAAGCTGCCGGGTGAGGTCGGCGGAGCGCTGGGCGGCAATCCGGATTTCCTTAAGTCCGCTGCGAATCGGGGAGCTGCGGTCGGAACGGAGCAAAGCCATCTCCGTGTGACCCAGGATGACTCCCAGCATATTGTTGAAGTCATGGGCCACTCCGCCCGCCAGCCGGCCGATCGACTCCATTTTTTGTGCCTGGATCAGCTGGGTTTTCAGCTTCTCGCGCTCCGCTTCCGCCTGCCTGCGGTTCATGTTCGAGAACAGCTGTGCCACAATGGCCGCGGCCGTGCCGACAAAGGCCTCTTCATCCAGCCGCCACCGCCGGATTTCGCCCACATGTTCCAGGCAAATAAGGCCGATCAGCTTGCTTTCCATTTGAATGCCGGCATCCAGCAAAGAGCGAATCCCCAGCGGTTCCAGGTAGGATTCCCGGAATTCCCGGGTTGCAGGTTCCTGCAGGGCGTCTGCGGCACTCACCAGATTATGGGCACGAATCGCGGTGAAGTAGCCGGGATACTCGGACGCCTTCAGGCGCATGCCCGGGTTGTGGTTCACCTCGCGATGGCAGCATATCGACAGGCACTGCAGCTCGGATTCATCCTCGGAGAGCCGCCACACGCTGCAGCGTTCCACCTGGAGGGCTTCGGACAAAACCTGGTTGATCCGCGCCAGTCCGAGGGTGATATCCCCGGCGGCAATGGAATCATCCAGGGCCAGGGCCGCGATGGCCGCCCTTTGCCGGATCACCCTTTGTTCGTTTTCCTGCTGCGCCTGCTCCGCTTTCTTTCGCTCGGTGATGTCGCGAAGGATCGCCTGCACGACGCACTCTCCCCCCAGATCGACCCGGTTCAGGCTGACCTCCACATCGAACAGGGTTCCATCCAGCCGGCGATGCTGCCACTCAAAGGATTCGGAGATGCCGAACAGCGCTCTCATGATCCTTCGTTTAACCTCGGAGAGAGAGTTGTTCCCGTTGGGCTGCCGTTCGGGAGAAAAGCGTACGGGCGTCTCGCCGATCAGATCTTCCTGGCGGCATCCGAACAGGGTCAGGGCCGCCGGATTGCAACCGATAAAGCGATGCCTCTGTATCATCAGTATGGCGTCTTTAGCCGATTCAAAAAGCAGCTGATACCGGGCTTCGCTTTCCTGGCGGGCCTCTTCGGCCAGTTTCCGTTTGGAAATGTCTTTGCCGAACACGGAAACACCCGCCGGACCGCGATTTTGAACAATCGGATGGAAGAACAGTTCGAGAATCATCCCGTCCGGCATTTTGAATTCCAGACGGTAGGGACCTTCGGCGACCGCCCGGTCGTACATCAGATCCCACTTGCCGGCATCGCCTTTACCAAACAGCTCCTGGGGACCTGCTCCGATCCGCGCCTCCGATCCGTAGACCTGCTTGAGGTACTGTTGGAATCGACTGTTATGGGTGACCAGGGCGTGATGAAGGTCCACGGACCAGATCAGGTCGTTGGTGCTTTCGATCAAAGCGGAAAGGTTGGCCTGCGATTGCTGCAGCTCCTGCTCGGTGCGCAGCCGCTCGGTAATATCCCGTACCGTGGCAAGACCCACCCGCTTCTGACGCCAGCGGAAATAGCTGATGGTGACCTCCCCGGGGAAGAGGGTGCCATCCCTTTTTTTGTACCACCGCAAGGGCACAAAGCCGGTGGTGTTTTTCACCACATGGAGCGTCTCCTTGGGCTGGGCGGAGAGCTCCAGGCAGGTCATTCCGGTCAGCTCGGCCCGACTGTAACCGAACAGGGTTTCGGCAACCGAATTGGCATCCAGGATCTCCAGGGTCTCCGCATCGGAAAACAGCAGGGCATTGGCTTCCATTTCGAAGAGCTGGCGATACATCGCTTCGCGCTCCTCGAGCGCCACCGAGTGGCGTTTGCGCTCCACCAGGCGCCACAGGTTCTCCCCGAGCAGGGTAAGCCGCTGGATATCATCCGACTCGTAGTCCGACTCCTTGCCTCGGATCTCCAGAACGGCCACGATCGAGGTGCCGCAGAAAATGGGAAGATTCAGAAACCGCCCTCGGACAGGGGAAGACGGTTCCCGCCTCTGTATTTCATGCGAAGCCTCGGTTTCTCCTGTCCAGGCGCTCCGTCGTTTGAGGGTTTCCTGCCAGAAGGAAAGGGAGCGGCCGGAGCACCGGACCTCCTTTCCTTCTCCTGGCTTGTCCGGGGCGGAAGCCTCCGGGAAGCATGTCAACTTCGATAAGGATTCGTTCTCGTGGAGCAGGGCCAGGCAGCCCGAGCGACTCCCGGTCGTCTGAATGGCCGATTGCATGGCAAAATCCAGGATTTCCTCCAGCGGACTCTCGGCCAGTTGATTCAGCTGCAGGAGGTTTTTCAGGAAAGCCTCGTTTTCCCTCAGTTTCTGGGAGCGCTTCTCCAGAATATTGAGCGACTCCAGCATGGCTTTTTCCTGCAGCACCCGGCGGCAGAGGAACAGGAACTTCTGCGGATCGATCGGCTTCCTCAGGTAGGAGCTGGCTCCCAGGCGCATGAGCCGGATGCTCAGGTCCTGGTCCGGATTGGCAGTTATCATGATCACCGCGCATTCCGGAGCGTGACGCTGGAATTCCACCAGGAGCTGGTCTCCCGTCATGTCCGGAAGGTGGTAGTCCATGACGACCAGCTCGTATTTGGACTGGTAGAACCGGTGCCGGGCCTCCTCGCCGCTCAAGGCAATTTCCACCTGGTAAGACTGGGATTCCAGGAGACCGGCCATGTGAGCCAGAACCACGGAGCAGTCGTCCACCAGCAGGACGTGGTTGGGGCGGTAGGAAGACTTACCGGCCAGAAGCCTGTGAACGGTGCGAAGCAGGGTTTCCTTGTCAAAAGGAATGGCCAGAAAGGCGTTGGCACCTGATTCGGCGGTAAGCTGGGAAATTTCCTCTCCCCGCAAGGTGGCCGAAACGACCAGGATCGGCACCTGGTTCCATGGCCCGTATTCCGGGGTGCGCAGCGTCCGGCAGAGCTGCCAGCCGTTCATGGCAGGCATATGGATATCGGTAATGATCAGATCGGGGAGGAGCTGGAAAGTTGCCAGATGATTGAGGGCTTCCAGCGGTTCCGAGAAACAGCGGGCGGAATAGCCGTTCTTTTCCAGCTGGTCCGAAAGGAGCTTCAAGGTAAAGCGGCAGTCATTAACGATCACTATGTTTACAGCCACGACAGGTCCTCCTGCGTTAGAAAACGGATAAGGGTTGTGGAACGGCCCCGGGATGGAGCCGGTTGCCAGGAGCCTTTTCAATTCACAGCCAGGACCTGATCGATATCCAGAAGGAGCCGAACCCGGTCCGATGATTTACCAATCCCGAGCAGATAGCCGGCACAACCGGCGGAACCCATGGAGGGAACGCTCTCCATGTCTTTGTCGTCGATATAGGAGACGTCAGAAACCCGGTCCACCACCAGCCCGGTGAGGGCGTCTCCGGACTGAACGACGATGATGCAGTTTTCTTCCTTGGAAGGAGCAGCGGCCATTCCGAATTTGTGGCGCAAATCGACTACGGGAATCATTTTGCCGCGAAGATTGATCACCCCGCGGTAAGATTGGGGGCTGCCCGGGATGGGAGTAATGGACAGCATGCCCATGACTTCTTTGGCCTTTAATATTTCCAGGCCATACTCTTCGCTTCCCAGAAAAAAAGTGAGAAACTTGCCGGCCCGGGGACGGTTCTCGGCCGCGCCAGTGGCAGGAGGGGTGGAGGGTGTGTGGTTCATAAACAAATTCCTTTCTTTTGTATTGATAAAATGGTTCTGAATCATTTTTTGCATGACACATCGAAGGTTCTCTTCTTCGGACGGCAAACAGGCGACAAAGCGCGGAACAAACTGGAATATCTCCCGGTGGCAGGCAGGCATATTCCTGGAGACGAATCCCAGAAGAAGACGCAGGTCGGCCAATTGGAGCCGGAGAGACTTCATGGCCCGCAGGTCCTCTTCTCTATGAATCAGGATCAGCGCGTGAGTGAGAATGGGATGCGGAGATTTTAAAAAGCTTTCCAGGCTTTTTATGCCGTACCGAATGGATGTCCGGTCAGGCCCCAGCAGAGAAAGAAGGTCCTTTTCTATGCTGCCGCTAAACTTGGTTCTGCTTGATGAAAAATATAGCCAGTGCATGGATGCCCGTCGCGATTGATTTGTCCCGTGTTTATTTATTTCCTGTGCCCGTTCGGCTTATTGCACGTGTCGTACCAAAAGCGGCGTGCGATTCGCCACGCTTGTAAGCATCCTGGAATCAATGCTTGCGGGTGGCGCGGGTAATTCCTGTCCCGTAAGGGGCAAATAATTTTAATCGTGTCAGGAGAAAGCGGATTAGCAATTTATTATTGGCGGATAAAATCAGGGGCCAGCCGGCGGCGGAGCGGATGGTTTCGCGAAAAGTCGGAAATTCTAGCGAACGTTTTGAAGGGACTTCGGATCGCAGCCTACCCTGGGTTGGAATGTTCGGATAGGGCAATCCTGAAAGGGTTGCGCAAAATCCGGGGATATCGGGTGGTTGCGCAACTATAAGGGCTTTCGCACCTTTTTATGGCGGTATCATTTCCTGATTCCTTCGCAAAGTAGCCGGAACCCCAACGGGATTCCGGAACACAGCCCGGGGTTGCGCCGCAGGCGCTACCCCGGGTAGGCGGATTGGTTGGAAAATCATCCCTGTAAGGGCTGCGCATTCACCTGCCCTTGCCGGAACCTCTTTGGGGTTTGAGACTTTTCGTGCCCCGATCCGGATCCGGGGCTATCCGTCTGCTTCCGGCAGGGCGTCTTCGGCGGCGCTGTTTTTGGCTCTCAGCGATACGCCGGTCTCACGGAGCAGGGCGTATAAACGGGGAAGGGAAAGGCCCGCAATCTGCGCGGCCTCTTTGGCCACGCCCTTGGAGTGCGCCACCAGGAATTGAAAATATTTCCTTTCCGCCTCCTGACGGAATTCCTCCAATGGTTGCGGTAAGGAAAAGGGTATCCAATGGATATTCGGGTCCGCTTCGTTCCTGCCGAGGGTTTCCCTGAGCCGGTGGATTCTGATTTCCGCCGGAAGGTGCTGGGCCAGCAGAGTCGGGAAATAGGCCGCCATCAGGTAGGCGTATTCCAGGGCACTTTTCAGCTCCCGCACATTTCCCGGCCAACCATAGTTTTCGACGACCTCCAGCAAATCGGATCCGATTCCCTTGAGCCCGTGTCCATACTTAAGATGAAAGGACTTCATGAAATGAATCATCAGCAAATGGCAGTCTTCTTTTCGCTCCCGCAGCGGCGGCAAATGGATCTGCAGGGTTTTGAGGCGGTACAGCAGGTCGTCACGAAAGGCCTTTTGCTGAACCATCTGCTCCAGGTTCCGGTTGGTGGCGGCGATCAGACGAAAATTGCTGGAGACCTCCTGTGCCGATCCCACCGGCCGGAAGGTCCGCTCCTGCAGCACGCGCAGGAGATTCTTTTGGGAGGCCAGGGGCATTTCACCGATTTCATCCAGAAACAGCGTGCCGCCATCCGCCTTTTTCACCAGCCCGACCCGATCTTCCGCGGCTCCGGTAAAAGCGCCTTTGGTGTGCCCGAAAAGCACGCTTTCCACCAGATTTTCCGGCAGAGAGGAGCAATCCACAACGACGAAAGGGTGTGCGGCACGCGCGCTGTTCTGGTGGATGATCTGGGCGACCACCTCCTTCCCGGTGCCCGTTTCTCCGGCCAGCAGGACGCTCATGTCGCTGTCGGCCGCTTTGGCCACGAGATCCAAACAGGTCATGAGCGGCGGGCTTTCCCCGACCAGGGCCTCCCGCTTCAGGGCCCGCATCGTGCGCCGGGAGCGCTCCACCTGGCGAAACTCGAGTGCCCGGGTCACCGTTAAGGTGAATTCCTGCGGCGGCACCGGCTTTTGCAGGTAGTCCCAGGCTCCTGACTTGATGGCCATCTCGGCACCATTGGCGTCTCCCAGGCCGGTCACGATGATGACCACCGGGGAGGTTTCCGCCAACCGGAACTGGGGCAGGCTTTCCAGCCCGTTGCCGTCGGGCAGGTGCACATCCAGCAGGATCAGGTCGGGGGATTCGCTTTGGGCCCCATGCAGTCCGGATTCCAATGTGGCCGCTACTTTGACCTCATGCCCCAGAGTCCGGCAAAGCGCCCGAAAAAAAGAACTGCTGCTGGGATCATCCTCCACGATCAGAATCTGTGCCATTCGTTCCTTCCTTTCCTCCAGGGAAACTCGAATCCAGAGCCCGACGCAAGGCAGTGCTCAGCATGGCTGCGGTCAGCGGCTTCTGCAGAAATTCGCGGATTCCGATCTTCATGGATCGGGTGCGATCGATCTGGTCGCTATAGCCGGTGCACAAAATGACCGGCATATCCGGCCGGAGGCAGAGAATTTCCTCGGCCAGGGCCGCCCCGGTGATATCCGGCATGGTCTGATCGGTCAGGACCAGGTCAAATGCCATAGGGTGCTCCAGAAAAATCCGCAGGGCCTCCGTGCTGCTGTGGACGGCAGTGACCTGATAGCCCAGGTACTGCAGCATCATTTTTCCTGTCTGGACCAGTTGCTTTTCGTCGTCCACAAAAAGAACTCTCTCCGTTCCGGTGAGCAGGTCTTCCTCCCGCTCCTCTTCCACGACAGGGGCGCTATCGATCCTGGGCAGGTAAATGTCGAATTTGCTGCCGCGTTCCTCTTCGCTCTCTGCAAGAAGGGCGCCCTCATGGTTGGTGATGATCCCGCGGGCTACGGACAAGCCCAGTCCGGTTCCCTCTCCCGGCTTCTTGGTTGTAAAATAGGGATCGAAAATCCGGCTCAGGATCTGCCCGCTCATGCCATGTCCGGTATCCCGTACCTGCAACCGAACGTATTCCCCCGGGGGCAATTGCCCGGGGGCCGGGTGGTCGCTTCCGCCCAGGGTGCAGGGGTCGAGGCGTATTTCCAAAAGCCCCCTGGACTGGCCCTGCATCGCCTGAATGGCGTTGGTACAGAGGTTCATGAGCACCTGGTGCAATTGCCCCGGATCGGCCAGGACAGACCCGGCTTCTTTTTCTGTTTGCTGCCGGATTTCAATCGTGGAGGGGGCTACTTTTCGAATCAGGCGAACGACTTCCTGAACCAGCAGGGATAAATCCGTCGGAAGCTTGACCTGCTCCTGCTGTCGGGAAATCGTCAGGATCTGCTGCACCAGGTCCTTGGCCCGGCGGGATGCGGTCAGGATCTCGCACTGGTAGGGATACGCTTCATCCGTTTCCTTGAACATCCGCCTGGTCAGCTCGGCATAGCCGATTATGGCACCCAGAATGTTGTTGAAGTCATGGGCAATTCCACCGGCCAGAGTGCCCAAAGCTTCCATTTTCTGGGAAAGGCGCAGCTGCTTTTCCAATTCGATTTCCGGGGTCAGGTCACGTCCCAGGCTGGCCATTCCGCAAGGCTTCCCTGCCGTGTCTCGCAGGATGGTATTGTCCCAGTGCACCTGGCGTATCTCTCCACTTCGGGTCTGGAGCGGGATTTCGAAATGATGGGGGAGGGAATCGGCGGCCAGCTGCAGAAGAAAGGATTCCCGGAATTCCCGGCGGAAGGATTCCGGCAGCAGCTCCTGAAAAAAGCTTTCACCCCGCATATCTTCGTCCGGTACGCCCAGGATCTGGAGCAGGGAGTGGTTGCAGAAGAGGATGTTCCCCTGAAGGTCGATCATCAGGGCAAGCAGGCGGGTGTGCTCCAGCAGTTCCAGGAGCCGCCTTTCTGATTCGCTACGGTATTTTTCGGATTGCCTGCGCTCGATCTCGGCTCCGGCGCGGGCGGAAAAAATCGTCAGCAGATCGCGGGACAGGCGGATTTCTTCCAGCGGTTTGTCGTCGCAGACGGCCAGGGCTCCGATCCGTTCTCCGGCGGTGTTGTACAGATGAATGCCAAGGAAGCTTTCCACCTTCCACTCCCGCATTTGCCGGTCTTCCGGAAACTGCTTTTGCATCCCGCTGGAAATATGGCAGATCTCCTCGCCCCGGAAAGCGGATAGGGGACCATCCGTCACCGGGTAGCTGAAATTTTCCTGAAAGGCCTCCCCGGCCCAGCAGGCGAGAATCTGAAGAGCCTGGCTGTCGGGGGTGGGAAGCTCGCCGATCCAGGCGTATCGGGCCCCGCAGGCCCGGGACAGTTCGGCGGTCAGCTGACGAAAAAATCCTTCTCCAAAGGTCCGGGAGGTTCCGCGCAGAATCGTTTGAAAGGTGTCTTCCGTTTTTTTTCGAGCGGTGATATCGGAGGACACCGAGGCCAGCCGGAAGCCGCGTCGGGTGCGGATGGGGAAATGGGTCTGCTCGGTGATTCGTATCTGGCCGTCCGGCCGGTGAATCTCGCTTTCTATCGCTCGGAAAAAGTAAGGAGACGACCCGCTCTGCAGAGTTTCCATGGCCATTTTTTTCCTGGCCGCCAGGTGCTCGGGGGTTCGCTTTTGGGGATGGGCCAGCTTCGACTGCACCTCCCAGATCGGCTGGTGGAGTACCGTCTCCCGCGGCAGGCCGGTGATCGCTTCGCTGGCCCGGTTCCATTCGGCCACTTCGCCACGCTCATCGATTAAAAACAGCGCCTCCGAAAACTGTTCCACGATGGTGCGGTACAGTTCCTCGCTTTCCTGAAGCCGTTGGGTTTGCTGGTTGACCAGCGCTTCCAGATGCTCCCGGTAGCGCCGGTTTTCGATGAGCAGGCGGGCGCGCTCGACATTGCGACGGATGACCAGGTCCAGCTCGCCGGATTCCAGAATCGGTTTGGTGATGTAGTCCCAGGCGCCATCGCGTATGGCCTCGATGGCATCCTGGATGTTTCCGGTTGCGGAGACCACCACGATGGGGGTTTCCGGACTTTTCTGCCGGAGTGCGGCGATGAATTCCAGGCCGTTCATTACCGGCATCCGGAGGTCGGTCAGAACGATATCCGCCGGATGGTCCGCGAAGGCGCTTAAACCCTCCAGGCCATTGGCAGCCTGCAGGACTTGATAGTCCAAGTCCTCCAGGCAGGCTTTCATGCTCCAGCGTAAGGCCTCTTCGTCATCCACCAGCAGAACGGTCAGACGGGAAGGATCCGCCTCGCTTTGGGACAGATGGTTCATAGTTTGCCGGGATCTATTTGCTGAGAAACAATTTTCTAAATTTTCCTCCATCTGATTGAGTATACCCCGATGTTCCGGTAATTTGCCCGGCTGAAATGAAACCCGGCTGGCGAATGCCGGACTGCCGTCTGCCCTGCAAAAAAGGATTATGTCTCTGCGTATGGCCTTTTCCTGACCTTGTTCCTCACGGGCTTACTTCGGAGCGAAGACGGCTGGCTCCTTCATCCGTTCTGGTTGAGAAGCGGCCGAAAAGGAATGCCCCTTTTCCGAATATGGCCGATCAGCTCCTGGTATGCCTGCGATGCCGCAATGAATTCCCCAATGGTGTCGGGATGGTTGCCCTTTCCGTTGAACCACGAACGGTCCGGATGGGTTGCCAGAGCTTTGCGCCGAAACGCAGATCGAAGCTCCTTTAGCTGAAGCCGGTTCAAAAACTGACGATTGATTGAATGGTCCTCTCCAAAAAGAACCTGGCAAGCCCGGATGAGTTGCTTTTCCTGCCCCCAGGAGGTACCCGCTGAAATCATAAGCAATGGATCCTATTCGTTAATTTTCCTGATCACACGCACAGAGCAAATGACACCTTTTCGCTAGCATTTCTCGTGCCACTGGTGGGAGCCGGGTTCGGCACATGGTGAATGGCTTTTATGGTCAATTTTTTCAATTATTTACGCGGATACCCACTCCGCGGGGGCAAATTTCCCGGGAGATGGTTTTCTTGTTTCGCAAGAATTCAGAAAAATAATTATTATGATCGGAAAAACAGATTGCCCCGCCGCCTTCCATCCGCCTTAACGGGGGCTGTATCGATGCCTTCTTGATAATTCCATTATTGCGTTGTATTGTGAAGCATCCAATAGCCATGATGGGAGAACCTGGCTGTTGTCTAAATTACCCTTGCGGTTGGTTTACATGTCTTTTTTCTACGGTAAGGAGTTATCATGAATCAAGGTACTCGCCTTTTTCTTTTTTTATTTCTCGCCGGTCCGGCCTCCTGCTGTCTTGCCGCCCAGGAATCGCGTGGGACCATCTTCGGCAACATCACCGATCCCCAGGGTGCGGTGGTTCCCGCCGTGGAAGTCACGGTCACCAACACGGGCACCAATGCGGCTAAAAAGACGGTGACCAACGACCGGGGTTACTATGAGGTGCCTTTGCTGGACCCCGGAGATTACGCGGTCCTCGTCGAGGTGACCGGATTTCAGAAATTCGTCCGTTCGGGCATCATCCTCAACGTCAACAGCCGCGCGGAGGTGAACATACAGCTGGTCCTGGGCAGCATGACGGAGACCGTTACGGTTTCCGGGGAGGCGCCGATGCTCGAAACCAGCACCGCTTCCGCGGGGAGAGTGATCGATCATCGACAGGTGATGGAGCTGCCCTACTCCGACATGAACCCGTATGTACTGCAGGGCATGGCTCCGGGGATGCAGTGGACCGGGGCGCCCGACGCCAACCGGACCCTCTGGTCTGGTGGAGGAACCTCCGCCTTTAACACTGCCGGAGGCGTCGGCATGAACGAATACTCGATCGACGGCACTCCCAACACCGGCTCCAATAAGCGGGTGGCCTTTATTCCGCCCACCGACGCCGTGGGGGAGTTCCGCCTGGAAACCGCCAATTTCGATGCCTCCTTCGGGCATACGAGCGGGGCCACGGTCAACCTGAGCATCAAGTCGGGGACCAACGAGTATCACGGCTCGCTGAACAACCAGCACTGGCAGCAGCGCTGGAACGCCACCCAGCACTTCGCCCGCCTGGCCTGGGAGGACAATGTGCGCAAGGGCCTGCTCCGTGCGGACTCGGAGAAGCAGCAGAGCGGGCGCTCCAACAGCCCCGGGGCGACCATCGGCGGACCGGTTCGTATCCCCTGGCTGTTCAACGGCAAGGACAAGCTATTCTTCTTTTTCAACTACGCCGGGATCTATGCCAACAGTACCGACCAGCCCAGCCGGCTGCCTAAAAGCGTTCCCAAGGAGGCCTGGCGCAACGGCGATTTTTCCGACCTGCTGGCCATCGACAAGATGTACCAGATCTACGATCCGCGCACCGCGCGGGTTGTCGGCAACCGGGTGGTCCGCGATCCCTTCCCCGGAAACAAAGGCATTCCGGTCCTCAATCCGATGTATGCCGCCTATCTGAAGATCTACCCCATGCCGAACAACGTTCCGGGCCTGGTGACGCCGGAGGGGGCCAACAATTATTTTGCGGGAAACATGCCCAAAATCGACCGGCACCATTCGCTGCTGAATCGGATCGACTGGGAGGTTACCCAGGGGCACAAGGTTTCTGGACGGTGGTACTGGAACAAGCGCACGGCGAACACGCAGGACTGGACCTACGAGACCGTTCCGGGGCTGCATTCCGACGGCACCACCCGCTACAACAAAGCGGTGGGTATCGACTGGGTCTGGACCATGAATTCCACCAACGTGTTCAACGTGACGGTCGCCTATAACCGGTTTACGGAATTCAGCGGCCGGCCGGGCATTTCCAAGTTCAAACCGTCCGATGTGGGGCTGCCTTCCTATATGGATCAGCGCGCCGGAGCCAACGCCGTTCTGCCCTATCTCGACTTTTCCAGCCTGCAGGACATCAGCTATCAGGTCGCACCGGTCACCAATGCCTCCAATGGCACCCTGAAAGGTCAGTGGCTGCGGATGCAGGGCAACCACAGCCTGAAGTTCGGTTTCGACACCCGGCGGAACTACCGCGCGGTGACCGGGCCCGGCTACTCGTCCGGCCGTTTCATTTTTAACAATACCTATACCAGGGCGGCCAGCGATACGACCACGGCTTCCAACACGGGCCTGGAATGGGCGGCCTTCATGATGGGATACCCCACCACCATTACCATGGATACCAACGACTCCTCCTATCTCGTCAATCCCTTTACGTCTTTTTATGTTCAGGACGATTTGCGGGTGACCAGCCGGCTGCGCCTGAACATCGGCCTGCGGGCAGAGATCGAGGGGGGGGGCACCGAGCGGTTCAATCGCGGCTTGACCGGCGGATTTTATGCCGGAGACAAGCTGCCGATCAGTGACCTGGCGGAAGCGGCCTACGCAAAAAATCCCATCGCGCAGCTGCCGGCGGCCAATTTCAAAATCCGCGGCGGAACCCGCTACTTGGGCCAGAACGCTCCCGGAACAATCAGCGAGGGTACCGCTAACATACTTCCGCGGCTGGGTGCGGTTTACCAGCTGAATCCCAAAATGGTGATCCGCGCGGGCTACGGCTGGTTTTTCGATACCAACAACGTTACCAATTTCGACATCACCCAGACCGGCTACAGCCTGGCGACCGCTCCCCAGATCTCGCCGGACAACGGGGTAACCTTCACCACCACCCTCAAGGATCCCTTCCCGCTGCGCTCCGACGGCACCCGCTTCAATGAGCCCCTGAAAAATACCTTAGGGAACATGGGCCTGGCGGGGCTGGTCGTCAGCGTGATCGATCCGAACTGGAAGGCCTCCTTCCAGCAGCGCTGGCGGCTGTCCTTTCAGTATGAGCTGGCCCGCAACCTGGTCTTCGAGGCCGGCTATACCGGCTCTTACAGCAAAACCAACCTGACCCGGCGGATGGATCCCCTGCCGCAGGCCAACTGGGCCACAGGCACGGTGCGTAACAGTTCCGTCGATACGGCCATGAACGCCACCGCGGCCAATCCGCTACGCATCACCAACCTGGCGCCCCTGCAGGCTTCGGATCCGGTCCTCTACAACTACCTCAGCACCCAGAGCCGGTTTACCGGATCCACCTTGCGGGTGCACGAGTTGCTGCGCGCCTATCCGCAGTTCAGCAGCGTCTCCAATACCACCGTTCCCGACGGGCGGGTTCGCTACGGCGCCCTGGAGCTGCAGCTGGAAAAGCGCTTTTCCCGCGGGTTTCAATTCACTTTCATGTACACCTATGCCAACAGCGAATCGCGCGACTGGTTTGCCAACGAATTCGATCTCCTGCCGAGCTGGCGGCCTAATGCCAGCACCATGCCGCACCGTTTCGCTTTTACCGCCATCTACGAGCTGCCCTTCGGAAAAGAAAAAAAATACCTGTCCGAGCATTGGTTGGGTCGGGTGGTGGGGGGCTGGCAGCTGAGCACGGTCTACCAGTGGCAATCGGGACCGCCGATCAACTGGAGCAATGAGTTTTACTATGGGAACATGGACGATATCGCCTCCGCCTTCAACCACGACATCTGGAAAAGCGATATCCACCAGTGGTTCGATCCCAAGATGCCGTTCGAAAAAGACAGCGCCAAGCGGCCCGGAACCTTCCACGTCCGCGTTTTTCCCGACAGCCTCGGTTCTCTGCGTGCCGACGGAATCGACAACCTGGACCTGCGCATCCTGCGCAATTTCGCCATTGTCAAGGATAACCGCCTGAAGGCCCAGCTGAGCATGGACATGTTGAACGCCCTGAACAAAACCAACTTTGCCGCGCCCAGTGTCGACCCGCGCACTTCCAGTTTCGGCCGGGTCAGCGCCCAGCGCGGGCTGTCGCGGATCATTCAGGTGAATCTGCGCTTCCTATTCTGAGAAAGTGAAGCGGTAGGTGATCGTCACCCGGCTTTCGCCGGAAGGGGGGAGGACTTTCAGGGTAATGGGGAAAGCTTTCAGGGAGGGGAACGGCCAGGCGTAGCGATCCTCCTGCTCGCCGAGCGAGAGCTGCACGTCGCCTTCCAGGACCTGGAAGGTAAAAAGCTTTGCGCCGGACCGGATTTGAACCAGCTTCGGACCGGTCCGGTCGAAGAACATGTTTTCCCAGCGGACAACCGGCTCCACGATCCGGACCTCCGGCCGGCCCTGGTGATAGCGCAAAGAGACTTTCTTTTCCAGGCTCCGACGGCCGAAGCGATGCTCCCAGCGATAGGCCACTCCCCCGGGCAGGAGGTTCCGGTCGCACAGTTCCCCGGCGGTGGAGACCATCATCGGCTCGCCTTCGCACCAGGACAGGCGACCGTCAAATTCGTAAAGGTTGGTGAAATATCCGTGGCGGTCCTGGAACTCAATCCGCGGGGTGAGCGGCAGTAGGTTTTCCGCTTTCGGGAAGTGCATCGGCTCCCAGCGGCGATATTCCGTCTGGCTGGAGATCTGAAAAAAGCCGTGACCCTCCAGCCACAAATTGGATAGGGAGCCGCCGCTGGGACGATGCATGTATTTGCTCCGGGACAGCTTCTGCAACTCCTTGTAGCGGTAGGCCGGGACTGTGGCCATCAGGCCGGGCGTGCGCACCAGGACGACATCCACCGTGGGAAAGTGGCGTATCCAGGATGCCTGGTCGCTCGGCAGCGGGGGGATTTCCCCGGCCTCCTGCTCTCCGAGCTCGGCGGCCAGCGCCAGGTTTTTGGAGCGCATACACGTCGGATAAATGCAGGGAGGCTGCCGGAAAAGCTCCCAGTACTGCGGTCCGTAGCCGATCAGCCCGTCCCGTATCATGGTGCGCAGATATTGCAGATTCCGCCAGCCGGCGGTGCGGTAGCGGGCATCCTCACCGGCAAACAGGCTGAAAAGAATCTGGCAGCCGTCGGCCGTCTGGCTGCCATAGGTCGTCCATTTGTTGGACCGGATCCCCCAGGAGCCGTCAATGGCTCCGCTCGGGTATACGAAATAAAGGTGACTGCGCAGGGAGGCACGGACCGCCGCAAGCATGGCCGCATCCCCCTCGGTGCGCGCATAAAGCGCCAGGCCCCAGAGAGACATATCCATTTCATATCCGATATCCGCACCGTATTTGGCCTCATAGGCGCGATCCCCTTCCGCGCAGATAAAGCCTTCGTCATCCATCTTGGCCCGAATGCGGTCGGCAAGCTCCCGGGCCTTTCTCCGGTAGCGCTCCTGCGGAAAGAGGCGGTTGGCCAGGGCCAGGGAGGCGGTAGTGGTGGTGCAGTAGTTGATGCTGGCAAACTCCGGAGTCATCACCTCCGACAGATAATCCGCCGCTTTACGGATGGATGACTCCCAGGCGGACTGTTCCGCGGCGGACAGGTATTCCTTCAGCAGGGGGAAGGCCAGCACCAGCATCAGCAGCTGGTCGGTGGTCGTGCCGGTCCACTCCTCGGGCGTTTCCTTCCAGGCTCCGTCGCTGCCCTGCTGCCGGAACAGCCAGCGGGCTAGCCGGATGGCGGCCTCCCGCAGCGCAGGCCGGTTGTCCGTTTTGGCGATGACCGCCATGGGGTAAACAGCTTCCGCAGCGCGGGTATGCAGCACCTGGTCGAACGGACAGCGGATGGCGCCGTAATCGGCATCCAGGGGATCCGAAATCTGTCTCCGGCTCTGCGCCTCGACGAGAATTCTCAGGGTGTCCAGGCTCTCAGATCGCAGGGAAATTTGCTGCGAATACCCGTACAGGACGGAACACAGCAGAAAGAAGGCGGTCAGAATTCCACGGCTCGGCTTCATGGAAACGCTCCCGATCGACAGGGCCTCCGCACACGGCCTTCAGAAGAGCACCTTCAGCCCGAATTGAATCTGCCGCGGGGCGTTCGACTGGGCGGTGACCGTTCCAAAACTGCTGGAGGTCACACTGGTATTCGGAGAAGAGAAGCTCGGCGTGTTGAACGCATTGAGCGCCTCCGCCCGGAATTGCAGCTGCAGCCCCTCCTTGATGCGGAAGTTCTTGAAGACCGACAAATCCCAGTTATAGAGTCCGTCGTTGCGCAGATCC
>CAINFC010000168.1 GCA_903847975.1 uncultured Acidobacteriota bacterium | reverse complement strand
GCCGTTTTGAGTACAGCCTTTAGGCTGCGTGCTTCAAGCAGGTTTCCGCTCGTGGCAAGCAAGCTAAAGCTTGAACTCCAAACGGATTTCGTTTGAGAGATTGTTATGGATCGAATCACGACTTTTTACGAGATTATCAAAAATGATGGCCCGGAAAAAGGCCTAAAAACACCCGAAAACAAACTTTCAAACGAAAGCCGTTTTGAGTACAGCCTTTAGGCTGCGTGCTTCAAGCAGGTTTCCGCTCGTGGCAAGCAAGCTAAAGCTTGAACTCCAAACGGATTTCGTTTGAGAGATTGTTATGGATCGAATCACGACTTTTTGCCAGTTTTACAATTCGGATGAAGGTGCAAAAAGTGGCGGAAAACCATTCAGGGCTGCCCCGGTTTGCCAGGGATTGATGCTGCGGCGCCTTCCCCGACCGATGGGGACAGAACGGCGCCGCAGGCCGGAAGAGCCGGCTAGCCGCGCTCCTGCGGCGGGGGAATTCCTTTCAGCACCGCATAGGTGTAGCCGGCGGCGCGCACCACGTAGTTGTTGGCGTCCCGCGTGGCCTGCTCCAGAGCGCCTATGGCCGGCCGGGCCTTTTCGCCGATATTCTGCAGGGCGTTGGCCGCCTGCAGCCGCACCCAGGGATTGGCATGGCTTCGCAGCGTGGCTTCCAGGAAAGGCAGGGCGGACTGCTCGCCTCCGAGGTAGCACAGGGCTTCGGCGGCGGCCACCTGAATCGGGGGAAGGTCCTGCCGGAGATGCTTGCGCAGCGCGGCTTCCGCTTTTCCGGCCTTTTCCCGCAGCATGACGCAGCCCAGAACGGCCCAGTAGCGGATGCATTCGTTTTCGTCCTCCATCCAGCGGAGGATTCCGGGCAGTCCTGCCGGATCCCTCCGGCAGACTTCGTTGGCCGTTTCCAATATTCGCTCCAGGGGATATTTTCCCGGATCCCGGCTGGGTAGATAGCCCTCCAGGGTCGAACCTTCCGGGATAAATCCATTGTCGCGGACCGCCAGAATGTGCTTTTCCAGCTCGCCGCGCATCCGCTTCAGGATTTGCTGATGGTCCTTGCTTTGCGCCAGGTTGCGGATTTCATCCGGATCATTTTTCAGATCGTACAGCTCCTCAAAAGGCTTTTCTTCCCAGAAAGCTTTTTGCGCCCCGTGAAGCTTCCCCTGCCGGTAAAGGCTTTCCCAGGCGCCCACACCCCGCTGCTGCCAAAGGTACTGGACGTGCTGGCCATAGATCAGGTGCGGCATGAAATTGCGGGTATATCGGAATCGCTCGTCCCGCACGGTGCGGACCATGTCGTAGCGCTCGTCCATACGGTTCCGGAAACTGAAGGCGTATTTCCCGGGGGACAGGCCCGGGGCGCCCAGAAAGGCTTTCCCCTGCATGTAGTCCCTGGGCGGCAGCCCGGCCAGCCGGAGGAGGGTAGGGGCGAAATCGACAAAGGTCAGCGGAGCGGAGATTTTCGATCCGGGCCCGGCGGGAGCCAGGTGGGCATACTTTTTCGGAAAGCGGATGATCAGGGGCACATGCAGGCCGCTGTCGAAGCAGAAGCGCTTGCTCCGCGGAAGCACCCCCCCGTTGTCGCCGTAATAAAACACGATGGTGCTTTCCGCCAGCCCGTCTTCTTCCAGGGCCTGGAGCAGCACAGCCACCTGCTGGTCCAGCCGGGCCATCTGGTCGTAGTAGTGGGCCCGGTCCTCCCGTATTTCGGGAATATCGGGGTGGTAGGCGGGAACCCGGACTTTCGACGGATCGGTCGGACGGCTGCGCGGCTCGTACTTGGCCTGATTGCTGGGGAACACCTGGCTTTCGTGGGTCACCTCGTGGTTGAAGATCGCAAAGAAAGGCTTGCCGGCCGGGCGCTTCCGCCAGTGGGCCTGCTTGCTGCATTCGTCCCAGGTGTCTTTCAGGTCGATGGCCGCGTTGTAATCGGTCTTGGCGTTGTTGGTGCAGTAATAGCCGGCTTCGCGCAAATAGGCGGGAAAGCCGCGCAGAAAAGGCGGGATGTTTCCCTGGGCGCGCATATGCTCCGCGGGGCCGCAGCTGGTGGCATACACCCCGGTGATCAGGGTGAAGCGTGTGGGGGCGCAGACCGGCGCGGGAGAGAAGCAGTTTTGATACAGCACCCCTTCCGCTGCCAGCCGGTCTAGGGTGGGGGTTTCGGCGACAGGATCCCCGTAGGCTCCCAGATAGGGATTGTTGTCCTCGCTGACAATCCAGAGAATGTTCGGGGGAGGAAGGGCGGGTTCGGAGGTCGAGGCCTGCGGCTGTTCCGGGAGGAGCGCGGCAGAGGCCAGGGTGGAAAGGAAAGCGCGTCGTTGCATGGTTATGAAATCCTCAGGGGAAAATGGGGGGAGCGGCGGCCGGTGCGGTCTGCAGAGCCTTCCTGGCTCGTGCGGCCAAAAGCTCCCGGATCAGGGTGTTGCTGTTTTCCGCGGTGACCCCGCAGGGAAGACAATAGCGTTCGGGATGAAACGGGCGGGCGGCGGCCGCCACCGAGTGGTGGTCCGTAGCGATGGTGAAGGAGACGCCTTTTTCGGCCAGCGGCCGGATATCGGCGATCAGCGCCTCGCGCATGGCGGGATAATCCCAGTAGCGATCGTGGTCCAGGGACATCTCGATGTAAATGGAGCTGCCGCGCAGGAGCTGCGCCAGCTCCTCCTGCTCCCCGGGCTGAAAAAAGCGGCACTCGGAAACGGAGAGCGTTTTGGGGTCGCGCCCCGCAGCGGACGCCGTCCGGCTCAGGTTTTCCAGCCGCATGCTGAACGGATGAAAGACGATCATGGGCACCGGGAACCGGTTCTGCGCTTCCCGGATTTGCCGCACCCGCCGGAGCAGATCCTGGCCGTCGGGGGCTTTCCGTCCGTTGCGAGGGGAGATGTGCCACCCGATCACTTCGGCCATGCGCATCGGGGCGGCCTCCAGGGTTTCATCCAGCTCGGTTTCGGAAATCTCCCAGCCGCTGAAAAGGAGCACATCACGGCGGGCTTCCGCGGCCTGCCGGAAATCGTTCATCAGGGCCCGGTGCCCCTCGGGGCCGCCCCGGTAGCGGCCGGGGAAATGGTTTTTTTCGTTCCAGGCGGCCAGCTCCTCCGGCGTCCTGCGGTACAGCTCCAGGTGATCCAGGAGTACAATGGCGCGGCGGCCGTCCTCCACCATCCGGTCGATCCATCGGCTCAGGTCCTCCTGCCGCTCCATGCCGGCGTGCAGGTGCATGTCCATTTCTCGCAGCGGGAAGAGCGCACCGGAAATTCCCGTGCCGGGAGTCAGGATGCTTTGGGCGGCGGATTCCGGAGCGGGCAGAATCAGGGCGATCAGAACCGGAAGGCCGAAACACAGGATCATCCGTTTATACATACGCCAATTACTATAATTGACACGACCGGGTGGATGTCAAGCTGTGTTTGACAATTTTGACCGGGAACCCTAAAATCGCCTGGGGTGCAAATCCGGAAATTCATTTATGTCATTTTAACAGGGAGGGGAGATTGCTATGAAGTATGGTTTGTCCATTCCGCAGGAGGGCGCTCTTGATTTTCTTTCTCTCGGGGCGCTGGTTCATAGGCTGGATCCCGGCGTGGTGCCCTTTCGCAAGGCGACGGAGTGCCAGATCCATGTCAGCGGAGGGGAGTTTAACTGCGCCGCCAATCTTTCGGACTGCTTCGGGCTGAAAACGGGAATCGCCACCGCCATGGTGGACTATCCGATCGGCGACCTGATTGCCGAGCGGGTCCGGGCCATGGGCGTCAGGCCTTTTTACAAGCGTTTTGCGCACAACGGGGTCAATGGTCCGAACATGGCGACGGTATACAGCGACCGCGGCCAGGGAGTTCGAGCTCCGGTGGTTTTCTACAACCGCAGCCACGAAGCGGGTGCCATGCTCCAGCCGGGCGATTTCGACTGGAAGGCCATTTTTGAGAGCGGCGTGCGCTGGTTTCATAGCGGCGGCATCTTTGCCGCCCTGTCGGAAACCACGGGCGAGCTGATCATCGAAGGGATGAAGGCCGCCAAGGCCGCCGGTGCGGTAACCTCCTTCGATCTCAACTACCGGGCCAAGCTTTGGAACATCTGGGGCGGCCACCAGAGGGCCCTGGCGGTGATTGCCCGGATTGTGGAGAATGTCGACGTCCTGGTCGGCAACGAAGAGGATCTGCAGCTGGGCCTGGGGATCCCTGGGCCGGAAGTGGCCGCCAAATCCCAGCTGGATCCAAGCACCTTCTTCGGGATGATCGACAAGGTGGTTGCCATGTATCCGCAGGTGAGAGTGGTGGCCACCACCCTGCGAGAAGTTCATTCCACCAACCGTCACAGCTGGGGCGCCGTTGCCTGGGTAAACGGCGAAACTTTTGTGGCTCCTGCCTGCGAGCTGGATGTCGTGGACCGGGTTGGCGGGGGCGACGGCTATGCCGCGGGATTTTTCTACGGCATGCTCACCGGAGAAGCCCCGGAAGATGCCGTGAGGCTGGGCTGGGCCCACGGAGCGCTGCTGACTACTTTCCCGGGTGACACGACCATGGCTACCGTAGACCAGGTGAGGGCTTTCGCCAAGGGCGGATCCGCCCGGATTCAGCGTTAGGCCCGAGCGGACAGACGATGCCCTGGAAAGACATTCAGACCATACGCGCACAGGCGCCTCTGGTTCATAACATCACCAACTACGTGGTGATGAATTTTACCGCCAACACCCTCCTGGCCATTGGTGCTGCCCCGGTGATGGCCCACGCCTTGGAAGAGGTGGAAGAGATGGTTGGCCTTTCCCGGGCGCTGGTCCTCAACATCGGCACGCTGAGCGGCCCCTGGGTGGAAGCCATGTGCCGGGCGGGACGTGCCGCCCGGCAGAGGCAAATCCCGGTGGTGCTGGATCCGGTCGGGAGCGGGGCAACCCGCTTCCGGACGGAAACGGCGCTCCGGCTGATTGAATCCGTCCGTCCGACCATTATCCGCGGAAACGCTTCCGAGATCCGCTCCCTGCTTTGCGAGCGGTCCGGAACCCGGGGAGTGGACAGCGTGCACACTCCGGCGGAGGTCCAGGAGGAGGCCCTGGCGCTGTCCCGGGCGGCGGAATGCGTGGTTTCCGTCAGTGGAGCCGCCGACCTGATCGTGAGCAACGACAGAATGGTGCGAATTTTCAACGGCCATCCGCTGATGAGCCGCGTAACCGGCATGGGTTGCGCCGCCTCCGCCTTGACGGGTGCTTTCGCCGCGGTCCATGACGATCCGTTTGCCGCCGCGGCTCACGCCATGACGACCATGGGCATTGCCGGCGAGATGGCGGCGGAGCAGTCCCTGGGGCCCGGCAGTTTTGCAGTGGGCTTTATCGATGCCCTTGCCAGGCTCGGGGAATCCGTCGTCCTGCAGCGCAAAAGGACCGAGGGTCTGCTCTGAGAGACAAGCCGCGGGGCCATCCCGCAGGGCAAACCGGTAAAAAGTCCCCGTCTGCGGACGACAGGTCCTTCCGCTTTTCTTCCCGCTCTTCCTTTTTCTTCCTGTAAGTCCAATCACTTCACAGGAAGAAGGGAAGATCAGGAAGGAAGAATGAGGTGCTCCGGATATTTCGGACGGGGAGAGGGTCTTTTTGCGGGGCCATCCCGCAGGATGGCCCCGCAGGACATCAGCTCTTGTGAGACAGGAGGTCCTTGATCATGTGGCTGGCGATTACGCCGCGCTGGATCTGGTTGGTTCCCTCGTAAATCTGGGTAATCTTGGCGTCGCGCATCATCTTCTCGACGGGAAATTCCTTCATATACCCGTAGCCGCCGAGTATCTGCACGGCATTGGTAGTCACTTCCATGGCCACGTCGCTGGCAAAGGCTTTGCACATGGCGCTTTCCTTGCTGAACTTCTCCTCGCCGGCGTCGATCATTCTCGCGGCGGCATAAACCATAGCGCGCGAGGCTTCCACTTTCATAGCCATGTCCGCCAGCATGAACTGAATCCCCTGGAAGGAGGAGATCGGTTTGCCGAACTGATGCCGCTGGTGCGCATAGCGCAGGGCCTCATCCAGGGCGCCCTGGGCGATGCCGACGGCCTGGGAGGCAACTCCCGGGCGGGTGCGGTCGAAGGTCTTCATAGCCACCAGGAATCCCATTCCCTCGCGGCCCAGCAGCTGGCTTTTCGGCACCCGGCAGTCTTCAAAAACCAGCTCACGGGTGGCTGAGGCGCGGATTCCCATTTTGTCCTCTTTCTTTCCGAAGGAGAAGCCGGGCATTCCTTTTTCCAGAATAAAGGCGCTGGCTCCGCGTCCTCCCTTGGATTTGTCGGTCAGGGCGACGACCGAATACGTTTCCGCCTCTCCGCCGTTGGTGATCCACTGCTTGGTCCCGTTGAGAATATAGGAGTCCCCGTCCTTCCGTGCCGTGGTGGAAATGCCGCTGGCATCGCTGCCGGCGTTGGCTTCGGTGATGGCGAAGGCGGCCAGTTTCTTACCCTTGGCGATGTCGGGAAGGTATTTCGCCTTCTGCTCAGGCGTGCCGAACAGCAGGATCGGATAGGTGCCGAGTCCCGTAGCGGCAAACGCCAGGGCGATTCCTCCGCAAAACCGGGACAGTTCCTCGGTAGCGATCACCATCTCCATGATCCCGCCGCCCATGCCGCCATATTCCTCGGGGATATAGCATCCGCAGATGTCCGTTTCCGCCAGAACCTTGACGACGTCCCAGGGGAATTCCTGAGTTTCGTCATACCTGGCTCGGACCGGCTTGATTTTTTCCTCTCCGATTTTATGGCAGATGTCGCGGATCATCTCCTGCAGTTCGGTTAAAAAATAGTTCATAAATTTACTTTTCCTTGCGACCCATGGTTTCTTGCGAAAATAGTTAACAATCCGGGTAGACCGGGACACTGGTGAAACGCATACTGTACCACAAAGCACCGCTCCGGGAAAACGGGATTTGTGAGCGCCCCGCGGCTTCCCTCGTTCCTCGCAAGTTTTGCGGATCCCTTGCGGCGGGTTTTCCTTCGGGTCGCTTGAGTTTTTGGAGTTTAGCCGGTAAACTGCAAACAGCCGGCAGATGAACCGGCGGAATCGTACGGTGGTTGACGGCTGCTGCAGGCGAACAATGGTTGGCGTATCCGATATGAAAACAGGTTCCTGGCTCCTCCCGGCGGCAATGCTGCTGGTTCTGGGTGTTCGCACTTTCGGATTGCAGGGCCCGCCGGCGGGTTCCTCTTCCACGGCACCCGCCTGCGGCTTTCGGGTGGTGCGCACCTATCCCCACGACCCCCTGGCTTATACGCAGGGCCTGCAGTACGAAGATGGTTTCCTTTACGAGAGCACCGGACAATACGGATCATCCAGCCTGCGGCGCGTGGAGCTGGAAACAGGTAAGGTTCTGCAGGTTTACAATCTTCCCGGGCAATACTTTGGCGAAGGGCTGCTGATCTGGGGAAGCCGGCTGGTGCAGCTGACCTGGACTTCCGGCGTCGGATTTATCTACGACAAGGCATCCTTCAAGCTGGAAAGCCAGTTCCGCATCTCGACGGAGGGCTGGGGAATCACCAGCGACAGCCGGCAGTGGATTCTGAGCGATGGTACCAGCCTGCTCTACTTCATGGATCCCAAGAACCAGAAAATTGCCAAATGGGTCGAGGTGAAGGACGGCTCACTTCCGATCAAGAACCTGAATGAGCTGGAATATATCCAGGGAGAGGTTTTTGCCAACATCTGGCAGGAGGACCGTATTGCCCGAATTCAGCCGGAAAGCGGCAAGGTCACCGGCTGGCTATATTTAGGCAGTCTGTTGACTTCCGCCGAACAATCCCGGGCCGATGTGCTCAATGGAATCGCCTACGACAGGGACCAGAACCGCATTTTCATCACCGGAAAGTACTGGCCGCGCCTTTTTGAAATCCAGCTCATTCCGCCGGGGAAAACCACCCGGATCAGAAAGTAGCTGCCGTTGGAAATCAAATTGGATTTACCCCCTTTGCTTCCGCAGCTTTTTTATGTAACTTAATAGACATTTGAGATTAGGGGTTCAACTACGAACGTTTGGAAGGAGGTTTACCAGATGAAACCTGGTTTTTCGCGAATGACATTGTCTGTTTCCTTTCTTTTGCTGTGCTTTTTTATCGTTAAAGCCGCCGCCCAGGATCCGGTGCAAATACCTGCCGGCATTCCGCCGGAGTCGGAATGGGTCTATGGAAAACATCTGGAAGTGGTCGAAGGGATCATGAAGCTTCCACTGGCGGACCGGGAAGCGAAACTGGAAGGCTTCATGAAAGCCGTCAATCCCAAGGCCAAGATCCTTCAGTACATGCCGTCCTTTTTCTCCCAGATCCAGGAGGAATACACCAAGGCCGGCCAGGCGGACAAGGCCAAGGCTCTTTCCGCAAAGATGCTGCAGCTGTTCCCCAACAATTCGGAACTGATTTACCAGAAGTTCACGGCGGCCTACCAGGCCAAGAACTTTGCGCAGGCTATCGAGCTGGGCGAAAAGATCTACGCCACCAAGCCCGACAACCAGACGACTCTCATTCTTGCCGACTGCTACCTGGCCACCAATAATGCCGCCAAGCTGGCGGAGTTTGCTCCCAAGGCCGTAGAAGCCCTTGGGCCGCAAAAAGGCGTAGGGTTCCTGGTTTGGATGGCGGACTACAACACCGCCCAGAAAAACCTGGACAAGGCGATGGAAAACTACAATACCCTGCTGCAGACCTTTCCGGATGCTCCTCCCGCGGGTTGGACCGCCGAGCAGTGGAATCCCATCAAGGTAAAAGCCTACGCGCTGCAGGCCAACCTGGCCTATGGGAAAAAAGATTATGCCGGCGCCATCAAGAGCCTGTCGGAAAGCATCAAGATTTTTCCGCAGAACGACGCCGCTTATTTCATCATCGGGATGAGCCAGTGGCGCCTGCAGGAGCTGGACAAGGCTATGGAAGCCTTCGCCAAGGTTGTAGCCCTGGGTAAGCCGACGGCCACAAAGGCCAGGGAATACCTGGAGCAGATTTTCAAGCCCAGGCACAACAACACCCTCAACGGCCTGGATGAAATGATCGCCAAGGCGAAATCCGAGTTGAAGCTTTAGCCGTACCCGTTTCAGGGCAGGCAGGCGCGGCTGGTTCCGCCGTCTTGCCTGCCCGTGCTCCCGTTCAAACTTCCTGCCTCTTCCTGTGCCGTTTGAGAATGGCCAGAGTGGCATCGTCCTCCCACGGTGCGTCGTTGCCGAATGACCTCACTTCCGACAGCACCTTTTCCAGGCAGACGGAGGCGGGCAGTGCCTGGCACTGCGCGATCTGCTTTTTCAGCCGGTCCAGCCCGAACATCTCCCCGGAGGCATTCCTTCTTTCCACGATCCCGTCGGTAAAGGCGATCAGCGACGCTCCCGGCTCCAGGCGCACGAATCCCCGCTGGAACTGCACTTCGGGCAGCGGGCCGATCACCGTGCCGCCGGAGGTCAGCTCCCGGAAACTGCCTTTGTGGTACAGGAGCGGAGGCTGATGACCGGCATTGACGTAAATCAGGTTCCCGTTGTCCTCCAGCTCCCCGTAAAAAATGGAAATGAAACGGCTGGACAGGCGGCTGCGGTGGATAATCCGGTTCAGCTTGGTAAAGGCGTGGGTCATCTTCATCTCTTTTTCCAGGCCCATGCGCAATCCGATGACCACATCGCGAACCAGAAGGGCGGCCGGCAGGCCGTGCCCGCTGGCATCGCCGATGCTGAAGCCGAGCATCTGGTCGGAAAACAGAATGTAATCGAAGAAGTCGCCGCCTACTTCCTCGGCAGGGAAAGTCGTGCTGGCGATGTCGAATCCGGGAAACTCGGGGGGGCGGTCGGGCAGAAGGCTCTGCTGGATTTCAGCCGCCTCCCGGAAGGTTCCGAGCAGCCTGCTTTCCATCAGACGGGTGCCGAGAGCGGTGCGCAGCGTGTTCAGGAGGAAATCGAGCTCCTCTCTTTCCCAGCCGGGATCCAATAGGAACAGGATCACGTAGCGGTTCGGGGTATCTCCCAGCACCATGGCGGAGGAAGCCCGCTTCTGCAGCGAGGCGTGAGTGGATCCCGGATAGGCAATGCTGGAATCCGTATAGATGTAGACCAGGTGCTCGAACAGGAGCTGCAGGGCAGGCGTGCCCGGGCTCAGGTATTTGGCGGGCAGCGATTCGATGCAGCCGATATGGTCGATCAGGCTGAACCGCGTGCGCCGCTCCTGGTACAGGAAAATGGAGGAAAGGCGAATGTCCTCCCGAAAATCCCGGAAAAGATCCCCGAGAAAAACCTCAATCAGGCGGGTTTGGGAGGAATCCGAGGGGATGGATCGGAAAAGAGCGTCCAACCGACGGTATAAAATCTTGGCTTCCTGCTGGAATCCGTTCTCCTGCATGCAATAAGTCTCCTTTTGAGCCGACCCGTTCGTATCAGGCCTGACGGGTGTGTCGGATGAACCGGACGCCAGGCCGCTCCGGCAAGGTACGCCGCTGCCTGTTTGCGCAAGAGTCAGAACCCTGACGAAAAAATATATTTTATCGCAAACCGCAAAGCCTGATATACAATTGACGGGAAATCGGGGACACAAAGGAAAGGATTTCGTGGGGCGATTCTGCCGCGCGGGGCCCTCCCCCGGCCTCGGCGTGCGGGTTAATTTTTTTGTTGAAAGGAGTGAATTCGCATGAAGAAAAAAACAAACCTGGCGGTGGGTATCCTGGTTCTGCTTCTTACCGCCTGCTCGCTCTGGAGCCAGTCCGCCAATCCCTTCCTGGGGAAGTGGGATATCATGGGGAAAACGGAAAAGGAGACGTACGTCTTCTGGCTGGAGGTTGCGATGAAGGACGGAAAGCCGGCCGGCCAGTTCCTGAATCGGGGCGGCAGCGTACTGCCTCTACCGGAAATCGCCATCGAGAATCAGGAGCTGGTTTTTTCGATCGGCCCCGATCCCAAGAATCCGCAAAAACCAAAGCCGGTGCACCGCGCCAGCGTCAAGGACGGTAAATTAGTCGGAGTGCTCGATACCGGAAAGGAAAAGATCAGCTGGGTCGGCGTGCGCCCTCCGAAGTGGAAGGAATACAACGCCAACGGCAAGCATAAGTTCGGCAAGGAAATCAATCTCTTCGATTCCCGAAGCCTGGCCGGGTGGACCCTGCAATTTCCAGCCAGGCCATCGGGGTGGTCGGTGATCGACGGGATCCTGCAGAATGAGGCTCACGCCAACAATATCGTCACGGAACAGAAATTCCAGGATTTCAAGCTGCAACTGGAGTACAAGCTGGAACCCAAAAGCAACAGCGGCATCTATCTGCGCGGCCGTTATGAGCTGCAGGTCCTGGATGATGCCGGAACCCCGACGGAAAAACACGGCCATATGTCCATTTACAGCCGTGTGGCTCCCGCGGTCAACGCCAGCAAGCCCGCCGGGGAATGGCAGGCCGTGGAAATCACCCTGGTGGGCAACCGGGTGACGGTTTTATTGAATGGACAGAAGGTCCAGGACAATTCTCTGATCGAAGGAATCACCGGAGGAGCACTGGATGCCAACGAAGGGGAACCGGGCCCCCTCATGATCCAGGGAGATCACGGAAAGATCTGGATTCGCAAGGCGGTAATTACTCCTATTCTTTAAGAAACTCTCCTAAAACCCAATCCCAGCAAGACTCGAACGGTTATTCCGCTGTGGCCTGACCACGGTGGAATAACCGTTTTTCTTTTTCCGGCCAAAAAAATCCTGGAATTTTCAGCTTCCGCATTCCAGGTCACGGAAATGGATTCCCTTTTGGAAAAAAAATATATAAAAAAATATTTATTTAAGATATGTTATTACCGATCAAGTAGTGTAAAATATAGGAACAAGATTTTAAGGCTTGGAGCCTTATGTTCAGCCGGTAGCATAGCAGACGAGCCTTCGGACGCTTATACACGGCCAAGCTTCCGGGGAGAAAGGTGCCGGCAAAAAGGAGACGGCCCCTGAGGGCGTCTATTATTCTTGTGTTCATGGAAAGGAAGGAAGCTATGAAAGGTGGTTATTCCCCAACCGCGGGAAAAGCGAGAATCAGAGAGCTGTGCTGTCTGTTCTTGCCGGTCTTTTGCCTCACAACCCTTTTAGCAGCGGCGTCCAACTCCCGTGATGATCTCTCCTCCTTGCTGGAAAAAGCAAAAGCAGATGGATCGGTTCGGGTAATCGTCGCGCTGAAGACTTCCGAGGCGGCTTCTGCCGCAACGGAGGCGATAACTCCCGACAATCTCAGGTCGAAGCAGGCCGCGATTGCTGCTGTGCAGGAATCGGTGCTGAATCGATTGGAGAAAGGCGAGATCAAGGATATCAGGAAATTTGAAGTGTTTCCTTACATGGCGCTGGAGGTCAGCGCTTCAGCGCTGGAGAAACTGACTTCTCTACCCGAAGTCGCCAGCGTCGGTAAAGACATTATTTTTTATCCCTCCCTGGCGCAGAGCGCAGCGATCGTCGGAGCGGCACAGGCCTGGATGGCCGGAAACACCGGCGCAGGGCAAACCATCGCCATCGTGGATACCGGTGTGGACAAGTTCCATCCGTTTCTGCGGGGCAAGGTGGTTTCGGAAGCCTGCTATTCGACGACCTATCCGCCCGACAGCGCGGTCAACATCTGTCCCGGAGGAGTTTCCTACGTGGGAACGGATGCCGGGGTGAACTGCAGCACGACCATTCAGGACTGCGGGCACGGCACCCATGTGGCCGGAATCGCGGCGGGCAAAGGGCAGAGCTTTTCCGGTATTGCCCGGGATGCCAGCATTATCGCTATTCAGGCCGGTTCCCGGTTTGACAGTGCGGCCATTTGTCCGAATTATGTGACCCCTTGCGTGGCCTTTTATTTTTCGGATGTTTATTCCAGTCTGGAAAGAGTTCTCACCCTGCAGCAGACCAGCGGCCTGAAGATCGCCTCCGTCAACCTCAGCCTGGGCGGCGCCGAAGTCTACGATGCCTTTTGCGACAACCGGACGATTTACACTACAGCGATGAAATCGGCCGTGGACCGGCTGCGGCTGGCCGGCGTGGCGACCATTGTGGCCGCGGGTAACAACGGCAGCAACATAGGACTGACAGTTCCGGCCTGCCTTTCCAACGTGGTCAGCGTCGGTTCGACAACCGATGGGACCGGCACGCTGCCTCTGGACGAACTTAGCGCTTTTTCCAACTGCTCGAGCTACATGAGCCTGCTGGCTCCCGGGGAAGTGATTACTTCCTCCGTGCCGGGCGTCAGCTACGGCGCTTATATGGGAACTTCCATGGCCGCTCCCCACGTGGCCGGTGCCTGGGCCATCCTCAAAGGGAAAAAGCCCACCGCCACCTTCGATGAAGTTCTTTCTTCTCTGACTTCCACCGGCCGGCCCGTGGTGGCCTGCTCCACGTTTTATCCGAGAATCCAGATTGATGCTGCCGTGCGGGCTGTCGATTACGTTCCGGGTACCTCGGCCAGCACCAGCACCACGACCACCACGTATCCCACTTCGACTACTCTTTCGGGAACGCCGACGGTTACCGCCACTCCCCCGTACTGCACCATTGCTCCCGGACAGACTGCCTGCGGAGTCACCCTGCAGGTTTACAACCCCGGAAGCCGGGCCGTGCAGCTGTGGGCCCGAAATCCGGATCTGGCGGAAACCCCGGTTACCGGAATTTTCACCACTACCTACTTCAGCATCGCGGTGCCGTGGATCATGGCGGGGAACTATACCTTCTCTCTCTTTGATATGAGCACCTCGAATCGGATCCTGATGGCTTCGGTGGTCGTAACCGGTATTCCATCCGCAACCAGCACCACGTTCCTGGCCACCACCACGACCACCTGGACGCCTACGACCTCCACCTGGGTGCCTACTACCGTGCCTACGACTTCCATCCCGATCACCACCACCACCTACTGGGTGACTACCACCACCCACCCGGTGACGACGACTACCCTTCCGCCTTCGGATCTGGTGTTGAATGTCAGCTGTCCGCGCGCCAACCCGGGAACCGAGGTTGTGGTTCCCATCAGTTTGGCCACCGTGGTGCAGGGAGCCGGGGCGGTTGCCGTACAGGCGGACCTGAGCTTTGATCCGGCTCAGCTCACCTATGTGGGAGTTTCCAAGGGGCCCTCGACCTACAATGCCTTCAAGGAAATCGGTATTGGAGTGCAGTATCCGGGACGGTTGCGCTTCCTGATTTCCGGGCCGAACCAGAATGTTCTGGGCGACGGAATCCTGATGTACCTGACCTTTAATGTCACCTCCGGCATTCCGGCAGGGACCAATATTCCGCTGCTCTGCTCCGACACCAAAGCTTACAACTTTATGGGTGCGCCGATTCCCATCGGCTGTGCCAGCTGCAGCCTGCCTACCCAGGTTGCCCGAAGAACCCTGCAGTAAAATTCGATTTTCTGCTCTTCTCACCATTCGGGAAGGGATTGGGCCGCGGGGCCCAATCCCTTCTGATTTCAGATTTTCGGCGCCAGCCGGAAAGCCCTTGGTGCGCCCTCTCTCCAATATTTGGTAAAATTACCCCTTTTGCGGCCAAAGGGCTTGCCGGATAAAATATTATGCGCGAACGGACTCGGATTCCTCTGCTGATGTTTCTTGTGTTCCTTGGGGCAGCGGGCGGTACTGCATCTGCTGCCAGCCGGCTCTATTTTCCTCAGATCGCCGATGGGGGCAGCTACAAAACCACGCTGTTGCTGACCAATCACTCCGGTACCTCCACCAGTGCGCAGATCGAGTTTTTTAAAGACTCCGGTCAGCCCTGGACGGTGACCATTGGCAGCACAACTTCCGCAAGTTTCACCTTTCCTTTGTCCGCCTACGGAGCGCTCAAGGTACAGACGGCCGGGACGGGGACCTCGGTTGCCGCTGGCTGGGCACGGGTTTCCACCTCCCCGGCGGCGGACATTGGCGGAAACGCGGTTTTTCAGCTTTTTTCCGGAGGAAAGCTTGCGGTGGAGGCATCGGTATCCGGAGTCGACACCCTGAAGGCGGCCGATTTTTTTGTCGACGAAGACGGCTTTCACACCGGATTCGCCATGGCAAACCCGTCCACGGTAACGGCTTCCGGAACGCTGGTCCTGTATGATACCAAGGGGAGCCAGGTGGGATCCGTGCCCATCTCGCTGGGCGCCAGCCAGCATGCTGCCCGGTTTCTGTTTGAGATGATCGCCGGAGCTCCGTCGGGGCGGGCGGAACTGCGCCTCAGTGCCGGCGCCCTGGCCGTAACCGCCTTGCGCTACGACAGCAGTTTTTCCGTTTTCAGCACGCTGGGAGTCAGCGACCTGAGCGCTTCCGTCGCTCTGCTGCCCTCCCTGACTTCCATGAATCCGACGCGCGTTGCCCCCGGGATGGGCGCCTTTACTCTGGTTCTGTCCGGGGAGAGATTTCATTCCGGATCCCGCGTTTACTGGAATTCGACGGAGCTGTCCGTGACTTCCCGGTCGCTCAATACTACTCCGCAAACACTGTCGGCGGCTGTTACCGCCAATCTGACGGCGGCTTCCACAACGGCAGCGGTTAAAGTGGTGAATCCGGCCGGCAGCACCAATGAAGGGACTTCCAATAGCCTGACTTTTACTGTCAGCGGTTCCGCCTATCCGTGAGAAACGGGCGGCACCGGGTCGTCGTAAGGAATCGGATCCTCGCATCCCGCCTGCCGAAAGGCGGTGCGACGCAAAAGGCAGGAATCGCAGCGCCCGCATGCTTTTTCTGCCGCCTGATAGCAGGACCAGGAAAGGGAAAAGGGCGCGCCGAGCTTCTGTCCCAGCTTTACAATCTCGCTTTTTTTCATGGCAATCAAGGGAGTAACTACGGAAATCCGGCTCTCCGGCCTGGTTCCTTCCCGGATGACGCGGTTATAGGCGTCGTAAAAAGTCTGCCGGCAGTCCGGATAGCCAGAGCTGTCCTGCTCTACCGCCCCGATGAAGACCGATTCGGCCCCCAGCACTTCTGCCCAGGACACAGCCAGGGCCAGAAAGAGTGCGTTTCGAAAAGGGACGTAGGAAACAGGGATCCCCTCCCGCCCGGGATCGGCTTCCGGCAAAGGAATCGAAGGATCGGTTAACGCGGATCCTCCGATTTCCCTCAGGAAATCGAAAGAGACTTCTTTGCTGAGCCCAACCCGGTAATAGTCGGACATTTCCCGGAATGCGCGCCGCTCCCTTTCCCAGGTGCGCTGGCCGTAGCTGATATGCAGAAAGGCGGCCGGTCCCTGCCGCAATGCGATGGCTGCTGTAACGCAGCTGTCCATGCCGCCGCTCAAAAGGCATACGGAAGAAACCGAAGGTCCGGTTGGGGGCATAAATCACCTCGTGGAATGAAAAAAGCTCCCGGGGGACGAGGGAACGGTTCTTCCGAACCCGCGGGAGCCGTGGAAAGGGAAAATTCGCAGGCTTAGTGCGGCGTAAGCTTGTCGATTTCGATATGTCCATCCCGGAGATGAATCTGGCGGTGGGCGAACGCGGCGATGTCGTGCTCGTGGGTGACCAGAACGATCGTGTTCCCAATGTGGTGTAGCTTGTCCAGGAGCCCCATGATTTCCATGCTGGTTTTGGAATCCAGGTTGCCGGTCGGCTCGTCTGCCACGATCAGGGAAGGGTTGTTCACCAGGGCCCGGGCAATCGCAACGCGCTGCCTCTGTCCCCCGGAGAGCTCATTGGGGCGGTGGCTCATACGTTCCACCAGTTCCACCTGCTTCAAAGCCTCGATTGCCTTGGATTTCCGCTCATGAGCCGGCGTGCCGTTGTAAATCAGGGGCAGCTCCACATTGTGCAGAGCGGTGGCCCGGGGCAGCAGGTTGAAGGTCTGGAAAATGAAGCCGATTTCCTTGTTGCGGATAAAGGCCAGCTCGTCGTCGTTCAGCTCGCTGACCAGCTTTCCATTCAGGTAATAATTCCCCTTGGTGGGGGTGTCCAGGCAGCCGATGAGGTTCATCAAGGTCGATTTGCCCGAACCGGAGGGACCCATGATGGCTACATATTCACCCTTATGAATGGTAACGTCCACTCCCCGAAGGGCGTGAATCTGCTCGGAACCCATTTCATAGGTTTTCCAGAGATCTTCCGTCTTAATGATAATGCCGTTCGTTTGGGACATGCTGCTATTTAGCCTCCGCCGCTGCTTCGGGTTTCTTGGTATTATTTATTTTCACTTCCGTGCCCTCTTCCAGGGTACGAATGGTTTTGTAACTGCCGGTGACAATCTCCTGGTTTTCCGCAAGCCCTTTGATCACTTCTATTTCCGTTTCACCCGTGATACCGGTTTCAATGGGGGTGAACCGTGCCTTGTTGCTTTTGTCGACGATAAAGATACCCTGAAGTTCTTTTTTCTTGGCTTTTTTAGCGGACTTGTCCGTGTCGGCGGATACCGCATTCTTTTCCCCCGCTTTTTCCTTGGGAGGCACATAATGACCGGCATCATCCACTTCCACGTCCCGGATGGTCAGAGCCTGGAAAGGTATGGTCAGAACATTATTCTTGGTTTTGGTGGTGATGACCGCGGTGGCCGAGAGTCCGGATTTCAACACATCGGGTGGGTCGATCAGGTCGACGATGACTTTGAAATCCTTGGCTTCCTGAGAGGCGGTGGTGGTGCCCGCATTGATAGGGCTGCTTCCGATCTCCGTGACTTTTCCCTTGATTTCCTGGTCGGGAAGGGCGTCCACTTTTACCTTGGCGTCGTTTCCGAGGGCTACGTTGACAATGTCCGTTTCATCGACTTTCAGCTCCACCTGCACGACCGACATGTCGGCAATGGTCAGCAGCGTGGCTTGCGGGTTGCTCTGTATTCCCGGTACGGCGCGTTCCCCGATCTCCACGTTTTTCTTGGTGATAATGCCGGTTAACGGGGAAAAGATGGTGGTCTTTCGCAGCTGGTCCACGGACCTCCTGAGGTTGGCCTGGGAGGCCCCGGCCCGATTCATCGCCGACTGGTAGGCTGACTTCATCTGCTGGATGGAGAGGTTGGTTACCTTGGTCTGCGCTTTTATCTGGGCAATCCGCGCCTCGGTCGCATCGCATTGGGTTTTGTAGATGCGCATCTGATTCTGGGACTGCTCGTATTCCTCGCGCGAAATCAGATTTTCCTCATGCAGCTGTTGCATGCGCGCAAAGCTTTTCTGGGAGCGGCCAAAATTGTACTGGGCCTGCTCCAGTTCCGAACTCAGCTGCTTCAACTGGGCTTCATCCCGCAGGATGTTGGCCTCCGCAGAGGCGATCTGCACCTTCTGGGTTCCGGCGTCGGACATGGCCGCTTCATAGGACGCCTTGGTGGCTTCCATTTCAGCCGTGCTCTGCAGGGGGTCCAACTTTAAGAGAAGGTCGCCCTTCTTTACCCGGTCGCCCTCCTTGATGGGCAGTTCGGTGATGATCCCGGTAATTTCCGCCTGGATGTCGATGAATTCCTTGGCCCGAATTTCCCCGGTAGCGGAAACCTTGGATTCCAGCAGGTCCTTCTTTTCCACCTTGCCGGTCTGCACCTCCACCAGGGTTTTCTTATTCCAGAGAAGGCTGGTTGTGATAACGGCTACCAGGACCACGCCCACCGAGGAATAAATAATCCATTTCTTCTTCTTGCTCATTTTCTGTTTCATGAGGCCCTCTCCGATGTCAAAAGTAAAACCGAGTGTTATTACGAGAAGGTTTCGGCAAAAGTTTCATGAAAATGGCATGGCTAGGATAGAATATTCCTTTAAGATGCAAATTTTCGGGGGAAGCCGTTTCCCGGCGGCGGCTCCCGGAAATGTCCGACTATTGCGCGGGAATGGCTGCCAGTGCCGAAAGGTCTCCCTTGCCGAAGAGCGAAAGGGCGAAAATCGGATTGGTGGCGTTGACCTCAAAATAGCCGCCGGTCTGGCCCAGGACAGAACCGGCAATACCAGGCAGCTCCCGCAACAGTCGGCTGAAATGTCCTTTGGGGAGCAGGGTTCCGTTCCAGTTTCCAAGGATGCTGCCGTCGGCCCGGTGTGCCACCACCTGAATTCCCACCGGCTCCTGGTTGGGATTATACGCTGCAAACCCGGTAAAGTAGTTAAACTTGCCATCCAGGGTTTCGGCGATGTGGGAAAAAGTCATGGACGTAGCCGGATTGTCCTGGGGTATAGAGCTGACCAGGGCTTCGCTGGTCCCGAACGTAATGTACCCGATCAACTGACCACGATTGCCGGATACATGGAGAGAACCCTGCTGAATGGAGCTTCCGCCGAATCCCATGTTATTCTGAAGGTCGATTTCCACTTTGATCTGGCTGGGAATCTCGCCGGTCCATGGATTGGTCACGTTGCCTGTTTTCATCAAATTACCGGCATCGTCCAGGGCTGAAACCACTACCTGCTGGGTTTCGGCTGCCAGGTTGATCAGGGTGAGCCGTGTGCTGTAGGCCCCGCCGGAGGCGAAATGGGCGAAATCGAGCGTGTTGGAAGTTCGGGCCTGGTCCAGGGCATTCAGAACCGCAAAGCGATTGTCCGTGCCGAAAGACTGGCGGGCTCGCAGCGGCACGCTGCTTTCCATCGTCAGGTAGGAGGCCTGGGAAAGCGGGGCGTTCGGAAAAAGCTCCGTCAGCTTTCGGTGCAGGTATCCCCAGGAGGGAATAGCGATGGTCGTTTCGCTGAGTGACTTGCCATCCACTCCAACCAGACGGAAAAGGACGGAAGCCGAAAGAATGGAGTAATTGCACAGGGTGAACTCGGAGAACCCGCCGGAGCTTTTTTCCAGGGCCGGGAAAACGGCTTTTTGCAACGACCGGTTGTTTTCCGCCGTTCCATCCATATACCGGACGTCGCGATCGAATACCAGGGAAAAGCCCTTGATTCGGTTGGAGTCGGTTTGAATGTGCACCCATCCGTCCGAGGGAGGCGTTCCTCCCAGGATCTGACTGTCCAGAACGGTCATCTGGTTGGATGAGGCCAGGTCCCAGGTGCGAGGATTGGGGAACAAACCATCGGGAGCCTTGGTTCCACCCGGGTTCAAAAGGGTGAATACCAGGCGCAAAGGACTCGCCGTCGGATTGACCAGGGCGATACCCATCATCTGGTCTAGCCCCTGTCGGGTCATCAGCGGGAAAACCAGCTGCAGCGGGAGTGTCAACCGGCTAACGCTGGAATACCCGTCCTGTTCGAAAAACCCGCTGCTATCGGGGAAGGAAAGCCCCTTGCCGGGAGCAAGAATTCCCTTGCTGTTGATCACCCAGACCTGAGAATCCTTTTCATCCAGCGCAATAGCCAGGGGCGAACTTCCGATCGGAACGTTCGACAGGACCTGCTCCAGGCTGGTGTCCAGTTCCAGAAGATTTCCGCTGTCCCTGTTTACTACTAAAAAGGAAGAGCGCGTCGGGCTGTAAGCCAGGTCAACGGGGTGGGCGCCGACCCCCACAATCCTGGTCTTTCCGGTGGACAGCCGGATGGTGTAAAGGACGTTGGACTCTTCAATAGCAGCCAGAAGCATGTCGCTCTGCGGCTCCAGCAAAAGCGTTCCCTGCCCGGCTCCGACCGGAATGGGAGATAAAGTCTGGTAATTGAATGTGTTGATGACCGAAATGAAATCGCTTCCAGAGTGGGAAACATACAGGCGTCGGTTCAGCGGATGAAAGGCGACGCTCTGAGGACTAGTGCCGACTGGAATCGTGGTCAGTGTCTGCAGGCTGTCCATGTGGATCAGGCTCACGCTGTTAGCTCCGGAGTTGGCTACGGCCAGGATACCCCGGGCCGCATCGATGGACATCCCCAGGGGCTGATAACCGGTGGGAATGTTTTGCAGTGTAGTCAGGGCGGCATTGCTGCTGCTGGCCGGCAGGCGGAATACGGTGATGCTGTCGCTGTTTCTGTTGCTGACAAAGCCCAGCCTTCGTGTGTTGTCCAGAATAATTCTGCTGGGCGTGGAGCTCAGGTTCATCGAAAAAGCCGGGTTTGTAAAATCCTTGGATTGCAACGGAAATACTTCAATCCGGTTGGTTCCCGTCATGAGGACCAGAAGAAATCCGGAAAAGGGGTCAATCGCCAGATCGATGGGCGTCCGGTTGTAACTGAAGTTGCTCTGCCAGTTAACCGCTGCAGGTAGAGGATTTCCGGAGGAACTGGGATCCACCAGGAACTGGGCGGTATAGCTTTGTCCGTCCAGGTTGGTAATGCGCAGATCTCCGGAAACAGCGCCGGGCGGGACCTGAACGACGAGGGCTGTGGAGGTGGCAGACAGAATGGGGGCATCGATCCATCCGCCCTGCGATGTCCTGAACTGAACCTGGGGGTTGAGGCCGGCTCCGTTCGCTTCGATAAAGCCGGAAGAGTGAAGGAAATTGCTTCCCGAGATGGAGATCAGGCTGCCTGCCGGTCCGTGGGAAGGCATAACCTCGGTGACCAGAACCTGCGCCGGGGAATAATACCCGAACGAAAGGGAGGGCGCGGTTGCCTGCCTGGTCCGCACCACCACCGGAACCGGACCCGGAGTAAGCCCCGCCGGGACCTTGACAGTCAGACGGCTGCTGGAAGCAGCCAGCACCGTTCCGGGAATCTGGCTGAAGGATACGACACTTTCGGAAGGAAAGGGTGAGAAATTCATCCCGTCGATATCGGTTATCGTGCCCGTTGTTCCGGAAGAGGGATGAATTCCCAATACCAGCATGGGCAGGGTCGACGAGGTCGAGGAGCTGGAGGTCGAGGAGCTGGACGTCGAGGAACTGGACGTCGAGGAACTGGAGGAGCTGGAAGTGCTCGATGTGGTGGTGGAGGACGTGCTGGTACTGGTCGATGTGGTGGTGCTCGTGGAGGAACTGGAGGTGGTAGAGGAGGTGGTAATCCTTGTGGAGGAAGTGGAGCTATTACTACTGGTGGTAGAGGAACTGGTCGTGCTTGTGCTCGTGGTGCTGGTGCTGGTTGTTAAAAGAAGCGTGGAGGAACTGCTGGTGGAGGAGGTAGTAGTAGAGCTGGGGGGCCCAAGGGAACTGCTGGTAGTGACTGCAACCGTTGAGCTGGTGGTGTTGAGCAGGGTGGTGGAGGTTGTGGTGATGGTAACCGTGGAAGTGGTCGGAAATAGGGTGGTGGAAACCGGAATGCTGGTGGTCGTCGAGATTCGGATCGTGGAGGTGGAGCTGCTGGAGGAACTGGAACTGGAGGTGGAGGACGTCGAGGAGCTGGAGGATGCCGTTGAGGACGGCGCAGGATAAGCCGTCGTGCTGGTGTTTCGGATCGAGCTGGTGGTAGATGTTGAGGTCGTGGATCCTGTTATGGTTGTCGTCGGGTAGGCGAATCCAAAGGCCGTCCCGGCTCCTCCAAGGGATAGAATGGACCCCTGACTTTCCGGCAGGATAATGGCGGCAGCAATCAACAAAACGAAAATAGAACCACTGATTGCCTTGAAACGGTCCAACCTCATAGCGAACCTCCCCAAAATGAAGAAAGAACAATATTACCACTTGCCGTGCTGTCTCTTCTGTGATGGAGGACGATAAAGCGCCAAAAAGTCTCGCCCGGGACCAAAATCCCGTAAGGAGGATTGAACTTTTTACCAGGTCATCCGGTAAAGATGCGGCCGGCGGATTCTCAATGCTCTTCCTGTTTGGCCTGTTGCCAGAGAGTTTCCATTTCTTCCAGGCTCGATTGTTCCAGTTTTCCGCCCTGGCGGGCGATCTTTTCTTCCATGAACCGGAATCGTCTCATGAATTTTTGATTGGCCTGGCGCAGGGCCAGATCCGGATCGGCTCCCAGCTGTCGGGCAAGGTTGACCACCACGAACAGCAGGTCCCCCAGCTCCTCTCGCGCTCTGGCCGGAGTCTGGCTTTGCACGGCTTCCTTCAGCTCGCCAACCTCTTCGGCAAGCTTCTCGAAAACATCCTGTACCGCCGGCCAGTCGAATCCGACGCGTGCCGCCCTTCGCGAAATCTGGTGCGCTTCCGTCAAGGCAGGCATGTTGCCGGGCAGGCCGTCAAAAATGGAGGGCGGCTTTTCCTCGAAAGGAGTTCCTTTTTCGGCTGCCTTTATTTTTTTCCAGTTCTGAAGGACCTCTCCGCTGGTCTGAAACTCCATTCCGGCAAAAACGTGAGGGTGCCGGCGGATCAGCTTTTCACAGATCCCTTCGACCACTTCGCCGAGGTGAAACCGCCCTTCCTCGTTGGCCAGCTGGGCATGGAAAACCACCTGCAGCAGCAGGTCACCCAGCTCTTCCCGCAGGGCCTGATCATCCCGGTTTTCAATCGCCTCCAGAACCTCATAGGCTTCTTCCACCAGGTAGGGTTTGAGGGATTGATGGTCCTGCTCCCGGTCCCAGGGGCATCCCTGCGAAGATCGCAGGCGCGCCATGATCTCTACCAGCCGAAGTATCTGTTCGCCCAACATCCGCACTCCTCCTGGAACCCCGTCCTGCAGGCTCCTTGATCCGCGGGCGGAAGTCATGGGAATGCGCCGGCAATCCGCCTGCTCCGCCCGCACGGTTAACGCTCCTCCGGAGTCTTCTGCCCCGTCCATGGACGATACGGCGGCTTGCCGAAGGAAGATAAGAATATGATAAATTTACTTCTTTGGAAAGAAAAATCCGCTCCGGTGCGGGCATGGAAAAATGAATACAGGAGGAAAGTTCCACTATGCAAGAGGGCAAGGGTTCCCGTTTCGTGGTTGTCGATAAACGAGGGCAGGAAGATCGCTCCGAGGAGCCTGCCCCTTCCTCTGCCTCCGGGCCGGGCAGCCCGGAAAGTCTGCCGGGGGAAAAGCCGGGCGAGGGGGAAATCAACTTCATCACCTTCGTCCTTTCCTTTTATACTTCCGCCATGGCTGCCTTTGGCGTGCTTCCCGTAGAGGAAGATGGCACCCGGGAGGAAAATATCGAGGGAGGGAAGGAGATGATCGATATTCTCGGGTTGTTGAAAGAGAAAACCAAAGGCAACCTGAGCGAGGAGGAAGACAAGCTTTTGAACAACGTCCTCTATGAACTGCGGATGATTTACCTGGAGAAACAGCGGAACCTCGCCTTATGAAGATGACCCTGTTGGGGACCGGCACATCGATGGGAGTGCCCATGCTGGGCTGCTCCTGTGCGGTCTGCCTTTCTTCCGATCCGAGGAACAGGCGCCTGCGCCCCTCGGCATGGATTGAGGTCGGAGACCGCACCCTGCTGATCGATACCGGAATCGACTTCCGCCAGCAGGCCCTGCGCTACGGCATCCGCCGGCTGGATGCCATCCTTTTCACCCATTCTCATGCCGACCACATTCTCGGACTGGACGATCTCCGGCCGTTCAATCAGATGCAGAAGCAGCCGGTTCCCTGTTACGGGCGGGAGGACTGCCTGCAGGAGATACGAATCACTTTTCGCTACGCCTTTCCGGAGAAGCACAGCCATGATCTTCCCCACATGCAGCTGATCCCGGTAGAGGGCCCCTTTTCCGTTTTTGGCCTGGACATCCTTCCCGTCCCTGTGGTGCACGGTTCCCTGTCCATCCTCGGCTACCGGCTGGGCTCCATGGCGTACCTGACGGATGTCAGCGCCATCCCGGAGGAGTCCTTTGCCCTGCTCGAAGGCCTGTCTCTCCTGGTTCTGGGGGCACTGCGTCACAAACCGCACCGCAAGCACTTTACCGTGGAGCAGGCGGTGGCGGCCGCGCAGCGGATCGGGGCCCGGGAGACCTACTTTACCCACATGTGCCATCACCTGGATCACCAGGAGACCGATCGCAGCCTTCCTCCGGGCATTCATCTGGCCTACGACGGACTCAGCCTGGAAGTATGAAAGTCGCCGTAGGCCTGGAGAACTGCCCGCCCAAGCTGCCGTTTCCGGTTCTGGCCCTGGGAACCTTCGACGGCGTGCATCTCGGGCACCAGGAGGTCATCCGCCGGGTGGGCCAGCAGGCCCGGGAGAGCGCCGGAACCAGCGTGCTGATGACCTTTTACCCTCACCCCCTGCGCATTCTGGCTCCGGAGCAGGCTCCGCTGATGCTGCAGACCTTCGGGCAGCGCTGTGCCGCCCTGCAGTCGCTGGGCGTCGATTTTCTCTGGGTTATTCCTTTCACTCCCGATGTCGCCCGCCTCAGCCACCATGAATTTGCAGAGAATATTCTCTGCGGGCGGCTGGGGCCGCAGAGCATCTGCGTCGGCCGTAACTTCCATTTCGGCTCCGGCCGAAAGGGGAACTTTTCCTACCTGCAACACCTCGGTGCGGAAAGGGGATTTGCGGTGCAGGAGGTCGAGGAAAAAAGCTATCACCGGCTCCCGGTGCGCAGCACCGGGATTCGCCGCCTCATCCTCCACGGCCGGGTCCGGCTGGCCGGCAAGCTGTTGGGGCGGCCGCCGGCTCTGGTAGGGGCCGTCGTTCACGGAGACCGGCTCGGCAGCCGGCTGCAGTTTCCGACTGCCAACCTGGAACCGGAAAACGAGCTGATCCCTCCCGCCGGTGTCTATCTGACCGTGGCTGGGTTCCGCGGCAGGCGGCAGCCTGGCCTGACCCACATCGGGTACCGGCCCACGATCCGGCAGAAAGGGAATCCGCCGCTGCGCGTGGAAACCCACCTGCTGGATTTTTCCGGAGATATTTACGGCGCCCGGATGGAGGTTCATTTTCTGGCCCGGCTTCGCCAGGAAAAGAAATTTTCCGGGCTGGAAGCCCTGCAGCACCAGATCGGCCTGGACTGCCGGAGGGCCAGGCGATTTTTCGCAGCCAAAGGGGAGAGCAGTTCCTGCTCCCTGTAATCCGCGACCGGCTCGTACTATTTCATTTATACAAGGAACGGCTTCGATATGAGGAACGGGAAAAAATGGCTGGGCGGCGTGGCCTGGGGGCTGGTGGCCGCCCTGGGAGCATTCTGCCTGGCGGGCATCGCCCTGATGCGCGAGGAGCAGGTTAACAGCCTCTGGCTGGTTACCGCTGCCTCCTGCATTTTCCTGGTCGGCTACCGCTTTTACGGGAAATTCATCGCCGTGCGGGTGATGTGCCTGAATGATGAGAGAGCCACTCCCGCGGAGCGGTTCCGGAACGGCCACGACTTCGAGCCCACCCATAAATGGATCCTTTTCGGGCATCATTTTGCGGCTATTGCCGGACCCGGTCCGCTGGTCGGCCCGGTGCTGGCCGCCCAGTTCGGGTACCTTCCCGGAACGCTGTGGATCATTCTGGGCGCCGTGCTCGGCGGGGCGGTGCAGGATTTCTTCATCCTTTTTGCCTCCATGCGGCGCGACGGAAAAAGCATGGGGCAGATGGCCCGCGAAGAAATCGGCCGGGTGGGCGGAGTGATTGCCTCGATTACCGTACTTTGCATCATGGTCATCCTGCTGGGAGTCGTCGCCCTGGTGGTGGTCAATGCGCTGAAGGGCAGTCCGTGGGGGACCTTTACGATTGCGGCCACCATGCCGATCGCCGTTTTCATGGGGCTCTACCTGCGCTTCTGGCGTCCGGGGAAAGTTTTGGAATGTTCGGCCATCGGCTTTCTCCTGGTCGTCGCCAGCATCTGGGGCGGACAGTGGGTCGCCCATTCCTCCTGGGCACCCTTCTTTACCCTGTCCGCGGTGGCCCTGGCCGGCTGGATCATGCTGTACGGCTTCCTGGCCAGCGCCCTGCCGGTATGGCTGCTGCTGGCGCCGCGCGACTACCTCAGCACTTTCGTCAAGCTGGGCGTGATCCTGATGCTGGGCGCGGGGGTATTCCTGGTGCATCCCGCCCTGTCGCTTCCGGCCCTGACCCGTTTTGCCGACGGTACCGGTCCGATTTTTTCCGGTAAAATCTTTCCCTTCTGCTTCATTACCATCGCCTGCGGAGCCATTTCCGGATTTCATTCGCTGATCTCCTCCGGAACCACGCCCAAGATGATCGCCCGCGAAAGGCACGCCCTGCCTGTAGGCTACGGTGCCATGCTGCTGGAGGGCTTTGTCGCCATCATGGCGCTGGTGGCTGCCTGCGCCCTGGAGCCGGGCGTATATTTTGCGGTCAATTCCCCGGCGGGAGTGGTCGGGTCCAGCCCGGAGGCGGCCTCCGCGGTCATCTCCTCCTGGGGCTTTCCGGTGTCTCCACAGCGGATGGAGGCTCTGGCCCGAAGCGTTGGGGAACAGACGCTCTTCTCCCGCACCGGCGGAGCTCCCTCTCTGGCACTGGGCATGGCCCATATTTTTGCCCGCACCGGCGGAGGAGAGGCCATTCTCGGCTTCTGGTACCACTTTGCCATCATGTTCGAAGCCCTCTTTATCCTGACCATCATCGATGCCGGCACGCGGGTCGGGCGGTTCATGGTCCAGGACCTTCTCGGACAGATTCACGCTCCCTGGGGGCGGACCGGCTGGATGCCGGGGGTCTACGCCACCAGCCTGGGGATCGTGGCCGCCTGGGGCTATTTCCTGTACCAGGGAGTCATCGATCCTCTGGGCGGAATCAACTCGCTGTGGCCGCTGTTCGGCATTTCCAACCAGCTGCTGGCGGCCATCGCGCTGTGCGTGGCCACCACTATCCTGCTGAAAATGGCCCGCTGGCGCTATGCCTGGATCACCTGCCTGCCTCTGGCCTGGCTGATTACGGTCACCTACACCGGGGGATTCCTGAAAATTTTTTCCCCGGATCCCAAAATCGGATTCCTGGCCCAGGCCGGTCAGCTGCAGTCGATCCTGGAGCGTGGCTCCCTGACGGCGGCGGAGATGCTGCGCCACAAAACCCTGGTGTTCAATGCCCGATTGGATGCTGCCGTCTGCGCCCTGCTGCTGGTGCTGGTGTCGGTGGTGCTGGCCAATTCCCTGCGGGTGTGGGTGGGAATTCTGCGGGGGAAAGAATCGGCGGCCCTGCAGGAAGCCCCCTTCGTTCCCAGCCGGCTCACGGAGGAATTATGAAAGCCCTGGAAGCTGTTTGCCGCTTTCTCTGGCGGCTGCTGCAGGAGCTGGGCGACGAAAAGGCCTATGAACGGCACCTGAAGGCGCACGGCCTCCGGCATTCTTCGCGGGAGTGGCGAAAATTCGCCGACGGGCGGCTGGAGAGGAAATTCGTGCGTCCGCGCTGCTGCTAGCGGAGATTTTCGGCCTTCTTCCTGCCTTGCCGGGGAAAGCTTTTTCTGCCTCTCATCCCGCTAAGAAGATATAATCCCGGTGGCGGAGTGTTGCCGCCGGGCGATTTCGGCGCCTTACCGAAGCGGGTTTAACCCAAAAAATTAGGAAGAAGAATGAAGAAACGCAATGTGGTTTTTGCCCTGATCCTCTGTGCTCCGGCGTGTTTCAGCGTCTGCCGCTCCCAGCAGCCTGCGGCCAGGCCGGAAAGTGCCGCCCCCTCGGGGGATGCGGCCGCCGCCCTTGCCGATCCGAAGGCCAAGGTCAGCTACAGCATCGGCATGAGTATTGGATCCAACCTGAAGGGCAATGCGATCGAAGTGGACTACCCCATGCTGTTTAAAGGAATCCAGGATGTCATGTCGGGCGCCAAGCCGCTTCTCACCGAACAGCAGGTGCAGCAGACACTCGCTGCCTTCCAGCAGGAGCAGACGCAGAAGCAGCAGCAGCTCCAGAAAGTGCAGGGGGAGAAGAACAAAACCGAAGGAGATGCCTTCCTGGCCGCCAATAAGGCCAAAGAGGGCGTGGTGACCCTGCCGAGCGGTCTGCAGTATGAGGTGGTGGCCATGGGGGCCGGGGTTTCCCCCAAGGAGAGCGAAACGGTACTGGTGCACTACCGGGGAACATTGATCGGCGGCAAGGAGTTCGACAGCTCCTACAGCCGGGGCGAGCCGGCCACTTTTTCGGTCAACGGGGTTATCCCGGGCATGAAGGAGGCGCTGCTTCTGATGAAGCCCGGGGCCAAGTGGAAGCTCTATGTTCCCTCCGCTTTAGCTTATGGCGACCGTCAGGCCGGGCCGGATATCGGGCCCAACGCGGTCCTGATCTTCGACGTGGAGATGATCTCCATCAATCCGCCGCCGCCGGCGGGCCAGCCGGCGGCAGGACAGCCCAAAACCAATTAGGCAGGTTGCCTCCCCATAAACGGCCGTTCCTTTCGGGACTTGGAGGTGTGCCCCACGGGGCGAAAAAGCGGATATCGCACCGTGGGGGTCCCCCGTGGCCCTGGAAGGCCTTGCGCCATCCGGCACAGGCCCCTTATTCCGCGCCAGAGTCCCGTAAGGAACAGCAGAACATAACTCCTCGCACCGCGCCACCAAAAGGTGGAACTCCATACGGATTTTATTGCGAATCGGATCCGGATCGACTTGTGAGAATTGCCGGGAACCAATGCGACTTTTTGCGAAGCCATCAGGAAGGACAGCGCGGTAAAAAGCCTGGAAGGAGGCGGAAAGCCTCCCATATCCTCAGCCCGGGGTGAAGCCCCGGGAATGATGGCATTCGGAAATCAGAGCCCTGTAGGGGCGCCCTAAATCCAATTTCCCGTTCGTTTTAGGACGCCCTTACAGGGCTCGACACTCAATACAACATCGCTTCCCGGAGCTTCACCCCGGGCTGTGATCCCCGGAACCCCTTTCGGGGTTCCGGACTTTTTGCCGGGCTGCCAGGAAGGATGACGGTGCAAAAAAACAGGAAGTCAGAATGCAGTAGCCAGAATCCAGAATATAAAAGACATTTTTCCTACAGGTTACCCCTATTCTGAATTCTATCTTCTGGATTCTGAATTCCAAAACGGCGGTACCCCTTACCGGTTGACCTGGCGTACCGGGATGCGCAGTACGGCCAGAGCGCCGGCGGTCAGGATTGCCGCCAGGATGTACATCCCGGCGGCGGTGTTCCCGGTCAGATCTTTCAGCCAGCCCATCAGGTAAGGGCTGGCAAAACCCGCCAGATTGCCCACCGAGTTGATGGCCGCAATGCCGGCCGCGGCGGAAACGCCGCGCAGAAAAGAGGTCGGCAGGCTCCAGAAGAGAGGCGCGGAGGAGAGAATTCCCCCGGCGGCCACCGACAGGCAGAGCACCGCAAGGCCCGTCCTGTCTCCTGCCCAGACGCTGGCCATGAGGCCGGCGGCACCGAACAGCATGGGCAGAGCCAGGTGATATCGCCGTTCCCGGCGTCGGTCCGCGCTTTGTCCCAGCAGAATCATGGCCAGTACGGCGGCGATGTAAGGGATCGCCGTAAGCATGCCGATATGCAGGAGGCTCACCGCTCCGGCCGCCTGGATCAGGGTCGGCATCCAGAGAGTCAGGCCGTATTGCCCCATCACGCAGCAGAAATAAATGGCCGACATGCTCCAGATGCGGCCGTCCCGGAACAGGGCAAAAAGGGAAGCATGCGCTTTCATTCCGGCGGAATCCCGGTCGATGTTTTTTTCCAGGATTTTCTTTTCCTCCTCGTCCAGCCAGCGGGTCGAGCGGATGTCGTCGGAAAGATAAAAGAAGACCGCCAGTCCCAGAAGCACCGCCGGGATGGCCTCCAGAAGAAACATCCACTGCCAGCCGGCCCAGCCGCCCGAGCCGTTAAACGATTCCATGATCCAGCCGGAAAGCGGGCTGCCGAAAACCCCGGAAAGCGGTATGGCCGACATGAAGAGAGCGATAACCCGGGCGCGGCGCTCCGCCGGGTAATAACGGGTCAGATACAGAATGATGCCCGGGTAAAAGCCGGCTTCCGCCACGCCCAGCAGAAAGCGCAGCAGGTAGAACATCGCCGGGGTGGTGATCCAGAGGCAGGCGCCGGAAATGATTCCCCAGGTGATCATGATCCGTGCGATCCAGGCCCGGGCCCCGACGCGGTGCAGAATCAGGTTGCTCGGAACCTCGAAAAGGAAGTAGCCGAGGAAGAAGACCCCGGCTCCCAGCCCGTAGACGGTTTCGCTGAACCGGAGGTCGCGAAGCATTTGCAGCCGGGCAAAGCCGACGTTGACCCGGTCCAGGTAGGCCACCACGTAGCAGAGCATCAGAAAGGGGATCAGCCGCCCGGTGACCCGGCGGTATATCCTGTCTTCGGATCGCTCCGGAGGTCGGCCGGTGCTCAAGGTCATAAAAGCGGCAGGGTGGCCGGGGCGTGGGGCAGAACGGTCACTGTGGCTTCGGGCCCGTGGCGGAGCATGGCGGCGGCCAGCGCCGCAGGGATGCTTTCGAAGGGATGGAATCCGAGCGCGGCGGCCTCTTCCGAAGGGATTCCGTCGCTGACCAGGTGAACGGCGGAGCGCTGCCGGACTTTCGCCCAGGCCAGGGCCAGAGCCGCGGAAACCAGATCCTTCAGCTGCCGGTCTTCGATCATCTGCTCCAGGCGCCCGGGGTCGAAGCGGGTGAAATCGAGCATGTCGCGGTGGGTGACCGAAACTCCTTCCGGACAGGGCGAAACCAGAATGATCGTCCCGCCGTCCTTTACCGCCAGGTCCGCGGGGTAAAGCGTCTTGTGGGCCTGCCAGAATTCGATGTCGTACGGATGGGATCCGGCAATCACAATATCCGCCCGGCCGGGAAGCCGGACCCCGAAAACCTGCCGCGAACGCACCACGCCGCGGCGGTGGGCCTGCAGCGGATCGCCGTAGAAGGCCTGGACCAGCCGGCCATCCGGGTCGAGCACCGCATTGAAAATGGCTTTCAGCCCCACTCGGGCGCCGATCCCGTCGATTTCCGCGCGAACCGGATTTTCTTCCCGGCCCAGGTAGGACTGCGCGGCGCGGGTGCTCAGGTAGTGGGTGGCCCCGGTGGTCTCCGCACCCGAAATTCCCGGCTGAACGATTTTAGCTCCCCCCGAATAGCCGGGAATGTGGTGGGGCACAATGCTTCCGACGCCGATCAGAAAATCGGCCTCGAGAGCCAGCCGGTTGATTTCGACCGGGGTGCCCGAAGCGGTGGTTCCAAGGGAGCGCAGGGCCGAAGCCTCCTGCCATTCGTGGTTGACGACCTGTACCCGCTCGACGACCTCGGGGCCGAAGTGTTCCCGGACTTCCGCTTCGGACATCGGGCGGTGCGTGCCGAGAGCGATGAGCACCGTGACCTGCTCGTCGCGAATGCCGCCGCGGTTGAGCTCGTCGAGCAGCGCCGGGACCATGCGCTCCACCGGAGTGCAGCGGGTGAAGTCGTCGGCGGCAATCACCACCCTCCGGGCCCGCCGGGCGGCTTCCGCAAGCCGGGGCCCGCCGATGGGCTCCGCCAGGGCCCGCCGGATCTCCCCGGCCTCGTCGACCGGTTCCGCCACGCGCTGAGGCGAGGCGACGGCCACCAGGTTGCGCGCCGGCAGCCGGAAAGTCAGCTCCCGGTCGCCAAAGGGCAGTGTGATCGATCCTGATTCTTCCCGGTTCATACCGCCCGCAATCATAATGCGAAAAGCGGATTCGCGCAACAAAGCCGGGAGCCACAGGCTGCTGCCGCTGAGGCGGGCAGAGCACGAATATGGAATTGCTCCCGTGTTCTGTCTTGAAATCAAAGAACGAAAGCAAGGACAGCCGATTTGAATAAACAGAATATTAGCCGACCTTCCGGGTAGGTCATTCGAGCAAACGGACGCTGTGCCCGGGGTGCAGCTTCTGCTCTCTGGCCCTGTCGAAAGACAACCGGCGCCTTTGCGTATATCGGCCGCTTCCACATGCCCGCTCTTCTTTACTTGAATTTGTATATAATGAATCGTACACTCATTATGCGCGAGCAATGGGCGAGAGCGATTTCCCGCTTTCCTGTCGGGTTCCCTTGGCGTCACCCTTTTGCATGGAGAATATATGCCCCAAGCCTTCCTCACCAGCTTTTTCCGACCAGCGATCATATCCTGCGCCCTGTTCCTGCCCCTGTCCCTGTCCCCTTTGCGCATCGGGGCCGCTGTGCTCACGGTGACAACCTTGGTCGATGAAAACGATCCCTCCCCCGGCGACTGCCAGTTTCCAGAGGCGTCTGTGCGGTCGGCACAAAGGTCACCGTCGCCCGTGCCATCTCCCTGTATGGGTGGGGAACTGTTCCGCTGCCCTTCTCCGGGAGCCCGGCAGTCAGGGCCGGTACTACCGGCGCGTACCCCTCGAAGCAAGGAGCGAGGCTTGCCCCGCACCATGGACCGCTCTTTGGCGGGCGGGTCCGCCAACGAAATTACCGCGATTGCGGCTACGCCGACCAACCAGAAAATATTTCTCCCGGCTTTATTCAACACCTCGTGGATCCGATTCGCTGCCGCCGGTTCCAGCGGCTCCGAGTCGGTTCCCTCCGTGCTCCCGATAACCGTGGTTCTCTCCGTTGCGGCAAGCGATCCGGTCACGGTTCAATTCTCCGTAACCGGTGGAACGGCCACACCCGGTTCGGACTATTTGCTTGCTCCGGGCAACCTGACCTTCGCTCCGGGCGAAACCCGGAAGACAATCGCTTTCCAGGTCATCAACGACACCGTGGACGAGTACGATGAAACGGTAATCATCCGCCTGGTCGGCACTGCTCCAGACGGGACCGTAGAAACGCATACACATACCTACACGATCGTGGACGACGATGCGGCTTCCGTGATTCAGTTCGGATCGAACGTGGGCAGCGGACTGGAATCGATCGGCACGCTGAACATACCGGTAACCCTCAGCCCGGCATCCGAAAAGACTGTGGCGGTCCAGGTTGCGGTCTCACCCGCCCCACCGACAGGGGGCAGCGTCGATTACTCAGTTCCTGCCGGCCTGACCTTCGCTCCCGGCGAAACCCAGAAAAATCTTGTCCTGACCCTAATCGATGACTCGCTGGTAGAGCCGGCGGAAATTCTGGAGCTGTCGCTTGTCAACCCGGTAGATGCTATCGTGGGCACCGCCCATACCTATCAATACACGATTCTCGATAATGATTTACCTACTGTCTCGTTCGCCTTGGCATCCTCCAGCGGAACGGAATCCTCAACCTCCGTATACCTGACTGTTAACCTCTCGGCAGCTGCTTATACCACGGTTATCGTGAACTTCTCGACCTCCGGAACCGCAAGCCTGACGGGCGATTACTCGATCGGAAGTTCGCCGATCACATTGCCTGCGAGTGAGACGTCGAAAACGATCCCCATCAGTGTGGTCAACGATTCCATCCAGGAGCCGGATGAAACGATTGTCGTCGCCCTGACCGGGGCCGACGGTGCGTCTCCGGGAAGCCCCGCGACTCACACCTATACGATCCTCAACGACGACTTCCCCGAGCTGAATTTCCTGGGGGTGCCCACTCTCCTTTCTTCCACGATAGGGATAGGAGGAAAGGTCAGCCTGACTTCTGCCTCCATAAGGAATAACGGAAATGACTCCTCCGGAGCCTTCCAGGTGGGTTACTACCAGTCCTCCGATGCGACCATTACCGCGGCCGACACGCTGATGGGCTCGTATGGCTGTGCTGCCCTGGCGCCTTCCGGACAATGCGGCACGGGAGCTCAATTGCTGACTCTGCCCTCCAATACCGGTGCCGGGACTTATTATGTGGGTCTCCTGATCGACTCCGGCAATAGCGTTCCAGAATCCAATGAATCGAATAATACCTGGAGCTCCGCCATTACCATTGTCGCACCGGACCTTGTTTTTCAAACCGGTCCCACCGTAACCCCGAACCCGGTTGCGATCGGCGGTTCGATAACCTTCACGTCATTCAATGTCCTCAACCAGGGAACGGCTGCGGCTGCAGCCTTTACGGTCGGCTACTACCTCTCGACGAATAACCAATGGGACGCCTCCGATACGCGAATCGGATTTCAATCGATTGCCTCCCTGGCGGCCTCTGCCACTTTGTCTATTCCTACCTTTGGCACCAAGGCGGGAGTTGCAGGAACGTTTTACGTGATCCTGTTTGTCGACGACGGATCGTCGATCCTCGAGTCCAATGAAAATAACAATTACCATGTTCTTCCCGGAACGCTGACGGTGAAATAGAGCGAAATCAAGGAAATTTCAGGGCATCATTTTTTAAAATGAAGGAAGTGAAAGAGAATCGCAGTTGGACAATTGGAAGTAATTTTCAGCAGCGCCCATCCAAGCTCGATCCGGCTCTAAAACTCGCTCCTCGCCTTCCAGCAATACCTGGTCTGAATAGCGTTGAAGGAGCGGATAACCGGCAATCCCGATTCGTGCTTTTTCCAGATCCGTGCCTGGCTTAAGAGTGCGATTGACTTGCTTGCCGTCGAACGGACGGACCCATAAGTAATAGGGGCCATGCCATTGGGGATTCGGAGGATTTTTGCAGCGACAGTTGGATTTTCCGCAGGGTAAATACCGCTCGTGCAGGAAACCGGAATAAATGGGATCCATTGGGTGGACTTCCGGATTCTCCTCCGGATCCGGGGCACGGGGATGGACGGCATGGTAGAGCGCCGGGCCGGGGCGGCGCAGGCCGCCGGAAGATCCGCACATGTCAGCGATGGTTGGTTTTTGGGCGGGAGCGTATGGTAGACTTTCGGGGTTGATTTTTCCGGGGTAAAAACAAAAAGCTATTTTGCTATGAATAACCGATTATTCGATCTTCCGGTCTACGACGAGTCCAAGATCAAAACCCTTTCCTCGCTGGAGCATATCCGGCTGCGGACCGGGATGTACATCGGCCGGCTGGGCGACGGCAGCAGCTACGACGACGGCATCTATGTCCTGCTGAAGGAGGTGGTGGACAACTCCGTGGACGAATATATCATGGGCTTCGGCCGCCGGATCGAGGTGCAGGTGGAGGGGCCGCTGGTGCAGGTTCGCGATTACGGGCGGGGAATCCCGCTCGGCAAGGTGATCGACTGCGTCTCGACCATCAATACCGGGGCCAAGTACAACGACGACGTCTTCCAGTTCTCGGTGGGGCTCAACGGGGTGGGAACCAAGGCGGTTAACGCCCTTTCCGACCATTTCAAGGTCATTTCCTACCGCGACGGCGATTTCTTCGAGGCCGTCTTTTCCAAGGGGAAGCTTAAAAGCAAAAAGGGGGGCAAAGTCGACGGGCAGCCGAACGGCACCTACATCGAATTCATCCCCGATTCCGAAATCTTTCCGGAGTTTGCCTTCAACCTGGAATATATCGAGCAGCGGATGTGGAACTACGCCTACCTGAACGGGGGGCTGGTCATCCTGCTCAACAAACAGCGCATCGAATCCAAGCAGGGGCTTCTCGACCTGCTTTCGGCTGAAGTGGGCGACAAGATCATCTACCCCATCCTGCATTACAAGGCCAAGCAGCTGGAGTTCGCCATCACCCACACCGAAAATTACGGGGAAACCTATTTTTCGTTCGTCAACGGCCAGTTCACCAACGACGGCGGCACCCACCTTTCCGCCTTTCGCGAGGGCATCCTGAAAGGGGTCAACGAGTTCTACAAGAAGAACTACTCCGGGCTGGATGTGCGCGAGGCGGTGGCCGGGGTGGTGGCCATCAAGCTGAAAAATCCGGTGTTCGAAAGCCAGACCAAGAACAAGCTGGGCAATACCGAAATCCGCGGCGACCTGGTCAATGACGTCAAGAGCGCCCTGGTCGACCTGCTCCACAAGAACAGCGAGGCGGCCCGGGAGCTGGAGAAGAAAATCGCCGCCAACGAAAAGCTGCGCAAGGAGCTGGCTTCCGTCAAGAAGGAAGCCAAGGAGGCCGCCCGGCGGGTGGCCATCAAGGTGCCCTGCCTCAAGGACTGCAAGTATCACCTGGAGGACGGCGAGAAGGGGAAGGATTCCTGCATCTTCATCACCGAGGGGGAATCGGCGGCCGGCTCCATGGTCGCGGCGCGGGATGTTTACCTGCAGGCGGTCTTTTCCCTGAAGGGCAAGCCGCAGAACGTCTACGGGAAAAACCAGGCGGCCATCTATAAAAACGAAGAGCTCTACAACATGATGATGGCCCTGGGCATCGAAGAGGACATCGCCAATCTGCGCTACGGCCGGATCATCATCGCCACCGACGCCGACACCGACGGCTTTCATATCCGCAACCTGCTGCTGACCTTCTTTCTGAACTACTTCGAGGAGCTGGTGGTTTCCAACCGGATCTTCATCCTGGAAACCCCCCTGTTCCGGGTGCGCAACAAGCAGGTGACCGTGTACTGCTACACGGAAAAAGAAAAGGAAGCGGCCCTGGCCCAGATCCGGGGGGCGGAGGTCACCCGCTTCAAGGGGCTGGGGGAAATATCCCCCAAAGAGTTCGGTCCGTTCATTGGTGCCGACATACGCCTGATCGAGGTGAACGTGAAGTCGCTGCAGCAGATCCCGTCGGTCCTGGAGTTTTACATGGGAAAGAACACGCCCGAGCGCCGCACCTACATCATGGAGAACCTGATCTGATATGGCTTACGTCAAGCCGCTTTTCGACCGCAATTTCCTGGAGTACGCCTCCTACGTCATCAAGGACCGGGCCATCCCGCACATCGACGACGGTCTGAAGCCCGTCCAGCGGCGCATCCTCCATTCCCTTTTCGAAAAGGACGACGGCAAGTTCAACAAGGTGGCCAACATCGTCGGGCACACCATGCAGTACCATCCGCACGGCGATGCCTCGATTTACGAGGCCCTGGTGAACCTGGCCAACAAGGATCTGTTCATCGACCGGCAGGGGAACTTCGGCAACATCTTTACCGGCGATCCGGCCTCGGCCTCGCGTTACATCGAGTGCCGGCTTCTGCCGCTGTCCAGGGAAGTGCTCCACAACCCGGACATCACCGAGTGGGAGGAGTCCTACGACGGCCGCAACAAGGAGCCGCGGGTCTTTCCGGCTAAAATCCCGGTGGTGCTGCTCCTCGGGGCGGAGGGCATCGCGGTGGGCATGTCCACCCGCATTCTGCCCCACAATTTCGTGGAAGTGCTCCGGGCGCTGCGGGGCCGGCTGCTGGGAGAGGAAATCCTCCTGTTCCCGGATTTTGCCACCGGTGGGTTGATCGACGTGGCCGAATATGCCGACGGAAACGGTAAGGTGCTGGTCCGGGCCCGGCTGGACACCTCCGATCCCAAGAAGATCATCGTGCGGGAGCTTCCCTTCGGCTGCACCACCGAGAGCCTGATCGCCGGCATCGAAGAGGCCGCCCGGGCCAACAAGATCAAGGTTTCCAGCATCAACGACTTTACCACCGAGCAGGTCGAGATCGAAATCAATCTGGCCCGCGGGGTGCACACCGCGGAAACCGTCGATGCCCTTTACGCCTTCACTCCCTGCGAGTCCTCCCTGAGCGTCAACCTCCTGGTGATCCGCGGAAACCAGCCGGAGGTGCTGACCGTGAGCCAGGTGATCGCCCACGCCGCAGAGCGGCTCAAGGAGGTTCTGCGCCAGGAGCTCAAGGTCGAGGAGAACCGCCTCAAGGAAAAGATATTCGCCCGCACCCTGGAGAGGATTTTCATCGAAGAGCGGATCTACAAGCGCATCGAAGAGATGAAGACCGCCGAGGCGGTGACCCAGGCGGTTTACGCCGGGTTTGTCCCTTTCCGTGCGGAGCTGGATCGGGAGCTGAAGGATGAGGACGTGGAAACCCTCCTGAAAATCCCGATCCGCCGGATTTCCCAATACGATATCCAGCGGATGCAGGAGGAGATGAAGGAGCTGCAGCAGCGATTGCGCGAGGTCCGCCGCCACCTGGCGCAGCTGACGGAATACGCCGTTTCCTTCATCGACCGGATCCTGGAAAAATACGGCGCGGATTATCCCCGGAAAACGAAAATCGTGTCTTTCACCAAGGTGGATGTCCGCGAAGCCGCCCTGCGCAACCTGCGGCTGCGCTACGACAAGGCGACCGGCTACCTGGGCTACGAGGTGGACGGCACCACGCTCTTCGATGTTTCCACTTTCGACCGGGTGCTCTGCATCCGCAAGAGCGGGACCTATTCGGTTTTCGATGTCCCCGAAAAGATTTTTGTCGACAAGGGGATGTGGTGGTGCGGCCTGGCGGACAAGGACGAGCTGGCCAAAACCGTATTCTCCATCCTCTTCCGGGACGACGAGACCGGCTTTCCTTATATCAAGCGCTGCCAGGTGGAGGGCTGGATCCTCAACAAGGGCTATTCGATCATCCCCGAAAAGTGCACCATGCTGGCCTTCACCACCCAGGAGGATGCCCGGATCGAGGTGGAATACAAGCCCAAGCCGCGGCTCAAAGTGCTGGAGGAATCCTTCTCCCTGGCCGACTACCTGGTCAAAGGGGTGAAGTCGGGCGGCGTGCGCCTGGCGGGCAAGGAAGTCAAAAGCGCCCGCTTCGTCACCCCGTAAATAAAGACGATCTCCCGTAGGGGCCGGCAAGATTGTGGTCCGGCAATTCATTGCCGGGTGGGCTCTCTTAAAAATAATCTGTTTGGAGTTCAAGCATAAGCTTGTGTGCCACAAGCGGAATCCCTCTTGCGATGAGCAGCCTAAAGGCTGTACTCAAAACGGCATTCGTTTGTAAGTTTTTTTTCGGGTGTTTCTCGGACTGTTTGCACCTTTGTCCTTCCTGACGGAATCGCTCAAGACATTAAAGAACCCGATACGGTACATGACCTGGCCTTTGGCACGAAATGGTCGCGTACTGCCTGGGTTTTGGCGGGAGGCCGTTCCTGCAAAAAAATCGGGGGGCTGGTTTCCCAACCCCCCGATCGAAGGAGAACAGTAGTTTGTAAGGATGAGCCTAGCGGGCGTGAGCTACGGCCACATCATATTCCGTACCGGTTCCGTGGCAGGTGGCGCAGGCTTCGCCGAAGGAGGCGATATTCAGCGCCGCGTGTGCCGCGGCTTCCTTGGTGTCATGGCAGCTCAGGCAGCCTGTGGATACCGGCGGGGTCGGGGTGAAGAAGTCATCCTTGGTAATCGTCGAAGCAATTCCATCCGGCAGAGGAGGCGTATAGGTCCCCGGGAGATGGCACTGCTGGCAATCGCGCAGATCTCCGGGGAAACCGATGTGGCTGAAGTCGGCGTTGCCGATCTTATAGCCGCGGCTGAGGTCTTTTCCGGCATGGATCTTGTGCGTCATATAGGACATGTTCAAGGATGCATTCCCGCTGACAAAGCCGGGAGCGTGGCAGGTGGAGCAGTAGCTGCCGCCGTTGCGCCGGCTCGAGCCGTGGAAGCGAAGCTTGTCGTGGCAGGCATCGCACTTGGCATCCGAAACGATCTGCCGGCGGGGAACGATCTTGTCGCCGGTGACCGCCACGTACTTGGAAACCACGTCCGCCGGGTCATTGACGGTCTGCTGCTTGGGCCCGCCCGGATTCAGGACGGTGCTCATGGCCCCTTCCATGGCGAAGTTGAACGTCCCGGCCCAGGTTGCCGGCAAGGGAGTGGCGAAACGGTAGGAAATGGTTCCGGTATAGCTGTCGGGAATGCAATTGGTGGCGTTCAAGGTTTCCGAGCGGCGAATCGCATAATCGGTGGTCGGTCCGGTAATCGAAAGGCCGAGCCGGGCCATGGATTCGATGGGAACCAGTTTCCCGTTCTTATTCCTGATGCGGAAGGTAACGGTGGGGTTTTTCCCCGGCGCGGCGTTGTCGATGCTCAGTATCTCGAACTTCGGCTTTTGGAGCTGCGCGGATTTCATCGGATTGACGTGGGCGCCCTTGACGGAAACGTCGAATTCCTTGGCGCCGCCGACCGGGTGGCAGGCAGAGCAGTATTCGTCGGAAACCTGCGGACCGACGGCGTGGTTGGCCCCGGTCTCCCAGTTGATGTTGTCATGGCAGCTGGCGCAGGCATCCCGCGTAGGAGCGCTGGCCCAGTTTTCGGCCTGCACGGCTTTCTGGTGGCATACGTTGCAGTTGCGGATATCCTGCGGGAAGCCGACTTCCGAGTAGTCGTGAAGGGACATCGCGTTGCCGTAAATAATATACTTTTTGCCGCCGATGACGCTGGGCAGGGAGCTGCCGCGGTGAATCTTGTGGGTCATGACCTTCATGTCCACCGTTTCGCCGGTATCCGGGTCGATGACCCCGGGATAATGGCACATGTTGCAGAGCAGCATTTCCCGCCGGGAGCCGCCGTGGGCCGAAATCGGATTGTGGCACTGGTTGCAGGCCGCGGTGGCGACGACGTCGCGCATTTTTTTAACCGGGCTGCCGTCGGGCACATAGTGATAAAACTCGTTGACTACATAATTCGTGTAGCCCCAGGCGGTCAGGTTGCGGGTGGAATAGACGCCCAGCGTGTGGGTGACATTCTTGGGATAGTTGGCCGGAAGCTTGGTCCCGAAGGTGTACTGGTAGGTGCCGAGCTTCAGCTCCACATAGGTGCCGCCGGAATCGGCGGAGGCCTGAACCGCACTTTTGCCGGTAATCGGGCTGGTCTGGGTCCGGGTGGTGTAGGACGTGTACTGGGTCTGGTCCGCGTTGATGCGGGCGAACACCCAGGACGAAGTAACCGTGCCGGGCGTGAAGACGCCGGCTCTATCCACAGGCTGTCCGGCGGTGTCCGTAACCGAGAAAACCACAACAGGTTTCAGGGTGTCGGCCGGAACGGTGAAGCTTTCAATTTTCAATTTCAAACCCGGGCGGATGAAGTCCTGCGCCGCCTCGGATAGATTGGCCGCCTTGACTCCATGCAGCGCTTTCGGTACATCCGCGGCAAGAGACAGGGACGAAAGAAGGCAAGTCAAGATAAGACTGGCCCCTAATGTATAACTCAATTTTCTCATGAACCCTCCTGAAAATTTCTCAGGTTATTAACTTGAACCCTGGTAAAACTTCTTGATCGGTTATTTTATCCACAAACAGAGATTTAAATCAATGCTCTTTTCATATTGTCTTTTCTCTTCAGAATCGGGCCGATTTTGAAAGAAAAAACTTAAGGCGGGAAGGGGTTTGGCCGATAATCATCCGGGCTATAATGTCGAAGAAAACGATGCGCCGGTTTTTTTACCATAAAAATATAAAAGGAAGGCTGACCCATTCCGGCTGGAAGGGGATGGGCCTGGCTGTTTTCCTGCTTTTTCTGGGGGCGGCCGGGCTTCGCGGGCAGAATCCAGCCTCGAATCTGCCGAGTGCGGGAGCGACCGGTACGGCCGGGCCTGCGGTCCCTGCCCCGGCAGCTTCCCCGGCTCCTGCCGCTCCTGCGGTCCCGACTCTACCCCCGCAAGCCGCTTCCGCCGCGGAAGAGGCCTTTTTTCAGGCCATCGTGGAGGGGAAGCCTGCCCAGGTCGCCTCTTACCTGAGCTCCGGGGGCAAAGCGGATGCCGCCGATCCCGGCGGCTACACCGGTTTGATGCTGGCCATCAGCTGTCTTCGGCGCCAGATCGTTCAGCAGCTGCTGCAGGGTGGGGCAAACGTAAACCACCAGGCCAGGGACGGGCAGACCGCGCTCTGCCTGGCCATCGAGATGGGCTCTCCGGGGATGGTTCAGGACCTGCTCAAGGCGGGCGCGGACGCCAAGGGTACCGGGCGCCATATCCCTCTGCAAACGGCATTAAAGCTGGGACACAGCGGTATTACCCGGATCCTGCTTTCGGCCGGGGCCGATCCGAACAATCTGGGAACCTCCAAAATCGCTGTATCCGCCCTGGACCAGGCCCTGAATATCGGCTCGGCCCCTTTTGCCGGAAACCTGGCCAAAGCCGGCGCCAATCTGAATATTCAGTCCCGCACCGGGGAGACGGCCCTGATGAACGCCACCCTCAGCAGCCATCCGCTGATGGTGAAAACCCTGCTTTCGGCCGGCGCCGATGCCTCCCTGAAGAATGCCCAGGGGCAGACAGCGGGCGACCTCGCCGCCGGCTCGGGCAGCTCGTCTGTCAAGGCCGCTTTGCAGGGGAAGACCCCGTAGACGACTTTTTTCCGGCCATCACCGGCTTGGAGAAAGGGAGCGTATCGGGATGGACGCGCACCCCGGTGGTGAACTTCAGAGGCGCTTTCCCGCTGCCCGGAAAGGTCATTTCCACGAAATAGGCGGTCCACCCGCCCGGCGGCTTCGGCACGCTCCCTACGTAGGCTCCTTCGCCCTGGTCGGAAAGAACCGAGCTTTTCCAGGCAGCTCCCAGAGTTTCCAGGCGGAAGTCGCGGGCTTTGGGGTTGGTGGCCTGCCAGAGGCGCACTTCCCGGGGGGCGGTGGCGCACTGCACCCGGATGGAACCGTCTTTGGAAAATTTCCAGCGGAAGGCCGGGCGGGGCGCGCCGTCCACCACTGTCTGTACGAAAGAAAGGATGCTTTCCGGGGCATCCGATCCGCGCAGGGAATGATCGGCATTGGGCACATAGCGCAGGTACTTCTCCCCCTTGAGGTCGTCAAAATAGAATTGCGAGGAGTCCGGCAGGAAAAACTGATCTCCGGCAGCGTTGATCAGGTACTTCGGCATGGTCAGCCGGTCGCGGTATTCGTAGGGCTCCACAATCTTCATCAGCTTTTTCCAGCGGGGGTGATCCATCTGCTCCATCAATCCGAGCTTTACGTAATCGCCCACGGCGGGAGCCCAGAAACCGTAAGCCTGGAAATGGTGCTGGAAAGACCGGGTCAGATTCAGCAGGTCGATCACGCAAGGGATAATGGCGGTCACCCGGCGGTCGACAGCCGCCGTGGTCCAGGCGGTCCAGCCGCGCTTGGAGCCGCCGGAGACGATGAATTTTTCCACTTCCAGGCTGCCGCCGGGAGCGGTCCGGCAGAATGAGGTGACGGTATCCATGGCGCGCACCGCCGCTTTGGTCATCGGCAGCCGGGCCGGCCAGGTCTCGTCGCCGGTCCGCAGGAACTTGTCCCAGGTATAGGCGATGATCCCGTCTTCCTTCATCGGGACTTCGCCGGCGAAGGTGAGGGGCTGGTTGGGAATCTCCCGCAGCTCGGCGACGACGATACCCGATTCCCGGGCGATTTTCAGCAGCATCCGGTCCGGGTTTCGAGGTGCCGCCTCCCCGTTGGACCCGCCGGCGATAAACAGCATTGCGGTTTTCCCTTTCACCTGGCCGGGACGTATCACGTTGAGCCAGTGGTCCCATCGGGGCCGGTCGACCTCCTGCGGGGTTCGCCAAACCTGGGAAACCATTTTGATCTGGCTGATGGTGCAGCCTTCGAGGCTCATGGTCTTCTGCAGCTCGAAATGGTAAGCCGGATCGGGCTGGGCCACGTAGCGGTCCAGCGCGGTATGCTTCTGGGAAAAGGCCGGGCAGGCAAGAAACAGGAACACAGCCGGAACCAGGCTCAGGACGAGGCGTCGGGCAACCGATTTCTGAATCATTCAAAATCCTTTTCTGTTTTGCCGGACGGGTGCAATTCCCGTCCATTTTTGATACTGTTATTTCGTATGAACCTGAAAAATCTTACCATCATAACCGGAATGAGCGGCTCAGGGAAACACACCCTGCTCAAATCCTTCGAGGATATGGGCTATTACTGCGTGGACAACCTGCCGATACAGATCATTCCCGAGCTGTTGGCCATTGCCGCCTCCAAGGGGAACTCTTTCAACCGCATGGCCGTCGTGGTGGACATCCGTCTGGGGTCGCTGCTTCGGGAATTCGATACTATTTTCGAAAAGCTGCGGGCCCAGCCTTTTCCCGTCCGCCTCATTTTCCTGGAGGCTTCCGATGCCACCCTGGTCAAGCGGTTCAGCGAAACCCGCCGTCCGCACCCCCTGGCCCGGGAAAAGTCCATCCTCGACGGGATCCGCAAGGAACGCCAGCAGCTCAGCCGCCTGAAGGCCCTGGCCGACCAGGTGATCGACACCTCGGACTTTACGGCCCACACCGCGCGGCGCTTCGTGGCGGACCACTTTCGCGATGCGGACACCGACGGCGGCATGATCACTTCCATCGTCAGTTTCGGCTTCAAGTATGGAATTCCGATGAACTCCGACCTGGTTTTCGATGTCCGCTTTCTGCCCAATCCCTTTTTCGTCAAGAATCTGCGCAGGAAATCGGGAAATGACCGGGCGGTGGTCCGCTTTCTGGAGCAGTATCCGGACACGGAAGGAATTACGCGCCGCATCCGCGACTTCATCGCCTACCTTCACCCCCGGTTCTTGAAGGAAGGGAAAAGCTACCTGACCATTTCCATAGGTTGCACCGGCGGCCGCCACCGCTCCGTAGCCGTGGCCAACAAGGTGGCCGAGCTTTTGCGCAAAAAGGGGTTCCACGTGGACCTGACCCATCGCGATCTGGGCAAGGACTCCTGATTTTTTTACGAACTCTTAAACCTTTTATAACCTTCGCCTGTCTATTTTCTATGTAGAGCCTGAAAACCGATAGAGGATAGCAAGGAGGGCGTTATGAGCCGCATTCAAAAAAACAGCTGGTTTTTCCTGGTTGCCCTGGTTCTTCTGTCCGCCACGCTGATGGCGGGCAGACATTACGACCGGCGCTATGTGCGCATCAGCTATCTGGAGGGCAACGTCGTCTTTCGAAACGAAGCGGATACCGACTGGGCCGCCGGATCGGTGAACACCCCGCTGCAGGAAACCGACCGCGTCTATGCGCCCCTCAATTCCCGGGTGGAAATCGAATTCGACGACGGCAGCTATCTGCGCCTGGCGGAGGATACGGAAATCCGTATCCTGCGGCTGGAAAAGGACCTGGTGCGGGTCGAAATGCCCCTCGGTCTGGCGACCCTCCGCTACTCCGGCAGGGTCGACTTTCAGCTGCAGTCTCCTGTGGGAATGGTGCGCTTTGCCGACGACGGCCTGTATCGGCTGGAGGTCCTGAAGGACGGCGGGCTGGATGTGGCCGTCCGCAAGGGGAAAGCCGAAATCTTCCGGGGAGCGGAAACGATCAAAGTAGGCAGAAAGCAGGCGGTTTACATCCCGGTCGACACGGTTCGCGAAGCCGGCTACCGGCAGGCGGACCAGGAAGACGCCTGGGATTCCTGGAACGACCGGCGCGATGCGCTGGTTTTTGCCGACTCCAGCGACCGCTATCTGGCTTCGGGTGTGTACATCGGCGTGCAGCCCCTGAACAGCTTCGGAGTGTGGGTCAACATCGGCGGAAGCTACGGGTGGGGGTGGTCCCCGATCGGCATCTCCTACAACTGGTCCCCTTACCGGCACGGACGCTGGATCTCCCGGCCCTACTGGGGCTGGACCTGGGTTTCCTACGAGCCCTGGGGTTGGCTGCCCTACCATTACGGCAGCTGGCATTACCATCCGGTGCATCGCTGGTGCTGGCTCCCGGGCCACCATATGGGATTCAATTTCTGGTCTCCCGGCCGGGTTCACTTTTACCACCACCAGGGCCGGGTTCACTGGCTGCCTCTGGGTCCGCGCGACTACTACCACCACGACAACTTTTTCTACAATACCCATGTGACCATCCATAACACATACATTCAGAACGAGTACCGGCATTACCGCCCCGGGAGAGACCTGCCCCCGGAGAACCTTTCGGTCCGCGGTTCTCTGTTGGGCGTGGATCGGGATAACCTGGTCAATGGAAAGCCTTTCGAATTCCGGCAGATCCCGGAAAGGGAAATCGCCCAGCTGCGCTCCCCGGTCGGCAGCCTGCGGGACCTCGACCTGCAGCCCAACTCGCTGAGCCGCAGCCCGCATCCGGAGATCACCGCCCGGGGTCTGCACCTGGCCGATCTGCGGCACGAGGGCTCTCTGCAGGCCATGGTGCCCAACAAGACGGAAATACGCCCGACGATCCGCCCGGTGGCCGAGGGAGCCGGCGGATCCGTTTCGCCGGACCGGGCGCGCTCTGTCGGTCGTTCGGAAGCGGCCGCAGGGTCGGAATCCCGCGGCTCGCGACTTGTCGAGCTGCCGGTCGATTCCTCCGGGCGGCGTCAGATGCCCGGGCTCGGGTCCCGTTCAGCCTATGAAGCGCCTTCGGTTTATCGCCCCGAGACCGAGCGAGGCGCCTCCGTTTCCGGAAACACGAATTCGGACCGGGTTCCGCTCACTTCGCTGCGCCGTGGAGCTTCGGATACTTCCGGCAGAGAAAGGCCTTTCTACCGGAACGACAGGTTGGAGGAAAAAGATGTGGCTCCGGCGGTCCGCAATCCGGACCAGGGGGAAGGCTCCAGTCCGGCAAGAGTTTACGAGCCGCGCCGGAGGACCTTCTCCGAGCCGTCGGGCGGCGGCAGCGTGGGGACCGAATCCATGCGGACCGGCCGGGAAAGCAGTACCGTGACTCCCGCTCCGGAAGTCCGGAGTGGCGGTGCCACGCAGGAAAGCGCGCCTTCCCGGCGGCAGTTCCCGGGATCGAATCCAGCCTATTCCAGTCCGAATCCTTCGACGGGATCCTCGGAAACCCCTTCCCGCCGGACCTTCGAGCGTCCCTCGGTGGAAACCAGAAGCCCGTCGACCCAGTCGGAGTCGCCCCGGTTCATGGAGCGGTCGAGCCAGGGAACGGGAAGAGTTTACACGGAGAGAAGCCCGAGCATAAGCCCCCGGTCGAGCGGCTCGATGCCGGAAACAGGACGCGGTCGGGATGTCTGGGTGTCTCCGCGGCCGTCCGCCGCTCCACAGCAGTCGGCGCCGGCCATGTCCGCTCCGTCAAGGCCGGACGGAGGCCGCAGTCAAAAGCAGAACCCGTAGGCCGGGCCAACCTTCATCGATGGCTTCGCAAAAAGGCAGAGAAACACCCGACAACAAACTTACAAACCAAAACCGTTTTGAGTACAGCCTTCAGGCTGCGCGCTGCGAGCGGGATTCCGCTTGTGGCACGCAAGCTAAAGCTTGTACTCTGAACAGATTTCGTTTGTGAGATTGTTACGGGTCGAGTCTAGGCTTTATGCCGGGCCAGAGAAACACCCGACAACAAACTTACAAACCAAAACCGTTTTGAGTACAGCCTTCAGGCTGCGCGCTGCGAGCGGGATTCCGCTTGTGGCACGCAAGCTAAAGCTTGTACTCTGAACAGATTTCGTTTGTG
>CAINFC010000167.1 GCA_903847975.1 uncultured Acidobacteriota bacterium | reverse complement strand
GGTCGACGCACCAATTGTCTTGGCTTAGCGTGGCTGTGCCAATTTTCGACAGGTAGACAGGCATGATGATCGGAAAGGGCAACCAGATCGTGAAAAATGTAAAAATGTGGCGCAATCTGTCGCCGCTGGGTCTGTTTGTTTGTCCGTGGCTCGTCTTACCTTAATAGATATTTTGAGTTTTGAAACAACCTCATTTAACAATAATTATATGGTAATTTAGCACCAGAAGCATTATTAGTTGGCTGGTGCGATGATCTCCATATTCGGTTCAAAGAAAAGGATTCAAGATCTCGAGAGGGAAATTTCCTTTCTACGGGAACAACTTCAAAAAGCCAACGAAAAAATTTCCCAATTGGAAGAACGGTTGGCTCAATCTTTAAAGAATTCCCGAAATTCATCCAAGCCTCCCTCCAGCGATGGGCCGCAAGATAATAAGCCCACTACGATTTCTAAAAAAGCGGATAAAAGAAAGCCAGGAGGACAACCTGGTCACCCGGGACACTCTCGAAAGTTGCTGCCGGAAGAGCAGGTGGATTGTTTTCAACAATTTCGTCCGGCACAATGCGGGCATTGCCAACGTATTTTTGATGGCCGCGAGGAAACCCACCTGCTGAGCCGACATCAACAATATGAATTGAAAGACAAACCGATCCAGGTAACAGAGAGTCAATGTCTGGAAGCGATCTGTCCGCAGTGTGGGGGAAAAAGCCGAGGCGATTTGCCTGGAGAATGGCGTTCTGGCTTGGGAACCAACCTTTTGGCCTTGACTGCTATTTTGACCGCCTATCGGCGAGTGCCACGAAGGGTGGTACAGGAACTGCTCAGCACGGTTTTGCAATTGCCGATTAGTCTGGGTAGTGTCCAGGCGGCGGTGGAAGAGGCGGGAGATGCAGCCGGGCCAGTTGCCGAAGAGTTGCGCAGGCAGCTGCCGCAAGAAGCGGTATTGAATATTGATGAAACCGGTTGGCGATGCCAAGGGAAAAAGGCTTGGTTGTGGGTGTTTGTAGCCAGCCGCTTTGTTTACTATTGGATCGATCCGAAGCGACACCGGGCGGTTTTGGATCAAGTATTGGGCGAGGCGTTTGCGGGTGCGCTGTGTAGTGATCGATGGGCGGCCTATCTTTCTTACCTCAGGAGACATGCAGCTGTGCTGGGCCCATTTGAAACGGGATTTGCTGGGCATGGTCGAGCTGATCAAAAGCCCTGTGGCGGTTACCTTCTTCAAAAGAGCCTTGCGGCTGGTGAAACGAATGTTTGAAGTTTGGCACGGGTACCGAAGCGGCGGGTTGCCCTGGGAAACGATGCAGGCGGAAGTGATCAAAATTGGGGAAAAGCTGTTTTCGATGTCGGAGAAAGAAATCAACAGTCCGGAACCCGCCTTGCGGAATATGGCTCGCTTGTTTTTTCTGAAGACGGAGAAGCTGTATTTGTTTGCCCGAGAAGTAGAAGGAGTAGAACCGACGAATAATCGAGCGGAACGGGCCATTCGGTGTGCGGTGCAATGGCGAAAAACCAGCTTTGGTAATCGAGGGGAGCAGGGGAAAGAAGCAACCGCGCATTTATTGACGTTGATCCATTCGTGCCGAATGCAGGATCGGAATCCCTACGTTTTCTTGGTGGATTGTATTCGCGCCTATCGTCGCAGTACCAGTTATCCTTCCCTTCTTTCCCCTTTATCAGAAGTTCCCGCTCCCCTGAGTTAATAAATCACTAACCAGTAGCTGAACTATTAGAGCGCCGGGATAAACCGGCAAGGAGTTGCGAATGAAAGAGTCGTACGGGAAAGGCCTAGCAAGCCATCCCGACCCCGAGTCATGCGGCGGCAGTCGCAAGACTG
>CAINFC010000166.1 GCA_903847975.1 uncultured Acidobacteriota bacterium | reverse complement strand
CGGGTAACCCTACCCGGGGTAGGCGCGAAGCGCGCCAACCCCGGGCTGCGATCCGAAGCCCTTTCAGGGCTTTCCCCAACGGAAATCTCCAGACATGGGACTTTTTGCCGGGTTATCAGGGAGTGACATATTCGCAAAAAAGGAACCCCAAAGGGGTTCCGGTACACAGCCCGGGGTTGCGCCGCAGGCGCTACCCCGGGTAGGCGGATTTTTGTGAAAATCAGCCCTGTAAGGGCTGCGCAACTACCTGGTATTGCTAAATTTTGCACAACCCTTTCAGGGTTGTCGCCTGCGGGTGCCCCTACCCGGGGTAGGCGCGAAGCGCGCCAACCCCGGGCTGTGTTACGAAGCCCTTTCAGGGCTATCCCCAACGGAGATACACAGGTATGGAACTTTTTGCCGGGCCATCCTTTCTGATGGCTTTGCAATAAGTCATAAAGGAGGCTGAAGGCCTCCCATATCCTCACCCCGGAGCAACGCCTCGGGAAGGATGGCATTCGCCCCTTCAGACATCAAGACTTTTACACCATCATCTTCCCTCTGCGGAAGGTGAAAGCCGGTATCTTCCGCCATGGAGAACAGACGCAGCACCTCACTCTGGAAAGGATAGAAATACTCGAGGTGTTGGATGGGAGTTCGGCATCAGGCCATTTGTCCGTAATTGACACACCTCGCCGATATCGCTACAATTGTTTACGGATGAGAACTACACCTCCATCCTTAGTTCTTCTTACCGTTCCATTGGGAGTAAATGTCATGATCAAGCGTTGGATCGTTCTTCTCCTCATCGTTTGCAGTTCCCTTCCCGCACAGGACGCACGCGGGCGAATCTCCGGCCGGGTTCTTGATCCGAGCGGAGCGGTGGTCCCCAGTGTCACCGTTACCGCCATCAACCGGGAGACCGGGGTCAGAATTTCGGCCACCAGCAATGAGGCCGGATTGTACGACATTCCTTATCTGCAGCCCGGCATGTACACTCTGTCGGCTTCCTCCGCAGGATTTAAAAGCTACGAACGTACAGACCTGCAAGTGCGCGTTGCGGATCAGCTGGCCATCGACATCCCCTTCGAGATGGGCCAGATGTCGGAATCGATCACCGTCTCCGGCCAGGCTTCCCTGCTCGACACCTCGACGGCCAGCATGGGGCGGGTGGTGGACAGCCGGCGTATTCTGGACCTGCCGCTTCCGGGAGGCAATGCCCTTTCCCTCTCGCGGCTGGCGCCCGGGGTAGTAAATCTCGCCGGGCCGAATCACCCCAGCCTTGGGCCGGCCACGGAAGTTCTGTCCTCCCTGACGGTAAACGGAGTACGATCCGGGAACATCGAATTCACGGTGGATGGGACCCCGGCCATGTGGGGGACCAACGCAGCGTATGCCCCGCCCACGGAAATCGTGGCGGAATTCAAAGTGCAGACCGCCACCTACGACGCCAGCGCCGGCCGCTCGCCGGGAGGCAACGTCAACGTGGTTTTGCGCACCGGTACCAATCAGTTTCACTCCACCTTTCTCTGGTTCCACAACAACCAGCACCTGCAGTCGCTGGACTTGTTTCAGCGCCAGAACCTTTATAACCCGGCGACCGGGCCGGTTACCGAAGAGAAGAAAAAGGCCGCCAATCCGCTGAATATTCTGAATCGCTTCGGGACAACCCTCTCCGGGCCGGTTCTGCTGCCCAAGATTTACGACGGACGCAATAAAACCTTCTGGATTTATTCCTTCGAGGGGCTCACCCGGCCCGGCGTGGAGCGGGGCAACACCTTTTTCACCGTACCGACGGTTGCCCAGCGGCAGGGCGATTTTTCGGAGCTGCTGAAGCTCGGATCCTCCTATCAGATCTACGATCCGCTGTCCACCAGGCCGGCCGCCGGCGGGCGCTATCAGCGACAGCCCTTTGTCGGCAACATCATTCCCGCCAACCGCCTGGACAAGACTGCCGCCGGCCTGCTCTCCTACTGGCCTCTGCCGAACACCCAGGGAACGGCCGACGGACGAAACAATTTCACCCGGCTGCAGAGTTCTTATAACGAATACATGTCCCACACGGTCAAGCTGGACCACAATTTCTCCGAAAAACACCGGATTTTCGGACGCTACAACCAGTGGTACCAGCTCTTCCGCAGCGGGCAGACCTTCGACAACACCGCCAACGGCAACAACCGCTACCGCTATAACTACGGCGGCGTTTTCGACGACGTCTACGTCCTCTCGCCTTCCATGCTGAACAATGTGCGCATCGGAGTGACCCGCTTCGAACAGAGCTTCGAACCCCTTTCCCTGGGCTTCGACCTGACCGGCGCCGGGTTCGCCAAGTCGCTCTCTGATGCCATCGATCCGCAGGCCCGCAGCTTTCCCGGCCTTAGCGTCGGCAGCTTCCAGGCTCTGGGGACGGCCAGCCCTTCGCGCTCCATCTCCAACTACGGCACTGTCTCCGACGATCTCACCTGGACCCGCGGACGGCATACCACCAAGCTGGGAGTCGAGGTTCGAATGTACCGGGAGCATAATTACAATTTCGCCAACATGACCCCCACGCTAACCTTCGGAAGCACCTATACCGGCGGTCCGATGGACAATTCGCCGGCGGCTCCCATCGGGCAGGATCTGGCTTCCTTTCTCATGGGGATTCCATCCTCCGGGCAGATCAACGAAAACGACTCGGCCGCCGAGCAGTCGATCACCACCGCCTTCTATGTGCAGGACGACTGGCGCGTCACTCCGAAGCTGACCCTCAATGCCGGCCTGCGTTACGACTACGACGGTCCGCTGACCGAGCGTTTCAACCGCTCGGTGCAAGGCTTCGATTTTGCCACGGCCAATCCGATCGCTGCCCGAGCCATCGCCAACTACGCCAGGAATCCCCTTCCGGAGCTTCCGGCAAGCCAATTCAAGGTCAACGGGGGATTGTTTTTTGCCGGAAATCCGCGGGAACTGTGGGTCGGAGACAAGAATAATTTCGCGCCGCGCATCGGTCTGGCCTACACCCTTTTCAAGAACACCGTGATCCGCACCGGGTACGGCCTGTTTTACGTCCCCTTCAGCGCGGACCGCAGCTCGGTCAATCAATCCGGCTACAGTTTGCGTACTTCGCTGGTGGCCTCTACGGACAACGGGCAGACCTACATCGCCTCCCTTTCGAATCCTTTCCCCAGCGGATGGCCCAAGCCTCCGGGCTCCTCTCAGGGGCTGGCCACCGATGTCGGCCGTGCCGTCGCCTACTTTCGCCCGCAGGCGGTCAACGGCTACATGCAGCGCTGGTCCTTCGGCATTCAGCAGCAGCTTCCCGGCGATATGCTCTGGGATATTTCCTACCTCGGCAACCGGGGCACCAAACTGGGGGCCACCCGGCAGTATGACGGAATTCCCAAGTCGCTGCTGTCCACCTCGGGCAGCCGGGATCAGAAAACCATCGATTACCTGAGCTCCCAGGTTCCCAACCCGTTTTATCCCCTGCCGGGGACCAATATCGCCGGCACCAACGTAGCCCGCAATCAGCTGCTTCGTCCCTACCCGCACTTCACCGGACTGTCGACGACGGAGCCGCAAGGGTATTCCTGGTACCATTCCCTGCAGACCACTTTCGAGCGGCGCTTCCGCTCGGGGTATACCTTCCAGTTCAACTATACCTATTCGAAGATGATGGAAGCTTCGGATTACCTCAACGAAAGCGATGAGGTGCCGTATGGAGTGGTTTCCGATCTGGACCGCACCCACCGCTACGCGCTCAGCGGCATCTACGAGTTGCCCTTCGGCCCGGGGAAGCCGCTGCTGACCAACCCCCATCCGGTGGTAAAACACCTGGCCGCCGGCTGGCAGCTGCAAGCCGTTTATCAGGCCAACAGCGGAGCGCCGCTCGGTTTCGGCAATTCCATCCTGACGGCCGACGTCAAAAGCATCCCTCTTTCCGGATCGCAGAAAACCTTCGACCGCTGGTTCAACACCTCGGCCTTCAATCGCATTACGGCCGAGCAGCTGCAATACAACGTCAGAAACATGCCGCTTCGCTACTCCGGAGTAAGAGCTCCCGGAGTCGAAACCTGGGACATCTCCGCGGTAAAAACATTCGCTCTTGCCGAAAAATGGAAGCTGCAATTCCGGGCGGAATTTCTGAATGCCATCAACCATTCCAACCTTGCGGCTCCCAATACGACGCCGACCAACACCCTATTCGGGAAAATCACGGCCACCAACGGGTATCCCCGGTACATTCACTTCGGATTAAAGCTGATTCACTGAAACCCAATCAGCGAAAACCTCTTCTTCCCCCTCCGGCGGGCCAGGAAAAGCCCGCCGCACCCGGAGGCTCAACTCCACTCGTCAGGGGTTCTTCAGCCCGCCGAATCAATAGCTTGAATCGAATTGACGGTGCGGCAGAAGGTTTAAAAATATTCGTCTAGAGTCCGGCTTCAGACTGCGAGCTACGAGCTGAATTCCGCTTGTGCCACGTAAGCTAAAGCTTGACCTCCGGACAATTTCGCTTGGGAGATGGTTACGAATCGATTCCGGACTTTTTGCGACGGCCTCCCTTTTATGCAATAATTAAGCATCTTATTTGTTCTCGCAAGGAGGCACGCAATGGCTTTTCCTTATGTCTGCCGGCAGAGGCATTCTCCTCAGGTCATTGCTCTCTGTGCCTTCTGCCTTAATCCCGTCAGTGCCCTACCTCGAATCGCGGCCTCACCCGCATTCACCTATCCAGGAGCAGGATATGTTTACACAAAAGGCTGTACCCGGTTTTTTTCTCCTTACCCTGCTGAGCGCCGCTGTCGGCGCTCAGGATTTTCGCGCCACCATTACCGGAAGAATTCTTGACCCATCCGGTGCGGTCGTTCCCGGCCTTACGGTTCAGATCCGAAACGTGAACACCAACGAAGTGATTTCCGCGGTGACCGATTCCCGCGGCACCTACACCGTCCCCTCTTTGCTTCCCGGCGCCTACAGCGTTGGAGTCGAAACCCAGGGCTTCAAGAAATTCCTCCGGGAAGGGCTGGTCCTGCAGGTCTCGCAAGTAGCGCGGGTCGACATCGCCCTGGAGGTCGGCTCCATCACCGATCAGGTGACAGTCACAGCGGACGCCCCGCTTCTGGAGGCCTCCACTTCCTCGATCGGCAAAGTCGTGGATAACCGCCGGATCCTGGAGCTGCCGCTCAACACCCGCAATGTTTATTCCCTCGTGGCCTTGACACCGGGGATTGCCGGATCGATCAACGAGTGGCATGAAGGGCTGAACTTCTCCGCCTATGGAACCCGCCGACGCACCCTGGACATTCTGATTGACGGCGTCACCGGCTCGCAGCCCACCGTCACCGGCTACTCCGCCGTCAGCGTATTTCCGTCGGTGGACGCCATCCAGGAGTTCAAGGTGACCGGGGCGAACGTGCCCGCCGAATTCGGCCGCACGCTGGGCACGGTGCTCAACGTAATTTACAAATCCGGCTCGAATGTTTTTCACGGCAGCGCCTACGATTTTCTTCGCAACTCGAAGTTCGATGCCAACAACTTTTTCGCCAACTCACGCGGGGAAAAGCTGCAGACTTTCCAGCGCAACCAGTTCGGCGGAGTGGTGAGCGGCCCGATCCGCCGCGACAAGACTTTTTTCATGGCCTCCTACGAAGGACTGCGGCAGCGGAGCTTTGCCAGCACCACCATTACCGTGCCCACCCTTCTGCAGCGGGAAGGCGACTTCTCCCAGACCCTGACCAGCGCCAACAGGCTGGTGGTCATTTACAATCCGTTCACCACCCGGGCCAACCCCAGCGGGAGCGGATATATCCGCGATGCCTTCCCCGGCAACAAGATTCCCCTGACGCGCATGGATCCCGTGGGGCGCAACGTGCTCAAGTATTACCCCCTGCCCAACCAGCCCGGGGATCCTTATACCCAGGCCAACAACTACTCCCAAAGCGGCTCCTACGCGGTCAACACCAACAACGCCGATTTCCGCATCGACCACCAGCTTTCCGACCGGCAAAAGATTTTTGGCCGTTATTCCATCCGTTCGCTGGAGGATATTCCGGCCGTGCTCTTTCCGAGCGACATCACCATCGCGGAAGGACGAATCGTCCAGACCAACCGGAACCAGCAGGTGGTCGCCGAGCACATCTACACGCTGTCGTCCAACACACTGCTCACTTCGCGGCTCGGCTTTGCCCGGATCCACTTTCCCTATATGAACCAGGGGGTCGGCTTCCTGCCCTCCACGCTGGGGCTGCCCAAAATGATCGACAACTATACCGACCAGGTCATGTTCCCGCGATTTGACGCGTCCGGATATGCGTCGCTCGGACACCGCGACCACCGCAACAGCACCTCCAATTCCTACAGCCTGTCCTCCAGCCTGGCCCAGACCCGCGGCACCCATTCCATGAAGTTCGGTTTCGAAGGGCGGATGTTCCGGGCCAACACGCGGGAATTGCGATCACCCTCCGGGGAGTTCATTTTCAACGCCGCCTTCACCCAGGGGCCCAATCCGCTCACCGCCAGCTCCACGGCCGGCAACGGCATGGCCTCGCTGCTGCTGGGAACCGGCGTCAGCGGCAACCGCCTTATGACCCAATACAAGGACGAGGCGGCCCAGAGCTTTTATCTGGCCGGATACGCCCAGGACGACTGGCGTTTCAACCCGAAGCTAACCTTGAACCTCGGCTTGCGCTGGGAAATGGATACGCCTCGCACCGAGCGGTACAACCGCCTCAACTATTTCGACATGGAGGTCCGCAGCCCGCTGGCCGGGGTGATCCCGGGCTTTCCTGCCATGCGCGGCGGACTGGTTTACCAGGGCGTGAACGGCAGCAGCCGCCACCAGTACAACTGGGACTGGCACAACTTTTCCCCCCGCCTCGGCTTCGCCTACCAGGTGACGCCGCATACCGTTCTTCGGGCCGGCTATGCGACCATTTTTTCGGCGTCGTTCAAGGCGGCTTCCGGCACGGACACGCCCTACGGCTTTCGCGGGGAGACGCCCTGGATCTCCACGCTGGACGGCATAACGCCCACCAACCTGCTGAGCAACCCCTACCCGAACGGCCTGTCGTACGGCAAAGGGAGCTCCGAAGGTCTTCTGTCCGCAGTGGGATTCGACTTCCGGCCCAAATACAAAGACGATAAGGTGCAGTGGGCCCGGCAGTTCAACGTCATGCTGCAGCAGGAACTCCTCGGCCAGCTGATGCTGGAGCTGGGATATGTGGGCACCCGCGGCTACGAACTGGCTCTGGAGCGTTACCCGAACCAGCTCGATCCCAAGTACATGTCCCTGGGCGCTCAGCTGAACAAGCTGGTACAGAACCCGTTTTACGGCCATCCCAGCGCAGGGGGCATCCTGGCCGGTCCGGAGGTCAAGCAGGCGCAATTGCTGCGGCCCTTTCCGCAGTTCGGCGAACTGGTGGGCGCCCGCGACACCGGCGGACGCTCCTGGTACAACGGCCTGCTGGTGGGTGTCAAGAAGCGTATGGCCCGCGGCCTGCAGCTGGAAGGCTCCTACACCTGGTCCAAAACCATCGACTTTGGAGAGGACACCGTACAAAATGAGTATGACAAAATGGCCAGCCGGGCCGTGGCCCAAATCGATATTCCCCATTCTTTCGTTTTCAGCTACATCTATGAGTTACCTTTCGGTCAGGGCCGATATTGGGGGAATCGTGCCTCCGGCCTGGTGAATGCACTGATCGGCGGCTGGCAGATCAACGGCATCACGACTCTTCAGACCGGCTTGGCGCTGGCGATTACGGCCAGCAATACCGCGGGCATCAACAATCCCCGAACCACGGCCAACAACAGCGGCAAGAGCGGCAAGCTGGAAGGGCGGGCTCAGGATCGCCTCGCCCGGTGGTTCGACACCTCTGTGTTCTCCCAGCCGGCGCCCTTCACCTTCGGCAACTCCAGCGCCCGAATCCAGGACCTTCGCGCCCATGGCGTCAACAACTTCGACCTCTCCCTGTTCAAGGAGTTCAAGACTACCGAGCGGCTGAAAGTTCAGTTCCGGGTGGAAGCCCTGAACGCCTTCAACCGGGTCCAGTTCAGCGGCCCCAATACCAGCGTAACCTCCAGCTCCTTCGGGCGGGTATCGGCACAAGCCAATGCTCCGCGGCAGATCCAGTTCGGACTCAAAATGCTTTGGTAGGAAGCCGTGGTCCGGCCGGTCCTTTGAGTCCAGGAGAGGCTCCACGGGCCGGCCCGGGCCATCCTCCGTCCTTTTACCGGGATGCGGGAGGAGCAGCTTCTTCCGCTCCCGGAGGTTTCCCGGCAGGACCGCCCGGCCCCGATTCCGGCGCCCGAAGGTCCTGCCTGGGAATCCGGCCTTTCCTTGATTCCGGGCGAAAACTGCTCTAGACTTGCAGGGTAGCCGGGGCGGAACCGAACGATCTGCGCTCCCCGCCCCCATTTTTCCTGTTGGCACTTGATACGATAAGGAGACCGGCATGAAGACGACCCGCAGAGATGCCCTTCGAACCCTCACCTCCGCACCGCTGGCAGCACAATCCCTGGCCTCCGCGCCACCAAACATTCTCTTCGTACTATCCGACGACCACAGCTATCCGTACCTGGGCGCCTACGGGGCGAACTGGATGTCGACTCCGGCACTGGACCGCTTTGCCGCCGAGGGACTGCTGTTCGAGCGGGCTTTCCAGGCCGCCCCGCAGTGCGTTCCCTCGCGCACCGCGATGATGACCGGCCGATCGCCCGTTGCGGCGCGCATGGGCCGGTTCAGCTCGCCGCTGCCCGCCGACATCCGGACCGTGCCGGAAGTGCTGCGCGGGCGCGGCTACCATACCGGCGTGTGCGGGCGGTATTTCCACCTGGACGGAGTCGTCAATCCGTCGCCGGAAACGGCGCAGGTTTACGACCGGCACAGCATGCGCACCTGGAAGAAGCGGATCGACTACCTGGATATCTCCGGGCAGCCGGCGACGCCGGAAAGGTTGGAGGCATTCCTCAGCCAGGCGCCGCAGGGACGCCCCTGGTTCTTCTGGATCAATTACAGCGATCCGCATCACGTCTGGGATGCCGGCGCCGGCAAGGTGGAGGCGGCGAAAATCAAGCTGCCGCCCCATCTCCCCGATCTCCCCGGCGTGCGCTCCGACCTGGCTCGCTATTGCGGTGAGGTGGAGCGGGCGGACCGCTCCTTCGCCGAGGCCATGGCGATCCTGGGCAAGCATGGCATGGCAGAGAATACCCTGGTGGTATTCATGGGGGATAACGGCATGGCGTTCCCGCATGGGAAAGGATCGCTCTACGACCCCGGCCTGCACGTTCCGCTCATCGCCCGCTGGCCGGGACGCATCAAGCCCGGGAAGACGGACGCGCTGATTTCCGGGGAAGATATCGCCGCCACGTTCATGGATGCCGGCGGTGCCCCGCCGCCGGACGGCGTGACCGGCCGCAGCTTTCTGCCGCTCCTGACGGGGAGACCGTATGCGCCGCGCGAGCACATTTTCGGAGCGCGGCTGTTTCACGGAAACGGCGCTATCGGACCGGATACCAAGGCCAGCACCTGGGACCTGTCCCGCTGCGTTCGCTCCCGGCGCTACAAGCTGATCTACAATGTGACGCCGTGGATGGAGTACTGGCCCGTGGACAGCGGTCAGGATCCCGGCTGGCAGGAAATTCTCGCCGCACACCAGGCCGGCACCCTGCTGCCGGCGCATGAGCGCGCCTATTTCACCCGGCCGCGGCCGGTGCTGGAACTTTACGACCTGGAGAAGGATCCCGGGGAACTGGAGAACCTGGCCGGGCGGGCGGACCTTCGCGAGGTGCAGCAGAACCTGATGGTCGCCCTGCTGGAAAAGCAGATCATCGACCATGACTTCATTCCGCCGGTGATCAACGAGGCGGCTCCGCGCCGTAATGCTCCTCCCCCTCCGCCAAGGAGTTGAACGCCGGACCGGACATCGGGAGAAGGAAAACAGGCACCCGCTGCAGCCGGCCGGGCCTCACGGCCTCAGGTGGTCGGCCAGGGAAGCCCAGGGATCAAACCCCTCGAGAATCGCGGAGACGCGGTCCATGCGCGCCGCAAGGTCTCCGCGCAGGGAGAAAAACGGGATGCGACGGGCCAGGAGGTCCGCCCGGATCTGCTTCTGAAACACGGCCCGCTGCGCCTCCCCGGATCGGTCCCAGGTGTTGTCGTAGGGGATGTCATCCTCGCACAGAAAAAACAGGTTGTAGCGGTCCCGGACCTGCGAGGCCAGCTCCTCCAGCCGCGGGTGGGCCGCCCCGTGGTAATAGCGGGAAAACATGCAGGTGGTGGTGGCATCGGTGTCCACGAACAGAAAGCGGTTGGCCTCGGCCGCCCGCGCCGCCTCCCGGGCGCGGTGCGTTTCCGCGATTTCGAGGAGCTGCCCGAGGGAAAGCCGCCGCTCCTGCTGGTGGCGCTCCCAGTATTCCCGCCCGTATTCCGGCATCCATACGGTCCGATATTTCTTCGCCAGGCTCTCGGCCAGCGTGGTTTTGCCGGTGGCCGGAGCGCCGAGGAATACGACTTTCCCGATCAGGTCCCAGTAGACCAGCGGCGAAAGAAACCGCCGGAAGGCGTACAGATCCCGCCGGAGATCGGTGGCCGACACCGGGAACCGGGCCCGGGCCGCGTCGACGCGGCAATCCCGGGCGCCCAGCGCCCGGCTGACATGCTCACCATAAAATTCGCTGCAAAAGAAATGAGTGATGCGGCGGCCCTGCAGGATCCGGTGCAGGAAATCCTCGTGCATCCGGCGGATGGCCGGAGTGTCCCCCACCTCCATGGGCCCGTCCCAGGCTTCGATGACCTCCACCTGGGGATAGAACCTCCGGATCCATCCGGCGCGGACCGGCAGCGGGCAGCGGGTGAACTCCGGCGCGTCGTAGATCAGCACCGTCAGCTGATCCACCTCGGAAAGAGCGGACTCCAGCAGAAACTGGTGCCCGCGGTGCAGGGGGGCGAATTTGCCCAGGGTCAATCCGGTCTTCATAGGCTTTCCGCCGGCGCCGGGGAAGCGATCCGCGATCGGCGCCAGGCCCGGAATCCGGACACGCACAGCGCCAGGAAGAGGGCGTACAGAACGGTGGTCAGGTAAAGCTCTTTCACGCTGTAAACGCCGATTGCCACGACGTCTACCGCCATCCAGAAAAACCAGGACTCCAGGACTTTCCGGGCCATCAGCCACTGGGCAATCAGGCTGGCGGCGATGATGAATGCATCCCAATAAGGCAGGGCGGCGTCCGTGCGGGTGGCCATGAGGTATCCCCACAGCAGGGTACCCAGCAGGGCGGCGGCGGCCCAGGCGGCCGACAGCCAATGTGCCTGGGAGCTCACCGGCAGCTCGCGACTCTTTCCCCGTCCCGACCGCCAGTGAATCCAGCCGTAGACCTGGAGAACGACATAGACGGCGTGGAGAATCACGTCGGAATAAAGCCGGGCCCGGTAAAAAACGAAGAGGTAAATGGTCACCTGGACCAGCCCGCAGGGCCAGCACCAGAGGCTCTGGCGGACCGTAAGCCAGACGCAGAGGAACCCGAAAACGGCTGCCGCCGATTCCATCCAGACCATAGCTGCTGCCCCGAATCCATCCCCCACGATATTTTGCCTTATCCTGCGTGTACCAACCTGATGCCGCATTCTAAAAAGCAATCCCGTTCCCTGTCAAGCCGGTTCCGCAATAAGATCGGAAGATGCCGTGCGCAGGCTGATGGCAACGCCGGGAGGAAGCTAATAGGCCCGATAAAAAATGCAATGGTGAGAACCGCGGAGGAGCCTTTGCACGAACTGCCGCCGTAGCGTCCGTTCCTGGCCGCGTCGCCACGAATGAAGTCCCAGTCCGGCGTCGGCGTCGTGTAACGGAGCGAAGTTGTTCCGTCCATCGCACGTTCCTGGGTGAATCCGACCGTGCCCGTGCCCTTTATGGTCCGGCCGGCCGGATCCTCCATGTCGGCTACGACCCGGCTCGCTTCGATCTTTTTCCGCAGGGATCGGTACCGCAAGGAGTGTTCGAAGTTCTCCTGCATCGGCACCTGTTGCTCTGCCGCCGCAGCAAACCCCACTGTGCGATCCGAAGCGCAATGTTCCGGCCGGTCTCACGGAGATACCTGGTAACGGAGCAACAGGGAGCCGGGAGTGGAAGGAATGGTTATTTCCAATCCCTTCATCAGTTCGGAACCGGTTGCGGTTTTCCGGATGGCGTAGTCCTGGTAAAGGAGCTCATAGCGGGCGGTATCGTCCAGGCCGCGCAGCCGGATGGTGATCGTTTCGATTTGGCAATCCTGCCGTCGGAAGGCAAACACCACCCCATCCTTTTCCTTCGGCCGGTTCAACTGATAGGCCAGCCAGACATGATCCCGGGTCATATTCTCGGTTCCGGTCAGCGGGTAGTAATCGCCATAGCAATAGGGGCGCAGACGCTTGAACTCGCCTATGAAGTGCGCCAGCTCGGATTGCGTATGTTCCTTGCCGTTCAAATCCCAGTTTACGACCATCGAGGCGCTCATTTGGGAACGAAAATGGTAGGAGGACAGCGTGAAATTGCCGGTGCCATGCAGCGGGAGATAGAAATTCAGCCCGTAGGTGTGACCCTGCGAACCGTTCGGCTCACCGTACTGGTAATCCGTCCGCCAGAAGGGGGAGCTTCTCGAGATCGTTTCCAGGTCGATCCGCCGTCCGCCGCTCGCGCAATTGTCGATCACCAGGCCCGGGAAGCGCTCCAGCAGACCGTCCCAGAAAGCATATAATCCCTCGATATGCCGGATTTCAGAAATTCCGATACGGTCGGGCCGGTCGTTGGCGATCCAATAGGGCATGGGATCGAAGTTGAAATCCTGGCGATAATAATCGATGCCTTCCCGGGCGAGAAAATCGGAAATGGTTTCGGTGAGCCAGATTCGGGCCTCCCGGTTTCCCAGGTCAAAGAGCGCATTGCCGCTGCCCGGCACTTTCAGCAGCCAGTCCGGATTTTTTTCGGCAAACAGGGTACCTGCCGTCACCCGTTCCGGCTCAAACCATAAAAGAAATTTCGCCCCCACCCGACGGGCCGCATCGGTCACCGGCCTCAAGCCGTTCGGAAAATTCTCGCGATTGGGGGTCCAGTTGCCGACTTGCGGCCATTTTCCGCCGCAGGGATACCAGCCGGCATCCAGCCAAAACACCTCGGGCACCAGATTGAACTGCTTATGACGCTCGATCATCGCCATCGCCATGGATTCGGTGGAACAGGTGTGTTCATTGCAGGGAGGAGGGCCTTCGCGCGCCAGAAAAGCGGAAAAAGGCAATTCCACCGGGCTTCCGTTTTGTTTGCGGGTATGATGCGCCAGCACGAACTGCCGGAACCGGTTGTGCCCGGTCATCCGGTCTTCCCCCTGCCAGAAGAGCAGGCAGATTCGCGGGGTACGGATTTCTTCCCCCGGCAGCAGCAGCGTCTGCATTCGTTCCATACCGGCGGAAAGAGCCAGCGACTGTTCGCCGGTTTTCTGAATCTCCGCATACCACTTCCCGGACCAGCCCACCGCGACCATGATGCCGCGACCGCCCGGAGTCTCCATGTTGAAAAAGGGTAAGGCAGTGGTATCGGAGGAACGTCCTCCCGACGGGGTCAGGTAGATGGGTTTCCCGACCTGGAGGGCATCCCTTCGCGGCTGAAAATCGGTCCGCTGCGCATTGCTGCCGTAAGCATGGTGCAGGATGAAGTCCCCCGCCTCGCGGGAAGCAAAGGAAACATCGATCGCTTTGGCCCGACCGATCATCGGCGAAGGAGCGCCGGAGGTATTGGTAAATCGCAGAACCCACTCGACGGCGGGAAAATCCCGGAAAAGGGAAACAGAACATTGCACCGTCAAACCGCTTTGCTGGTCGCGATAGGTATAAACCCGCTCTTCGATCTTCGGATCAGCCGACTTCTGTATCCCATGGCTGTACTCCCAGCCCGGCAGGAAGGTGCGCGAATTTTTCCCGGCGAATTCAAAGGAAAACGGAGGGTCGGCATTCCGGGCGAAATGGTCGTCCACCCATCGGGAAACGGCACTCTCGGCACCATCCGGGATGGCGGATTCCTGTTGTATTCCCGCATCGGCCGCAACCGACAGCACCCACAGAAAAGCGCAAAAAAAGGTCGTGATATGTTTCATCATCCGTGTCACCCAGACGGAAAGCCCATCCGCAAAGCAACCCGCCTCAATCGGTCGGAATGCGCAAAGGCAGTTTGAGCCATGCCAAGCCAATGTCGCGATGCATATGACTGACGCTATTCCCCCCCGGGCCGTCATACAGCACCGCCAGGCGGTTGCCGACGCGCACCACCGACGGCATGCCGATGCAGTCCCGGCTCCAGCCACAATTCTTTTTATCCAGGACCACGGCCTTGTTCCGGGCATCCCATCGGCCAGGCTCTCTGGACCAGTAAACCCAGACCGCATCGGTATATTCTCCCCGCCGGTCCAGTCCGATGTGGTTGGTGAAGAGGAACCAGGTATGAATGGAATCTTCGAAGTACAGCGAAGCATTCTCCACCTGCTCCTCCGGCGGGAGGATCGGAGCGGAATCCACCCGCCAGGGGCCGTCCAGGTCCTTGGTCCTGGCCAGCGCCAGCGTCCGCTTAACCGGCCGGCCGGCCGAGGCGCTGAAGAACATCCAGTACTCACCGCCCTGCCTGAGAACCGGTCCGGCGCTGGCCGTCAAGGCGTAGTAGGTCCCGGGGACCGTTTGAAAAGGGATCACATCCTTCTGCTTAACCCAGGGCCCTTCCGGCGAGGAGCTCCGGGCCTTGCGGGTCAGGTAGGGAAAGGAGGGAATCCGGTCCGGCGGGGGAGTCGCATTCGGCGAGGCGATATAGAACATGTGCCATACGTCCTTTTCCATGTATACCCAGGGGGAAGCCGCCGTGGCCGAGTCGTCCTCACCGGGTCCGCCAAGGCTCAGGATTCTGCCGCGCCTGGTCCAATGGATCAGGTCCTTGCTGACCGCCAGGCAGGCCAGCCAGCCTTCGGGGCCGGAGCCATCGTAGTGTAAATAATAGGTATCGCCGGCCGTAAAGACAATTGCCTCGCGGGCACCCAGCTGGTCGCAGGCCGCCGGCCCTTCGCCATGACGGAGGACCACCCCCTGATCCTCTGCATTCATCCGGTACCTGGCCGTTGGCCGTCCGTCCGGGTAGGAGGCAGGCTCTTCCGCCGCCGCCAGGGAAGCGAGCGTCAGGACCGTAACCAGGAACATCTCCCTCCTGTGCCGGTTCCGATGAATGGGCCAATGCCTCAAAGGATTTTCCTGTGGAACGACCTTGGCGTTTCGTTCCGATCCGTCGGAAGTCGGTCCCTGGCCTGCCGAGCGGATACCCCGGCTGTCGGCACATCCCGGGAAAAGTGTCCGCAGGGAGGCGGATCCGGGTAAATAGCGCATGCTGCTTTCCTCCTTACCCATAAAATCGGGCCGGGAATAATCATACCTGCACCTCGGCGATGTTTTCGGATTTTTTATGGGCGGACAGATTCTTTCCGTTGTCTGATATGCTCCACCCAAAATCCTCCTTTCCACGCGGGGGAAGGCAGGAAAGGTTGTGGGGCTTTTCCCGATGCCTGTCGCTCCATTCACCCGGCTCCCCCGTCCGTTTCCGGCGCTCCTGCTTGACCTGCCGATGAGCCGGGGATATAGTCCCCCCTGTTGCTCAGATGAAAGGAGCCAGCCATGAAAACGAAAATGAATCGCCGCAAATTTCCGGCCAGCTACGGTGATTTTACGCTGGCCCGACCCATCTGCGACGCCTTCAACCAGGCGGCGGTTTCTCTGCGGCTGGGCGGCCGGCGACTGCTCCGGGACGCGGACAACGCTAAAATCACGCATCTTCCGGAGGGCAACCCTTTGCTCTCCAGGGATGTTCTCCCGGGCGGGAACCTTTAATTTCAAGGAGAAAATAAAATGAGCACCCTGTCGAGAAGGGAATTCTATTCCAAAACCGCCCTCGGCTCCGGGCTGGCCGGACTGTGGCTGGCCGAATCGGCCGCCCTGCGGGCCAATCCGCTCGGGCTGCCGATCGGCAGCCAGGTCTACCCGATGCGCGCCATGCTGCAGGACTTTCCCGGACTGGTGAAGAAGATGGCGGCCATCGGGGTGACCCGGCTGGAGCTCTGCTCGCCGATCGGCTACGGCGCCGAATTCGCCTCCTTGGCCAACGGCCGGGAAGTCCGTAAAATCCTGGCCGATCAGGGCCTGAAAGCCGAAAGCAGCCACTTTTCCATGGCCGAGCTGCGCAAGAGCCAGGGCAAGAGCATCGAGTGGGCCCACGAAGTGGGTATTACCCAGATGGTTACCGCCACGCTGGGGGATGGGAACGGGGGCAGCAGTCCCACCCTGGAGCAGGTTCAGCGGGCGGCGGAGGAATACAACCGGATCGCCGCGGCGGCCGCCAGGGCTGGCATGCAGCAGGGCCTGCACAACGAGGGCTTCGAGCTTTCCATGGTCGAAGGGCAGCGCACCTATGACCGGCTGTTCGACCTGCTGGATCCGAAGCTGGTCCAGTTTCAATTCCAGATGTCGACCATCACAGCCGGGCTGGTCGGCGCCGAGTACCTTCAGAAATACCCCGGCCGCATCAACTCGCTGCACCTGCAGGATGTCGACATGAACGCGCCGGTTCCGGAACCGGCGGCCGGCAGCGGAACGGCCGGAAAACGGGGCGGCCGGAGACCCCAGGTGGCGGTCGGACGGGGCACGATCGACTGGGTAAAGACGTTCCAGGCGGCGAAAAAATGCGGGGTGAAGAGCTATTATGTCGAACAGAACTGGGAGCTCACGGAGCAGAGTGTCGCCTGGCTGAAGACCCTGAAGGTGCCGTAAGCGTCAGGCAATGAATCCTCGCGGCCCAAACGGTCCGTTTGGGGTGCGTCCGGCGGGGATCCGATCGGACCTTGCTCTGCCTTCTCCGGCGACGGTCTTCTGCATGGGCTGCGCGACGATGGATCACGTCATGCCGGTTCCGCGACATTATCGACCGATTCCGTCCGCAGGCAGCTTGCGACACAGGGAGAAAAGGTTATGGGAAAAATGAAAAACACGATGCTGATTCTGGCGCTCGGCGCGGGGGCCGCCCTGGGGAGCGGCGCACCGTCCGCTCCGGACGGCCGTTCCTACCTGCCGGCGGTGATACGATTCGTGGAGACCATGATGGAGCGCGGGACCGATCGCTACGGTCCACGCCCTTCGCCTCTTTTTGCCGGCATGCTGAACCTCAGGACTTTGTCCCTGCCGGTAACGGAAGTGCCTCCGGAATTCTACCGGTCGCCAAACCGGCAGGTCCAGTCGATCGGCTGCGGGCTCCCCGATCCTCCGGTCGGTATCCGGCCCGGCGACCGCGTCCCCTTCGGCAATAACCTGGAGCATGACATTCTGCTGCTCCGCACCATGTTCGAGCTGACCCGGCTGACGGGCGAACCAAGGTATGCCCGGCGTGCCGACGAGGTGCTGCGCTTCTGGCTGGAAAACTGCCAGAGCGCGGAAACCGGCCTGATGGCCTGCGGCGAGCACGCCAGCTGGGATTTTCTGCAGGAAAAGATTCACGCCGACGTGCACGAAGTCTTCCGACGTTTTCCCTTCTGGGAAAATCTTTACCAGATCAATCCCTATCGCGCGCTGCGGATCGCCGAAGGAATCTGGATGTCCCAGGTCGCCGACCGCCGCCGCGGAGACTACAACCGGCATGCCGGCCTGAAGGTCCATCATCCGTCCCTGGGGGCAGCCTCCGGCTCCGCTTTCCCCCGCCACAGCGGATTTTACATCTGGACGTTCGCCAACGCCTTTCTCGAAAGCCGCGACCCCAGGTTCATCGAGCGGATCGAAGTCCTGGTCGAAAGCCGCACCGGGCTGCGGCCCAGGCCCTACAGCCTGCTGGTGCCTTCTCCGTGCCCCCCGCCGTCCGATCCCGCCGATCCGACCCTGCGGCTGCTGCTCTGGGATTCCTCCGCCCTGGTGCCGGAAAAAACCGAAGCCTGGCGGCAGCTGGTCCGCACGCTGGACGAACGCGACCTGGCGGCCAGGGCGCCGGAAGAATCGGATATTCCGTCGCGGCCCCGGGCCGTCGCTTTTCCCTCCCCGAAAACGGAAGAGGAAAAGGAGCTGGCCCGGAAATACGCCGGCCTGGCCAAAGGAAGCCGCGTCCTGGTGGTCAGCGGCGGAGTCCGGACCATCAGCACATCTCTTTCCCCGCTTTGGGAAATGAGTTACGGGGGATCCGGCCTGTCCGGAAAAGCGCTCCTCGACTACACCCGCTTCCGGCAGACCGGCGATGCCCGCTTCCTGGCCCGTGCCCGGCGGATCGCGGACGCTCTGGTGCGGGATGGTCTACCCGATAAAAAGGATGACCTATGGCCGAAGGCCTGCGGCCAGGTGATTTCCCTTCTGGTCAGCCTGCGGAAGGAAGTGCCGGAACGCTCGGGCGCCTACCTGGAATTTGCCCGCCAGACGGCGGACATGGCCATCGGGCTTTTCCAGCGCAACGGCCTGTTCCGGGCCGACGGATCGGCGGAGCACTACGAAGCCATTACCGGCGCGGACGACCTGCTCTGGGGATTGCTGCAGCTGCACTGCGCCCTGGAAGGCGTTTCCCCCGAGCCGACCCACAACGATGTGAACTGGTAATCTGCAGGGACTCCCGCTTTCCCCCTCCTTTGCCTGACGCTGCTCCGGTCAGGGCTGTCTGGTGGTATCAACCCTTTCGGGGTGATGGATAGATTCGTAAATGATCGTTTTTTTGCCCGGCTCTGCTGTCCCGATGGGACTTGGGTTGATCCTGCCCCAACCCGGCACTTTCGTGCCGGGCCAAAATCCGCCGTCCCATATGGGACTTTCACCTCGAAATAACAGTCCTTTGCCGGTTTACGCGGGGCTTCCCAAGGCCAAGGCGGAGCACAACGCCACGATATCCGTTATTTCGCCCCGTGCGGCATACACGCAAGTCCCGTAAGGAACGGCATAACAAAACAATACTACTTTTTACACCTTCCTCAGGATGAGATGGCTTCCTTCTTCCTTCCTGATCTTCCCGTCTTCCTGTGTAAAGAAAAGGCATACGGGAAGAAAGGAAGAACGGTAAGAAAAGCGGAAGAGCCTGTCGTCAGGAAACGGGGATTTTTTGCGAAGCCATCCGGATAGTAAGACGGGCCTTCTTTCAGACGATCCGGAAATGGCCGGCCGGGTCAAAAGCTTCCATTTCCCGATCCAAGGCTACCCCGATGCGGCACGGTTGCCGGTCTGCCGCCTGGAGCTTGACTTGTGGTGGCAACCCAATTTACTATTTGCCGATCGAACATATAGAAAAGAGGTCGCGGCATGAGTATCCTGGAACAGTTTCAGTTGAAAGGTAAGGTTGCCCTGGTCACCGGCTGCTCGCGCCCGAACGGGCTGGGCTATGGCATGGCGGAAGCCCTGGCGGAAGCGGGCGCGGATATTGCCGGCGTTGACGTGGGATCGTTTGAGGAAGTGCAGACCCTTCTGGCGGGAGCCGGACGACGTTTTCTGGGGCTTCAGGAGGATCTGACCCGCAGCGGCGCCATCGCTGCCGTCGTGGAGCGGACCCTGAAGGAATTCGGAAGAATCGATATCCTGGTGAACAATGCCGGCATGATCCGCAGGCGGCCGGCCATCGATTTTACCGAAGAGGACTGGGATGCCATATTGGCCCTGAACCTGAAAACCGTCTTTTTCCTATCCCAGGCGGTTGCCAAAGTTTTTCTGAACCAGGGAACTGGCGGGAAAATCATCCAGGTAGCCTCGATGCTCTCCTACCAGGGAGGGATCACCGTACCGGCCTACACCGCCAGCAAGAGCGGCGTGGCGGGCATCACCCGCGCTCTGGCCAACGAATGGGCCAGACACCGGATCAACGTGAACGCGATCGCGCCGGGCTACATGGCCACCGACAATACCGCCGCCCTGCGTGCCGATGCCGGCCGGGCAGCATCGATTCTGGCCCGGATTCCCGCGGAGCGCTGGGGTGAAAATTCGGACCTCAAAGGCACGGTCGTTTTCCTGGCCTCGGCGGCTTCGGATTACGTACACGGGCACATTCTTGCCGTCGACGGCGGCTGGCTGGCCCGCTAAACCGCAACGGCAACTGTTATCTCATATTCCCATTGAGGAGCATATAATAATATGGACGTTCGTCACTCTCCCGACATGGTTCGCTTTTCCCGCATGAACACCGCGGAACTCCGCGAGGCCTTTTTAATCGAAGACCTCTTCCCCCAGGATGCCTTCCGCCTGGTCTACTCGCACATCGACCGGGCCATCGTCGGCGGCATCTCCCCGGGCCAATCGCCCGTCGGGCTGCCAACCAGCCGGGAGTTGGCCGCAAACTACTTCACCGAGCGCCGGGAAATCGGCATCCTCAACCTCGGTGCGGAAGGTTCAGTCCGAGTGGGGAAAGAAGAATTCCTTATGGCCAACCGGGATGCCCTTTACGTCGGACGCGGAAATCCCGAGATTTCCTTCTGTAGCAGCGACTCCCGGAAGCCGGCCCGGTTTTACCTGGTCAGCTACCCGGCCCACCTGGCCCTGCCGACGCGGCAGGCGAGGAAGTCCGATGCGGAACCGGCTCACCTCGGCAGCTCCGCGGGAGCCAACGAGCGAACCATTTACAAGTACATCCACCCTGCGGGAATTCCCAGCTGCCAGCTGGTGATGGGCTTTACCGAGCTGGCCCCGGGAAGCGTCTGGAATACCATGCCGCCCCACACCCACCCGCGCCGGAGCGAGGTTTATATGTACTTCGACCTGGCCCCCGGTGCGGCCGTCATCCATTGCATGGGCGACCCGCAGGAAACCCGGCACCTGGTAGTCCGGGACGGGCAGGCGGTTCTGTCCCCCAGCTGGTCCATTCACGCCGGAGTCGGCACCAGCCACTATACCTTCGTATGGGCCATGGGCGGGGAAAACCAGGAGTTCGGCGATATGGATGCCGCTCCGATCGAATCGCTGCGCTAAAAAAAGAACGGCTTAAAGCTTCGGCCGGTTCCGGATCGACTCGAACTTCAGCTCCTGCCAGGTGAAATAGATTCGGCCGATGACCGTGAGATGCGAGAGCACGGCCATGACCCACAAAACCGCCTCCATGCGGTGAAACAGTCCGCCGATGACCATCAGGACCAGGCGCTCCGGCCGCTCCAGAAAGCCGATCTTGCACTTGACCACCAGGGATTCGGCCCGGGCCCGCGTGTAGCTGACCATGACCGTACCCATCAGCACCACCGCCGCCAGGATCACGTAAAAGCGGTTGGAAACCGACATGTAATAGATCATCAGTCCGATCATGATGGCCATATCGCCGTAGCGATCCAGGACCGAATCGAAAAAGGCTCCAAAGCCGGTCACCGTCTTGGAGGTCCTGGCCACCGCCCCATCCAGGATATCGAACAGCCCGGCCAGGATGACGACGACGGCCCCGGTGCGCCAGGCGCCGACGGCAAAGGCCCCGGCGGCCCCCACGCTGATCAGAAAGCCGGCAAAGGTAATAAGGTTGGGGTGCACCCGGATGGCGGAAAGAAAGCGGACGATCACGTCGATAATCGATTTGCCCGCCTGTCCGATTGCGTTGCTGATACCTGCCATAGGAATTATTGGAATCGATGCAATAAGTTATTGGGAAAAAGGGTGACTATACCCCAAATTTTCCCTTTTGGGAAACCGGCCGGCTGCCGGTCCGGATATTTCAATCCTGGTCGCAAAACCACTGGGCCTGGCCGGTCGTTTCCAGAACCGAACGCCACAGAGGCCTTCCGGGATCCACCTGCTTCCGCCCCTTGGCGGTGACGCTCATGGGAATGTGCACGTTCAAGCCGTGCCACCGGCCGACGATCATGGCCGTCTTGCCGGCCATGGCGGCGTGAACGGCATCGTGCCCCAGCTGCAGGCAATAGATGCTGTCGTGGGAATTGGGGGGAACGGACCGGATCAGGTAGGACGGGTCGATGTACTTGACCGTGGAGCGGATTCCGGATTTTTTCAGGTAGTCCACAATGCGGTCCCGCAGCAGCACCCCGATGTCCTGCAGCTGCGCGTTACCGGAGGCGTCGATTTCTCCCGAGGCATTCATGAGAGTCTGGCCGGCTCCCTCGGCCACCACCACGACGGCATGCCTGCGCCTTTCCAGCCGCCGCTTCAGGGCGGGCAAGAAGCCGCCGGGACCCTCCAGGCAGAACGGCACTTCCGGAATCAGGACAAAATTCACGTCGCTCATGGCCAGGGCGGCCGTGCAGGCGATAAACCCGGAATAGCGCCCCATCAGCTTGACCAGGCCGACCCCGTTGAAAGCCCCCTTCGACTCGACATGCGCACAGTCCAGGGCCTGCACGGCGGCACCGGCTGCGGTCTGGAAGCCGAAGCTCTCGTCGATGAACAGGATATCGTTGTCGATCGTTTTGGGTATGCCGATCACCGTTGTATGGAGACCTCTCCGCTGCACCTCTTCCACTATCTTGATCGCCCCGCGAATGGTGCCGTCCCCGCCGACCACGAACAGCTGGGAAATGCTCATCCGCTCGAGGCAATCGACGATCTCTTCCGGGTCCTGGTGGCCTCGCGAGGAGCCCAGCTTGGTACCCCCGAGATCCTCCCAGCCGTCCACCACGTCGGGGTTCAGATCCACCACGTCATGCCCGTAACGGGCCACAAAGCCCTCGTAACCGTACTTGAATCCATAAATATGGCGCACGCCGTAGACGTGCCACAAACCCAGCACCGTGGACCGGATCACGGCGTTGAGCCCCGGGCACAACCCGCCGCAGGTGACGATCCCAACGCGGACCTTGGCCGGATCGAAATAGATCTTTTCCCGGGGGCCGGCCCGCTCCAGGCTCACCTGGCCCATGATGGCGATGCCTTTGTTCGCTTCCCGGCTAACCAGGTCGTCGTACAGGACCTGCTCGCCGTCGTGGATAAACCGGATACCGGTTTGATTTTTTACCGGGGAATCGATCCGGCAGGTTCCCAGGTTCCGGATCTGCATTTCCTCCGGGGTAACCGATATTTCTTCCATCTCCATGAGGACCTCCTGAAAATGAAAAGAGTAGGAAAATTAAGCGCAAAGGTCAAGCAAAAACGCCCGGAAAGGAACCGCAACTAATCTTTATTCCCCTCTTGACCCTGATTCCTGATGTAAAATACAATATCCATCTGAAAAGATCCGTTACTTTCATTTCGTGAGGAGGTATTAATGTATTTCAAGAAGATGAAGTCTGTTCTTCTCGCTTTGCTGGCGGTCTCCGTGCTGTGCGTAGCAGGGGTCTCTGCCCAGGAGTTATCGCTCATCTCCACGCATGCCCCTGTGGATGGCCAGCAGATGCAGGAATTTGCAAATACCCTGCTTGCCAATTATCCGGAAGCCCAATCCGCCAACGCTTTTTACATCGGCGCCGAAGTGTGCCTGATGTGCCACACCAGCCGAACTCCGGAATCCACCCATTGGCTGCACACCAAGCATTCCTATTTCATTCGCAAACCCATGGCCACCTACACTCTGAAAGCCGGGAAAGGAGTTATGGCCAACAGCCTGAAGGGATCCGTAGACGATTTCATGATGGGGCTGGATTTCAACAATATCAGGAATTCTCCTTTTGAAGCGCTGATTCCCAATGCGCCGATTCTGTCGTACGATGCCGCAGCCGACAAGTATTACATTCAGCTGGGCCCCACGGGAGTCAAACTGTGGGTCGTAGCCACCCTGGCCGGCCAGAGCGTCGGCAACGGACAGCGCTACATGGTCCGCGTTCCGGTGAGCGATACGACCAGCAAGTGGAGCGATTCCATCTACTTCGGACCGGCCGTTTGGGGTGGAACCGGCTGGACCACCAATATCCCCGCCTGGTACACCGGGAACACTCCCAACGTCAAAGTCGGCGGCGTTGTCGCTGCCCTGACCAATACCACCATGCAGGGACAGAACTACCTGAAGCAGTGCTCCGGCTGCCACATCACCGGAGTTAAAAAAGCTTACCTGAGCAAAGCCGGTGAATACGTCGTCAACCCCTATCCGGCCATCATGCTGCCCACCGCCAGCCCGAACTACCCGGATCTGGACGGTGACGGCAATGCCGATCTGGCCAACATCAGCTGCGAAAGCTGCCATGGCCCCGGCTCCAATCACGTCGGCAATCCCAAGGATGCCACGCTGATCGTGAATCCCGCCGAAATTACCGACAACCGGCTGCGCAGCAATGTCTGTTTGCAGTGCCACGTGCAGATCGCTTCCGCCCCGAACAAAACCTGGGGGTTCACCTATGATGAAAAGAACAACAAGCCTTACGTGCTGACCAATCCTCCGCAGGCCCTGGATGCCTACCAGGTGTTCACCGGCGGCAAGTGGCCCGATGGCTGGAACTATGTCGGCGCCCGCATTGACAGCTACAAGAGCAGCGCCCACTACACCGGTTCCCACGGGATCGCCTGCAACGACTGCCACAACTCGCATGCCGAAACCACGAATCCGGCCCAGGTGCGCGATACCATTACCCGCAGCGGCGTAACCGTGAAGCACACCATGGTGGAAAACAACAGCTTCTGTCTCGGATGCCATGCGGGCTACGGACCTTTTGCCAAGCTGAACAAGGGTATGATTAACGCCTGGGATACAAACCTCACCGCCATCCGCGAAGTGACGGAAGCGCACACCCATCATCCGGAAGGGGCCGAGCGCAGCTTCGGACTCTCCCGCTGCACCACCTGTCACATGGCACCGACGTCCGGTCACGGGACCATCGAGGGCGCCACCCACACCTTTATGCCGGCCCGCCCGGAAGATACCATCGCTCTGGCCAAGACGGCCGGAACCGGCAATACCTGGGGCTCCTCCGGTAACATCAACTCCTGCTCCGCCAGCTGCCACCGCGGCAAGGCGATCGTCTGGACCGATATACCGGCCAATCCCACGCCGAACGACGTCAAATTCGGAACCGCGAACGAAATCGAGCTGGCCAAGCACCTGGTCAACTACTTCGGACCCGGCGGGCTCTGGTGGAACACCAAGCCGTAAATCCGGACTGCTGATGTCCTTCGTTTCGAAGGTATAACCTCTGATGCCGGCGGAAGCATGCGCCACATGCTTCCGCCGGTTTTCATTTTAGCCCTTCCGGCACATGAAATTTCTCACCGTCTGCCTCAATCCGGTAGTCCAGCGCACCTACCTTCTCGCCGCCTTGAAAGAGGACGGGGTGAACCGGGCCCGCCGTTTTCGCGTGGATGCCTCCGGCAAAGGAGTCAACGTCACGCGGGTTCTGCACCAGCTTGGGGAACGTGCCGTCCTGCTGTCCCAGGCCGGAGGTGCGTGGCGCCCGTTTTTTCTGCAGCTGGCGGCCCGGGACGGGCTCGAAGTGGAATGGGTGGATTCCGGAACGGAAATCCGGATCTGCTTCACTCTGCTGAGCGAGGAAGCGCACACCTCGACCGAAATTGTCGAAGAAGCGGAACCGGTATGCCCGGCCACCGGGCAGGACGTCCGGGAGCGGTTCTCGGCTTTGCTGCCGGGTGCCGGAATGCTCCTCCTGACCGGAACCCAGGCGCCGGGCTTCTCCCCGCGGCTTTTTCCGTGGATGGTCTCCTCGGCCAAAGCGCAGGGCAAAGCCGTTCTCCTGGACATCCGCGGGACCGACCTGCAGCTCTGCCTTGCCGAGCATCCGGATTTCATCAAGCCCAACCTCACGGAATTCATTCATACTTTTTTCCCGGGAAATCCGGATCCGCCGCAGGAGGCCGTAGAGGAGAGGATGCTGGCCCTGTCCCGTGCGGGAACCGGGGTCATCCTGACCGACGGGGAACGGCCCGTCCGGGCCGCCTTCGGGGAGAAACTCCATCGCCTGCCCGTGCCCGGCATTGTGCCCGTTAACACCATCGGCAGCGGAGACGCTTTTGCCGCCGGTTTTTCCTCCTGCTGGATGAAAACGAGGGATGCGGTCGCCGCAGCAGACATGGGTATCCGTTGCGCGCAATGGAACGCCGGTCAGCTGCGTCCCGGGTCGATCCGGCCGGACGAATAAGGACTTCCACCATGGACCGAACGAAAAGAACCCCCCGATGGATCGCCCTCCTGCTCCTCCTCTGGTTTCTTCCGCCGCCGCCCGCGACCGCCGCTGACCGATTCGAGGGGCGGTACTTTCGAGGGCAGGGAGATGCCGAGTACCTTCGGCTCCTGGACATCTGCGGTCGCATGTTCTACCCGGATCCGGAGTTCCAGAACGTCTCCATGCTCTATTCTCCCGCCTGGAACGGATTTGTCGAAGGCCCCACCTGGGGAGCCTGGTGGATCCAGAACAGCTACGGTCCGACCTACGCCGCCCTGCCCTTCCTGACCGAGCCCTATACCACCTTTCTTCAGAACTCCCAGGATCTGTGGTTTTCGCAGATGGGGGACGGGAAAAGAAAAGGGGAAAAGAACTGGGTCGCACCGGACGGCTGCCTCTGCGATGCCGCCGCACCGGGCCTGATCTATTACAAGCAGGGCGACGGCCGAATCGACATCCACGACTGGGGAATGGAATTTACCGCCGCGGGTGTGGTTCTGCAGTCCGAACTGCTGCTGGTCAGCCGGGACCGGGGCGCTCTGCGCCATTATCTCCCTCTGCTGGAGCGGAGCGTCGAGTTTATCGAATCGCGGCGCGACCCCCGGAACAACCTTTTTCTGGTGGGCCCCGCCGGAAATCTCCTCGCTCCCAGCTTCGCCGGATGGAAGCAGCCGGACGGCACCTTCCGGCCAGCCTACCTGACCGGACTTTCGGTAACCCACATTGCGGCACTGGACCGTATGATCGAGCTGGAAACCATGGCCGGCGAGAGCCGGAAAGCCGACCGCTATCGGGCGCTGCGCGATTCCGCCCGGCGGGGGCTCCGGGCCATGACCACCGAGGAGGGCTACCTGATCAAGAGCCTGGATCCCGACGGCACCCGGCACGGCGTGTTCGGCGCCCCGCGGCACGGCTATTTGGAAGCGGTCTGCAACCACGACGCCATCGCCTTCCATGTAGCCGACGACGAGCAGGCCGGGAAAATCTTCCGCGTCCTTTCCTCCATCCGCGGCCTGCGGCCCAACGACCTGATTCTGACCAACTACCCCGGGCTGGACGATATGTATACCGGCGATCGGGAGTGGCTCTGGTCCTTCGGCACCTGGGTGAACGGCGGACATTGGACGACCTGCGAGGCGCGCATGATCCTGGCCTACTACCGCCTGGGAGCGTTCGAAGATGCCCGGCGCTCCTTCCGTAAAATGCTTGGCTACGCCCGGCAGTTCCGCATGGACAATCCGCTGGTGGATTTTGGAAACCGGGTTTACCAGCCCAAGCAGCCGATCAACTGCGTGTACGACAACTGGGGTAGCCCTGCAGCCATGATCCGCGGGCTTTTCGAGTATTTTTACCGCGCGGATCACCTGGAGCTGCGGCCGCACATCCCTCCGGGGATCACCCGGCTGGAGCAGCGCTTTCCGATCCGCTTCGGTTCCAAGAGCCTCTATCTGTCGACCACCGGGCAGGGCCCGGTGACTGCCGTAGTGCTCAACGGGAAGGCCTGGCGACACTTCGACTCACGATCGGTGACGCTGCCTTACAGCCAGCTGCCCGATCGCACCCGGCTGCAGATCCTCCTGGGGAACGCCTCCGCAACCAGGCCGGAAAAGGAAAAGCGGGAGAGCCCGGCCCCGCCGCTGCCGGCGCCGAAGGACCCGCTCTGGGATCGTTTCTCGTCGCTTCCGGAATCGTCCCGACTGCCTGTCTCGTTTTTCCAGCGCGTCGAAAATTTCGAGCGGCTGATGAAGAAGCGGGGCCCGTCGGAATCCTATGAGGGCAGCCATGCCCGGATTATCCTGGCAACGCTGGCGGCCATGCAGCTGCGGCATAAGCTGCAGTCGGAGCAAAAGCTGCCGCCCCTGCCGGAGGTAGCCTCGCAGACCGCCGCCGATCGATCCTACCCCGAAGCGGCCGTCCGGCTGGGTAAAGGCCTGCAGAAGGTTCTGGAATCTTATGCCGGTACTCCCGACCGCGGCCGGAGACAGATTCTGGCCCTCTGGGAAGAAGCCGGGCGGATGGCATCGTCCGGGAAGTATCAGCCCTAGGGGCCTGTCCGAGAAATCGACATCTCCGACAAGATATCTGTAGAGACGTGCGGATGGCGCTCCTACGCCATAAAAGCCTTATTAGCCGATGCCTCCAGGGGAGCAACCCATCCGTTCGCGGGAAGGTTCTTCTGCAGGATTTTTCCGGCCCGGATATTCCTTGGGGCGCGCGCCGCGCGTCCCTCCCCCAATAGCCTTACCAGCCGATTCCTTCAAGCCAACCCGGCATTGAATTGCCGGTCTGCAATCTTGCCGTCCCTTACGGGACTTTGCCTCGGAATAACAGTCCGGTGAGGTTTACGCGGGACTTCACCGGGCCGAGGCAGTGCACAACGGTACGTTATCCGACATTTCGCTATGGCGATGGCAACAGGAGGGACGGAGCGGGGGCGCGCCCGGCGCGCCCCCGCAGAAAAGGGATGGATTACCTGCTCAGGTCCGGTACCGTGTAGGGCTTGCGGTACTCGGCCCGGGCCAGAAGCTTGTCAGCTTCCTTGTCGTTGACGAACTTTTCCGTGGCGCCGTCGAACTTCAGCTCGCGGCCGGTGCGGTAGGCGATATTTCCCAGGAGGGGCAGCACGCTGGATTTGTGTCCGACCTCAATGTCGCAGGTCAGATCGGACGGCTGGCCGGAGCGGACCGCGGCGATGAAATTGCCGAAGTGCCCGCCCATCCCGGATCCGATGGTACTGAGGGCATCCGCCTGCTCTTCCGGAATACTCTTGCTGTCCGGTCCCGGCTCGCCTTTGCGGCCCAGGAAGGTCTTCCAATTGCCGTCGGCATCGATTTCCAGCCAGCCTTCGCTGCCGTAGAACACATTGCCGATGGCCACCGAACCCTCCTTGTTGGTGTACCAGCCGCGGGTGCAGAATTCGAAAACCGTGCCGTCGGCATACTCAAACAGGGTGGTCTGGACGTTGGGGGTGTCCTGGTCCGAAGTCTCCTTGAACAGGTAGAGGTTGCCGTAGGAGCTGACCTTCACCGGGTATTCCTCCTTGTTGAGGCCCCAGCGGCCAACATCGAACTGGTGCGGGCCCTGGTTGCCGGTGTCCCCGTTTCCGTATTCGAACTGCCAGTGCCAGTTGTAATGGAAGCGGTTGCGGTTGAAAGGCCGGAGGCCCGCCGGGCCGATCCACATGTCGTAATGCACCTTGTCCAGATAGGACTTGGTGTAGGCGGGCATGGCGCCGCCTTCCTTGGTCAGGGTGAACTTCTCGCCTTCGTTCATGGGCCCGTCCGGATATTTGCCGATGTCCCCCCGGGGCTTGAAGCACAGGCCGCGCCCCATGTAGATCTTGCCCAGCTTGCCGCTGTGCAGCAGCTGTATGGCCGCCCGGGTGGTGCGCCGCGAGCGGTTCTGGAAGCCGACCTGCACCACCACCTTGTTCTTCCGGGCAGCGTAAACCATCTGGCGTCCCTCCCAGACGCTCCAGCAGGAGGGCTTTTCCACGTAGACGTTCTTCCCGGCCTGGCAGGCCCAGATCGTGCCCAGGGCATGCCAGTGGTTGGGAACAGCGAAGGTCACCGCATCGATTTCCTTGTCCTCGAACACCTTGCGCATGTCCCACTCGGTGACCGGCTGGTAGTTGTATTTGCCCTGCAGGAATTTCACCCGCTCGGCGAAAATATTCTCGTCGATGTCGCACAGCGTTTTGATGCGTACGTTGGGGATCTGCGAAAAGCCCTGGATGTGGCCGGATCCCTGCCCGCGAATCCCGATGACCGCAATGTTGACGCGGTCATTGGCTCCGAGGACTTTTCGGGCCGCCGGCTGAGCCGAAAGGGCCCGGCCGGCTACGGCCGCTCCGGCAGCGGTTTTGGCGGTGCTGGACAGAAAGTTCCGCCGGTTGAAATTGGAAATCATAAAAACCTCCGTTGAAATTGGATAATAAAATGAAACTCGTTTGGATTCTATTGCAGATAAAAAGCACTATGGCAGACGAAAATTTTTAATAGCGGTCCCTCCCTTTAAGCTGCTGTAGGTAATCGAAACCTCTCCCGAACCTTTCAGGAAATACTGAACGGTTCGGGTAGTCTTTCCCGAAAAGCCGCTGCGCACCAGGATCCGCTTGAGATTTTTCTGGTCGATGCGGGCCACCACCGCCGGCTTGACCTTCTGAAGCTCCCGGTTGTCGATCCAGCCGGCCGCCAGGACTTCCACATCCTTGCCCTCCACGGTCAGCAGATCAGGGCGAACCACATTGTTCTGCGCCGCTTTGGCCAGGATGGTGGGCACTACCTTGGGATTGGAAATATCGAGCTGCACCTGGCTCACATGGTCCCCCAGCTTTTCGATGCTGATTTCTCCCATCTGGATCATCGGCATCTCGTCGGCCTGGTACAGGGTGAAGGCCATGTTGCGGTGGCAAAGCTCCTCGTTCATGAACCGCGGCGGGATGCGTCCCTGCAGCTTGCGCCAGGTACCGCCCAGCTCCACCGTTCCGAATTGAGGGTGGCTGAACGGCTTCCAATCCAGGTACTGGGATCCGAACTCCAGACGGTCGTTGAAGAAAAAATCCCCCTTGCGCCCGCGGATGGGGCTGTTGGGATCCTTCTGCTGCTCCTTCAGCGCCGGGCTGGTGAAATACTGCTCTTCGTTCCAGAGCTCGTTGGAAAAGGAGAGGATCCCCAGGCAGTCATTGGTAAAGTCGATGGATCCGCCATAGACCGTGTATAGCCCGCTCCAGATCACCAGGTAGCGATAGAAGGGTAGAATCCGTTCGCCGTTCCGGGCCAGCTCGTCGTAAACCCGGACGTCGCCGGCGGGGTATTCGCCGGCCGACTCGGCTCCCGGACCGCGCAGGATCATGCCGCCGCTGTTGTGGTAGGACTGAAACCCGGCGATGTTGGGATGGGCAAACAGGAAATCGATGGACGCCCTGGCCTCCGGCAGTTGCGCCGGATAGTCCATGGATCCGCGCTGGACGTAATTGGGCTGCCAGCCAGTCGGATAATTCCGGTTGGGATCGTAGCCACCCAGGCTATCCTCGTCCACCTGGCCGTCGTGGTCGTTATCGATCCCTTCGCGGCCCAGCAAAATGTAGTCCCCCTTCTCCCCGGCAGGAACCGGCTCCATCAGCCTGGGATCCAGGCTGCTCGGGCGGAAGTTTCCTTTCCCGGGAACATTCTTGCGCATTTGCTCCACGACCCCGTTGCCGTTCATGTCGTCGGGCCGGTCTTCGTCCGCCTGGTAGTCGTTGTCGTCATCCAGGGGCACATGCCCGGAACGTGCGTCGCCGGCGGCGCCTTCCAGGAAGTACTGCCGGCCGTCCGGGTTGATGGTGGGACAAATGTAGAAGACCCTCTCGTTGACCAGCCGGGTTATCTGCTCGATGCGCCCGTAGTTTTCCATCAGGTACCAGATGGTGTAGAGGCAGATCTCTCCCCCCTGGATTTCGTTGCCGTGAACATTGGCTTCGATGCACATCGCCGCTTTGCTGCCTTCCGCGCCGGTGTCCGGATTGTTGATGGTGACCATCAGGATTTCCCGGCCGCCGAAGCTCTTGCCGATGACCTCCGTCTTCAGGAATTTGGGCCAGGCCTGCTGCAGGCGCCGGATGTCCGCATAGAGCTCGTTCACATCATGCCAGCGGTTGAAGTCGATTTTGACTTTGATGGGCGGATCCGAAAATTGTTGCGCCCGCAGGGGCCGCACCATCGGAAAGAGGGCGGTTCCGAGGAACAGGAGGCACGCGGCAGTCCGGATCGAAGCGATGGGGTAGGAATATTTTTTCAATGCACTCATGATTCTGCCTCCTCAGGGTAGCAATACGGAACGTTTATCGGTGCCGCCTTTTTGGGAGACCACCTTCAGCTCGATCGACTGACCGGCCTTGCCTTGGAGAAGCCATTCGAAGCGGGAACGGCCGCCGGAACCGGCCAGTACCGGAACGCTGTTTGATTTTTCATGGCCGGAAAGAATGCTTTCCGGCTCGACCTGCAGCTGCACCAGCGTAGGCTTGACCGCCCGGGCCGTCTGGGCGTGGTCCAGGCAGGTGGGCCAGACGCCGCTGTTTTCCACCTCGGCCTTGATGCGGAACAGTCCTCCGCCAAGGGCGGCCGCCTCCAGTTTGGCGATCTTCACCGCCGGGAACAAAGAGGTGAGATAAAGGGCAAAATCCGCGTGGGATTTGGCCAGATCCGCAATCCTGGCAGCCGGCGGATTCACAACGGCATACGGCTTGAAACCGCCGATTTCCACCTCACCCAGGTCGGGGTGCTGAAATCGGGTCCAGGGGACAAAGCCGTCTATTTTCTCCTTGTCCATCCATTGCAGCAACTGGCGGTCCACTGCCTGGGCGGCCGATTCCGCCGCCTGCCCCTCCGCTCCGGCGGCGGCTGCCGCCCCGGGAGGCCCGCCCATCCGGCGCCCCGCAAATGTTCCGGAGCGCACCGCGCCCGTTCCGGGGCCGGACTCTGTTGCCGCTCCGGGCCCGGCCGGCGGGCCGCCGCTGCGGGCCGCTTCGGCTAATCCCCAGCCGGGAGTGGAAAAGGAAGGAATGCCGTATTGAAAATATCCGTATTGAAACAGAGCCCCCTCGGGCTTCACCGCCGTCAGCGTCTGGCGGATCCCCGTCATCTCCGCATAACGGGCGCCGACCGCCCGAAAATACTCGACATCGCCCGCGGCCATGACCGTGGCCGGGTTGACGGCCGGCCTCTGGAAACGCGTCGCGGAGGAAGCGGCCGTGGCGGCCTGGCTTCGCTGGGAAAATTCCCGCATCATCTCTTCGCTGAAAAACATCTCTCCGCCGCCGAACCGGCCAAAGCGCCCGGTGGCCGCTGTGAAAATTCCCACTTTGCCGGCTTCGGCAAGGGAGGCGTCGCTCATTTCCAAAAGGTCAATCTTTTTCGGGGTCCCCAGCCGTCCCGTGGCCGCCGGTGCGCTTACCAGGTTGTCACTCTCCCCGAAAGTCAGCAGCGCAGCGATATTGCGATGGGCCAGCAGGAAGTCCAGCAGGGCCCGGGTTTCCGTCTCGCTGGCCATATGCCGGCCGGACTCCGCCTTGTAGCTGGGATAATCGTGCAGAAAGTTGCGGTTGATGTTCACCCCGCCCGGCGGGTCTTCGCCGATGAAACCGTCCTGATCCCGGTCGACTCCTTCCCGATAGAGGGTATATTCCCCCTTCTCGCCTTTCTTGGGGTCCGCTTTTTTCATCAGCCGGGGTTCTTCCGGATCGACCATGTACGGTCCGCCTGGCTCCTTGACCCGCATCACCGTGATCACGCCGTCCTTGTTCAGGTCCTCCGGTCCGTTTTCATCGATGCGGCCATCGTTGTCTTCATCCACCGGCTGGGCATTGGTTCGCCTCCAGGACCGGGCGGGCGCCCAGTAGGCCTCGGCTGCATCCGGATTGACACGGGGGATCACGTAAATAACATACCTGTCCAGCTTCTGCTTGATGGTTGGATTACCGGCGTAGTTCTTCAGAATGTATTCCGCCAGCGAGCAGGAGATTTCGCTGCCGATCAGGTGATCGCCCTCCAGGTTGGCAGCTATCAGCAGTGCCGGCCTCTCCGAAACCGGTGCCCCGGTCGCTCCGGCCAGCTGCAGAACCCAGAGGTCGCGCTTCTCGATCGTTTTGCCGATGGTCTCCAATTTCGCCAGCTGGGGATAGGCGGAGGCCAGATTCTGGAGCAGACGGGTCATTTCGGCATAGTTGTGATATTTAGGCTCTTCCTGGGCGGGAGTGGTCCAGCCCAGAGCAAAAAGGGTCAGCACGACCGCGCCCGCTGCTTTCCACCCGAAGTACTGTTTATTCCTGATCATGAACACGGAACCTTCCTCCTGTCGGAATTTGACTCCTCCCGGAGCCGGCTTCGCAGAGAGTATCCTTGCCCCGCGCGGACTCTCCGCACACACCGAACACGATCCAGCATGGAACGTTGGTTTTTTGGCTCCATGATTTTAAAAGGGGCTTATTCCCATGTCAAGGTATACCTTGGCGGGAAGTCGTCGTGAGACCCCTGGCTCACAGGATGAAAGGAAGAGCGGGAAAGAAAAGCGCCAGGGCTTAGGCTAGAACTCTCGACTTTTTAACGGGCCGTCCGGGATGAGGCTGTCAAAAGACGGCGGGGATCACAATTGGATTTGGCAGGCTCCACCGGGAACACCGGATTGGTGCAACCGGACGAATCATCGACTTTTTACGAGGCATCTAATACAATTGACAGGTGCAAATCGAGAGAGATGTAGCACAGATCACAACGGAGTTTTCGCGGGAAATCTAGAGTTTCAGTTGCTATAGCGGCTCCGGCGCCAGAATCGAATATGATCAAAACCATTCGGACAGACCAGTTGCGGCTGGGAATGTTTGTCAACAGCCTTCATCGGAAGTGGTACCAGCACTCTTTTCTGTTCAACCGCTTTTTGCTGGACAACCCGAAAACACTGCAAAAGCTGATCCAGAGCGGCATCAAGGAAGTGGAAATCGATACCGGCCGGGGCCTGGACATTGCTGCCGTCCCGGCTGGCGCGACAGCACCCTCTTCCGCTTACCCTCTCCTTAAAACGGCCACCGCAGGATCGCAGACCCTTCATGCGGCCGCCTCCCTGAGCGGGAAAACCGCTATACCGATGGCGGTGGAAAATTCTTTTCATTACCCCATTCCGCTGCAAAAGGAAATTCAGACCGCCCGCAAGGTTCTCGGCGAGACCCAACGGGTCATCGAAGACGTCATGTCCGAAGTCCGGTCCGGCGCCCCGCTCAACGACCAGAAGGTGCAGCAGGCCGTCGGAACCATCACCGATTCCATCCTGCAGACGCCGGATGCCCTGATCGGGCTGAGCCGCATAAAAAACTGGGACCGCTATACCTACCAGCACTCCGTGGGAGTCTGCGCACTGCTCATCGCCTTTTGCAAGGAATACGGGATGGACGATCTGACCCTGCGCAAGGTAGGCATGGGCGGTCTGCTGCACGATGTCGGCAAGATGCAGCTGCCTGCCGGGCTGCTCAACAAGAAAGAAAAGCTGACCAACGAGGAATACAATCTGATTCAGAAGCACGTGGAATACGGCCGGCGCATCCTGGAAAGAACCCCGGCCATTCCCAAGATTGCCGTGCAGGTGGCCCTGCAGCACCACGAGCGCTGCGACGGATCCGGCTACCCCAACCACGTGGAGAGCGCGGAGATCTCCTGGTACGGCCAGATGGCGGCGATAGCCGACATGTACGATGCCGCGATTTCCCCGCGCCCCTATCGTCCGCCCCTGGAGCCGACCGAGGCCCTGCGGCAGATCTACGAGATGCGCACCACCTTTCTGAATCCGGAGCTGGTGGAGCAGTTCATCAAGTTCCTGGGCGTCTATCCGGTGGGTTCGCTGGTTTCCCTGTCCAACGGGGCGATCGGTTTTGTGATCCGCTCCAACCGGGAGAACCGGATGCTGCCCACGGTGCGGATTATTTACGACGGAAGGTCGGAGCGTCCGGTTCCCAAGTACGACCTCGATCTGAGCCACCCCACTCCGCGCGGGACCCGCCTGCAGATTACCGGAATCGAGTCCGTAGATAAATACGGATTCGATCCCATGGCCGTCTTTCTGAACGACCTGCACGCCGGCGAAAATCTCCCCTCACTTTAGCTCGACGCAGTAGAGGTTTTTGTAGCCCCGCAGAAAGAGCTGCTTCCCGACGATGGCCGGGGAAGCGATGAAGTTATCCTCCAGGCTGTTTTTGGACAGAACCTCGAAGGCAGGCCCGGTCCGGACGACGTACATGGTTCCGTTCTGCCCGACGATATAAATCCGGTTGTCCGCCGCCACGGGCGAGGTAAAAATATTGGCGATTCCCTCCAGCCTCTGGTTGCTGTAATTGGGCTTCCCGTCCCTGGCCTCCAGGCAGGAGAGAATGCCGTTGTTGGCCTTCAGGAAATATAGCCTGTCCTGGTAAAGCAGCGGCGAAGGGGTATAGGGCGTATCGCTGGAGGTTTTCCAGACGATGGCCGCCGAATCGGTGATGTCCCCCCTGGCTTCCGCCAGGCGGATTGCCAGGAGGGCATTTCCGCGAAACCCGCTCATCAGGTAAACGATCCCGTTGGACTCCACGGGCATGGGAATCACATTGGCGGTCATCCCGCCGCACTGCCAGATCAGCTGCCCGGTCTCCGGGTCATAGCTGCGGATGCGCTGGGTGGCACTGGTGACCACCTGGGCCTTTCCCCCGGTTTCCACCACGAAGGGGCTCGCCCAGCTGGTCTTCTCCTCGCGGTCCACCTTCCACAGCTCCTTGCCGGTCTTTTTATCCAGCACGGTGATAAAGGAGGGCCCTTCATGATCCCAGGTGACGATCACTTTATCCTTGTAGAGCGCCGGGGAGCTTCCCTCCCCGAATTCCATTTTGATGGACATTTTCCCGAAATCGCGCTCCCAAAGCAGCTTGCCCTTCAGGTCGAAGCAGTACAGGCCGCGCGACCCGAAGAAAGCATAAAGGTTCTCTCCGTCGGTCACCGGGGAGGCCGAGGCCCAGCTGCCGAACTCGTGGGTTCCCTCCTCGGGACGACCTTCGCGAACCGTACGCTCCCAGAGAACTTTCCCGCTCTGGCGATCGAGCGACAGCAGGACGAAACGATGGACCTTGCTCGCGCGGTTGACCGGCATCCGCATGATTCGTTGCTCCGGCGCGGCGTTGCCCGGAGCAGCGGCGGCGGCCTTTTCGGTTTCCACCGCAGCCTGAATAAATATCTGATTCCCCCAGATGATCGGCGTGGAGTGCCCTTTTCCGGGGAGGGCCACCTTCCAGGCGATATTCCTGGTTTCGCTCCATTCGACCGGGGGATTCCCTGCCGGTGCGACTCCGTTCGCCATCGGGCCGCGCCATTGCGGCCAGGAATTCAGATACTCCGGAGATTTCTCCGCCCCCAGCAGACCTCCGACCAGGAGGGCACACCCCAAAATCGCTGCCACGAACTGTTTCATTAGACTCCTCGTTGTTAAGGTTGGACCGATTATACATGATGGGTTCGCAAAAAGAAAAACAGGAAGTCAGAATGCAGTCGCCAGAATCCAGAATCTAAAAGACATATTTTCTATAGGTTACCCCTATTATGAATTCTATCTTCTGGATACTGAATCCCAAAACTTTTTACGAAGCCATCATGGACAGCCCCAGGACAGAATCGGCTCCTTTCCCCTGCCTCTCTCCGGGGAAAACCACCTGTTCCCTCCGGCACCCTCGCCTTTTTCTTTAAAAGAACCACTTGGCGGCGAACTGGATCACCCGGGGGAAGTTGTTCTGCATCCTGGTCAGCTTTCCGAAGGAAGTACTGTTGAAATCCGTGTTCGGACCGGGTCGTATCGGGGTGTTGGTCACATTGAAGGATTCCCCGCGGAATTGGAATCGGTACCGTTCGGAGAATTTAAAGGTCTTCTCCAGAGCGATATTTAACTGCGGTGCCGCCGGATTGCGGATATCGGGGAAGCGGTCCGGAATGGTGCGCAGGTTGTACGACGGCCAGGTTTTATAGCAGGACTTGTCGTTGTTGAACCAGCTGTCCTCGGTCTGCTTTGCGACATGCCATTCGCCGCAACTGTTTTGCAGATTGGGCCAGCTGACCGGGTATCCGGACAGGTAGGTAAGGATCCAGTCAAAGCGCCAGTTGCCCAGTATGGTATTGGCCACCGGATGGGTAAAGTTGATTTTTCGATTGGTACCGAAAGGAAGATCCCAAACACCGCTGAAGGAGAAGTTGTGAGGCTTGTCGGTGTTGTCCAACTCGTAAATCAAAGGCTCCGCTACATTCCAATCGTTCAACCGATGATTGGCCTCGTACGCTTTGGCGAAAGTATAGGAGAGGACCCAGGTCAGAACGTGATTGCTCCCCCCCAGCATCCGCTTTTCCACCTTGGCCTGGAACGCATCGGAGCGATAGTGACCTTTTTGTACCAGGTTGTTGGTAATACCTTGAAAAATGGGGTTGGGGCGAAGCAGATTGGCGGCACTGACCGTTGGGCTGCCCCCCAGGCTGGAGGTTCGCGGCAGAATGTCGTAAAACGGATTGGCAAGTGTACGACTCAAGTAGGAGTTGTCTGCATACCCCTTATTGTTATCCTCCAGGCTCCAGTTGTTCTGATTTTGGCTGAAGTTGATGTAGATCTGGTAGTTGCCGGCAAAGGAGGCCTCCACCATGATACGGTGGGGCAGTTCGCGCTGGATCCCGAAGGAATACTGGTAGGTGCGCGGGATCTTGAATCCGGAAGGATCGAAACTGACGCCGTTTCCGACGCTGGTGGCCAGTCCCAGAGAGGACTTCACCGCAGGGCTGAGCCCGTTGGGGAACGGATTCTGCAGGGAATAGGGCCCGGTGAGGCCAGCGGATGGCGTCATGCCGTCCAACGAACTGGTATAAGGGGTAGACTGGTTAAATCCCTGGGCCACTCCGGTCTGAGTGGGAGACATGTAAAAAACTCCCGCCCCGGTGCGGATAACGGTCTTATTGGTAACGCGCCAGGCCAGGCCGATGCGCGGAGCGATGTTGGTCCAGTCGGTATCATACAGCCGGCTGGGCTGGCCGCCGACTCCGGCGAACAGATAGCCGCCGACCAGTTTGGATGGGGGAGCGGGATAGGGGTACTTGGGATTCCGGGCATCGTATTCCGTTTTATATTTGGCCCAGACAGCCAACACCGCGTCACTGTAAGGATTCTTGGTGGACAAATCGAAACCGCGCGTGGCCCGGTTGAATCGTTCCAGCCAGGGAACCTGAACTTCCCAGCGCAGGCCGAGATTCAGGGTGATACGGGAATTGAGGCGCCAGTCATCCTGAACGTACAGGCCGTAGTAGGGGCGGCTGCGGTAGGTGCTGTCGTTCCAGTCGATCGAGCCACTGGCTGGAACTCCCAGCAACAAGCTGGCGATTGTGCTGCCGTCATAGGTACCCTGGCCGCTGCCGCTAAGCTGGCGGGTCCATGTCTGGTTGAAGGTGAAGTTGCCGTTGGAATACCCCGGACTGATATCGCCCCGAGTAACATAGTTAATCTCGAAGCCGGTGCGCAGTGTGTGGCGGCTGAAAGTCTTGGTCAGGCTGGGAGTGAAATTGGCCTGGTTGTATGTGTTCCAGGAGCGCATGGTACCGCAGCAGGCAAACAGGTTGGTGAAACCGGTCAAGTCGAAGCGTGGGACCGTGTTCTTCTCCCAGGTGGGAGCTTTGGTCATTCCGGTCATGCCGATTTTGTCCCAGGTCAGGTCAAAATCGGTGTAGCGGGGGAACATGGAGGTGAATCGGCCGTAGGAACCGCGCACATCCAGAACCATGGTGGGCGAAAAGACATGAGTCCAGGCGGTGATATAGGATTGCTGGGTACGCTCCGATCCCACATCCCCGCTCCCGGCCGGAGGACCGAAACCGGTCTGATCGCGGTACTCCTGACCGTGCTGGAAGGTGAAGGTGACGTTCAGGCTGTCGGTTTTGCTGAAAATATGGTCCCAACGGGCCATCGGTTGGTCGTAGCGGTAGCGGCCGACATTGCCGCTGGCAACGAAGTTGTTGTCCAATCCGCTGGTGTTGGGAGCCGGGTAGTAGTTGATGGCCGCTCTGCCAATGGGACTAATACGGTTGTCCGGAATGATATCCCCGGGAAACCGGTTTCGGATGTAGGTCGATCCTTGACAGGGCTCGGTCGCGGGATTGCACACATGAGTGGTGGCCGGATCGTAGATCTTATACCCGCGGGCGGCGAAGCCTTTTCCGTTGCGCAGATCCATGGCGGGCACGCTGGCCACTGCCGGAAATCCGATTCTTTCCCGCCAACCCTCAAAGCTGAAGAAGATGAAATCCTTGTCCTTGCGGATGGGGCCGCCCACAACTCCACCCCACTGGTGCTGGTTGTGCTTGGCTTTGGGAGAGCCGACGATGTTATTCTGAAACTGGTTGGCATCCAGGGCGGCATTGCGGAAAAAGTCGAAAATGTTGCCGTGCCAATTATTGGTTCCGGATTTTAAAGTAGTGTTGACCACCCCGCCGCCAAAACGTCCGTAGGAGGAATCGTAGGTGTTGGTCATCACCTTGAATTCCTGTACCGCTTCCACATTGGGGGAGATGGACCAGGTCCCGCCGGCATCGCTGATCGGGGCGCCGTTCAGCAAAAAGAGATTCTGGCCGCTGCGCGCGCCATTGATTTTATAGGAGCTGTTGACATCCCATCCGCGCGTTCCGGAAAATCCGGTATTGCCGAAGACCTCCTGCGTAAATATGACCCCGGGAGTCAAAGACATCAACATGTATGTCTGCCGTCCGTTGAGCGGGTATTGCTGTACCTTGATGGGATCGAAGACCAGGCCGCGATCCGCTGAGCCGGTCTCGATTACCTCCTGCTGGCCGGTCACCGTAATTTCCTGGCTTATCGCACCGATCGTTAATTGAACGGAGAGGTTCAGTTTGTCGGCTACCCGCAGTACGATGTCCTTGCGCTTGATGGTCTGAAACCCGGCCGCCGAAAATTCTACCGCATAGGTACCGGGGATGAGATAGGGCACCGAATAGTTGCCGTCGTGAGTACTAACCACCTCTTTGGTTTCGTTGGTGTCCGCACGAATGGTTTTCACCCTGGCTCCGGGAATAACCGCCCCGCTGGGATCGGTGATCATGCCGGAAATGCTGGCCCGGTAGTCCTGGCCGGCCGCCGTTGCCATTAGCAGGTAAAGTATCGAGAAAAACGAAATACCATGCTTGTAGCTCATAGTGTCTCCCTTGGTTTTTCGATGTTGCCGAAGGCGCAACGAGGATTTGCCCAGCATCCGCTTTGCTTGGCTCTGAGTGGATATTATATATACCGCAGGAGGTTGTCAAGAAAGGGGATGAAAGAATTCAGGTTCATGACCCCGGTGTAGGCAAAAACGTCCGGGCCGGCACCATTTCGCTCAAAGCCTTTGATAACGGATATCGCGGACAGTTCATCCGCGCCCAAGACTTGTTCAATCATTCCGTCACCAGACACCGTGTGTTCTATTGATGCTGCTTTAGCGCGCTGCCATTCAGCTCGTCAAACTTCCTCCCGGCCTGGTTTTCGCCTTTACTATGCAGGCTCACCAGAACGCCCGGCCGAATCGAGTTCATTATCCTACCGCCTGATCCTCCACCTCCTGCTGCTCCCACCCCGTGTCGCCACGACGCAGTTACAGCCGGTTTCAAGCCGGAGAGCGCATACTTGAAGAGGGCTTTCACCTCTTTGATTGTGTGCGCTTTCAGGGCCACAACGAAAGGGCCCAGGACAGCCGTTCGGTCAGCTTCCCCACCTGATCCGGAGGAACATCCGCCAGAAAAAACCGGTGTCCGCTGTGCGAGGGGAAGTAGCGCAAAAGAGCCTTTTCCGAAACGATCAGGCTCCCCTGAAAAATGGAGTTGGCCAGACCGGCCACCAGCCGGATCCGGAAGGGTCGCCCGTCTTCGGCCACATATTCCAGCGTGTCCCCCACCGCCTTGCCCAGGGCCCAGGTCAGCACCGTCTGGTCGGCCAGGGCCGGCACCGGACCGTCGGCCGGAATTTCATCCAGAGCCATCCAGGTATCTTGTCCCTGCAGCGAGGGCAGGGTTTCGACAAAAGAAAACGATTTTCTATCCGCAAGCTCCCTCGGATTTACCCCCAGGAGCCGGGGACGGGAAACGCGGTTCAGGTTCAGGCAGCTGGCATCGTCTCCCTCCTGCACCCGGAAGGGGACGAAGCGAACCGCCGGGTGGGAGGAGAAGAAACCGAATGCTGCCGTTTTGGAGAAGTGGAGGTGGACATTACCCGGGAGGAAGTGAGGCGCAACCGACATCGGGTGGAGACTACCCCTCTGGAATTCAAGATGCTGGCCTATTTTGTGCGCAACCGTGGCCGTTTGCTCAGCTGCAACCAGACCCTGGATGCCGTATGGGGGCCGGGCACTTTCATCACCGACCGGGTGGTGGACAACCACGGCCTCTCCTTGCGCCGGAAGATTGAGCCGGATCCGCGATCTCCCCGGTACCTGGTCAGCGTTCGCGGCATGGGCTACCGGTTGGAAGGCCAAAATCAAACCGAATCGTGACCCATACGACCCATTCCTCCTGACTTTGACGCCCTAATATGGAGCTTTCAACGAAAGGAGAAACTCACATGTTCCGATGCAGGAAAAAACAAAAAGCAGCCGGTCTGCTGATCGGCCTTTTCTTTCTTACCTCTCCTCTTACGGCGCAGAAGGTAGACCGCGCCGAGGTACTGCTCGAATGCGCCTCCAAAAAAGAGCTGGTGGACGGCGATCTGCAAGCCGCCATCGAGCAGTATCGGAAAATTGTCGCCGACTCCGGCTCCAACCGCGCGATCGCCGCCAAGGCGCTGCTGCGGATGGCGGCGTGCTTTCAGAAACTGGGAGATGCCGAGTCCCGCAAGATCTACGAACGCATCGTGCGCGAGTACGCCGATCAGAAGGAAGCTGCCGCGCAGGCGAGGACCGCCTTGTATTCGGGCGCGCAAAGCGGGCGGCAGATGGCCCGTTCGATCCTGAAGAGACCCGGCCACTTTGAATCGAACCTGCACGTATCCCATGACGGCCGCTACCTGGCCTTCCCGGACTGGGAATCGGGAAACCTGCTTCTGCACGAAATCTCCACGGGGATCGAATCGCGGCTCACCACCGGCGCGACATGGGAGGCCCCCGCCATGGCTTGGGTGAATAGGGCACGTTTCTCGCCCGACGGCAGGCAGGTGGCTTTTAACTGGTGTAACTGGCAGGAAGACCGCTGTGAAGTGCGGGTCATCCGCCTGCAAACAACCGGACCGCCGTCGCCGCGCTCCCTGTTCAGGAAAGAAGATGTCTCCTATGTTGAGCAGGGAGGCTGGTCGCCAGGCAACAGGTTCCTGTTGGGGACATTGCACCGGTACGACAAGTCCCGACAAATTGTCCTGATAGCCGTTCCGGACGGTCCGGTACTGCCGCTGAAATCGGGGTCGGAGGAGGATGGCCTGACAGCGCACGGCTTCTCGCCCGACGGCAACTATATCCTGTTCACTCGTCGGGACTCGGGCGGACCTCACGTCTACCTCATGACGGCAAGTGGAAACCCGGAAGTTCCTCTGGTCTCGGGCCCGGCCACGACCGAGTCTCCCGTGTGTACTCCGGACGGCCGCCGCGTGCTGTTTGTGAGCGACCGAGGCGGCTCTGCCGGATTGTGGTCGGTTCGAGTGGCGGATGGAAAGCCCCTTGGCGAACCGGAACTTCTGAAATCCGACTTTCATCGCGTCAATCCTGTCGAGATCACTCGCGACGGGACACTGTTTTACACACAGGCGGACAATCGGATGGATATCTACGCAGCGGGAGTCGACTCATCTACCGGAAGGCTCCTGTCGGATGCCAAGCGAGTGAACGAACGTTCTGTCGGCAACTCCTTCGGCCGCGTCGCATGGCTGCCCGACGGTAAATCGCTTTCCTTCCGGAGCAGACAATGGGGCCTGGGGGAGGTTCTCAGGGTCCATTCTTTCGTCACGGGCAAGGATCACGATGTCCCCGGCAGCCAAACCGATCATGTCGGCTGGTTTCCGGACGGACGCAGCTTTATGGCCGTACAAAGCAAGGACCAGAACCAGACGCACATTTTTCGAAAGGTAGACGGCCAAACCGGGGAAGTAAAGTCCGCTTGGACCGTTTCCGATGTGCCGCGGCAGAGCATTGGGTTCTCAGGTGATTTTACCGCTGCATTTCTTCCGCGAAAGGATATGTCAATCCCGTGCGAACCGAATAAAGACCCACTCGTGGAGCAGATCTGCACCTACCTCATGATCGCTCGCGATCTTCAGACCGGAATGGAACGCAAGCTCTTTCGCTTTAAGGCCGGTTTTGCGGTCATGCCGGTGATTTCCCCCGACGGAAAGGAAATGGCCTTCGTCATCGGAAACGAGGAAGGCAAGAGGAGTTTGATGCTTGCGCCCACCGCGGGAGGCCCCCCGAGGAAACTACAACGTAACCTGTTCTTCACTCCACTATCCTGGTCGGGCGACGGGAGTCACGTGCTCGCGCTCAATGCGTTTTATAGCCAGGAGGCTCTTTAATCTTTCCCGGCTCAAGGCGGCTCCTATCATAAATTCCCGCTGCCTCACCATATGAGAGGGATGAGTCCGACAGTTAGTCCGGACGGAAGTCAGATCGCCTTCGCAGGCGAGGTTCGTGGCTGGGAATTGTGGGCCATCAGCGGGCTGTTATCGGAAACGAAAGGCCGGCGGGCCCAGCAGTGATAAGCTGTGGTTGATTTCGGCAGACGGCGGCGAACCGATCTTTACCGGGTTAGCCATTCCGAGGCTGGGGAGTAGGGTGAAATTGAACGGCAATCGTCAGGCACCATGGGGCTGCGAACAGCAAACGGAGCTCTGGGGAATACTCCCCCCGCAAATGAAATCGATCACGGATCAACACGGATTCAACGGATCCAAGGCGGATCCGATCCGCTGTTTCCTGAAAATGCGGTATTCATCCGTGTAACCTTGCCGTTATCCAGATGCGCTGCCTGACGGCCCTCCGGCAAGGGGAGAGGAATCTTACCGCCGGAATGGAGCCGGAAATCTTCGCTGTCTTTCAGGAAGGATATGCGCCGCCGGGTTCTGATCTGCCATCCGTTTCCGCCGACTCTGGCGGCTAGGGATCTGACTCTTTTGGTAATCCCTGGCAAAAAAATATTTCGGACTCCGGAGCTGATCCATTTGGCGATTGTCGGAGAGAGCCGGCGGATGGAAGTCTCTGCCGGCCGCGAGGAAAATAGGATTTTCATTGCCGTTCGCGACTGTGGCCTCGGCATTCCTGTTTCCGAGCAGGAACGGATCTTTTGAACATTCGTGCGCGGCTCGGAGGATCCGCGCCCACAGGTTCCGCCGGTGCGAGGGGAACGATCTTTTCAGGAGGAGGACGAGAGGGAAGGACGGCTAAGACCGACGCTGAGCAGGTCGTCCTTCCAATCTCCCGAGGAGTGAAAATGGAACGGCGGAAGCGCCATAATTTGGCAACTCCGACGTCAGCCTACCGATTTCCTGAAGTTGCAGAGCCTTTCACAGAAATCGGTTACCATTTCAAAGCGCTCAGCAGCACCGAGTAGGTTTCTACGCCTCGCCAGAAATGACCCAACCGCAAGTTTTCGTTGTGAGAGTGCTGGCTGTTGTCATAGTTGACGACCGGAACTCCGATCACCGGGAGGCCGAGTCGGGCGAACAGGTGCATGGGCACGCTTCCCCCGAGAGTCGGCGCCTTTACTACATCGCCGCCGAAAGCCAGGTCCAGGACGCGGGCGATCGCGACGGACACCGGAAGATCCATGGATGTGCGCGTAGCCGGGTATCCTCCGGTGTAGTCAAGTCGCACAACGTGAGCATGCGAGCGGCGCTCCTCCGATGTGGGTTCGCGGTCGCGAACAATGTAGAAACCTTGCTTCGGAATGTGTGCGGCGATTCGCTCGAACTGGGGATCCGGTTCCATGTCTTTGACCAGGCGAACGTCGAAGGACGCTTCCGCCCGATCCGGAACGACGTTCTGCGATTCTTTGCCGACATAGGCGCTGCGCAGTCCGCGTACGTTCAAGGAGGGCTCACTGATGAGCTCGACCAGCTTGCGGCCGCCCCCTTCGGCTTCACCGAACTGAAGCTCGCGCATGAGTTCGGCATCATGGAAAGGCATGGCTTCGAGCGCAGTTCGCTCCCGTGCGGTCAACGGTACGACATCCGCGTAAAATCCATCAATCGGCACATGCCCCGAAGCATCCTTCATGGAGGCCAGCAGCTGCGCCAGCCGCATGGCGGGATTCGGCGCCCAGTTGCCGTAATGGCCGCTGTGCAATCCGCGCGCCGGCCCGTAGACAGTAAGGTGGAAGCCCAGCACCCCTCGATTTCCGTAGAACACAAGAGGGCGCCCGGATGGATGAACCGGGCCGTCCGCTGAGATCAGGACATCGCCCCGAATCCGTTCACGGTGCGCGTTCAGTGCGCGTTCAAGATGGGGCGAGCTGTTTTCCTCCTCGCTGTCGAGGATCACTTTCAGATTGACTGCGCGCGGGATATTCTGGGTGCCGAGCGCATCGATAGCTGTCAGCATCGCCACGATGGGCGATTTGTCGTCGGAGGACGACCGCGCATAGATGCGCCAATCATCCTGATACGGGGTGCCGGCCGGGGGGAACGGAAGCAAAGTTCCGCCGGCTTCGATCAAGTTGGTTCTCAGAGCCGGCTCAAAGGGTCCGCTCCCGGTCCAGGCCTTGGGATCCGTCGGCTGGCCGTCATAGTGCGCATAGAATATCAGCGTTCGCGCAGCACCGGCTGCCGGCAGTTCCGCATACACAGTCGGTCCCCAATGCTCGATTTCGAAGAACTGAACACGCATGCCGCGGCGCACCAGCATGGCTTTGAGCAGATCGGCGTTGCGCCGGATGTTTTGCTCATCCGAAGCGATGTTTGGAATCGACAGCAGGTCGACCAGTTCCTTCACGATCGCCGCCTCGTGCGCCGTCCGGTACGAGCGCACGGCGGAAGCTATTGCAGCGGTGGACCCCGGCCTTTGAGCCTTTATCATGCCGGTCTCTACCACCAGGACGGCCCACAGAGCTAAAAATAACAGTCCGGGTCGCATATCGTTTTCCTTCCGCTTCGGTGGAAGTTTTGGATGGGATAGCTAAACGCTTTTCCACGTTTTCTTATTATTTCGCAAGTATACGACTCAGCCACAGCGAAATCAAACAAAAAAGGGGCGTCAGGGAGTAAACCGGTAAACTTCCGGGGATCGGCGAGGGAAAAAAGCACGGAAAAGGCGGTTGCCCGGAAGGAGCGCGTCCTTTCGGAGCCGCGGACGCTTTCCAACGGGCCTGCCTGGAAAACCCGATGCCGGTACTGACGCTGGGGCCATACATTCCCTTGCTGATGATGCGGAATCTGGATGCGGCTTGCAGGCCGTATCTGCCCGCGGATTGCGCCTGCTGTCAGGATAAAGGTTATTATTACGATGCTTGTGTACCTGCACTGATAGCTTTCGCGGCAAAGGCTATCGCCGGAATACTCTCTATCGCGATACGGGTCCTGGGACCTGGATAAAGGAGCTGGCCGACCGCAGACATCACCGGAGCCGACAGCGCAGGCCCGGATAGGATCGGCCGGGACATCGAACGCCGAGGTTCGGATGCGCGTGATGGAAGTGCGGTACCAAACGCCGACCCGCTTGATAAAATAAGTGGAAGGGAAACATGAACCGTATTGTTTTGAAGCCCATTGGATTGGTAGAGTCGCCGGTCAGGAAACAGACGGACCAGAATTGGGGAGCCGAAGAATCGCGGGTCGTTCTGCTGCCGGAGTACGACAGAGGGCTGAAGGGGCTAATGGATTTTTCGCACGCTCTGGTCCCAACCTGGTTGCATGAAGCCGGATTGGAGCCCTCCCGGCACCTGGAGCGCAGGCCGCGGGGATTGTCGGATATGCCCGAGGTCGGCATCTTCAGTCAGCGGGCCAAGGACCGACCCAACCCCATCGGCCTGACTGCGACGGATCATCCGCATGGAGCCGAATGCACTGGTGGTATGCGGCCTCGATGCAATCGACGGTACGCCGGTGATAGACGTGAAACCTTATTACCCGGCCTATGACTGCGTGACCGGAGCGACCGTACCGGAGTGGGTAAACAGGTTAATGAAGGATTACTTTTAGGAGAACGTTTGGCGAGGGGGAATGCCTTTATCCATGAATCCAGGAACTCGGCTCGGTTCGTATGAAATCCTGTCCCTGCTGGGAGCAGGTGGGATGGGAGAAGTGTACCGTGCCCGCGATATCAAGCTCAATCGTGATGTAGCTCTGAAAGTACTGCCGCTTGCTTTTGCGGACGATCCGGCGCGAATGGCCCGTTTTGAGCGGGAGGCCCGAATGTTGGCGGCACTCAACCATGCCAACATAGCTACGATCTACGGCATGGAGGAAACCGAAAGCACCCGTGCCCTGGCCATGGAGGTGGTAGAAGGCCCAACCCTGGCCGATCGCATCCGACAGAGAGCGATACCCTTGGAGGAGGCTCTGACGATCGCCAAACAGATTGCCGATGCTCTTGAATATGCCCATGAGAAAGGAATCCTGCATCGCGATCTGAAACCGGCCAATATCAAGGTCACTCCGGAGGGAAAGGTAAAAGTACTGGATTTCGGCCTGGCCAAGGCGATGCAGGAGGATCGCACCGGATCGCCGGACCTCCCGAATTCTCCTACCCTCAGCATGGGTGCCACCCAAGCGGGTGTCATCCTGGGGACGGCCGCCTACATGGCCCCGGAACAGGCCCGCGGCAAAGCGATCGACCAGAGGACGGATATATGGGCCTTCGGGTGTGTGCTCTTCGAATGCCTGACGGGCAAACAGGCCTTTGCCGCCGAGACGGTATCGGATACTCTGGCGGCGATCCTCAAAGAGGAGCCGGACTGGGCCTCGCTTCCCTCCGACCTGCCCTGGAACGTCAAACAGATGCTGCACCGCTGCCTGCAGAAAGATTCGCGGCAGCGCCTGCACGACATCGCCGATGCACGGATCGAAATCGATGCCCCTGCGGCAACGGATGCTCTCCCTCCGGCGGCTGCCTTCGGTTCCCGACGCTTTCCGGTAATTTGGCTGGTGGCGTGTGGGGCGCTCCTGCTGGGTGCGGGGCTCCTCGCCGGTCTCTCACTGCCGCGCTATTTTCATCCCGCCGTTCCTGCCCAACTGGTGTCCTCCACCCTCAAAATCGAGCCGGGCTACTGTCTCAGCGGCAGACCCGTTCCCGGAGAGGGGCAAGACGGACGACCGAGCCGACCGGCCATCGCTATTTCCAGCGACGGAACCTTTATCGTTTACAGCGCGCGAGAAGAAAAGGGGCTTCTTCAGGGCAAATCCCAACTGTATCTGCGCCGGTTGGACCAGGCAGTCGCAAAGGCTATTCCCGGGACGGAAGGCGGCATCTACCCTTTTTTGTCGCCCGACAATCGCTGGGTGGGTTTCTGGTCGGAAGGCAACGACTACTACAGCCCGAATGCCAACGATTACCACAGCCCGAACGCCAAGCTAAAGAAAATACCGATTGCAGGCGGCGTTTCCGTCACCCTGGGCGAAGCGACCGAGCTTTCCGGGGCCAGCTGGGGGAGGGATAACAGCATCGTTTATTCCGATATGATTTTATCGGAAGGTAGAGATATGGGTCTTCTCAGGATTTCCTCCGATGGCGGAAAACCGGTGGTGTTGACCAAGCCGGATCCGAAACGAGAGGAATACAATCATCGTCTTCCGGCGTGGCTCCCAAAGGGTAACGCTCTGCTTTTCACCATCATCCGGCACGATATGGATGCTCAACCTCGGGTGGCCTTGCTGCGATTGAGCACCGGCGCATGGCAGGACCTGATCGAGAATGCCGCGGATGCCCGTTATATCCCCACCGGCCACATTGTGTTCTTACGACAGGGAACCCTGATGGCAGTGCGCTTCGATTTGACCGGGCAGAAAATCGTCGGCCAGCCCTTCCCCCTGGTAGAGAACGTCATGCAAGCCCTGGTGGGATCGACCCACAATTTCAATACCGGCGCAGGTCAGTTTGCCGTTGCGGATAACGGGACGCTAGTCTATGCCGTGGGGGGCGTTCCACCCGATCCGAAACGCTCGCTGGTTTGGATCGACCGCCAGGGGAGTGAACAGCAAATTTCAGAATTTCAACTTCCCTTCAGCCGGCCGCGACTTTCGCCCGACGGTCAAAAGATTGCCTATATCAAACAGGGTCTGGTGCGCCAAGTCTGGGTATACGACATCGGCAGAGGAACCAACCGTCAAGTCACTGCCGAGGGCCGTTCCTATGGGCTGGTCTGGACTCCGGACGGCAAAAGGCTCGTTTTTGGCTGGTGCAAAAGCGGCATGATCAATCTGTTTTGGCAGCCATACGACGGGAGTGCGCCGCTGGAACGTCTTACAACAAGCCATTCCGATCAAGGTGCCACATCCTTTTCTCCGGACGGGATGAAACTTGCTTTGGACGAGTCCAACCCGGAAACCGGAGCAGACACTTTGATCCTGGACCTTCCATCCGGCACGGTAACTCCCTTGGTCCATTCGAAATCGGATGAAGAAGGCGCACAGTTTTCAGCCGACGGGCGCTGGATTGCCTATATGTCCAATGAGACCAAGCGGGAGGAGATATATGTTCGGCCCTTCCCCGGCCCCGGCCCCATCGTCCAGGTATCGACGGAAGGGGGAACCAGTGCTTTGTGGAGCAGAGACGGAAAACAGCTTTTTTACCGCTACCGGCATCAATTCTGGGCGGTTGACATCCGGACAGCCGGAGGATTCTACGCCGGCAAGCCTCGACTCCTTTTTCAGAAGCACGGCATTTCCGGATGGTGGCTTGAGGATCTTTCCCCCGACGGGCAGCGGTTCCTGATGGTAAAAGCGCCCACCGTTAAGGAACCGTCGGTCACGGAGCTGGTCCTGGTGCAGAACTGGTTCCAGGAGCTCCAGCACCTGGCCCCTGCGGCCGGCCGATAGGCAGCGATTCGAGCCGCGGATTACGGATGAAGGACTAAAAAGTCGGGAGCTCTCGCAAATCGATCCGCATCCGATCCGTAAACATAATCCGTATGGAGTTCCACCTTTCGCGGCCCATGGCGAGTGGATTTCCGCCAGTACCACGCCAGCGTAAGCGGAAACTTCATACGGTTTTCGTTCAGGAAGTTGTTGCAGATTGCTTTCGTACTTGTTGCCCCTCCCTGATCGCTCCGATCCCTGCATAATTCCTGTTCTTCTTCGGAAAGCGCTCTTGACTCCTATCCGGCAAGTGATTTACAATAGTACCACATTGAGTGATGGTGCTTTGCCGCTGTGCCGATCCCTCTCGATCATCGGCAGTCGAAAAATAAGGAGCCATTTCATGTTTGGAAAGTCCGATTTTCGCCGATTCGTAAGTGAAACACAGTTCTCGCCGGTTGGTAACGGGATCCACCGGAAATGGTCCTGCCCTTGGTTCATTCTCAGCCTCCTGGTTGCTTTAGCTGCTCCTCCGGACGCCTACGGACAATCGCCGACATCATCCCGAAAGAATTCGTTCCAGTATCGCACGCTGCTCCCCTTTGCCGGTGCGGGTGGAGGTTTGGCCCTGGGCCTTTTAGCGGGAATGGCGGCCTACGATGATGCCATGCACAGCGACCGTAAGGTATGGACCTTAGCCGCTATTACCGGCGGCGGGGGCGCCATTGGCGGTTATTTCCTTGGCCGTGCATTGGATTTAAGGAGCGGCGATTCCTCACCCAAAATCACCAGGCAGCTTCCGGAAAAATGGGAGCGGAGTTTGCGCTTCCACGGCCGTATCCCTTGGATGTCTGCCTCTCCGGACACAAAACCGTTTTTTTTCGATCGTCATCCGCCATGGGAGAAAGGCCTTGTGAATATCGATAACCAAGCGCCACAGGCATTTGTCAAACAATCAGAAGAGAGGAGTTCCCGATGAGCCAACCGTTGGAAAAACAGCAGCTGAGCCAAATGGTCGTAGGAGGTTGGATAACGCAAGGTATCCATGTTGCCGCAGAACTGGGCATTGCCGACCTTCTGGAGGCAGGACCCCGGGCCGTCGCGGAACTGGCACAGGAGACCCAAACCAATGCGGGCGCGCTCTATCGCCTCTTGCGCGCCCTGGCCGGAATCTGGGATTTTTTCAGAGGATCCCCAGGGACGATTCGGATTGACACCCCTTGCGGACTTCCTCAGGAGCGAACATCCGGATACCAGCCGATCTTTTGCCAGGATGGTCGGTTCGGAATTCTACCATCTATGGGGACAGCTGCTGTCCTCGGTAAAAACCGGTGAAGACGCAACCCGGATTACCTTAGGCAGCTCCTTTTTCGAATACATGACCCGGAATCCGGAGCGCCACCGACTGTATGATGATTGCATGAGGGCAGTTCATGATCCCGAAACGGCTCCCATGCTGGCGGCTTATGATTTTTCCGGTTGCGAGACGGTGATGGATGTCGGGGGAGGAAATGGAAGCCTTCTGGGGGCACTGCTGTGTAAACATCCGGAAGTCCAGGGTATTCTTTTTGACCTCCCGAGTGTGGCCGAAAGCGCCAGGCAGACAATGGAAAAACTCGGTGTAAGCTCGCGCTGCGTAATATCTCCGGGGAGCTTTCTGGAAACCGTGCCGGCGGATGCCGATATTTATCTTCTTCGGCACGTCATCCATGACTGGCAGGATGAGGATGCAGTGACGATCCTGAAAAACTGCCGCAAAGCGATGAAAGCCGGCAGCCGGATCCTGATCGCGGAAACAGTGATCCCGGCAGGGAATGGATTCTGTTTCGCCAAATGGCTGGATTTAATGATGCTGCTGGTCAACGGTCGCGAGCGCACCGAACCGGAATTCCGGAATTTGTTTTCCCAAGCGGGGCTAAAGCTCCAGCGGATCCTGCCGACCTCTCATGAGATCAGCATTCTGGAAGGAGTGATTCCCTAAACGTACAGGATTCTCGATCGCACCAAGTAGTCCGGGATCGCAAAACAATACGGCTCTTTATATCTCGCTGCGAAACCGATGAAACGGACGACAACCGAACGATGCCGTTGCCTCCGCGAGGATGGCCCTTATGCAGGCTTGCCGGAACGCCCGGCCGAATCGAGTTGGTTATCCTACGGACTAACCAATCCGTCTGCCCGGAGCAGCGCCTGCGGCGCAACCCCGGGCTGTGTTCCGGCACCCCTTGGGGTTGCTGCTACTTTTTGGCGCCATCATTATAAAAGTGTTGTTTGCCGACGGGCCGATCACTCGCGGCGCAGGGCGGGAACCAGGTCCTTCTGGGTGGCCCAGGCTGCGGAAAGAGCGATCCACAGCAGCCCGCCGCCGGCCACCAGCGCCATCAGAAGCAAAAGCAGGCCCCAGGAAACCTCCGCGTTCCCCGCCGCCAAAGAGGGAAGGATCACCATCCCGGAAGAAACCGCGCCCACCGCCAGCCCCACCCCCCACAGGGCCAGATGCTCCCGAACCACCAGCGAACGCACTTCCCTTTTCCGGAACCCCATGGCCAGCAGAACCGCCAGCTCGTGACGTCGCTCCAGGACGTTCCTCTGCACCACAATGCCCATGCCGACGCTGCCCAGAATCAGCCCGAAGCTCCCCAGGATCAGAAATATGGAAAGGTAGGTATTCTGCACCTGGTTGAAATCCGCCAGGCGGGCCGCCGCCGGAACTACGTCCAGCCCGAGGTCCGAAAGGGCCCAGGACAGCCGTTCCGTCAGCCCCCCCACCTGATCCGGAGGAACATCCGCCAGAAAAAAACGGTGCCCGCTGTGCGAGGGGAAATAGCGCAAAAGAGCTTTTTCCGAAACGATCAGGCTCCCCTGAAAAACGGAGTTGGCCAGACCGGCCACCAGCCGGATCCGGAAGGGGCGCCCGTCTTCGGCCACATATTCCAGCGTGTCCCCCACCGCCTTGCCCAGGCCCCAGGTCAGCACCGTCTGGTCGGCCAGGGCCGGCACCGGACCGTCGGCCGGAATTTCATCCAGAGCCATCCAGGTATCTTGTCCCTGCAGCGAGGGCAGGGTTTCGACAAAAGAAAACGATTTTCTCTCCGCAAGCTCCCTCGGATTCACCCCCAGGAGCCGGGGACGGGAAACGCGGTTCAGGTTCAGGCAGCTGGCATCGTCTCCCTCCTGCACCCGGAAGGGGACGAAGCGAACCGCCGGGCCGGCCTCCCGCTCCAGCTGGTAGAACTGCCGGCCTTTGCTGCTGTTGAGATCATACAGCAGGGGCAGCGTGGTCTCGCCCACCAGGGCAAAGCCGCCCGTACCGGAAGAGCGCCGGGCGGCATCCGTCCGCTCTCCCTGGCGATGGGCGCCGACCGTAAACACCAGGAACATCCCGCTGGACAGCATTCCGATCAGCCCCAGGCTGCGAAAGCGGCGGCGCGCCAGGTTGCGGATTCCCAGGAAGGCGGGACGAAAAGAGGAACCCCGACCATGTGCCTGCAGACGGGCGAGCCAGGCATCGGCCACGGCGATTCCTCCAGCCAGAGCCATGGCTCCTGCCAGAAAAAAGAACAGGAAGGATTCATCCGGCCGGCGCCAGTCGGCCCGGTACAGGATCCAAGCCGCTGCTGCCAGGCAGAAACAGGCCGTAACAAAAGCTAGGAAGCCGGAGCGCTTCGGGCTGTGCGGCAGGAAGCGTTCGCCCCGCAGCAGGCCCGGCACCGGCGATTGCAGCTGCCGGCGCGCCGTCAGCACCATGGCCAGAAAAGCGGTCAGGGCGCCGAGCCCGGCGCCGGCGGCCAGCGCAGGAAGCCGGAGATGCAGGTGCAGCGCGGAGGTCCCGACGGCTCCCTGCCACACCGTGCGGAGAGCCCAGAGCACGGCCTGGTTGTAGAGCACTCCGGCCAGCGCTCCGGTCAGGCCGCCGGCCGCCGCCAGGACCAGGCCCTCCCGCAGATGCCGGGCGCGCACTTCCGCCGCGGAAAAGCCCAAAGCCCGCAGCAGAGCGCTTTCCGCGGCGCGCTGTTCGGTTTGAAGGACGAAAAGCAGCGCCGTCAGCAGCAGCCCGGCCAGGATAATAAAAAAGCTCAAGCCGATAAAGAGCCCCCCGAAATCGACGGAGGCCCGGCTGGCGGCCAAGCCCTGGCGGCGCACTTCCTGGAAGGTCAGCCCCATGCCGGCGGGATCCAGCAAAGAGGTCATCCGGCCGACAAGCTCCTCCGGCGGCCCGCCCGACAGGCGAACGGCCGTGGCATCTCCGAACCGGTTGGCCCACATTTTCCGGGCGGCAGCCAGGGAAACGAAGGCTTTGGGCGTGCCCCGGTACCGGTTCCAGTAATCCTCATCCTTGTCACGAATGAGGGAAAGATCGAGGATCGTCCCCGGGTCCCATTCCCGGCAGCTCTCTTTTTCCGCCAGCCCGGGAAGGGCCGGCATCAGCCGCCGGTCGGCAAAGGCGCCCTGCAGAGGAACCACGGCCTTGACCCGGAATTCGGATACGGCCTCCTCCAGGGCTCGCGTCGAACCTACCACAAAGTAAGCAAGCCGAATGTCGTCACCGGCCCGGGCCCCGAGGTCCTCCGCCAGCCATTCGTTGATCAGGATCTCATGGTCCCGCAATTCGCCCGGAACCAGCGGCGAAGCGGCGCCGGACACGAAGGAGTAGGGAGCGGACCGCTCTCCTTTCCGGATCCGGTTTACCAGGTAGGTCAAAACGGGTTGGGACGACGGATCGATTTTCGCCGCGGCGGCGGAAACCGCCGGATCCAGGAATATGCGCCGGGAGCGGATTTCCAGGCGTCCGGCTTCGGGCGCCGGAACGGCTTCCAGGTCGGTGTCTTCCAGGGACCAGACCGTGCGCAGGGCCTTCCCGATTTCCTCCCCGGTCAGCGGCTCGCCGCGGCGGACGGAGAGCAGCAGAAGGTTGGCGCGCTCCTCCAGTTCCAGATCGCGGCCCAGGCCTTCCAGCGGGAGAAACGCGGTGCAGGAGGCCACCTGGTTGGCCTGCAGCTGAAAGCGGCCCCACTGCTCGTCCCCGACGATTCCTTTTACTTTGTAGCGCCCCACATAAGCCAGATCCTGGTCCGGCGCCAGGGGAGCGTCCTTGGGGAAAAAGGCGGGTTTTTCCATCCGCAGCAGGATTTCCTCGCCGGCCCGGGCCTGCAGCCGCTCCCCCAGGGCCCGGTTGATCAGCACTTCGCCGGGAGCCAGGCGGGAATATTCTTCCGGACAATTGCCCAGCCGCCCGAAGCGCCCGTCGACGCCCAGGATCTCCACCCGGTTCACCCGCCGGCGGCCGCCGGAAAGCACCGCAACGCCCCGGGTGCGAAGAACGGGCGCGGCATCCGTCCTCAGGGCCCCGGCCAGGCGATCGGCAAGGCCGGCGCGAAAAAAACGGTCTTCCATTGCCAGCGCGAATTCGGCATTGCCCAGGCGGCTCCGCACAATCCGCTCCAGGCTGTACCTCACCGAGTCCGAGAGGATCAGGGCGCCGGTCAGGATCGCGGTGGAAACCATGGTCCCCAGCAGCACCCAAAGGTGGGTGCGCCGATAATGGACCAGGCTTCGCCGCAGGAGAGTCCAGGAGTTCATGTTTCCGATGCAGGCATGCCCTCAGCAGTACCCCTGCTCCAGGCGGCCGTTCCGCAGGGAATAGATCGTGCCGATCGCGGCCGCCAGCCGGTGAGAGTGGGTGGCCACCATCAGGGCGGTATCCTCCTCCCGGTTCAGCTCCAGCAGGAGCCGGGCCAGCTCCTCGGCGGAAGACAGGTCGAGAGACCCGGTCGGTTCATCCGCCAGGAGAAGCTTCGGAGAGTGGATCAGGGCGCGGGCCACGGCCACTCTCTGCAGCTCTCCGCCGGAGAGCTGGGCAGGAAAATGCGCCTGGCGATCGGCGAGGCCGACGCGCTGCAATAAATGTTCCGCCCTGGGTCGCAGGCGCTCCGCGGGGGCCGGGGCAGACCGGGCCAGAGCCGGAACCAGCACGTTTTCAAGAACCGTGCACTGCGGAAGCAGGTGATGCAGCTGAAAAACAAATCCGATTTCCCGGTTGCGGATGCGCGCCCGCTCCTGCTCCGGGAGCCCGGCCAGGTCCCTGCCCTCCAGGAGAACCTGCCCCGAACTGGGAGAATCGAGGGTGCCGGCTATATTCAGCAGGGTGCTTTTTCCGGAACCGGAAGGGCCCACCAAAGCCAGGGCGCCCCCTCGGGACAGCCGGAGGTCGATCCCGCAGAGGATATCGATTCCCTCCTTTCCCGCCGGGTGCGGGAAGCTCTTACGGATTTCCTTCAGCTCCAGAAAGTACATGGTTCCCTCGCTCACCTTCCCATTCTTGACTTTGTGCGGCCGTCTGTCAAGAGGAGGATGCCGGAACCGGCCCGCGAATTGTTTCCCCCTCCGGCTTCGGATATATTCCATACTATGAAGAAAACAGAAGCCGCCACCCCATCCCGCGTTGCCCAGGCAAAAGAGCCGACTGCTTCGACCGGAAAGAAGCGCGCCGCTTCAACCGGCGCCAATGAAGGATTGCGTTACCACCAGCTGCTGGAGCACCTCCCTGTCGGCGTGTACCGCACCACCCGGAACGGCCGGATCATCGATGCCAATCCGGCGCTGGCCGCCATGCTGGGGGTGAAGCGCGCGGAAGATCTGAAGCGTGTCCGGGTGGATCAGCTGTATGTTCACCCCGAAGACCGCCGGAACCACCTCGAGCACCTGGAGGCCGCCAGGCCCGCCTTCTGGGAATTCGAGCTCAAGACCCTGGACGGCCGGCACATCTGGGTGCAGGACTTTCCGCGGGCGGTCCCGGATGGCCAGGGAGCCGTTCTTCATTATGACGGCATCCTGGTGGACGTGACCGATCGTAAGCAGGCGGTCATGGCCCTGAACCGCTCCGAGCAGGACTACCGCAGCCTGTTTGAAAATGCCCATGACGCCATTCTGATTTTTTCCCTGAGTCGCGAAATCATCCTTGATGCCAATCCGCGCGCCTGCGAGCTATACGGGTACCACCGCCAGGAGCTGGTGGGCATGCTGTTGAGCCAGCTGTCTGCGGATAAAGGCAGAGGGAACCGGCGGCCGCGCCGCATTCGCCAGCTGCGCGTCCTGCGCAATTTCGAAACCACTCACCTTCGCAAGGACGGCACGGAGATGGTGCTGGAAATAAACAGCGCGTTGATGGAATACAAGGGGCATCCGGCCATTCTGGCCATTGGCCGGGACATCACCGAGCGGAAGCGCATGGAAGAGACCATCCGGCGGCTGGCTTTTCACGACTACCTGACCGGACTGCCCAACCGCCTGCTGCTTTCCGACCGGCTGCGCCACGCCCTGGAGCACAGCAGGCGGCGGAACCAGGCGCTGGCGTTGCTTTTCCTGGACCTGGACCACTTCAAGGAGATCAACGACCGGCATGGACACAATTGCGGAGACCGTCTGCTGCGCAGCGTGGCCGACCGGCTGCAGCGATTGCTGCGGCGCTCGGATACCGTAGCCCGGATGGGCGGAGACGAGTTTGTCATTCTCCTTTCCGACATAAGGCGCCCCGAAGATGCCTTGTCCACCGCCGGCAAAATTCGCGAGGAACTCCGCCTCCCCTTTGCCGTCGATGGCTTGCAGCTTCAAATCAGCGGCAGCATCGGCGTCGCCATCTATCCGCAGGATGGGGAAGATGGCGAAACGCTGCTGCGCAAGGCGGACCGGGCCATGTACCAGGTGAAGGAGCGCAGCCGGGATGCCTGCCTGCGCTTCGGCGCGGACTAGCCCCCGGCCAACTCGCTATCGCTATCACAATCGCTATCGAAAGAATTCTTCTTCCGTAAGAAAAGGTGCCGACAGGGGACCCATTTGCGAAACAGACCGGGTTCGTTATCGTATCGGGTGGTTTGTTTGCGATAGCGATAGCGATAGCGATTGCGATTGCGAAAAAAACCGGGAGGATGGAGGATGCAATCAGGCCGGCGCAGCCGGGACCGGCAGCGCGCGGTAGGCCTCCAGAAAATCGCCGGCCGATCGCGAAATGGTGAAGTATTCGCCCACCTTCGCTTTCCCCCGGGCTGCCAGGGCCCGGATCCGGTCGGGATCTTCCAGCAGCCCGGTTACGGCCGCCGCCAGGCGGCCGCTCTCGTTCGGTTGGTAGATCACCCCGCCCCCGGTCAGCTCGACAAACTCCGGATAGCAGCCGACCTCCGGCTGGACCACGGGAACTCCGGCCGCCAGAGCTTCCGCCTGGTAGGCGCCGAAGGCCTCCCCGGAAGGGACCGGAACGGAGAGCAGGGTGAGCGTTTTCAGGAACCGGATCCGCCCCTGCTGGTCGAAATGCTCGAAAAAAGTTACGTCCTTTTCGAAACCGGCGGCGGCTATTTTCCGGCGCATCCGCTTTACGAAAGGCCGGTCCTCGGCGGCATAGCCTCCGGCCAGGTGCAGGCGCAGTCCCCGGAATTGCGGATTTTTCTTGATCCCCAGGAAGGCATCCACCAGGATGCCCATTCCGAAGTAGGGCGACATGCGGCACAGGTAGCCGAGAACCGGGGGATCGAACGGCAGGGGCGACTCCTCGTATTTTTCCACGGATAGCCCCCCGCGAATCACCTTGACCCTGCCTTCGGGCAGCCGCAGCCGGGCCTGCATTTTCTCTGCATAGTAGCGGCTGGGGGTCACGAACAGATCGACCGGGCGGGCCCGTTCGGCCATCAGCTCCCAGACCCGCCGGCGATAGCTGTCCTCCATCAGGTCAACCCATTCGTTCTCGTCCTGTAAAGAGCAGACCAAACGGACGCCGAGCTCGCTTTTCAGCCGCCCGGCCAGTCCCAGCAGAAGGGCATTGGAGAGGTGGACGATGTCGGGCCGGATCTCCCCGCGAAGATGCCGGATGAGGTGCTCCAGCTCCGAGGCCTGGCGGCCGGCTTCTCCGCGCAGCATGGAGAGCGTCATCTCCTCCAGGCCGTTGGGGCGCGTCGATCCCGACTTCCGGGCAGCCAGCTGCAGGAAAAGAGGAAGGTCCAGAAACCGCTCCAGCCAGGGCGGCGCATGCCGGAAAAGCGCCGCCTTTTCCTTGAGGTAGACATTGATGGCCCCGTAAAATACGGGCGTATGGCGGATGTCGGGATCCTGCACTCCCTCCGGCAGGTACATGGGGACCTTGACGATGTCGTGGCCCAGGGCGAGGAAAGCCTTCAGCAGGTCGATGTCCCGGAAGCAGTTCTGGCAGTAATAAGGCAGCCCGGCACCCGGGGTGATGTAGGCGATTCTCATTTCCCTTCTCCAAAGGCATACACGCTGCCGTCGGCCGAGCCGATGAAAACCATCCCTCCCGCCACGGCGGGCGAACCGGCGATCGCTCCGCCGATTTCGTAGGACCAGACCGGCGCGCCATCCGCCAGCCGGACCAGGTACAGCCTGCCGTCGTTCGAGCCGAAAATCACCCGGTCCCCGGCAATGACCGGGCTGCTGTCGACGTCGCGGCGCGTGGCAAAGGTCCAGATCTTCTGCCCGGTGCTCCGGTCGATGCAGTGCAGCAGCCGGTCGCGCGAGCCGACTACGACGCGGTCCGGGCCAACGGCCGGCGAGGAAAAAAACGCTCCGCCCCCTTCGGCGTTTTCGTATTCCCAGAGAATTTTGCGGCCGCCTATATCGATGCAGATCAGCCGGTTGCCGTAATTCCCCACGAAAGCCCTGCCGCCGGCCAGAGCCGCCGATCCGGGGATGTAGGATCCGGCCTCTACCTGGGCAATTCGCTTGCCGGTCTCCACGGAGACGATGTGCAGCCGCGAGTCGCAGCCGCCGAACACCATGATCCTGCCGTCCGTAGCCGGGGCGCCGTTGATGTAATTGTCGGTTTCATAGGTCCAGAGCAGGGTGCCGGTCTCCGCCTGAAAGCCGTACATCCGGTTGTCGTAGCTTCCCACGAAAACGTATTTCCCCTGCCCGCCGGCGGCCTCAGCCCAGTTGGCGCTGCCGTAAACCGAGTTGCCCAGCTTGTGCTTCCATTTCACCCGCCCCGTTCCGGCTTCCAGGGCGAAGAACTCCCCGCTGAGGGAGCCGATGTAAACCGTCCCGTCCAGCAGCAGGGGAGAAGCTTCCACGCTGTCGCCGGTATCGAATTCCCAGGCTTTCTTTCCATCCGCCAGGTGCAGGGCATAGACTTTTTTATCGGTGGACCCGATGTAAACCCGTCCCATCCCCAGAACCGGCGAGGAGACGATATTGTCCCCGGCCTGGAAAGACCATCGCAGAGTCAGCGCCGCCGGCAGCGGATCCCGGGCCTGCCCGCTCAGCGCGGGATCTCCACGGAAGATGGGCCAGGAGGCATCCCCGGCATGAGGAGAAGATCCACTTTCCGTGCGGCTGCTGCGGCAGCCGCACGACCACAGACACAGCAGCACGGTCGACAGAAGAACGAGTTTTCGAATCATCGTGTCGTTCCCCGAAAGCATTTGACAGAAATCGGGACGCATGCTCACTTCTCCAGGCGCTCGCGGAATGCAAGGGCGGCCGTCGGACAGGATTCGGCGCACTCCCGGGCGCACTTTACCAGGGCCCGGTCCAGGGATTCCCCGAAAGGCGCTTCCACGCGCATATCGAAGCCGCGGCCGACGAAGGCCAGTCCGATCTCTTCCTCATGGGCCTTGGCGATGCGCACGCAGAGCCCGCAGCGGATGCACTTTCCAGGCTCATGGCTGATCCGCGGGTGCTCCAGAACGATCCGCACGCTTCTCCTCCGGCCATATTTAAACCGCCGGGGCTGGGAGCCGTACTCCCCGGCGTAGATGCGCAGCAGGCAGCAATCCTTCTTGCGGCAGTCGCATTGATAGCAGCGCGCCGCTTCCCGCGCCGCCATCTCATCCGGATAGCCTTGGGAAAAGCCGCCTGGAGGCGCCAGAGGGCCGTCGGCAATGGCCTCCTGAAGAAACTGCTCCGGCTCTCCCTGCTGAAGCCTGCCGATCACGCTGTGGAAACGACGGACCGACTCCGCAGACTCCTCCCGCGGATGCCAGGACCGGTCGATGGCCGCAGCCATGGCTTTGCCGTGGGCCGCAGCGCGAATGGCCATTTTCCCTTCCCCGATCATATTGCCCCCGGCATAAATCCCGGGACGGCCGGTTTCGTGTCCGCCCCGGGCGACGACGACCCGGTTTTCGCGAACCTCCACGCCGAGGCCGTCGAGAACGGACATCTCCGTACTTCCCATCGCCAGGACGATGGCATCGAAGGATTCGAGGAGCTCCCGGCAGGTCAGGTTCTGCCCCAGGGTCCGCTCTCCGTGAAAAAGGGCGCCCAGAGCCAGAATCCGCCCGATCTCCGCGTCCAGCACCGAGCGGTCCAGCGCTTCCGGCGGAACTCCGTAGCGCAGCGCCCCGCCCGGCAGAGGGTGCCGGTCGAAGATCCGGCAGCCGTGACCTGCAATCTGGAGATAATAGGCGGCGGAAAGGCCGGCCGGCCCGGCTCCGAGAATGGCAACCTTTTTCCCGGACGGAGGCCGGCAGTCGGGCCGGAAAGGAGAGGAGGAGGCTAGGTCCGCGTCGGCGGCGAAACGCTTCAGGTGGCAGATGTGCACGGCGCCGTCGGCGGCCCGGCGGTGGCAGGCCTTTTCGCAGGGAGCGGGGCAGATCCGCCCCAGCACCGCCGGCAGGGCGATATCTCTGCGGATGGTCGCCAGGGCGGCTTCCGGGCGGCCCCGGGCGATCTGCCGGTTCATCTGCGGGATATCCATGTAGGCCGGGCAGGCCCTGCGGCAGGGCGCCTCGCAATCGCCGACATGCTCGCTGAGCAGCAGCTCGAGGGCCGCCTTCCGCGCTTCCCGCACGGCCGCGGAGTCCGTGGCGATGTTCATCCCTTCGGCCGCCGGCATGGAGCAGGCCGGCAGCAGCCGGCCGGTGGCGACATCCTCCACCACGCAGATCATGCAGGAAGTGACCGGCTCGTAGGGCACCCGGTGGCAAAGCGTGGGAATATCGATCGACAGGCGCCGGGCTGCCTCCCAGAGGGTGGTTCCGGGCTCTGCCGCCGCCTCCCGGCCGTCGATGCGAAACCGGATGAGGCTCATCCGACCTCCACCGCACCCGCGGGGCACACCTCGCGGCAGATATCGCATTTTGTGCAACGCTCCTGGCGGATATGGTGCCGGCGGTAGGGCTCGATCGGTATGGCATCCGCCGGACAGCGCTGGGCGCAGAGGGTGCAGCCGATGCACGAGCCGTTGATCGAGTAGCGGATCAGGGCCTTGCAGCGTCCGGCGGGGCACTTCCCGCGGAGGTGCGCTTCGTACTCCCCGCGGAAGTAGGCCAGGGTGGTCAGAACCGGGTTGGGAGCGGTTTTTCCCAGCCCGCAGAGGCTTCCCTGCCGGGTGTTCCGGGCGATTTCCTCCAGCTTCTGCAAATCGTCCCGGTGGGCGCGCCCGGCGCAGAGGTCCTCGAGAATTTCCAGCATGTGCTGGGTGCCGATGCGGCAGAAGGTGCACTTGCCGCAGGACTGATGGCAGGTGAAATCCAGGAAATAGCGGGCGATGTCGACCATGCAGTCCGTGTCGTCCATGACCAGCAGGCCGCCGGAACCCATCATGGCTCCGGCCCCGGTCAGCTCTTCGTAGTCTACGCGGGTGTCGGCCATCTCCGCCGGCAGGCAGCCGCCGGAGGGCCCGCCGATCTGCACCGCCTTGAAGCGCCGGCCCGGCTCCATACCGCCGCCGATATCCTCCACGATTTCGCGAATGGTGATGCCCAGCGGGACCTCGATCAGCCCGCCGCGCACGATCTTGCCGGCCAGGGAAAAAACCTTGGATCCCCGGCTTTTTTCCGTGCCGTGCGTCCGGAAGGACTCCGCTCCGTTGCGGATAATCCAGGGCACCACCGCCAGGGTTTCGCAGTTGTTGACTGCCGTGGGATGCCCCCACAGCCCCTGGTGAGCCGGATAGGGCGGCCGAAAACGGGGCGTCCCTCTCTTCCCTTCCACGGAGGCGATCAGGGCGGTTTCTTCGCCGCAGACGAAGGCCCCGGCTCCTTCGCGGATAGCCAGATCCAGCGAAAAGCCGCTGCCGAGAATGTTTTCCCCGAGCCAGCCCTCCTGCCGGCACAGCCGGATGGCTTCCCGGACGCGGGCCACCGCCAGGGGGTACTCGGCGCGGATGTAGAAAAAGCCCTCCCGGGCGCCGACCGCATAGGCCGCCAGGATCATCCCCTCGATTACCCGGAAGGGGTAAGACTCCAGGATCATGCGGTCCATGAAAGCGCCCGGATCCCCCTCGTCCCCGTTGCAGATCACGTAGCGCACCGGATCGGCCGAGCCGCGAACCACCCGCCACTTTTCCCCGGTGGGAAAGCCGGCCCCGCCGCGCCCCCGCAGGCCGCTCCGGCGGATGCACTCCGCGACCTCCTCCGGGGCCATCTCCCCCAGAGCCCGGCGGAGGGCGCGAAAACCCTCATGATCCAAGTAATCCTGCATGTCCAAGGGATCCATCTGCCCCAGGTGCTCGGTGGCGATGTGCTCCTGGCGGCCGAGAAAGGCATCCACCGCCGGATCGCGGACATCCATCGGAGGACGGCAGTCCGGAGCGGATCCGGAATCGCCCAGCAGTCTTTCCATGTAGTGGACGGCGCGGTTCTTCCAACGCCGCGGCAGAGACAGCGGCGGATAGTGGCGCCGGACAATCCCGGCCACCTCTTCCGGGCGGACGCGGTCATAAAGAACGGACGGGCCCTTTTCCGGGTGTATTTCGATCAGCGGCGTGCGGTGGCAGATGCCGACGCATCCGACCCGCTTGACGCGCGGATGGGCCTCCGATTCCTGCAGGCACCGGACCAGCTCCTCCCGCACCTTTTCCCCTCCGCCGGCGATGCAGCAGGAGCCCAAACCGATTTTGATTTCCCCATGGCCGCCGGGATCCTCGGCCGGGGCTCCGTGCGGCGGCCCATGGCCTGCGGGCCGGTGAAGAAACTCGTGCAGGATTCCGTGCACCGACTCGGGCTGCACGTGCCCGTAGGTCACCTGGTCGATCTGCACCACCGGAGCCAGGGTGCAGCAGCCCAGGCAGGCCACTTTCTGCAGGGTGAACTGGCCGTCGCGGTCCGTGTCCTCGCTCCCCTCCAGCCCCAGCTCGCGGTGAAAGGACTCGAAGACCCGCTCCGCCCCCTTGACGTGGCAGGCGGTGCCGTTGCAGATGCGGATCATGTGACGCCCGACCGGCGAGTGCCGGAACTGGGTGTAGAAGCGAGACACGCCGGCCATATCCGCCGGGCGAATGCGGGTGGTCCGGCAGACCCTGCGCAGCGCCTCCTCGGGAAGATAGTGATAGCGCTTCTGGATGGCATGCAGAATGGCAATCACATCGGAGGGCGCGCTCCCGATGCCGGCAACGATCCGGTCCACTTCCTGGTTCAGATCTTCCATCGCTCAGGAACTTTTTTCCCCGATGCCGTAGAGGTTGCTTTCCGCCCGGATATAGATGCGTCCGGGCATGAAAGCCGGCACGGTAAAGGTTTTTTCCCCCAGCTCGTTGCTGCGCACCGGCTGGAAGGTTTTGTCCGCCTTGAAAATGTGGGTGATGCCGTTGATGTCAATCATGTAGACCAGGCCGCCCGCCAGGACCGGCGAGGAGTAGACGCCGTTGGGAAAATCGTGGATCCAGTGGCGCTCGCCGGTTTTGGCCTGAAAGCAGGACACCGCCCCGTAGCTGGCCACATTGAAAACGTAATCCCGGGTGGCCAGCAGGCTGGAAACCGAAGACAGGTCCTCGAGATACTCCCAGGCCATTTCCGCTTTGGCCCCCAACCGGATGGCCGCCAGCCGGGCATATTCGTTGACCGCAAACACCATCCCGTCGGCATAGGCGGGTGACGGGCCCACTTCGCCGGACATGCACTTCACCTGCCAGAGCTCTTCCCCGGTGCGGGGGTCGTAGGCGGCGACCAGCGGATTGGCGCTCAGCACGAGCTCCGGCCGGGCCGGGGTGCGGGCCAGGATCGGAGAAGCCCAGGAGATCTGCACTTCGCGGCGCTTTTCGTAAGCCGGGCTGCCGTCGCCGACGCGCAGCGCCACCAGCCGCCCGCCGGAGTTCTGGTCAAAGGGAACCAGGAGCAGGTCTTCGAAAATCAGCGGCGAGGAGGCGTGACCGTAGTGGTTATCCGGAATCCCGAGGTTTCGGGCCCAGATCCTTTTCCCGTCCATGTCAAAGCAGCCGACATTGCCTGTGGAAAACACCGCGCAGACGAACCGGCCGTCCACGGCGAGGGTCGGCGCCGCATATCCGGTATCCTCGGAAATCCGCGGGGGCTCCGCGGGCGCTCCCGGAATATCCTTCAGCTCCGATTGCCAGAGGATTTTCCCTGACTCCCGGTCAAAGCAGAAGACTACTTCCGATTTCTTATCCGCCCCGGACAGGAAGAGCCGGCTGCCCCACACCACCGGAGAGTTTTTCCCGGGCAGGGGTACCGGAACCTTCCATAGAATATTTTTGGAGGAACGCCCGTCCCATTCGGCGGGAACACCGGCCGCATAAGCCACCCCGTTCCCGTCCGGGCCGCGGAAGCCGGGCCAGTTCTGCTGCAAGGCTTCCAGGCCGGGAAAAGCGGAGGCCGCCTGTTTGGGCGAGGCGACTGGATCCGGACCGGCCGTCGCGCCCGGCGGGCCGGCGGGCTCCCGGCGCGCGGACAGGCTCCCGTACTTTTTCAGCTCGCTTTCCGAAACCAGGCCCAGGGCCACGGCCACCAGACCCAGGCCTGTGCCGAGCAAAAGGAGATACCGGCGGGCCAGAAGCTTCTCCTCCCAGTAGCTGCCCCCCCCGGGCTCCCGCCCCAGATCCGGCAGGGCCAGGCGCCGGGAGTGGATAATTTTCATGGAGGCCAGAAAAACCAGCAGAAAGGCAAACAGCAAAAAGCTGCCGGTCCGGATCTGCCACTGGTTGAGGAAGTAGGCCCGGCGGGCCAGCAGGTCCAGGGCCCGGATCTGCTCCTTCAGGGCGGCGTCCTCGGGGTTGTCGCGCAGCTGGAGCATCAGCCGGGCGAGCGCCTGGCTCTTAAGCGGATCGGCGGACCGGGTCTGCAGGTAGTGGGCGGTCATGAGCGTGCTCAGAATCGCAGCCAGAACCGCCGCCACGACGGCCGTTCGGCGGGCGGCCTGCAGCAGGGAGTCGGAGGCCGGCGCGGCTCCCGGCGAAACGGACAGCGTTTTTCGATCCTCAGGCATGGTTTTTCCCATTCAGGTTGTTATTTTCCGGCGGCTCCGGAACGGCGTCCGGGGGGATCAGTCCCAGCCGGACTTTTTCATAGGGACAGTAGGAGAAACATCGGCCGCAGCTGAAGCAGGCGCCGCGGTCCAGGTCGTACCAGGGCGATTTCCGGCGAACCAGCAGATGGATCCGCTTCCAGGCAAAGGCCAATCCCAGAAATCCGCCCGCCAGCCAGCCGCCGGTCCGGAAACGGCCCTGCAGGGCATCGGCCTCGGATAGCAGTTCGGCGAGAGGTTTGCCGCTGGCTCGGTAGGCTTTTACCGGATCGCTGACCTCGCCGCTCTTACCGGCATCATGGGCCAGCACCTCTTCGGCAAGGGAAACGACCGGGTGCATGCGGGCCAGGACCAGGTGAAGCTCAGCGCCGGCCCAGCCGGCGGCGAGAACCACGGCCGGCAGCAGCAGGAACTGCATCGCGAGCCGGCGGACCTCCATCCGCCCGACGGGAGGCGGCGATTCCAGCACCGGCGTGCGGATCGCCCCGAAGGGGCAGGAATCCTCGCAGAGCCGGCAGTTGTTGCACTCGCCGGGCGTGATTTTCACATGCCGCCAGGAGAGCTTCGACATCCAGTCGAGCAGCACTCCGTAGGGGCAGAGAAAGCGGCAGTAGGGGCGGGCCACCACGGTTCCCAGGACCAGCATCGAAATCCCGAACAAAACCAGCGGGAAGGTGGCGCCGAAACGGAAGAAGCCGACGAAGGGGTCGAGCCGGCAGGTCAGAAATGTGGCCCCGGTGGCGGCAAAAAGAAGTGTGAGAGTCAGATAAATATAGGGAATGGCGCCCAGGATATCCGCCAGCCGGCCCGGGATGCGTACCGGCTTCAGAATCACGACGTCCTGCATCATCCCCAGCGGACAGACGGCAGCGCAGAAAGTCCTGCCGAAAAGCAGGGCAAACGCCAGGGGCAGCAGGAAAAAGGCGATCACCGTGAACGGCACGGCATAACCGGGAGTAAACAGGGCCAGAAAGACATTCTGGACCGAGCCGACCGGGCATACGCATCCTTCGCGGAAAAATCCGAAGTAGAGCAGGGAAAAAATCATCAGCAGGAAAATCGATCGACGGCTGCGGGTGCGGTGAGCCAGGTAGGTGGCGGCGGCCAGTGCGGCGGCGAGAACGGCAATGTCAGCCATCTCCCAGGCCATGGATCGCGGCGCCGGCGTCTGCAGGTCCGGGCGGATATATCCGGACTGGAAATCGGGCTTGGGAAACCGCTCCTTGATCTGCGCCCAGGCCGCCCAGGCACCGCCGAGCCAGCAGAGGATCGCCAGGGCGGCGCCGGTCCGGGCGGATGGAAACATATAGGAATACCCTTTGAGCACAGAATACCTCCGGCTAAGCTTTCCCGTCGCGCTTCCCGCGCAGCCCCTCGTCCCCCCGCAGCAGGTAGGGCTGATGGGCCGGAACGCGCCGCCAGGCCTGCGAGGGGCAGGCCCGGGCGATGGAGCACTCGTTGCAGTTCTCGCACAGATTGTGCCGAACCTGCAAATACAGCGAGCCGTTGCCGAAGGCGCCGCATCCCTTGACGCATTTGCCGCAGCCGATGCAGAGCTCCTCGTCGATGGTGTACTCGAAGTAAGGAGGCTCCACGAACTTCCGGCGGATGGCTCCGGTGGGGCACAGCTGGCTCTCGGCCCCGGTGTCGCGCGCCCGGGCCCCGGGCTGCAGGTAGCCGCTGCACAGGTCGCAGTAGCCGCACATGGAGTAGGAGTGCACGCACTTGACCGCCGACTGCGGCAGCACGCAGCCGGTGGCGCATCGCTCGCACTGGATGCAAAGCGCGGGATCCAGCTGCCAGACCATCTCCTGCGAGGAGGCCTTGCGCACCAGGACGGCGCCGGTCCCGCAGAGCGCCGCCGCCGCCGTAAGGCGCAGCCCGCTGCGCAGAAAGTTCCTTCGCGTGGAAGAAGAATCGGTTTTTAGTTCCTTCATAATCCCCCACCCCTATCGTTTCTTTTACGAGTTTGTATTTGGCTTCTTCTCACGGCTTCCTCCCATCGCCGGCGGCCGGCGCCTCTCCCTTTTTTACGAAGATGCGCACCAGGCGGCCGGGAGGATCCAGGAGGTAGATCCGGTCGCTGCCGTCCCGAGCGAGATCCAGCCCGACGGTTCCCTCCTGAAATTCCTCCGGTCCAGCCAGGATCGAAACCAGATTGCCGATGCGGTTGTATACCTTGACCCGGGCTATACCCTTTTCGCTGGTGACCACCGACCCGTCGCTCAGAATCACGAAGTGGGACGGATTACAGCACCCGCAGAACTGCGGCCAGTCCATCCCCGATTCCCCCCAGCTGGTGCGGAAGTCGCCGCCCTCCGTATAGTTTTCCAGAGAATGTCGGCCGGTGTTGGCGGCCCACAGAAAGCCGTCCGGGTCGACGGCCACATCAAAAAACGGGCTGGGAATGATGAAACCGGGGATGTCCCGGCTCTCGTTTTTCTCCCCGATCCGGCCCAGCAACTTGCCCTGCCGGTCGTATTTCCAGACGATCCGGTTGCCGGCATCGGCGGCATAAACGTGGGCCCGCGACAACGCCACGGAAGTCAGCACCGCTTTTTCTCCGAGCGAGGGCCACTCGCTTTTCGGGCGGCCGGCGGAATCGTAAACCGCCAGGCGGTCTCCCAAGCCGAGGTAAAGCGTTCCCTCGGCATCCGCCGCCAGGCAGCGGGCCGGCCCCGGAATGTCTATTCGGCCGGCCGCCGTTCCATCCGCATTAAAAACGGCCACGGCCTGATCTCCGGCGACATAAACCTTTCCATTCCCGGCGACGGCCAGGGCCCGGGGCAGCGCGAAATCCAATGTGATTCGCTGTACCTCCCGGTGGAAATTCGGCGTGGCATCCTTTTTTTTGTAGCTTTCGATATCGTATTCGAAGGGATTTTTCGCTCCCGGCCGCGGCTCGTCCCGCAGCGCCAGGAAGCCGAAGTAAATCACCCCGGCCAGCGAGAGAAACAGGATTCCCGCGGTCAGGACCTTCCCCATTCCGGCATCTTTATGGCTCATCGCTCAGGACTCCGCCCGCAGATCCAAACAAACCATCTGCCGCGAATCGCGGGCCAGCATTCTTCCGGCGACAATGGCCAGCGGCCCCCAGGCATCAACCCCCTCCAGCACCCTGGCCTGGGCCAGCGCCACGTATTCCCTGGATCCGGCTTTGAGCAGGGTCAGCACGCCCTCGTCGCTCAGCAGAAAAAATTTTCCGTCGGCCACCAGGTAGGGCCCCAGGCCGAAGCGGTTGGTTTTCCCGCTGGACCAGACCGCCTTGCGGCAGTCGTCGGGATGGTAGCAGACAAACTCGTTCCGGGAGGCCCCGGCATCTTTGGGCAGAATCGAAAAAAGATATCCCTGGTAGTAAATCGGAGTCTGCTGCTCCGAGGCGATCCCCTCGTCGGGTTTCAGCTTCTGCAGCGCTTTTACCGAGAACCCGCCGGCCTCCTCGGAAATGTCGAGCATCATACTGCCGCCGCCGTAGCCGGCAGTAAAAAGGATTTTGCCGTCGCCCACCGGAACGGGCGAAGGAGCGATGACGTTATGGTTCCAAAGCTCGCTCTCGAACAGCAGCTGCCCGGCGGACGAAGGTTCGGCGGATACGCCCACAATCCCGCCGATGGCGCTGTAAAGGTAGGTTTTCCTGCTGCCGACGGTCAGCGGGATCACCGAGGAGTGGGACATTTTCCAACCTTTGGGATTGGGCGTCTGCCAGCGGATCTGGCCGGTTTCCAGGTCGATTCCCATGAGCAGCGATTTTCCGCCGATGGCCAGCACCACAGTCCCCTGGTCGATCAGCGGGCACTGGCCGGTGTACCAGAGCGGGGTTTCCACACCGTAATCCTTTTCCAGGTCCAATCCCCAGCGGAAGGCTCCGCTCTCGGCATCCACGCACATGACGTGGCATTTGGGACCGATGGAAACCACGTAGCGGTCGCGGAGCGCCGGGACCGTCCTCGACATGCCGTGGTTGCGCTTCAGGAAGAGAGGATACCCCCGGCGCCAGATCTCCCGTCCGCTGTCAAAGGAAAAGCACCGCAGGATATCGGCCCGCTTTTTCTCGTCATAATCGAGCAGATAGACCCGGCCGTGCCCGATCACCGGACCGGCGTGCCCTTCGCCCAGCTCCACCGACCAGAGGCGGCGGGGCCCCTGGTCGCCCCAGCGCTCGGCCAGGCGGATTTTTTCCTTGCTGATGTTGTCGAAATCGGCGCCGCGAAAACGCGGCCAGCTTCCCGTAATGGCAGAGGGTATGCCGTCGAAAGCTTCAAAAAGGGAGCCGATTTCAACCTTGGCAGCAAGCTCCGCCATGTTTTTTGGGCGGTTGTCGGCCCCCGGAAGCTTTTCGGTCCAGTCTGCAACCGGGTCATACAGCAACCACCAGGCCAGCAGAAAAGAGCCGATCAGCGCCGTACCGATCCAGGGCGCCTGGCTGGCAAGCTTTTCTTTCATGACGGTCCCGCGAAAATGAAAAAATCTCACCGCGACATTCCTTTCGTTTTTCTTCCCGACCTTCCGGATCTTCCTGTGTGCTTTCTCTTCACAGGAAGAAACGAAGTTCAGGAAGAGAGAAGAAGCCGTTGGCCTGCCCTTGCGGGGAGACGCCTTTGGCGGTGAAATCTTTCATGAATTACCTGGAAAGGTCGTAAACCTGCAGGACCTCCCCATGGCGCACATAGAGGCGACCGCTGCGGATGACCGGGTGGGCCCAGTGGGGCCCGGATCCCCGGGTAATGCGGAAGGAGCCGACCACGGTGAATTTCGCCGGGTTGGGCTGAATGAGCGCCACCATGCCGTTCTCCCCGTAAGCGTAGAGCATGCCGTCCGAAAAGATGATATTCCCCTTGCCGCCCACCTCGCTGGAGCTGAACTGCAGCTTGCCGGTCTTCCAGTCCAGGCAGTGCCAGCCGCGCCGGTTATGGCCCGAGCCGTAAAGGTAGCCGTCCAGCAGAATCGCCGCACCCATCTGGCTGTCCAGGTTTTTGTCGGTCCAGACCTGCTTGACACTCCTGCCGTCGGGGCTGATCTGGAACATCTGGCCGCCGGTGCCGTAGCCGCTCACGGTGTAAACCCATCCGTTGGAATACAGGGGCGTGTTCGGGTTGACATCGTAATCGGTGATGTGCGGGGCGCTCCAGAGATACTCGCCGCTGTCGGCATCCAGACCCACCACCGATTTGGCCGTCATGGAAAGCAGCAGCCTTCGCGTACCGTGCTTCACGATGACCGGAGAGCAGTAGGCGGAAATCTCGCCGTTGCCCTTCGTTTTCCAAACCGTTTTTCCGGTGTGGCGATCCAGGGCGGCCATCATCACCTCCGGCCCTCCCGGCGTGCAGATGACCCGGTCTCCATCCACCAGCAGGGATTCCGTGATGCCCCACTCGATGTTGCGGGCCTTGAACTCCTTCATAAGATCGACGGACCAGATTTTTTCCCCGCCGGGGCCGAAGCAGGTGAGCAGGCCCATGGCGCTGACGACGTAGATCTGCTTCCCGGCGACGGTCGGCGTGGTGCGGGAGCCGGCATTGCTGCCGCTCCAGTCCGGCCCGTAGGGCACTTTCCAGCTAATCTTGCCGGTATGATCCAGGGCAAAAAGCGTACCCGTACCCTGAACCAGGCCCGTAACATACACATTCTGCTCCGTAACCGCCGGTGAGGAAAAGCCTTCTCCCAGGCCCTCGGCCGACCAGAGCAGCTTCGGACCGGATGCCGGCCACTGCCGGATTAGTTTTTCTCCCGGGTAAACGCCGTCCCGGGCAGGCCCCCGCCATTGGGAATCCACCTGGGAAAAAACCGTACTCCCAAAACAGACTGCCGCCGCCAGGCACAAATAGAACCGTTTCTTCATGGTCAACCTCATGATCCCTTCCTATTTCCAGTTTGACTTTTTCTGCTTCTTTTCACAATCTTACAGAATGCCCATCCGCGGAATCAAGGATTTTTTCCCTCCACATCCCGGGCAAACTTTCCGGCTTTGACCTAAAATTAAACTTCAAACGATTACAACAGGAGGGGAATGGGATATGAACCGCACCGCTGCCGGAGGGTTCCTTCTTTTTTGGATCGGTCTTTTCCGCTGCGTCGCCGCGCAACCGGCGGAGGATCGCCGCGCGGTTTTCGTGATACCCAACTTCCATCCGGCCAGCTGCGGATGGCTGACCGACTGGTCGACCGAGCGCAACTACTGCGCCAATTCCTATTTCGACCACCTGGACCGGGTTCGCCAGGATCCTCATTATTCCTTTGCCCTCTCCGAATGCAACAACCTCATCGCCATGCGGAATTTCGCCCCGGAGCGGTTCGGGGAGCTCAAGCAGCGCCTTGGCGAAGGACGGGTGGAGCTGGTGAACGCCTTTTTCCTGGAACCGACCGTTAATCTTTCCGGGGGCGAGGCGCTGGTCAAAATGGGAGTGGAGGGGCTGCGCTGGCAGCAGCAGGTCATGGGCTTCCGCCCGCGCCTGAGCTGGATGATCGACATCACCGGGCTGCACGAACAGATGGCCCAGATCGTCGCCGGGCTCGGGCTCGAGGCGCTGGCCTACTGCCGGGCCAATCCGACCGGCAGCACCCTGCACTGGCTGGTGTCGCCGGACGGAACCCGAACCCTGGCCCTGAGCCCCGGGCACTACCTGGAATGGAGAACCATGTTCGGCGCCCGCAAGCCCCTGGGTGAGGCGGAGCTCGGCGAGCTGCGGGACGACATCCGGGCACGCATCCGGCCGCTGCCCGCCGAGGAAGACCGGAAGCGGCCCGATGCCACCGATCTGCGCAGCCCGCCGCGACGCACCCCTGAACGGCTGCCGGTGCTGATCCTGGGCGGCAGCGGGGACTACAACCTGGCCCCGCGCTGCCCGTCTTATCCAGGCGAGTTCCTGGAGCAGTTCCGCAAATTCGCCCCGCTCTATGACGTACGGTTCACCACGCCGGGCCGATACCTGGACGCCGTCTGGCCGGAGATCCGCTCCGGGAAAGTTGCCCTGCCGACCCTTTCGGCGGGGACCGCCTTCACCTACAAGGCCTTCTGGATCCAGAATCCGCGGGTCAAGGAATGGTACCGGCGCGACGAACAGCTCCTGCAGGCCGCGGAAATGCTGGCCGCCGCCGCCAGTTTGCCGCCCACCCGGTCCAAAGGCTCTCCTTACCTTTACCCGGTCCAGGATCTCTACCATGCATGGCTGCTGATGCTGCTCAACATGGACCGGAACACCCTTTGGGGAGCCGCGGGCGGAATGGTCTTCGAGCACGAGAAGAGCTGGGACGTCCGCGACCGGTTCGAAACCGTGGAAAAGATAGCCGGAAGCACCCTGGCCGGTGCGGCCCGATCCATTGCCGGGCCGGGCCGCGAAATGCTTGCCTTCAACCCGCTGAACTGGCCCAGGCAGGATCCCTTTATGACCGCAGTGCCGGCCGGCACGAACTGCCAGGCGGTACCCGCCGCGGGAGAATGGATTTGCCGCCTCGACCTGCCTTCCGTCGGGCTGGGTCCCGCGCCGGCCCCGGCACCCGGGCGGCCCGACCCGGAAACGGTACCGCTACCCGCCGTGCTGGAAACCCGGCACTTCCTGGCCGCCATCGACCGGGAGACCGGATCGCTGCGGAGCCTGAAGCTCAAGCCCTCCGGCACGGAGCTGCTGGCCGGACCGGCCAACGTCCTGGTGGCGGAAAAGCCCAGGACGGATATCGCCAATCCGGCCGATCATATGGCCGACCGGCCCGACCGGAAGCGGATCGCCGACACCGACCGCCCGGCATCCCGGATCGAGGTGCGCACCGGGCCCCTGGCCGTCACCGTCCGCGTGGAAACACCCTTCTTTTCCGGGCATCCCAGCATCCGCACCATGGTTTTTTACCGGGACTACCCCCGCATCGATTTCCTGACCGAACTGAACGACATTCCCGATCCGACGGTGGTGGTCGCCGAGTTCCCCCTGGCCGGCCCGGTTCTCGAGGTCCGGCGCGGCATTCCCTACGGATTTTCCCATTCCGCCTGGCCGGCCGACGAGACGGGGGTGACCGCCGCAGGATCGGCGGAGTTCCCCACGGGCGCCGGCAGCGGGCGGCCGGCCGGATTCATGCAGGGCATCACCCCGGCGGTGCGCTGGTCGCACTACCAGATGAAAGAGGCCGGCCTGGCCCTTTTCGACCGGGGTCTGAGCGGCCGGGAAATCAACGGCAGCACACCGGTGATTTACCTGCTCAACACGGCCGAAAAATACCGGGGATATCCCAATTCCTGGCTGAGCGGCGTAGGACGCCACCTGCTGCGCTATGCGCTGACGGCGCATGCCGGAGATTTCCGCCAGGCCCGAATCCCGCAGCTGGCCTGGGAGTTCAACCAGCCCCCGATTGCACTGCCGGGCGGCGCGGTGCGGAGGCCCGTCTCCTTTCTGGAAACGGGAGGCAACCTGATCGTGGAGGCCATGCGCCGGGAGGCCGGGGAGATCGAGGTCCGGCTGGCGGAGTGCCTTGGAGTGGCCGGCGAAGGCTGGGTCAGACTGATGCTACCGCATCGCGGGGCGGCCCGCACGGACCTGGTCGGCGGCAGCAGGCAGGATCTCGGCGGAGGCCCCGGCTACCGCTTTCCGGTCCGCCCCCAGCAGATCGTCACTCTTCGCTTCCCGACCGCGGAGCCGGTGGCGGAAATACGGCCTCTTACCGAATGGGATCCGCTGGTGCCCGAAAAAAAGCGGGAAGCGCTGCATCGTTATCTGCCGGAGGTGAAGGGTCACCCGCCGGCCGGAAATTAACTTTACGAGTCTAAACGAGGACATCCACCATGACAGAAAAAAACCTTTGGAACGATTCGTCGACGCGCCGCGATTTTCTTAAGACTTCCACCCTCGCATCCGGGGCCGCGGCGCCCCTCCGTCAACCAGCGCCTCCGGCCGCTCCCGCCGCCGGATCCCGGAAGGACCCTTACGAAATCGCCAAGCGCTTCAACCGGTTCCTGCGGGTGACCGACGTGACCGACGGCCTGGATGCCGTGGGCCGCGCCGACCTGACCCTCATGGATCCCGCCATACGCCCGCTCTGGATGGGGATGCGCTTTTTCGGACCGGCCGTTACCATGCGGGTCATCCCCACCAACCGGCGCATGCCGCCCGTATCGGTGGCCGATGCCCTGAAGCAGCACTCCATCTGGAGCCGGATGGGCGGCTGGCACGCCGAGCTCAACCCGCACCTGAAGCCCGGATGCGTGATCGCCATGTCGACCGGCGGGGCCAAAGAGTGCGGCTATTGGGGATCGAACAACAGCCTCGACATGATGAGCCGCGGAGTGGCCGGCATTGTGACCGAGGGGTACTGTAGGGACACCGACGAGGTGATCATGCAGAAGTGCAACGTGGCCTGCTGCGGAATCGGGCGCACCATCATTCCCGGAAGGGTGGAACTGATGGAAGTCAACACCCCGGTCGGCATCGGGGGAGCGATGGTGCGGCCGGGAGATATCGTCGGCTGCGACTGGGACGGCTGCATCGTCATCCCGATCGAGGTGGCCGAAGAAGTTCTGGCCATCGCCGCCCGCATCGCCATCGACGACAAGAAAACCCGGCGCCGGCTTTACGACCGCCTGGGGCGCAAGCCCGATGAAACCGTCGACTGGGAATCCGCTGCCGAGTATTTCAAGGACCTGCTCTGAGGACGATTCGCGGAAGGACGGGATGGAAGCAAAAGACAGGAGCCCTTCCCTTCGCAGCAAGTCTCCCTTCGCTTTCCTTCCCTTCCTTTCTGATTCTTCCTGTGAGCTCTTTGCTTTCACAGGAAGACCGGAAGGCCGGGAAGGAAGGAATCAACCCGGGGACCTGCCCTCCCGGCCGGGATAATGACAAACAGGATATGATATGTCATAATTACCGGCTTGAAAAAGCTGAATCCGACTTAACACAAAGCTAATCTCTATATAAAAAACCGTCGACGTTATGAAAATACGCCCGTTTGTCGTCCTGTTTTTGTTACTTGGATTGTATCCGCGGCACGAAGGCTTCGGCCAGACTCCGGATGCCACGCTCATCGGCCAGGCCCTGGAAAAGGCATCCATCCCCACCGCCGGAATCCGCATCCTGCTGACCAGCGAGGAAACCGGGGAAATACGGCGGGCGGAAAGCGATGCGCGCGGCGAGTTCGCCATTCCGGCGCTCGCCCCGGGAATCTATCGCCTGGAAGCCGAAGGGGCCGGATTCCGGAAATATTCCCGGAAAGGAATCGCCCTGCAGGTCGGACAGAGCCAGCGTCTGAAAATCCTGCTGGAAAGAGGGGGGCCGGCGGAAGAAGTGGTCGTGGAGGCCGAACCGGTACCCGCCCGGCTGGACACCGCCAGCTCCGGGGCGGTCGTTGAAAACCGGCCGATGATGAACTTTCCCCTGGATGGCCGCGACTTCCTGCAGCTCACCCTGTTGCTGCCCGGGACCGCCCCGGCCGCCCAGGGTTCTCCGGGATCGGTTCGCGGAGATTTTACGGTCAACGCCAACGGAGCCCGCGAGGATTCCAACAATTTCATCCTGGACGGGGTTTTCAACAACGATCCGAAGCTGAACAGCTACGCCGTTCATCCGCCGGCGGATGCCATCCGGGAATTCGAGGTTCTCACCGGAACGGCCGACGCCACCTTCGGCCGGAGCGGCGGAGCACAGATCCACGTGGCTCTGAAATCGGGCAGCAACGCCTTTCACGGAACGGCTTACGAGTTCTTCCGCAACGCCGCCCTGGACGCGCGGAATTACTTTGTCCGGCCGGATGATCCCAATCCCCGCTACCAGCGGAACCAGTACGGATTTTCGCTGGGCGGACCGCTGCGCAAAAACCGGACCTTCTTCTTCACCGACTACGAAGGGCGCCGGCTGCGCGAGGGGATTACCCGGCTCACCAATGTCCCCACGGCCGAGGAGCGTACCGGCAACTTTTCGCAGAGCATCTTTTCCAGCCCGATCAATCCGTATACGCAGAAACCTTTCGACAACGGGATCGTCCCTGCGGCCTGGATCAGCCCGACCGGCAAGGCCATTGCGGCCCTGTATCCGCTGCCGAACCGGGCGGTCGCCGGTCAGAACTTTGTTTCCTCCCCGGCCTTGCGGGATCGCGAGGACCGCTTCGATGCACGGATCGATCACACTGTTTCCGCCCGTTCCAGCCTGATCGGCCGCTACAGCTTTTCGGACCGCTCCCTGTACGAGCCGTTCTCCGGCCCGGGATTCGCCCGGGTCCCGGGCTACGGAGTCGAAGTGGCCCGAAGGGCCCAGAACCTGATGCTCGGCGAAGACCGCATCTTTTCCGCGGGCTGGATGCAGCAGCTCCGGCTCTCCTACACCCGGATCGCGTTCGGCTCCCGGCAGGAGACGCGCAGCGGAAGCCTGAACCGCTCGGTCGGCCTGCCGGAGCTCTCCTCCCAGCCGCGGGATTACGGCCTGAGCTTCATCACCGTTTCCGGTTACAGCCCGCTGGGGGACGAATACAACAATCCGCAGCACAGCACCATCAACGTGTTTCAGGTCTCCGACCTGGCCACCCACACCGCGGGCCGGCACCTGGTCCGATACGGGTTCGACTTCCGGTCCCTGCAGCAGAACGCCTTTCGGGATATTCAGTCCCGGGGCATGCTGGCTTTCTCCGACTACGGCCAGGTCACCGGCAACGGGCTGGCCGACCTGCTGCTCGGCGCTATCACCTATTCCGGGGGCGCCCGCCTGGACAACCCGCAGTACCTGCGCACCCGGAGCCTGAACTTCTTTCTGCAGGACAGCTACCGCTGGCGGCCCCACTGGACGCTGCTTTTCGGCGTGCGCTACGAATACAACCGCCCGCCGGTGGACCGCTACGACCGGGCCAACATCTTCGACCCGACGTCAGCCGCCCTGGTGCCGGTAGGCCAGGGAGCCGTTCCCCGCTCCGGGTACCGGCCGGACCGGAACAACTGGGCCCCGAGGATCGGGCTGGCCTGGAAACCGCTCCGGAACCGCGACCTGGTGCTGCGCGCCGGCTACGGGATCTATTATGACCAGTCTTCCCTGGCTCCCGGGGAAGGGCTCTACTTTAACAAGCCCTATTACGATTTCCGCATGTACTTTCCGCTGCCGGGCATGCCGCTGACTCTGGCGGATCCTTTCCCGTCGTCCTATCCTTTCGCCATCCCGGGATCGGCCCTGGGATTCGACCGCAACCTGCGCACGGCGTACATGCAGCACTGGAACCTGACCCTTTCGCTGCCCCTGGGAGAAGGCAGGCTGCTGGAGCTGGCCTACCTCGGTTCCCGGGGCAATAAAATACTTTCGGCACGGGATATCAATCAGCCCAAACCCGCCGCGATTCGGCCCAATCCGCGGCCGGTGCCGCAGTTTGCGGACATCACTTTCGAGGAATCGCGCGGCATTAGCGCCTTTCACAGCCTGCAGGCCCTCTTTCAGCAGCGCTTCCGCGCCGGCTGGAGTTCCCTGCTTTCCTACACCTTCGGCCGATCGCTGGATTCCAGTTCCACCTTTTTTTCGAGCTCCGGCGATTCCAATTTCCCGCAGGACAGCTCCCGCCCCGGAGCCGAATACGGCCGTTCCAATTTCGATGTCCGCCACCGGTTGTCCTGGGGCGCATCCTACGATCTGCCCATGGGCCGCGGGCACCGACTCAGCCCTGCCGGCCGGATCGGGGAGGCGCTGGCCGCGGGCTGGTCGGTACATGCCATTCTGACCCTGCAGAGCGGGCGGCCCTTCACCGTGGCACTGCTTCCGGAGCTCGACAACAGCAATACCGGCATGTCCAGCCTGGGATTCGGCGCCAACAACCGGCCCAACCGGATCTCTTCCGGCCGGCTGGAGCAGCCCGGCCCGGGGCTGTGGTTCGACACCCGCGCCTTTTCGCCGGCCCCCTACGGCAGTTTCGGCAACTCGGGCCGCAACATCCTGGACGGCCCGGCCTACCGGGATTTGAGCCTGTCCCTGTTAAAGGACAGCCGTTTGCGGGAAGGAAAAATCCTGCAGTTCCGCGCCGAGGTTTTCAACCTGGCCAACCACCCCAACTTCCATCTCCCGGACATCTTTTTCGGATCCCCTTCGTTCGGCCGGATCTCTTCGGCGGCTGCGGCGCGCCGGGTTCAGCTCGGCCTTAAGCTGCTCTTCTGACCATCGCCCGCCGCGTGCCGTCTCTCCGGCAAAGCCCTATTGCTTTTCCTCCCGCTTCTCTACCCGCCAAGGGCTTGATAAAGAGGGCTGGCGTCATCAGAAAAAGACCTTTCCGTCTCTGGAGAAGGACTTTTGGACCGTTAAGGATTCGTATTTGGCCGGGCGGGCTGAAGGTCCTCCTACCCCGGGTAGGCGGTTTTTTCAAAACCAGCCCTGTATGGGCTGCGCTTACGCCTGGTTTTGTCGGGTTTTGCGCAACCCTTTCAGGGTTGTCGTCTCCGTGCATCTATACCCGGGGTAGGCGCGAAGCGCACCAACCCCGGGCTGTGTTACGAGGCCCTTCCAGGGCTTTCGCAACTTTTTGCACCTTCATCATCCATAATGGCTTCGCAAAAAGTGGCAGGAACCCCAAAAGGGT
>CAINFC010000165.1 GCA_903847975.1 uncultured Acidobacteriota bacterium | reverse complement strand
TCGATGAGTTTCATTGCAATTCGACTTGACATTTTCCAATAATAGCATATATATAGATTGCTATACATTGAAACACAAAAAAAATCCCTTTCTGGGAAAATCCGAAGAAATCCAGTCAGAAAGGGTGAGGAATGTGGGCTTAATCTCAGCCAGGCGGGCTGCAATCTCGCTCACCGCCTGCTGGTAGCTGATCTGTTCCCATCCTCCAGCACCCCGCGCCCCCTTCCGCTTCAGAGGCACCTGCAGCCGGTCCGGATCGTAGAGGGTCATCATCCCGGCGTTCCCTTTGGGGCACATTCGAGCGCCGGTGCTCTTCAGGTTGGTATAATCCGAAGATATATTGCAGACCCCAATCGGATTATTCGGGTTGGGCTCGATTTTCGTGACTCTGCCGTTATCGACCCGAGCCATGATGCCGGTCGTGCCTCCGCACATATTACAGCAGGTAGGCACCCAGGTACCCGGAGTTACGGACGCGGCCCGCACCTCGTTGGAGCTAAGGTACTGCAAACCCAATGCACCCGACCCCGCAAGCGCACCAAACATACTGGAGGCTTTCAACAGTTCACGCCGCGAAAGGTTATTTTTTGCCATCGAATTCCTCTCCTAACTCTTTTTCGCCCCATTTCGGGGGACACCATCGTTAAAGTCTTTTGGGACTACGATTAGAATTCAAGAATAGGTTTAAACAGATCCGACTTCCGGCCCATTTCCATTTTTTCACTCCACTCCGCGTGTGGCTTCCCTGCGCTGATCGCCCCGTATAATCGGGGAATTTACGCCAACCCTGCTCGTAACTTCGGACAGGCTTGATGGAAACCGCCAGTCGCTGGGCCAGCCCCAACCGGGTCAATCCCTACCGTTTCCGATCATAGACCAGCTTTTCGCTTACCATGGTTTGCTCAAATTATCACTTCGTGGTACCTCCTAATAGTCTTGACTTCATCGAAACGCATCATTCCGGAAATATCGTTTCCACAACCACAACCAGGGGACCGCCCTGAACTGCATATCTCCATTACCCGTTATGAACAAAGACAGCGAATCCTCCATTGTGGTTCATTTTATTTTTTTATTATTTGTTATTAAATATGTATATCGCTGTATCTTCAATAGATACGAGTTCATTATGAAACTTGCGCAAAAACCCAGCCACGGATCTCCGCCCGGCACGGCATTCAATCTTAGATAGCCCGGGGCCGGGCGGCCTTCTTTGGTACTTCCGGATCCAGGACCCGCACCGGACCTCACCCAACGGCAGACAGCCTTCGGCCATCATCGGGAGCCACAGGGCGGCACAGAAAGGTTGCGGCCGGTTAGCGATAGGCAAGGAAAGATGATCATTGGGTAGCGACAGAAGGGCAGGGTAGGTATCGCCAAGCCTCATCCCAAAAAACTTTGGGGAATCAAACCCGGGCGATCCGGCCCGCGCCGACGGAGTCGTTCGTCTCCATGGCTGGAATATGGTTTCTTGTTCCATCCCACCCGGCTTACCAAACCGGGTGACGCCACGCCAGATGTACATCGCTTACCGTTTACGGTGGATTTCCTGTCTGGTCGCATTCGGGCCGGTTCCTGAAGAATACAACCCTCCGACCTGTAAGCAAAATGATGCTGATATGGAGCGTCATAAATTCTTGCGCAACCCAACCTCTCGTTTTCATCCACGAGAGGACTTTCCGGTTGTAGGGGCGTGTGGCGCGCGCCCCAAGGATTATCCTGGCCAGACCCATTCCGCGAAAGAACCGTCCCCCGAACGGTTGCGTCCTTCCTCGGAAGATTCGGATGGCAGGCTTTTTGCGCAGGGGCACGCGCCGCACGCCCCTTCGGATGGCAAGTTCGTGTTGGGGAAGATACCCCGGACGGGATATTCCGCCAGATTTACGGATACGATTTCTTGGCAAGCTCTTGTCGCATCGCAGCGCGAAAATAGCCTTGGCTGTAGTATTTTTCTCCTATACGCAATTATATATGACGCTCTGTATCAATCCCGATCCGGCGGGAACCCATGTGCTATTTCAATTTCACCGGACCCAGATATCGATCCAGAAAGGCCAAGCTCTCCCTGACCAGCTCGTTACGGGGAACAAAATGGTCGGAATCGTAAATCTTCAGAAATTTATCCTGGGCCGGAGTGCCCAAGCGGTCGAAGAAGGGTTTTACGGCCGTGTCCAAAGGGAAGTTCAAATCATACCTCCCGTTCAACATCAAGGTGGGAACCCGCACACGAGTCACATAGTTGAAGATGTCGGCCTCCGGCTGCGGATCGCCCTCTTTCATTCTTCCTGGAAAACCCCCGAGAAATAATATGTTGGCCTTGATCCGTGAATCCAGCACGGACATCTGCGCCTGGTAGCCCCCCCAGCTGAATCCGAAAAAAGCGAGCCTGGACCTGTCGATGTCGGGCCGGATTTCCAGGTAATCAACGGACCGGCACAGATCCTTGACCCACATAACCAGGTAGTCTGTATAGCGGTGGCTGGCGTACGGCCGACTGGAAAGCAGATATTTTCCGAAATCGGTACCGGCACTTCTTTCATAGGTCCCTTTGTAGATGGGCACGATGACCGCCCGACCGGCCTTGAGCAGAAAATCAAAAACATTGGTTTGCTGCCGAGTTTCGGGATTGGAGATAGCGGTGGATCCGGGGAAATAGATCACTGTCTGAAACGGCGGAGATGCGTTTTTGGGCAGAAAGAGAAAGGCCACCATGCGCTCGTTGCCGTAAGCAGCGTCAAAGGTGGCTCTGTGCTTGGACCAGTAGGTGGTATCTTCCACCTGTGTCGATTCCGCTTTTGGGTCCACTTTATCGTAGTGGAAAAGATTCGTGAAAATCTTGAAAACCTCGTCCGAAACCGGTTGCTCCCTGGAATAATCCCTTGGTTCTAAAACGAAAAAAGGTTCGAACGCGGCAGGGGCTGCCTGCTCCATGTATTTCGCGCAGCGGAACCCGTTGCGGCCGGACCGATCGAACGGATCTGCCTGTGAAATGTTTCCGAACATGTAAGGAATATCGCTCCATGAACCGCCGCGCAGGCATCTGCCTTTGGGGGCAATATTCCAGCACCATTCCCGCACGTTTCCGGCCATGTCATAGATTCCGAAATAATTCATCCCCGGCCGGCTGCCCACAGGAACAGTTCCGGACATGCCGAAATTGCTAAATGGAATGATCCTGGTGAAAATTGCACTCATACCTGCATCGGCAGGAGGATTGTTGGGCCGGCCCCAATGTTGGATGGTAGGGAGTTGTTTACCCGCATATTCGGCATAGGCCGCGGCTTCATACCAGCTTACGCCGCTGACCGGAAAGTTGTCCTGACCTTCGATGTAATCGCCTTCCTGCCAGGTGGAAGGACCAGGTCGGCCGGTGGAATCGGTCATCAGGGCCACGCCCTCCTGCCAGGGGAGGACTTTTCCGTCCTTGATCAGATCGAACTTCCAGTATTCACGCTTCTGATAGCCGCCGGCTATTGCAAATTCCTTGAACTCCTGATTGGTGACTTCGTAACAATCGAGATAGTAGTCCGGAAAGATCTCCTTTCCGGATCGCTGGTCGGTAATTCGGGCCATGCGAGCCGGAATGGCCCCTGCCTCATCCAGTTTGCGCTTCAGGCCCCAATAGGCATGGGAAACCGCATAGACGGGATCGTAGCCCGGCTTCTCGAGCTTATAACGCCACCATATGTTCGCTTTTCTGCCCTGGAAGGGAGAAAGGCCGATGTCCTCCCACGGCTGATCCGGCGCATCGTAAGGCTTGATAAAAATTCGGGCTCCCTCCGGTTCCGTAACGACCTTCGTTTCCCGGGATGCCAGATTCCATAGACGGTCGAGTTCCGGATCGGCAGCAAGAGCCGTCCTGGCCTCCTGTACCAGTTTAAAGGCGGCAATCCTGTCCATTTCATTGGCTGTACCGAAAAGCCGCTCTACCTCCTTCGGCACAACTTCACGCGCCCACTGTGCTTTGCGGTGGCTTCTCACCGTCTGCAGGACAAAGAATGCTCCGACGACGGCCATCAACAGCAGCGGAACCAGGACCGAGGGCTTTCGGATCGCTCTTCCATATTTTCCGAACCAGGAATAGGTGAGCACAACCTGTCGGTGGAAGATTTCCTGGTAGGCCTGTCGCAGATCCGCCAAAACCTCCGCGGCGCGGGGGTATCGCTTTTCCGGGGATTTGGCCAGCAGCCTGTCGAGGATCGACTCCAACGCTTGGGGTACTTCCTGACGCAAACGGGACGCCGGCAGCGGGATATCCCGGGTGATTGCCGCGGCCGTTTCATACGTGGAACTCCTCTTAAAAGGGTTGGTTCCGGTCAGCATTTCGTAGAACATAACTCCGAAGGAGAAAAGGTCCGATCGCTGATCCAGTATTTGAAGATGGATCTGCTCCGGTGACATATAGCTCAGAGTACCGAGGGTAGAGCCCTCCTTGGTGAGTCCGGTGAGCGTATCCTCTTTGCTGCTGGTCAGGGCGGAATTGGCCATCAGCTTGGCCAGACCGAAATCCATCACTTTAATGTGTCCCGAAGTGGAAAGCATGATGTTGGCCGGCTTCAGATCGC
>CAINFC010000164.1 GCA_903847975.1 uncultured Acidobacteriota bacterium | reverse complement strand
TCTCCGCCATTCCCGCCTAAACAACAGCACCCTGAGCCGGTTTTCCTTGGCCGGCCATCGCCGTGCCGTCAGAGCTGCCGGACTTTTATCGGCGCCGTTGGCCGTGTGCCGCCCGCAGCCGGGCGTGCCGGAATCCGTCAGAATTCGAGCCGACATCCCACCTGGATGTTGCGGCTGTTGTTTGCGGAGCGTATGCTGCCGGCCGTCGGGAGATCCACGTTATTTTCCGGCATGCCCAAATTGCCGTGGTTCGTCAGGTTGAACGCTTCCAGGCGGATTTGAAGAGCCCGCGATTCCGTAAAACGGATGCGCCGGGAAAGGGCGGCGTTGACCACCACCGTTCCGGGGCCGTCCAGGATATTCCGTCCGGAATTGCCGAAACGGTAGGCCCCGGCCGGCACTACTTCGAATGCGCCGACATCGTACCACTTTTCGGCCGAAGGATCGGCAAGCGTGCCGGTTCGCAGGCGATCCGGGCGGGTGGCCTCCCCGATGGCATAGTTGCTGTTGGCCGTGCGCGGGGTGAAGGGCTGCCCGCTGTAGAGCGTCCAGACGCCGGAGAGCTGCCAATCGCGGGCCAGCCAATGGTTGGGCAGGTGCGGTGTCCAGATGAAGCTGCCCACCCAGGCATGTCGGACATCGAAATCGGACCGCCCCCGTTCGGACTTCAGGTTGTTGGAATCCTGTGCCTGGGGAAAGTTGTACTGCAATACGCCGCCGGTATTGGAGGACTCGTCGATCGATTTCGCCCAGGTGTAGGATCCCCGCACGTAAAGCTGGTTGGAAAACCGGCGCCGCACGGTGACCTGCCCGGAATGATAGATCGAGGAGGCCCCGTCGTTGGTTATGCTGATGCTGCCGAAAAAGGGATAGGGGCGCACGTTGCTGGTGGCCTGCTCCCGCCCCGGCTGATTGATGTCGTAGACCCGCTGCAGATGGGTGCCTTTGGAGCCGGCATAGGTCAGTTGAAAAACGGTACCTTGCAGCAGCTCCCGCTCGTAGGTCAGGTTCCAGTTCTGCAGGTTCTGGTTCTGCGGCTCGGCACTGGACATGCCCGCCGTGCTGTTCACCCCGGTGAAACCCCGGCGGTCCGCCGGAAAGGGGTTGCTGAGCGTCAGCCGGGTGGGATCCGAGGTCACGCGGCTGAAGGTTTCGGTAACCGCGTAGGGATACACCTGGGAAAATCCATCGAAGCGGTACATGGATCCGCTGCCAAAAAAGATTCCGTATCCGCGATTCCGGTATTGGACACCCTCCATTCCGGAGATTTTTCGGATTACGCCATTATTCTCTGTCTGGTAAGCATACCGGAATGGCTGATCCGCCAACTATCGGCACCAATTGGCATCCACCCCCTAATCTCCGTGGAGCTGAATCTATGCGCTTTATTCCCATCGCGATCCGCACCTGGTATCTTTCATCGGCAAGCAGGGCTGCACACGGTCCTGCACGATTAACCTGAACCAGGATGTCCTCGATCCTCCCAAGCCGATCGATCTGACCGAATATTCCATTAGGACGTGGAAATCTACAAAGG
>CAINFC010000163.1 GCA_903847975.1 uncultured Acidobacteriota bacterium | reverse complement strand
GGACCCTGCCACAGTCACCGATGCCGACCTGGAATTCACGGTCAGCAGCCTGATTCCGGCCCTGATTTTAACCGTTTCGCGATAAGGAAAGGATGATTCATGCCGAGTAAGAAAATGGAAAAGTCGACCGGTAACCCGGCCGTTACCAATGGCGATGTGTTCCAGATCCATGGAGCCCTGTCACGCTTGATCGGGCTGGATGAAAAGATGTCCGTCGATTCCTCCTACAAGATCATCAAGGTCCATCGGGCGATCACCGGGGAAGCAAATGCTTTGCGCGACGCGCTGAAAAAATACATCGAATACGAAAGGAAGGCGTTCCAGGCGGCGCAAAAGAAGGATAACGAAGGACTGTTGCAGCTGGCGGAGCAATATGCTCCGGAAATTCGGGAGGCGCAGGAGTTCCTGAATCAGCCGTTTTCCGGTACCCTGCCCTTAATGAAACTGGAAGTATTCAAAAAAGCGGATGGAACCGGAGTGGATATCCCTCCCGGTATCCTCGGCGCCTTAATGCCGATCCTGGAAGAATAGGATTCCGCATAGGTCGATCTACCAGCCGCCTCCTTCGGGAGGCTTTTTCATTTTAGGAAACCAAATGGCATCCGTGTATCCTGACAGCATTGTTGCTTTCGAGGATTGGGTCGACGACAACCCGGCGATACCCGGTACCGGCGTCGACATCAAAGCGGCTACCTTGAATCCTCGCGACGATGAGATCGAAGCGCTACAGAACGTACTCGGTGCACGTCCTGTAGCGCTCAACACCTTCGCCGAAAAGAAGGCCACCACATCCGGGCTGCAGTGGGGCTACCACGGCGGGCGGATCGTGGGTGGGAATGTGGTTCGCACGGTTTCTGATGGTTACGTCCTTCTTCCGGACAATGCCACAAATTACATCTATTACGACTGGGATGCGGCCGAGGTGACATCCAATACCGTCGGATTCCCAGCGAGAAGTTTTCCTATCGCTGAGGTAACTGCGCTGAATGCCCAATTCACGGGAACTTTCGCTTCCAGGGACCGCAGGACCATCGCCATCGTTTCATCCCTGGGAGGAGGGTCCACCGGGACCTTCGCTGAGAATTCCCATGTGGTGGATTCTGGCAATGGCGTCACGATGGATTATTCATGCGGTACCGCCGTGGTTCATACCTCAATCATGGTGTTCCTGAACGGCCTTCTGCAGCTCCCGACAATCCATTACACCATCCTTGAGGATGAACCATACGCTCCTCTTTTTGCTCTGGAGCCAACGCATGTGATTTTCAACTCGCCTCCAGGCAATGGGGACGCAATCTACATCGCTTTTCAAAAAAGACTGCAATAGGAGATTTATGCTTCGACAACTTACTGCACTTTTCATCGTTTTCCTTTTTCTTTTGCCCGCCATGGCGCAAATTAAAGCGAAAAAGATTGACCGGATTGACCTGCTGGAGGTCCGCGACCTGATGCACCAGATGGACACCCTGAAGTTGCAGATCGCCGCCGCCGACAAGCGGATCAAAGAGCTGGAAAAGGAAACCCGGGAGCGTTTCAAAAGCCTGGCGGAGAAGTATCAGCTCGGTAAGGAGGACACCATCAACATGGAATCGGGAGAAATCGTGGCCAGGAAGGAGGATCCTAAAGATGAAAAGTAAACTTCCCATCCTGGCACTCCTGCTGCTCGCCCTTTCCTCTGCCTGCTGGCCCCAGGAGCAGCAGATCAAATGGCGCCAGGTGCAGATCGGCAGTTATTCCGTGACCTGGCCGGCGATCCAGGGAGAGAGTGGTACCTGCCTGGTAAACAACGGTTCCGGTACCCTGGAATGGCAGATCTGCCAGACTGTCGGGCACCAGCTGGATCGCATCCTTCTCGGTGACGGCAGCTCATCCGAGCCGGCCCTGGGCTTCACCAATGATTCCGCTATCGGGCTCTACCGAAACTCCGTGGACGGGTACATGTCAATGAAGTCCACCTATCTGGGGAATCAGAGCTTCGTGGATTTCTATGGGTTGAACGGTCTGGACGGCGGAATTCGGATGCGCCGCGGAGAGGATGGTTATTCTGCTGGAAATTCCAACTGGGTCCGGTCCACGGCCAATGACGGCACTACCCTGGTGGATCTGAAGCTGAAAGCCAATAAGGTTACGATCAGCCTTGCGTCCGCGGAATACTCTCTGCCGACCACTGCCGGGACCAGCCTGCAATGCCTGATTACTGACGGCAACGGCGGGACATCCTGGGGCGCCTGCGCCACCGGCGCCGGCTCGCATCCCGATCCGGTCCGTCTGACTGATGGTACTTCAGTCGCGCCGACCTACAGCTTCACGAACGAGACTGCATCGGGGATGTATCGCATGGCATCCGGAAAGATTGCCTTGAAAGCCAGCTCTTCCCAGATTTCCGTGCTGAACAACTCCACCTATGCCACGTTG
>CAINFC010000162.1 GCA_903847975.1 uncultured Acidobacteriota bacterium | reverse complement strand
GATCTAGTTTTCTGCTTGCCTTATCTCGATTCTCTGAATAATTAGGTATCAGGCGTAAATAAGCCGATCCGATTCCCTGTAATCCACAAAATCCGCCACAGGTTCACCAACCAACAGCCATGAAAAAACAAGACCAAATGGCCATTCTTCTCGAAGATATGCAATCGAAATTCGACCTGATTCTAGAGGGTCACGCCGCTTTAAACCATAAAATCGAATCTACTGCTCAGGAAACCCATAACAGAATTGATGTGCTCGACGAAAAGATATGTATTCTTAACCGAAAAATCGATACCGTCAAAGCGGAGTTGTCCACCCGAATCGACCAGGTGGAAACCAAGCTTTCCCATCGAATCGACCAGGTGGAAACCAAGCTCTCCACCCGAATCGACCAGGTGGAAACAAGCCTTTGCGCCAAGATCGACGCCGTCGCCGTGGACTTAACGGCCCACCGCACCGACACGGAAACCCATCGAACGCCCTACCGCGTCAGCGAGTCCTCTTCATAAAAGTCACACAGAAAAAAGCAGGATTAACGAATCAAATCCGATCCGATCCGCCGTTATCCAAAAAATCCGCCGTTTCCGCGTTACCATTCAACCAAAACATAAGACAAATGGAAAAGAAAGACCGAATCGAGATCCTCTTGGAGGACATGCAATCCAAATTCGAACTGGTGCTGGAAGGCCACGACGTCCTGAGAAGTGAGATCGCTCGTACGGCTCGCCAAACGCAAGAAAGAATTGACCTGGTGGAAGAAAAGATTACCGTTCTGAACCAAAAAATCGACACCGTAAAATCGGACCTGACCTCCCGAATCGATCAAGTGGAATCCAATCTCTCCAAACGAATCGATCAAGTGGAAGCAAGGATCGACCAAGTAGAAACCGGCCTTTCCGCCAAGATCGACGCCGTCGCTGCGGACCTCGCCGCCCACCGCGCCGACACGGAAACCCATCGAACGCCCTACCGCGTCAGCGAGTCCTCTTCATAAAAGTTACACAGAAACAGCGGATTCAACGGATCAAAACACATCCGATCGGCCGTGATCCGTTTAACTAAGATCGCCAAGGAAGAAATTAATGGAGAAGAAAGACCGAATCGAAATCCTTTGGGAAGATATGCAGTCAAAATTCGAATTGGTATTGGAAGGCCACGCCGCCCTGAACCAGAAAATCGATCGCAACGCTCAGGATGCGAACGATAGGTTCGACATAATGGATGCAAAGTTTTCGCTCCTGAACCAAAAAATCGACCAGGTCGAAGGGCGATTGAATCAAAGGATCGATGCGGTAAAAACGGAGTTATCCACTCGAATCGACCAGGTGGAAACAAGCCTTTGCGCCAAGATCGACGCCGTCGCCATGGACCTAACTGCCCACCGCACCGACACGGCATAAAAGTTACACAGAAAAAGCGGATTTAACGGATCAAATCCGATCCGATCCGCTGGTATCCATAAAAATCCACTGTTTCCGTGTAACCATTCCTGAAAAACCCCAACCAAGACCAGCCGACCGAATCGAAGTCCTGAAGGAAGGTATGCAATCGAATTTCAAGTTGGTTCTGGAAGGTCACTCTGTCCTGAACAACAAAATCAAGTTGAATCTCCTAAACCAAAAGATCGATGCCGTTGCCGCGGATCTCGCCGCCCATTGCGCCCCATATCGAGTCAGCGAGTCGCCCTTATAGAGTTACACGGAAAAAGCGGATAAAACGGATCAAAGCCGATCCGATCCGCTGTAATCCATAAAATCGGCCGTTTCTGCGTAACCCCATCTTTTATTCATAGTGCGACCACATACGGATAACTTTAACGACGCTGTCTGTTTCGATCACCTGGTAGACAAGGCGATGCTGAAGGTTTATTCTCCGGGAATAAGCACCTTCCAGGTCGCCCCGGAGTTTTTCGAAGGCAGGAGGGCTTTGAAAAGGATTCCTCTCCAGAACCGTGAGGAGCTTCATCGCCTTATCTTTCAGCCCGGCGGATTTGAGTTTTAAAGCGTCTTTTTGCGCCTGCGCAGTATAAACCAGTTTCCACTTTACCATGGCAAAGATTTGGAACAGTCGAACCAAGGCGTCTTTAACCCGTCGACAATGGACTCCCGCATGCCGGGTATGGAGAGCAGATAGAGTGTTTCCTGCACCGAACGCCAATCCTCTTCGGATATCAGAATGGCATTGGTTCGCTTTCCGGTGATGAGCACCGGTTCATGGGAAGCAGCGGTTTCATCCATGAGCCGAAATAGCTTGGCCCGCGCGTCACTTGCTTTTAAAACGGTCATAAACACCTCCGCCCCAATAGTACGATTTACTGTACGCCTTGTCAATTTTCTATACCTAACCCTTCCTATGACGCAGAAACTGCGATTTGACCGGATCCAACCCGGTTGTATCCGCTGTAATCCATAAAATCCGCCATTTCCTCCTATCAAAAGATGGAAATCGACCAGCCAATCAAAGAATACGACGCAGAATCCTTAAAGTATCACGACATTACCCAGCGGATCATCGGCGAGTACTTCGCCGACCTAGCCCTACTTTCCTAGTTATGACCATCTGGTTGATGCAAATCCCCATAAAATAAGGAGAAAGAGGTTTTTTAGGCTATCCCCTAAAATTAATTACAGAAAAGACGCATAAAATCATTGAAAAATCCAAATCTATGCCCTAAAATAGCTTCATGGAACGGAGGCTACCATGGAGCGACTGGAAACCAAAAAGATCAATGGTCGTGTCTATTACTACTACTCGTGCTGGGGGTGGAGGGACGGTAAATGCCGAAGACTATGGCAGAAATATTTGGGCAGCCTGCAGGATATAATGAAAACCTTAACGGGCGAACGAGATGCGCCTGTTTGTGCAGAGGTTTTCCAATGGGGGTTACCGATGGCTTTCTGGAAGGAGGCCATTCGAGCCGAGACGGTTGCCATTGTGGACAATCTATGCCCTAAAAGAAAGCAAGGATTTACCACCGGCCAATACCTAACCGTTGCGGCTATCAACCGGGCGATCCAACCTTGCAGTAAGCGATCGATGTGGGATTGGTTTTCGCGAACGGTCTTGCGGAGAGTTCTGAGCGGGGTAACGGAAGAGGCTTTTGTTTCGCAGCGGTTCTGGGACCACATGGATCGAGTGGGGGAAAAGGAAGGACAACAAATTTGGAAACGGGTATTTCAGGGGGTCGTACGGCGAGAAAGTATTAACGCGGAATCCATTTCCTACGACGGTACAAACTTCTATACCTTTATCGATACCTTCAATTCCCGGTGCACGATTGCCCGGCGAGGGAAAAACAAGCAAGGGAGGGAAAATCTGCGTCAGGTCAGCTATGCATTATTTTGCAGCGCAGATGGTCCTTTGCCGATGTATTACGACATCTACGAAGGAAACCGCAATGACGCCAAGCAATTTCCCTTGATGTTGAAACAATTTCAGGACTTTTTTTTGGAGACGACGGGACAAAGTTGTCATGCTGCGAATGTGACGTTGGTATTCGACAAGGGGAACAACTCCCAAGAAAACTTTGGTTGGATTGACCGTATGCCGCTCAGTTACGTAGGATCGGTTAAGCTGGACGAACACAAGGAATTGGCTGGAGAAGCAAACGGTTCGAATCGATTTATCATCTGCCAGGAACCTGGTTTGGAGACGACCAAGGCGTTCCGAGTTCGGAAGACCGTCTACGGGAAGGAACGCGTTCTGGTGGTGACGTACAACCAGCATCTGTTTGAAGCACAATGGGAAACGGTACACAACGACATGACGAGGGCGCTGGAAAAACTGGCTACGGTTGCGGCTCGCTTGGATCGTTGGCGTATGGGTGTAAATCGACGGGGGAAAAAGCCGACCAAGGAATACGTAACCCGGCAAGTGGCCGATATCCTTTCCCGTCAACACATGAAAGAGGTGATTCGAGCTGAAGTGCGAGAGGAAGCAGGGTTCCTTCTGCTGGAGTATTGCTCCCCAGAGGAGGAGGTCGAGCGACTCAAAGATACTTATCTTGGAAAGAGCATTTTGGTTACGGATAGAGAAGATTGGGAAAACGACAGGATTATTCGTGCTTACCGGAGTCAGTATCTGATCGAAGGGGTCTTCAAGGAAATGAAGGACCGGTCACACGGCAATTGGTGGCCCTTACACCACTGGACCGATTCGAAAATCCGTGTCCACGCGCTTTATTGCACCTTAGCTCTATTGTTTCGCGGCCTGATGATGAGACGATTAGCCCGCAATGGAATGCCAATCTCACTCCATAAAGCCATGCATGAGCTTTCGCAAATACAGGAAGTTCTCAACTTTTTTTCCGTTCCAGAGAAAAAGGGCCGCGGTCGCAAGAAAAGTACGCCGGTACAGGTGGTTCTAACGCGTATGTCCGATTTCCAAGAAAAGATGGTTGCTATTCTGGGGTTAAAAGAGCAAGTGCCGAATTAGGGTATAGTCGTCTCTTGCCATATCGCCTTTACTTGCTATTATTTGAAGACGTCGGCGTTTATAACTAGGAAAGTAGGGCTAGTCGTGGAAGAAAAGATAATCATTGAACTCAAAGCCGTTCAGCGATTGACTGCCGAACACGAGGCGCAGGTGCTGCACTACCTGAGCGCTACCGAATATGAAGTAGGCCCCCTTTTGAACTTCGGACCCCGTCCCGAAATCCACCGCAAAATCTTCGACAACGCCAAAATGAAGTTGCAAAGAAACAACGGATAAAACAGATCAAAGCCAATCCGATCCGCTGTAATCCGATAAATCCGCCGTTTCCGCGTTACCATTCTTTTCCTTGCCAGCACATGATGAAGAAAAAGGATCGTATTGAAATCCTTCTCGAGGATATGCTTTCCAAATTCGACCTGATCTTGGAAGGCCAAGCTTCCATGATTAAAAAAATCGACCGTTATTCCCGGGATATGAATGCAGGGCTTGACCGGATCATGGCAAATCTATCTACCTTGGACCAAAAACTCGACGACTTTCATAGCCACCTAAGTCAAAAACTTGATTCTTTGGTCACCAATCTCACCGCTCATGAAACCGACGCTAAAACCCACCGCGCTCCTTACCGTGCCAGCGAATACCCATAAGAGGAGCACAGATAGAAGTGGATTCCCCCGATCAAGTCGAGAACCGATCCTCCGTGATCCCCAAAATCCGCCGTTTCCGCGTAACCATTCTTTGACTATGCCTTCCGCCTCTCTCGCCACACCGCTCGAAACCCTGCTGCAGGCCCTGACCGCTGCCTGCATGGCTTTTTATGGCAGCCGGCTGGTCTCGGTAGCCGTCTTTGGCTCCGTGGGGAGAGGAACACCGCGTCCCGACTCGGACATCGATCTTCTTCTGGTAATCGAAAGCCTGCCGCGTGGACGGATTTCCCGTATGGCCGAATTCCAAACGGTAGAAGATACTCTCCGGCCAACCCTATCGGAGGCCCGCAATTCCGGGTTGAATCCACGGTTATCCCCTTTTCTGAAAGAGCCAAAGGAGGTCCTGGCAGGCAGTCCGCTCTTTCTCGACATGACCGAAGATGCCCGGATTCTCTATGACCGCAACGATTTTTTCCAGTCGGCCCTTACGCGATTCAAAGCGAAGCTGGACCGGTTGGGTGCCCGCCGCATCTGGCGCGGAGATGCTTGGTACTGGGACCTCAAGCCCGACTACCGGTGGGGCGATGTGATCGAATTATGACCAATCATTCCCTGGCCCAAAGCTATTTTTGGAAGGCCTCCAAACGGCTGCGGATCCTCCAGGTGCTGCTGGAAGAAAAATCTTATTCGGATGTTGTCCGCGAAGCCCAGGAACTGGTCGAGCTGGCACTGAAAGGGATGCTCCGCCAGGTGGGAATTGAACCGCCCAAATGGCATGATGTCGGTTCCATTTTGATGGAAAATGGCAGCCGGTTCCCGGAGGAAATCTCCTCCAAAATCGAGGAGCTGGCGGCCATCTCTCAGTGGTTGCGGAATGAACGGGAATTTTCCTTTTACGGAGATGTCGATTTTATTCCCACGGAAGAATACACCGAAGCGGAAGCCCAAAGAGCTCTTGCCGATGCGCGAAAAGTCCTTTCGATCGCTTCCGCTATCATCCCGCTCCATGATCCGCTGTAATCCATAAAAATCCGCCGTTTCCGTGTAACCATAAGACAGAAGTCGGCCAGCCAATCAAGGAATATGATAGCGAGTACTTCACCGACCTGGTGATGGAAGAAAAGATAATTACGGATCAAAATGGAAACCTCAACCCCTTCGCAAAGAGAACTCGAACCCTTGGCCCACAAGTACGGGATTCGGCTCCTACTGCTCTTTGGATCCACCATCAGCGGACATCTGCATCCCAACAGCGATATCGATCTTGGCCTTCTGTTCCGTGATACGCCTCCTGATTTTCGAACCCGCTGCTCCCTACATCAGGACCTCCAGCGCCACTTCCCGGAAAGAGAAGTCGATTTAGCCGTCCTCAACCATGCCGATCCGCTTTTTCTGAAAAAGGTAACCGAAAATTGCCGCCTTCTATACGGTAATCCGACGGAATTCTATTCCCTGCGAATGTTTGCCTTTCGACGCTATCAGGACCATCGCCCTTTCCTGGCCATGGAGCACCGCTTCATCCGGAAGTTCCTGAATCGGTTCCCCCAAAGCGCATGATCGACAAGCCTCTCATCATTCGCAAAATGAATCTCATCGCCCCAGATTTGCAAAAGATCAACCTTCTGGCTTCCGCTGGCCTGTCCAGGTACCTGGAAGACCCGGTATCGGAAGATCTGGCCGAACATTACCTCGAACGGGCTATCGGGAGGATGATTGACGTCAATTTCCACCTGATCACCGAGTTAGGCCATCCCCCGCCAAGGGATTATTACGATTCTTTTTTAAAGCTCGGAGAACTCGGATTGATTTCCAGGGACCTTGCCATTCGGGTAGCGGCCTGTGCCGGATTGCATAACCGGATCGCCCATGAATATGACGAAATTGACCCGGTCCTTATTTTCGCTGGGCTTTCCTCAGCGGTAACGGATATTCCCCAATACATGCATCAAATAGAAAGGTACGTTTCCTCTCTTCCAGATTCCGAGTGAATCAGTTCCGATCCAATCCGCTTTAATCCATAAAAATCCGCCGTTTCCGTGTAACCCGATCGACCCCATGCCGAAGAGACGCTTCAACACTACCGGGCCATGCGTTCCCGATAAGCACTACATGCTTCCGGCCGTAGCCCGTCTTCCGGAAGTCACCCGCCTGATCGAGGACGGAGACTTTTTCGTTCTTCATGCCGCCCGTCAATCGGGCAAGACCACGCTGCTCCTGGAATTGTGCCGGCTGCTGGAAGCCGAAGGACTCTTCCACGCTCTCTACGTTTCTCTTGAAACCGCCCAGAGCCTCGATGAACCCGAACGCGGCGTCCCGGCTATCCTGGCTGCCCTGGAAACCTGGATGGATCGGCATTCGGAACTGCGACGGACGATTCCACCCAGAGAAGCGCAGCTCTCTATCGCTGAATCCGTCAGCCGCTATCTGGAAAGCATCTGCCGCCGGTGTCCCAAGCCGCTGGTGGTTTTCTTCGACGAAGCCGACTGCCTGGGCGGAGAAACCTTGATCCTTTTCCTGCGGCAGCTTCGTTCCGGCTACGTCGCCAGGCAGGCCGGATCGCCTTTCCCTCACAGCCTCGCCCTGGTCGGAATGCGCAACATCCGCGACTTCCGGTCGCGCATCCGCCCCGACCGGGACACGCTGGGCTCGGCCAGCCCCTTCAACATCGCCTCCACAGCACTAACGATGCCTGTGTTCAGCCGATCGGAAGTAGCGACGCTCTATGACCAACACACCGTCGAATCGGGGCAGGCCTTCCCGGAAGAAGTCGTCGATCGCGTTTACGAATCTACGCAGGGACAGCCCTGGCTGGTGAATGCCATTGCGCGCGATATCACCGAAAGACTGTTGGACCGGGACGCTAGTCGACCCATCGAAACGGCGTACGTCGACCAGGTGATCGAAGGAATGATCCTGCGCCGGGTGACCCATATCGATTCCCTGCTGGAGCGTTTGAGGGAAGAAAGAGTGAGAAAAATCGTGGAGCCGGTCCTGATCGGTGAGGGAGTCCAGGCCGACTTTGCATCCGATGACGCCCGGTACGTGCTGGATCTGGGATTATTGACCCGGCAGGGGGGCGAGTGGCGGGCCGCCAACCCGATCTATCGGGAAGTGATCCTGCGCGAACTCTCCTGGAACGCGCAGGATTCCCTGCCCGCAGCGCTCGAGGGGCGCTGGATCCGCGCCGGACGGCTCGACATGACCGGACTGCTGCAATCCTTCCAGGTCTTCTGGCGGGAAAATGCCGAAAGCTGGACGGAGTGCTACGATTACAAGGAGGCCGCACCGCACCTGATCCTGATGGCTTACCTGCAGCGGGTAGTCAATGGCGGGGCGGAAGTGATCCGGGAATACGCCGCCGGCCGGGGCCGGGTCGATATCGACGTGCGCATGGCGGACGACAGCCTCCCGGGAGGTCTCCGCCACTATCCGCTGGAGATCAAACTGCGCCGCAGCGAGCGGAGCGCCCGTGAGGGGCTGGAGCAGCTGGCCGCCTACTGCGACCGGTTGGGAGCCGACGAAGCCTGGCTGGTCCTTTTCGACCGCCGCCCAGGGACCCCGTGGGAAGAAAAGCTGACCTGGCAAACCGAAATCCGCTCAAACCGCACCCTACACCTCGTCACCTGCTGATCCGATCCGCTGTTATCCATTAAATCCGCCGTTTCCGTGTAACCATTCCCCCTTAAACCGTCCGCAGACCTTCTGTCCACCATGGCACCTTATGAAGAGGGCTATTAAAGAGGTAAAGGGAAATGGCAACGGTGGGACCTATTATTGAAATCCATATCGAAAAACTGCCCGAGGGTCAATATCTTGCCACCACAGATGACAGTCAAGGGTTGGTGGCTCAGGGTAACACTATCGCCGACACCTTAGAGATTGACCGGAATATTGCCCGTATACTGATTGAAGAGCAGAACTTCTACCGGGCGCCAAATCCGTTGCCTGCGGCGGTTGATATTCCCGATTATCCCATTATCATGGAGGCATAAGTGGGACGCCTTTTAGGCCAAAGCAGTTTAGTTTCGAGTTCCTCAGCGGTCGAATTTCAAGTTGGTCCTGGAAGGTCACGCCGTTCTAAATAACAAAATTAATTATTTGGCCCAGGAAGCGAGCACGGTTCGAACTGGCGGATACCAATTTGAATCTCCTGAACCAAAAGCTCGATGCAATAGCTTAAGATCTCGCCGCCCATCGAATTGACACCGAAATACACCGAAAAATCTACGACAGCGCTAAAAAGAAGTTACAAAAAAACAAACAGATAAAGCGAATCCAAGCCGATCCGATCCGCTGTGATCCATAAAATCCGCTGTTTCCGCGTAACCGGAAGGAAGCTATCTATGCGTTATACAATAATCCTTGAACCGACCAATGAGCCATCCAACCCTGGTTGGTATTACGCTCACATCCCAACACTGGACCTGACCACTCACGGACTTGGGCCGGAAGGAGCGATGGCAGCAGCGCATGAACTCATCTCCGGGTGGATTGCCGAATTGCGAAGCCAAGGTGAACCAGTTCCTTCGGAATCACAGTGCTTTATCAGCCAAATTGAAATTCCCGACGATGCCTTTCACGCCGCGTGAAGTACTGGCTAAACTGCGCCGTGCCGGTTTTGAAGAAGTTAGACAAACCGGTTCGCATCTTTTTTTACGTCATCCCGATGGGAGAATGACCTTTATAGCCATTCATCGAGGAGATATTCCTTTAGGCACTATGCGCAAAATACTTAAAAACGCTCGCTTAGTGGTCTTGTTCGTAAGTTCGATGACGTATTATTTTCATGCATATTTTAAAACGACCTCAGCCCAGGGCTGAAGCTTCTTGAGCATATCATCCAAATTCTTTCTAGTGAATTTCCATTGGAATGGTTTGGCTATTTTCTC
>CAINFC010000161.1 GCA_903847975.1 uncultured Acidobacteriota bacterium | reverse complement strand
GCCAGCGACTCCTCGCCATGTTGTCAGTTTTCCATCTTCATACCGTCCAATAGAACGATACCCGACTGCGGTACGCGTGTCCAGGAAAAACTACAACTATTTCATACCAGATGGCTTGATTGGTAGAACAAAATCACCCTGGGGCACCCCTACGAATGGCTTTGGGAGCAGCTCGAATCAGACACCCGCTTCCTGCTGCGCTCCATGTTCGGGGGAAAAGCCGCCTACCTCGATGGAAAGCTTATGCTTTATTTCGCCGCAAAGGAGGAACCATGGCGAGGCCTTCTGGTGTGCACCAGCCGCGAGCACCATCCGTCCCTATGCGGTGAGTTTCCGGAGCTTTCCCCTCATCCCATACTCGGCAAGTGGCTGTACCTTCCGGAGTCGGCGGAACATTTCGAGGCCACCGGCCTTCTGCTGGTTTCCCTGGCCAAAGAACGGGATCGGCGCCTTGGCGTGAGTTCCCAGGGAAAGAAGCGCCGCATCCGGCGGGAAGCCTTCTAAGTTTCTGCCTGGGCCATAAAGGTCGGAACTTCACAAAAAATCGTTTTTTCGCCCGCCTCTGCCGTCCCGATGGGACTTGATCCACACCTGGGCCAACCCGGCAATGAATTGCCCGGCCATAATCTGCCGTCCCTTACGGGACTTTTGCCTCGAAATAAGAACCATGTGCCGGTTTACGCGGGGCTTAACCAGGCCATGGCGGAACAGGAAGGAATCACAAAGGATGGCTTTGCAAACAATCTTCTTCTTTTAGAGCCTAAGCTTGTGTGGTACAAGCTGAAACCTGCTTGCAGCGCGCAGTCTGAAGACTGTACTCAAAACAGCTTTCGTTTGTAAAATTGTTTTCGGGTGTTTTTCGGATTTTTTACGAAGATGCGGAAGGGCCGGCAGCCGGAGGCACCCATTGCCGCCGCTCCCGGCCGCTTTTCCTTTTTAGGCATTGGGGGTACAATTATTCTTCGGTACCTATTAAAAAAATTCTCGAATGCCTCTTTTACCATTCATTCATAACCTCCCTTTCCTATTTCCGGAGTCTTACCATGGCTTTAACTTCCTTTTTTCGAGACAAGGACACCTTGAACCTGATCGAAGAACATGTTTTACCTGAAATGCGCCGTTCGATTTATATCCGTATATGGGACGCCGGCTGCGCCACCGGGGAAGAACCGTTCACTCTGGCGCTCATTCTGGCGGAAGGACTTTCACCGGACGCTTTTTCAAGCGTCACCATCCTGGCTACCGACCAGGAAGAGAGCAACTTTCCCCAGTTCGAAAAGCGCCTGGCAGAGGGCGTCTACCATAAGACTGACGTCATCTGGATTCCGCGCCCACTTTTCGACAAGTACTTTTATCCCTTCGAACCACCCGATTATTACCAGATCAGCGATCAGATCCGCGGCCGGGTCACTTATCAGAAGCATGACCTCCTGTCCCTTGAGCCGGTCGGAGCTAATTTTGACCTGGTAGTATGTAAAAATGTCCTGCTTCATTTTCCACCGGACAGCCGCATCGAAGTTCTGCAAATGTTCCATCGCTCGCTGCGCACCAACGGCTTCCTGGCCATGGAATCCTCCCAGGAAATGCCGGCGGAGTGCGAACCCCTTTTCCAAAGGCTGGTGCGCGGCGGCGGCCTTTTTCAGAAAGTGGGTGCAGCCACATGAGAATTCTGCGATTGAAATCCAATCCCCGCGAATACACCTGCAACAGCTACCTGATCCTGGGGGATCATAATCACCCCGAGGACGTCAACACCCTGATCGATCCTGGCATGGACGATTTCATCCTCCACGAGCTGGACAGCATCTCCACGGGGATCGGTAAAAAGCGGGTGGAACAGATTCTGCTCACCCATGAACATTTCGATCACCATGGCGGGGTCAGGAAAATCCGCGCCCGTTATGAAGCCCGGGTGATGGCCTTTGCGGAAGTGGAGGGAGTCGATCGCAAACTGTACGGGGGGGAAGTCCTCCCCGCCGGCGACCAGAAACTGATCGTACTCCACACCCCCGGGCACTCCAAGGACTCCCTCTGCTTTTACTTCCCCAACAGCTACATCCTTTTCTCCGGCGACACGCAGCTCAACATCCAGATGCCCGGCGGAGCCTACCCTTACGAGTTTAAAAACACACTGGAAAAACTGGCCACCCTGCGGATCGAATCCGCATACCCCGGACACGGAGAGCCGATTTTTGGCGACCTGGCGCCCATTCTGGCCAAAACCCTGTGCAATGTTAACAACAGCACCCTGCTGTATCCCCATCATCTCGGGGAGTGAGTTCCTTCCCCCCCCTCCTGTTCCCCATGAAGAAAAAGAGGATGGAATGATGCAAAAGCCCGCACGGAAAATGTGGCTGGGACGGATATTGGCCGTCACGGTTTTAAGCACATTATGCCTGTCCCAACCTGTCTCCGTACCCCGCGGGAAGCCCTTCCCGCATGACATCCGCCCCGGCCGCGGGGTCCGCGCCGTCCACCGGCTTTCCCAATACAACCCGGCCCTGTCCGGCACCCCGGGGGATACCCGGGTCTACGTGCTGGAGGGCCGGGAAAAAGGAGGCACCGCCGTGGTCGCTGCCGGAACCCATGGCAACGAAATCGCGGGAATCATGGCGGCCATCCTGCTGGTGGAGCACTCTTCCGTAAAAAAGGGAAGACTGCTGGTGATCCCCCATGCCAATAATTCCGCCATCACCTATCCCGATCCCAGGCGGCCCGGCCCGACTTCCATCCGGCTGAAGACAGCCGGCGGAGAGCGCCGCTTTGCGTACGGAGCGCGGCTGACGCGGCCCGATCATCAGGGACAACCCGACCCGGAAAAATTCCGCCACCCTTCCTCGACTACCACGCTGGACGGATTCGAAGCCCGCAACCTGGATCGGGCCTATCCCGGCGTCCGGGACGGCAACCTGACCCAGAGAATTGCCTTCGGCATCCTGGAACTGCTGCGCCGGGAGGAAGCCGATGTCGCTTTTGACCTCCATGAGGCCGGCCCTGAATCCAGACTGGCATGGATGGTGGTGGCCAATCCCAAAAACGTGGAAACGGCAGCCAATGCGATCCTCAACCTGGACATGGCGGGAATTCCCATGCAGCTGGAGCCTTCCGCAGAGACCTTCCGTGGACTTTCCCACCGGGAATGGGGCGATGCCACCCGCGCGCAAAGCTTCCTTTTTGAGACTCCCAACCCGGCGATGGTATCCAGGGCTTCGGCGGCAGACCCGGTCCATGACCCGAAGCTTCCCCTCAACCGGCGCGTGGGCGTGCACCTGTCGACCCTGAAAGCCATCCTGGATGCCTTCAACGAACCATCCGCACCCGAGTCCCGGATTCTTCTGGAAAACGTTCCGGGGTGGCCGGAAATTTCAAAATCGGATCTCGGTTCCTTCTATAAATGATCCTAACCTGGGCTTTATCGGGATGCCTGGCTTCCCTGCTTCTGGCAGGCGGCGCGGAGCGCTGGAGCGTGGCGCGGGCCAGAAGGCGCATTCCTGTGCGCATCCACGTCAACGGAACCCGCGGCAAGTCCACGGTGACCCGGCTGATCCATGCCGCGCTTCGGGAAGCAGGCATTCCCGCCATGGCCAGGACGACGGGAACCGCCGCGCGGCTGCTGCTCCCGGACGGGCGGGAGGAAACCTGGCCTCGCCGCGGCCGGCCCAATATCCGGGAGCAACTGCGGCTGTTGCGGCTGGCGGAAAAGCATGGGGTCCGGGCCCTGGTCTCCGAATGCATGGCGATTCACCCGGCGCTGCAGTGGACGGCCGAAAGGGAGATGATGCAGTCCACCATCGGGGTACTCACCAATGTGCGCGCCGACCATGGCGAGATCATGGGAAGAACCCTGGAGGAAACGGCGCGGTGCCTGGCGAACACCATTCCGCAGCAAGCGGTGCTGGTTCACGGCGAAAAGAGGTTCGAATCCCTTTGGGGTCAGGCGGCGGCCAGGCTGGGCACGCGTGTCGTGGCAGTCTGTCGGACCGGGTCGCCGAAGCATAACCCCTGCGAAAAGAATCCGGAGCAGGATCCGGAATCCCGCTCCGCAAACCCGCACGCCCTTCCCCGATGGCTGCAGGAATGCCGTGCCATTGCCCTGGCCGTGGCCCGCGAGCTGGATATAGATTGCGTCACGGCACTGCGGGGAATGGACCGCTACCGGCCCGACCCGGGGGCCGCTGCATGCGGGCGTTGGAACCTGGGCGGGGGCTCTGTTCCCCTGATCGATGCCCGGGCTGCCAACGATCCCGAATCGCTCGAGCAGCTGCTGGAGGATTTCGATGTCGGGAGCAGGACAGGATCCGGAAGCCGCATCCTGATTTACAACCACCGCACGGACCGCCCCGAAAGGCTGCGCGCTTTTCTGCGCTCGGAAATCATCGCACCGGGCCGGGGACTCCATTTTCTGATCTCGGGGGATTTTCCCTGCTGGACACTGAGGCGGGAAGCCGGAAAGGCGCTGCAAACGGATTCCTGTCCGTTTCTTTCCCGGTCTGCTCTCCTCCGCGGCCTTGCATCGCTCCCATTCCTGCCGGAAGCGGTCATCCTGTGCGGCAATTCGCACGGGCTGGACCCGCGGGAAATCGCAGGAGCCGATTTTTCGCCCGCCGGCTGAGCCGCCTCTGCCATGATGGAACTTTCGATCGCACTGGGAATCGTCGTGAACCTGCTCCTCACGGAGCTCACCGGATTTACCGCCGCCGGCCTGGTGGTTCCGGGATACCTGGCTCTTTACCTCATGCAACCCTCGAGGCTCCTGGCCACCGCGGCGGTCAGCGCTGCAACCTGGGCTCTGGTACGTTTCGGATGGGCCCGCCTGGCCATTCTCTACGGGAGGCGACGCACTGCCATCACCGTGCTGACCGGCCTGGTACTGAATGCCGCTCTGGATTACGGCATTCCCTCCCTCCCTCCGCTGTCGCCGGACCTCCGGGTCATCGGCTATATCGTTCCGGGTCTGATCGCCGGTGAATGCCTCTCGCAGGGTGTCAGGCCGACGGTGCTCATGACGCTGCTGTGCGCTCTTCTGGTCCGACTGCTGCTCTGGCCCATCTACGGCCTCGGCTGGTAGAAAATAAGCGGGGACGGCCATGAAGAGCGCCACGAATTCCGCTCCGTTTCTGCCAAGGAAAGGGCGATGGCCCGTCAGCCTGGCGGCCCTTTTCTGGATCACGGTCTGCCTGGCGGCCCTTCTGGCCGCGGCGGAAATGTCCGGCCGGACGGTCCTCGGAAAGAAGCGCGCCGGAGCGGGCCCCGGCCGGGAGGCGGAAGACAGAGCAGCTGCCGCAGAAGAGCATTTCGAAAAAGCGGCTCGATATCTGGCGGAGGAAAAAAAAGCGGAAGGTTTCCCTGTGCGGAACGGATGGTCCGGACAGGCCAACGCCCTTCTGGGGGAGGAATGGACTCCCCTGGTCACCACCCTGGGGAACCTGGAATCCAAGCACCTGGCATCCCGGGCAGTCTGGGCGCGGGTTCTGACGCAAGAGCTTCACCGGATCGGCATTCGACAAAAGGATACGGTTGCTGCCGGTTTTTCCGGGTCCTTTCCCGGTTTGAACCTGGCCCTGATCACCGCCTGTCAGGCGCTGGGCGCCCGGCTGATCGCCATCAGCTCGGTGACCGCCTCATCCTTTGGGGCCAATCAGCCGGGATTCACCTGGCCGGAGATGGAGGCGCGGCTGTATCGGGCCGGGCTGATCCGCCCGGCCAGTGCCGCAATTTCGATCGGCGGCGAGGCGGACTGCGGAGAGGGTCTGGATTCGGAAGCGAGATTGGTGGCGATCGACATCCGCCGGAAAACGGCCCTGGCCCTGGGCGCCTCCATCCTGGATCCGCCCGATCTCCCCTCGGCCATTTCCTGGCGCATGGACCTGTACCACCGGCTGGCCCCGGGGCACGGCCCTTCTCTCTACGTCAACATTGGCGGAAATGCCGCCAGCATGGGCTCCGCGGCAGCGATTCTCCGGCAGGGCAACGGATGGCTGCGCGCCCTGCCTTTCGATTTTTCACCGGAACGAGGAGTCATGGCACGCTTTGCAGAGCGGAACATCCCGGTACTGCATCTGCTGAATATCCGCGGGCTGGCCCGGCGCTGGGGCGTGCCGCCGGAATAATTGCCCCTTCCGCTATCTTTTTCCTTTTCGCCGCCTGACAAAAAGCGGCGCCGGCTCTATAATTATTGCAACGATTGAATGCCCGAGTCCGTTACCGGTCCGGGCCTTTGGAAGGAGTCCAAATGAAAAACGGAAAGCCTATCGGCAGTGCCGCCATCGCGCTTGGTATCGCTCTTCTGGTCGTTTCTCTCATGGCGGATAGCCTCGGCATTGGCAATGCCAGCGGGCTCGGCTGGAAGCAGATCGCGGGCGGCCTGGGAGGTGCGGTTCTGGCGGTTATCGGGGGAGTGGTGCTGTGTAAAAAATAGGCGGCGAAGAAACGCCGTCAAGCTTCCGGCCAGAGGCGTGCCGCTTCCTCCCGCAGCCGGTACTTCTGAATCTTGCCGCTGGCGGTCATCGGATAGCCGGCCACAAATTGTACGTATCGGGGAATCTTGAAAAAGGAGATTTTCCCCCGGCAGTAATCCTGGACGTCTTCGGCGCTCAGGTCCGCGCCGGGCCTGGGAACGATAAAGGCTCCCACCTGCTCTCCGTACTTGCGGCTGGGAACGCCGACCACCTGGACATCCTGAATCCCGGGCATGTGGTAGAGAAAGTCCTCCACCTCCTTGGGATAGATGTTTTCGCCGCCGCGAATGATCATGTCCTTGAGCCGGCCGGTTACCGAAAAATAGCCATCGGCATCCACGCGGCCGATATCCCCGGAATGCAGCCATCCGGTGGCATCGATGGCTCGGGCTGTTTCCTCCGGCATGCGGTAGTACCCTTTCATGACATTGTAGCCGCGGCAGCAGAGCTCCCCGGCCTCCCCCGGTCCGCAAACGGTTCCGGTATCCGGGTGGATCACCGCCACCTCGACTCCGGGCATCGCTTTCCCCACGGTGGAGCACTTTTTTTCGAGGCTGGGCTCATCAAAAGAGCTCTGGGTCATGCCCGGCGAGCTTTCCGTCAGGCCGTACACGATGGTCACCTCACGCATATTCATCTTCTCCACGCAATCGTTCATCGCCTTGACCGGGCAGGGGGAGCCGGCCATGATCCCGGTGCGCAGGGAGCGGAAGTCGAATCGGGAAAACAGGGGATGATCGAGAATGGCGATGAACATGGTGGGCACCCCATACAGGGCCGTGCAGCGCTCTCTTTCGACGGACATCATCACGTTGACCGGATCATATTTTTCCAGAACCACCATGGCCGACCCGTGGTTGAGAGCCGACATGACCGCGAGAACGCATCCGAAGCAATGGAACAGGGGCACCGGAATACATATCCTGTCGTCCGGCCCGAAGTTCTGGTTCTTCCCGATCCAGAATCCATTGTTGCCTATATTGAAATGGCTGAGCATGACCCCCTTGGGAAACCCGGTGGTTCCCGAGGTGTACTGCATGTTGATCACATCGTGCGGGTCCAGGGATTCCTGCCGTTGCAGGTATTCGTCTTCCCCGGTCTGGCCGGCCATGGCTACCAGCTCGTTCCAGGAGTAGAGCCCGCGGTGCTTTTCCGCACCCAGAAAAAAAACGCGCTTCAGGCCGGGAAAACGCTCCGACCGCAACCGGTCCCTGGGCTGGGTTTTCAGCTCCGGCACCAGCTCGTAAAGGGTGTTCAGGTAGTCGGTATCCCGGTAGCCGTCCATGAGGAAAAGGTTCTCCGCTTCCGATTGCTTGAGGAGGTACTCGATTTCCGATGACTTGTAGTTGATGTTGACCGTAACCAGGATGGCTCCGATACGGGCGGTAGCGAACTGCAGGGTGATCCAGTGAGGAACATTGGTGGCCCAGACGGCCACCTTTTCCCCTCTGTGCACTCCCAGGGCCATGAGGCCCCTGGCCACCTGGTCCACGGTAAAAAGCAGCTCCCGCCAGGTCTGCCGGTAGTCGCGGTCGGCGTAAACCACCGCTTCCCGGTGGGGATATTTCTCGACGACCTCCTGCAGCAACTGGCCAAGGGTGACGTTCCGGGTGATGCCGAGCCGCGTCATCTGTTCACCTCAACAGGGCGTATAGATTACGGCGTAGATTTCCGCCGGGGCCTCATCCGCCGCACCCAGGTAGTGGGGAACGATGGAGTTGTAGTAGATGGAGTCGCCCGGCAGCAGCTCGTGCTTCTCCCTGCCGTACAGCAGCTCCACCCGGCCCGAAACCACAATGACCAGCTCCTCCCCCTCGTGCGAAGAGAGCTTTTTTTCCTCTGCCGAAGGCTCGATCACCACGAACAGCGGCTCCATGTGCCGGTCGGTCTTCCCTTTACCCAGGGAGTAATAATGGTAGTGGCCGCTGGAGCCGCTCTTGTGGGCGGCGGTCTCCTCCTGCCGGTCCTGCCGACGCACAATCAGCGGATCCGGAGAGGTCTGGTCGTCCAGAAAAGTCCCCAGCCGCTGGCCGAGAGCCCGGGCCAGGCGGATCATGATCCCGAGCGGCGGATAAACTTTTCCCGCTTCGATGGCCGACAGAAGAGAAGCCTCCATACCGGCGTTCCGCGCCAGCTCCTCCGGCGACAAGCCAAGGCGCTCCCGAAACGTGCTTACCCTGGTACCAATCAAGTTCGTTGCAGGCATTCGTCAGTCTCCCTTTGCCGGAGTGGAACGGAGGCGAATTCCCGGCCCGCCGGCGCTAGCAAGGATTCTGCTGCACCCATTCCAGCGCTTTCCGGAATATAACCCGGTTTTTCTCGACCAGGTTGGCTTTCCCGTGAAAACTGTCCCGGAGTACGGCCAGAATTTCCTCCTCTCCGAGCGGATGCAGCTTCAGAGCAGTCATAGCCCCGAGCATGGCCGTGTTGGCCGCTTTGGGAACCTCATTCTCCACCGCCAGCCGCAGCGCAGGAACCGGAAAGACCCGTACGCCGGCCGGAGGATTCAGTTCCATCTGGATGGCAGATTCATAAACCACCACGCCGCCGGGATGGACCGCCGGCAGAAACCTTTCCAGGGCCGGCTGGTTCAGGGCCACCAGGACATCCGGCCGGTCCACGGAGGGAGAGCCTATTTCCCGGCCGCTCAGAACCACCGAGCAGGAAGCCGATCCTCCCCTTTGCTCCGGGCCGTAGCTGGGAAACCAGGAAACATAATGACCGGCGCGCCCGGCAGCTTCCGCCAGGACCAGCCCCAGGCTGAGAATTCCCTGTCCGCCGAATCCGGCAAATTTGAAGCTGCGCTCGGCAAAGGAGAGATCCGGCTCCTGATCCCTGGCGCTTTCCCCTTCGCCGAAGAGCTCCGCCAGGCTTTTCTGCGGAACGGGGGCATAGCTGGCCGGAGCCTCCGCGCTGCGATCCCGGAAGCATCCCAGGGGAAAATACTTTTCCATCTCCTCGGTAACGAAATCCGAGGACTTCAGGGCATCCAGCCGCCAGTTGGTCGGGCACTGGGCCAGAAACTCCACAAAAGCATAGCCCTTCCCGTCCCGCTGGATCTCGATGGCCTTGCGCACCGCCTTCCTGGCCTGCATAATGCGTTTGGTGTCCGCCACGGAAACCCGCTCAATATAAACCGGGGCTTCCAGCTGACTGAGAACCTCGCACACCCGCAGCGGATGACCGGATTGAGCCACATCGCGTCCGAATGGGGAGGTGGTGGTTTTCTGGCCGGGCAGTGTGGTGGGAGCCATCTGCCCGCCGGTCATGCCGAAAATGGAATTGTTGACGAAGAAGCAGGCAAATTTCTCTCCGCGGTTGGCAGCCTGAAAGGCATTGTTGAAGCCGATGGCTCCCAGATCCCCGTCCCCCTGGTAGGCGATGATGACCTTGTCTTTCAAGGCGCGGGCAATGCCGGTGGCCACCGCGGAGGCCCGGCCGTGAGGGCCGGCCACGTGGCCGCAGTCAAAATAGTAGTAGCAGAAAGCCCCGCATCCGACCGGGCTGACAAAAATGGTGCGGTCCTGAACTCCGAGATCGACAATCGCTTCGGCAATCAGCTTGTGAATGATTCCATGCCCGCAACCGGGGCAGTAATGGGTGGCCTTGGTCCCGGTAGAATCCTTCCGATAGAAGGATTCCATAAATCCAACGGATCGCCGGATCATGCCCCCACCTCCTGCATCATGTTTCTTGCGGCCAGAACGACATCGTCCACGCGCATCAGGTTGCCTCCCATACGTTGGATCATCGACACCCGGCAATCCTGCTTGCGGTCCAGGTGCAACAGCAGGTCATCCCGAAACTGGCCGTTGCTGAGCTCCGCGACAAGGATCCGCCCCGCGGCGGCCGCCTGCGCCAGGGATTCCGAAGGAAAGGGAAAAAGGGTGATGGGGCGGAACAGTCCGGCGCGGATTCCCTGCTCCCGCAGGCGATCCACGGCGGACCGGGCGATTCGGGCGCTGATTCCATAGCCCGCCAGAACGATTTCGGCATCCGCGGTCTGATACAGCTCCGCCCGGGCTTCCGGCTGCATCCCTGCAAACTTCCGCTGCAGGTGCAGGTTGTGTTCTTCCATCTGGTCCGGGTCCAGATAAATGGAAGTAACCAGGTTCTTGCGCGTCGGCCAGTCTCCCTGCACCGCCCAGCTTTCCGTTTCCGGCCGGGAGCTTTCCTGCTCGGGGCAGGTCAGAAACTCCATCATCTGCCCGAGTACGGCATCCGAAAGAATGACGGCCGGATTGCGAAAACGGAAAGCCAGCTCGAATGCCAGAACGGTCAGGTCGCACATCTCCTGGACCGAGGCCGGGGCCAGGACGATATTGCGATAGTTGCCGTGTCCGCCCCCCTTCACCGCCTGGTTGTAGTCGCTCTGCTCCGGGCCGATGTTGCCCAGGCCCGGCCCGACCCGCATGATGTTGACAATCACCCCCGGGAGCTGGGCCCCCGACAGGTAGGACAGACCCTCCTGCATCAGGCTGATTCCGGGCCCGGAAGAAGCCGTCATCGCCAGCTTGCCGGAGCTGGCCGCGCCGAAGATCATATTGATGGCCCCGGTTTCACACTCGGCCTGGAGATATTCCTTCCCCGCCTGGGGAAAATATTCGGAGGCCGCATGGGCGATCTCGCTGGCCGGGGTGATCGGGTAGCCGAAATAGACGTCGCACCCGGCATAGAGCGCACCGATGGTTACGGCTTCGTTTCCTTTTACGAACTTTCGCATGGGGGCTGGAGCTTACTCCTTTCCCTTCTTATGAATTTCGATGGCGTAGGGCTCCGGGCAGTTGTAAAAACAGATGGCGCAGCCGGTACACCCGCTGTTGGCATACTCCGCGTAGATGTAACCCCGCCGGTTGACCCGCCGGGAGGAGCGCAATACTTTTTTGGGGCAGGCCTGGATACAGCGTCCGCACCCTTTGCACTCCTCTTCCAGGATCATCGGGTAGGGCAGTACTTTTTCGTCGGATCCGCTCACAGGCATCCCTTCCGTCGACCGCTGCCAACCACATTGTAGGGTATATAATCCCCGGAAAAGGTATTACTCCGCACGTTAATCATGGCCAGATTTTAAAAAGCGGGATGCGTCCTTGTCAAGCCAAAGTTGGATCCAGCAGGAAGTAAAGGAAGACCGGGAAGAAAATCGAAAGGGCCTGTCGCCGGGAGATTGTGACTTTAGACAGGCCATCGGCAAGGAATCGTTCGAAAAATGTCCGGATACAACCGGCAACCAATTCTCAAACGAAAACTGTTTTGAGCTCAAGCTTCCGCTTGCGAAGCACAAGCGGAAACCTGCTTGCAGCGCGCAGCCTGAAGGCTGTACTCAAAACAGCTTTCGTTTGTCCGTTTGTTTTCGGGTGTTGCTCGGACTTTTTGCGAGATTGTCAGGAAAGATGGCCCGGCAAAAAGTCCCGCACCTGTGGATTTCCGTTGGGGCAAGCCCTTTCGGAAGGCGGGAACTTATCGCGATGGCGCCCCAAACGGTCAGAGGTTCACCCGGGTGCCGCTTTTCCGCTCCTTCTCCGCATCCGGCAGCTGGGCCTTCAAGGTCACTTCCTTCATGTCCCGCATGATTTTCATATCGAAGGAGCGACCTTCGTTGCGATCCAGGGCGCGGGCGATATCCTCCAGGTCGCCCACCGCGGTGCCATCCACCGAGGTGATGACGTCCCCGGCTTTCAGGCCTGCTTTTTCCGCAACCGATTCCTTATTGACCTCGGTAACCAGGACGCCTCCGCTCTTCACTCCGTACTTAATACCAAGCTGCTCGGTCATTGGAATGGCGGAGATTCCCAGGCGCGGCTTGCGCACCGTAACCCGGACCTCCCGCTCCTCCAGGTTGCCCGGCCCCTGCTCCCATCTCCGCCCGCGAAGCACACCCGAAGGCATGTCCGGTAATTCGGGCAAATTCCGGAAAAGGTTCGCATGGGCGGTGGTCTCCCTTTTGCCGATTTTTGCGGTCAGGTCCACCTTCTTCTTTTCGCGGATCACCGCGACGGCCACCTTGCGACCCACCGGGGTCTCGGTGACCAGGCGGCGGAACTGTGCGGCACTGAAGACCGTCTGTCCGGCATAGCCGACAATCACGTCATCGGGCAGGATCCCGGCATCCGCCGCGGGGCTGGTTTTTTCAACCTTGACCACCCGTACTCCCTCCTCCTTTTCCAGGCCGTACCGGGAGAAATCATCGGCAGTGATGTCCGCCATCTCCACTCCCAGAAAGCCGCCTCCGGCGTCCGGGGTAAGAAGCCGGATGATGTTTCTTTCCCCCGGCTCCTCCCCGGTGGTGATCTCGATCTCCTTGCGGATCTGGTTTTGGGAAGCGGCCATCACCTTGTAGCCGTAAGAAAAAAAGGATGCCGTCAGCACCAGGGAGGTGGCCAAAAACAACCAATTTCTAGTCCGTTTCATCGTTTCTGTCTCCTTTCATGTTCTGGTTGAATTTATTTCACAGCCCCTTCTTTCCAACGTGGAACGGGAATTTATGTTCCCGGATAAATCGAACCGCTTGTATAATCCAGGGAAAATGCCGTCCGGATTTTGCGGATATCAACTGAATAATTTTCCGGCAGGGAAGGTAGGTTAGAAGGATGCCCGAAAAGGAGATCGGGTGGGACGAAAAGGGCTGCATTGAGCAGCTGCAGAAAGGAAACAAGGACGCCCTGGCGCCCCTGGTGGAATTTTATAGAAAAAGAGCATACAATATTGCTTTGGGTTTCGTACGGAACCCGGAAGATGCCCTGGAAATGTCGCAGCTGGCTTTCATCAAGGTTTACCGCTCCATCCGCCATTTCGACGGGCAGAGAGCTTTTTTCCCCTGGTTCTACCAGATTCTCCGGAACACCTGCTTCAATTTCCTCCAGAAAAAAAAGAAATTGAAAGAGGAGTCTCTGGAGGAAGCCGATTCCTCCGGCTCCGAATCCCTTTTCACCATTTCCCGAACGCCGGAAGAGGACTTCCGGATTGGCGAACAAAGGCGTCTCCTGGCAGAGGCCATCCAGCAGCTGAAACCGAAAGAAAGGGAGATCCTGCTCATGCAGCATTTCCATCAAATGAGTTATTCCGAAATTGCCGAATCCCTCGGCATTCCGATCGGCACGGTGATGTCGCGGCTTTACCAGGCGCGCTCCGCCCTTCGCGAATACCTGGAACGGCACTACCCATCAGGATTGAAACATGTCATGTGATCCTTTCAAGCTTTCGATGATGGCCAAGATCGACGGCGAGCTGGGCCGCGACGAGGAAGCCGCCCTCCAGGCCCACCTGGCGGCCTGCTCCCCCTGCCGGGAAGAGCTGGCCTCCCATCAGCGGATCAAGGAGATGACCTCCTTTTTACGGCTTCGCCAGCCGGAAGACCGGGACTGGGAGCAATACTGGAGCCGGATTCACAACCGGCTGGAGCGCAATCTGGCCTGGATCTTCGTTTCGGCCGGAGCGGTTCTTCTGGCCGGCTTCCTGACCTTCTGGTTACTGGAACAATTCGTGCTGTCCGCAGCCGTCCCCTGGGCTCTCCGGCTGGGGGGCACCCTGCTGATAGCCGGTCTGCTCCTGCTTTTTGTTTCCGTGTGGCGTGAGCGGTGGTCCTTGCGCAAAACCGACCGATATGAGGGCATAATACGATGATGGTGGTAACCAGCAACGAGATCCCGGGTAAGCGGATCACGCATGTTTTCGGAGTGGCCCGCGGAAGTACCATTCGGTGCAAGCCGATTGGAGAAGACCTGCTGGCAAGCTTTCGCAATCTGGTCGGAGGAGAAATAACCGAGTATACCAGCATGATCGCCGAAGCTCGGGAGCAGGCCTTTGACCGCATGATCCAGCATGCCCGGGAAATGGGCGGCAATGCGGTCGTTGCCATGCGATTTTCCACCACGGAGGTGGTGCAGGGAGCGGCAGAGATATTGGCTTACGGAACAGCCGTACGGGTGGAATAGAGCTCTTTGTTGCCCGGATTCTTATATTTTTCCCGATTTCTGAAACTTTCCGCCCCGTCTGGAATCATCCTTTCATGAAGACGAGTGCATGGCCTGTATTAATGAATATCAGGACTTACGGCAGAAAGACTCTTTTGGACGGGTAGTCGAACAGGCCAAGACGGGGGATACGGCGGCATTTCAACGGTTATATGGCTTTTATGTTCGCCGGCTGTTGAGCTTTGCCCATCGGATGCTCAACAACCGGACGGAAGCGGAGGAGGTTGTCCAGGAGGCATTTATTCTGGTTTTTCGGAAGATCGGAACTCTCAAGGAGAACGACAAATTCGAATCCTGGGTTTTCCGGGTCACGCGAAACCTTATTTATCTGCGCTACCGGCGCCGGCCCAGCCAGCTGGTATCCCTGGAAACCGATGAGGAATTAAAGGAGGAACTGGAAGCGCTGGAGGAACCCCAGGCATCCCCGGAAGAAAAGCTGCTGGCCATGGAGAAGCACAAGGCTGCCAGGAGAGCGATTCTATCGCTTCCCGAAAAAATGAGAGAAGCATTTTTATTATCGGTTTTTCAAAACTTTCCCTACCAGCAGATTGCCGAAATTACCGGAAAATCGGTAGCCGCGGTCAAATCCGATATCCACCGCGCCCGGATGCTGGTTCGGGAACATATCCGGTCCTATTAAGAGGCCCCGACCCGGTTTCATGAACTGCACCTCCTGCAAAAGCGAACTCACCGCCTTCCTGGATAATGAAACGGATCCGAGGCAATCGGGCCTGATCTCGCTGCACCTGGATGTCTGTCCTTCCTGCCGGGAAGAGCTGGAGCGGATGCGCATGGAGCGTGCCTGGTGGAGCGATCTGCCGGCCGAACCTGATCCGGACCCCGGCCTCTGGAACCATATCCAATCCGGTCTTTCCTCCGGGCGGGTTTCCCGGATAAGATCGATGGCTGCGGCATGGCGGGACTTCTTCTTCCCCGACTACGCCTTCTCCTGGAATCGTGCGGCCGCAGCCTGCGCCATGGCGGGAGTCCTGCTCCTCTCGAGCTTCGGCACCCTATCTCTATCCCCCTCCGGAACGGACACGGCAGTTTCCGCGATGGAAAACTATGTACATTGGAGAGTCCGGCAGTCGAAATCCCTGACTCCGTCTAGGTCCAGTTCCGCATCCGTTGAAGAGCTCAAAGCCCAAAATCCTTTTCTGGAACCGGATTCCGCCTCTTCCCGTTCCAACCCATTTCTTCCCGGATAGACCCATGGCTAAACCCTCTTTAACGGCATCCCTGGCTTTCCTGGCAGCCATCTGGCTGCTTATCGTTGCTCCCTTTGCTTCCCTATGCCTGGCGCAGGATCCGGAAACCGAAAAACTTCGCTTTGCCGCCGCCCAGCATGAAGTCATCCAGATCCTGCTGAAAGAAAACCGGTTGGAAGAGGTTCAATCCGAGCTGGACAAGATCCTCAGCCTGAAGCTGGCACCCCAGAACGAGGAGCGCATCATTCGCTCCATGCTCATGATTTCCGAGGCTTTTCTCCAGGGCCGCAGGCCGGATCTTTGCCTGAGGATGCTGGAAAGGGGCATTGCGGGGATGCAATCCGGCATCAGCAAATCCAAGCTTTACCAGGAAATGGGCTAT
>CAINFC010000160.1 GCA_903847975.1 uncultured Acidobacteriota bacterium | reverse complement strand
TGATAGCTTCGCAAAAGCCCCCCACCTGTGGATTTCCGTTGGGTTGAGCCCTGAAAGGGTTGCGCATAATCCAGCCATGCCAGGTGTTTGCGCAGCCCTTTCAGGGCTGGGTTTTAAACAAATCCGCATACCCAGGGTAGCGCCTGCGGCGCAAGCCCGGGCTGTGTACCGGAACCCCTTTCGGGTTCCTGCTACTTTTTACCGGGTCATCCTTCCTGATGGCTTCGCAAAAAATCGTTTTTCCGTCCGGCTCTGCCGTCCCGATCAGGACTTGCCCCTTGCTGGAGCCAACCCGGCAATCAAAGGCCGGGCTAAAATCTCGCCGTCCCTTACGGGACTATGACCTCGGAATCACAGGGCTTCCCAGGCATCCTGGTAGGCATCGACCGGAGCGGAGACGATGGCGTGGACCCGTTCCATGAGGGCATCCACTTCCCCTTTTCGCAGCCCCTTGGTCTCGATGTTGTCGTGGAGATGCACGGTGATGTGCGAGGGATTGAGCATCCAGTCATCCTTGCGGTTGAACTGGAATGAGCCGGTGATGCTCATCGGGACGACCGGGTAGCCGCTTTGCACCGCCAGAATAAAGGCTCCCTTTTTGAAGGGGCCGACCCGGCCGTCGAGCGTGCGGCTCCCCTCGGCAAAGACGATCAGGCTGATGCCGTCGTCCAGCGCGGCTTTGACCCGGCGCAGGAGCTTCAGGAAATCGGCCGGACCCGGATTTTCCGGAACCGGAATATTGCCGAACCGGCCCATCATCCAACCGTAGGCCGGAATCCGGAAGTGGCTCTCCAGCTCCAGCCCGCGCACAAACTGCGGGATGGCCGAGTAAATGACGAAGGCGTCGAAAAGGTTCACGTGGTTGCAGATGAACAGGCTGGTGCGCTTCGGGTCGAAGCCCGGGGAGCGGCGCACCGAAAAGCCCACCCCGGCAAAGCGCAGTATGTTCCGAAAAAAGAAGCGCTGCGGCCAGTCGTTTTTCCGGGGATCGACAAACGCGCCGAGCAGCACCAGCGCCGAACAGATGGGAAAAAAGTGCAGCACACTCACCGCCCAGAGGAATGCGCTCCGAACGATTCTCCATGCTTTGCGCAGAGGGTTCATATCATCACCTGCAGGGCCCCGGGGCGGACCAGGAGAGTCTTGGGGTGAATGGTCAGGACTTCTCCGTCGACCATGACGTCCGCCGGTTCGTCGAGGTGAAAATCGATGCGCTGCACCGCCCGGCATTCCGCCATGGGGCTCTGGATGTGCGTGCCGTCGTACAGTCCGGGAAGGTGCGTCAGGGTTCCGATGCGGCCGACCGGACCCCAGCGGACATACTCGATCCGCCCGTCGTCGGTCCGGGCGCGAGGGGCCAGCATCATCTTGCCTCCGGTATACTTGCTGTTGCTGAAAGTCAGCAGCAGGCAGCGCCGGCGGTCGACCAGCTTTTCGTTATCGACCCGCAGGGGAAAGGCTTCGCGCCGCAGCCGCACCAGGCAGGTGAACAGTCCCAGCCAGTATCCGAAATGCCCGAATGGCTTGAAACGGCGGTTGGTGACGGCAGCCACGTCGGCAGGAAACCCCATGCTCAGCAGGTTGATGTAGTACAGCGTCCCGTCCTTGTGCTCCATGCAGAGAACGTCGCAGAGCCGGCCGCGCCCCTGGACTATGGCCTGGAAGGCGTCTTCCGGTCCCTGGTCGGTAAAGTCGCGCAGGAACGAGTTGCCGGTGCCCAACGGGAGAAAACCGAGCACGGGGGGCGGGTCCAGAAAGGCCTCCTCCGGCGAAAAAAAGCCGTTGACCATTTCGAAGGAAGTCCCGTCCCCGCCAACGGCAATGAAGTTCCGGATTCCTCTCCGGATCGCATCCCGCACCAGACCTTGGGCATCCCCGGGACGCAGGGTCTCGGCCACGTCAAACGCCACCCCTGCGGCCCGCAGCCGATCCAGGGCAGGACCGGCCAGTTTTCCACACCTGCCGGAGCCGGCATTAGGGTTGACCACGGCCAGAAAGCGGGGGGTGCGGCTATCGTTTCCGGAAGCCATTTCAGTCAGCCAAAGGGCGCAGGCCGTCCTCGCCGGCCCCCTCGGTGATCAGCCGGGCCAGGTCCGGCCGTTTTATTTTCATCGATGCCGTCCGCGGAAAATCGCTGCTCCAGGGAAGGTAACTGCGGATCCGCTTGAAATCCGGAAGCCGGCGGTTTCTCCTCCGGACCTCCTCCAGCAGCTCGGCATCCACCGTTTTTCCCGCATCGGGATGCAGCACCAGAACCAGCTCCTCCCTGCCCAGGCCCTTTTGCGGCCAGAGATAGTTGCGGGCGAAAACGCAGAATTCCTTGACGGCCAGGGAATCGAAGACATTTTCGATGTCTTCCGGATAGATATTTTTCCCTCCCTCGGTGACAATCATGTTCTTTTTGCGCCCGAAAAGCTGCAGGTGTCCCATGGCATCCAGCCGCCCGAGATCGCCGGTCCGGACCCAGCCATCGACGATGGTTTCCGCGGTCAGCTCCGCATCATCCAGATATCCGGCCATGACCGTTTTGCTGCGCACCAGGACCTCCCCGATCCCTTCGCCGTCCGGGTCCGAAATGCGCACTTCCATACCGGGCAGAGGGCGTCCGACGGTGTCGGCGCGGAAGGGGCGGAAATCGTTCAGGGTGACCGCCGTCCCTGCCTCGGTCAGCCCGTAGCCGTTGGCCACCGGGATGCCCAGGTCATAAAAAAACTGCAGCGTGGAGGGCTCGGTAAACGCGCCGCCGACAAAGATGGCGCGCAGCTTCCCGCCAAAAGCCCGATGCACGTCCCGCAGCAGCAGACGGCTCAGTCCCAGCCAGGGCCGCCGCCGGGTCAAGGAGCGGTTCATGGCGGTCAAAGCCCCCAGGAGACTGCGTTTGAACGGGGGGAGCCCGGCAAACCGGGTGCACAGCCCGCGCTCCAGATTCTTCAGGACCATAGGCACCAGGCTGACATACGTGATCTGGTAGCGCGGGAAAGCATCGCGCACGAATTCCGGGCGAAGGGTCCGCAGGTGAACGACCGCCGCCCCGCAGATGAAAGGCCCGAAAAAGCCCACCATGAAGTCGATGGCGTGGTTGGTGGGCAGGATGCTCAGGTAGCGGACTCCCGGCCAGAATGGATAAAGCGCCGTGAGGGAGCGGCACTGCTCCAGGTAGTTGTCATGGGTCATCATGCAGCCCTTGGGGCGCCCGCCGGTGCCGGAGGAATAGACGATGCAGGCCGTATCGGTGCGCCGCCGCGCCACGAAGCGGGGCGCCTCCGGCCGACGGCACTCCTCCCAGCGCTGCGCGCCTAACAGGTCGGCTCCCGCCGGGGTTTCTGTCACCAGGACCAGCGGCAGAGCCAGGCGGTCGAAGCCCTCCGATTGCCGTAACTGCCGCCAGAGATGATATTCGATGATCAGCACCCGGGTCCGGCTGTGGGTCAGCAGTTCGACGTGCTCGCGGCCGGTCAGCTTGTAATCCAGCGGGATCAGAATCCCTCCGGCATAAAAAACGGCATAGGCCGAAACCAGCCACTTCGACTGGTTGGTCATGATGATGGCCGCCCGGAATGCTTCCGGCATCCCCATTTCCTGCAAGGCAGAAGCCAGCGGCAGAGCCAGGCCCTCAAACTGGCGGTAAGTCAGCCGGTGGTTTTCGCGCTCCCGGTCCGCTTCGATCAGGCAGACTTCGTCCGGCCACCGGTCGATGGCGGCCTGCAGGGATGCACCGACTGAAGGGAAGCGGCGCAGATCCAGCATCAGAGGCGAACCTGGATCCGCTCCGCCAGGCGGCGGAAGTCGCTCACTCCCTGCATTTCGTAATCCGGGAGCTCGATGTGAAAATGGTTTTCCAGCCGGGTTAGCAGGTCCAATGCCTGCAGGCTGTCGATGCCAAGCTTCTGAAAAAAATCGTCATCCGCGGAAAGATCCTCCCGCGACACCTTGCAGTGCCGGGAGGCCAGCTGCAATACTTCTTCAATTACCTGTTCCAGAGTTTTCATGCTCCATTATCCATGACACACTCGTAAAAAGTCAAAAAATACGAGTCCGAAAAATCCGGCGCGAAAGAAGCGACCGGGTATCTTTCCTGCAGCGGTAGAAAACCGTTGGCGAAGCCCTCCGGATGAAGCTGCAAAAAGTCCGGAATCGACCCGAAACCATCTTCCAAAGGAAATCTGTTTGGAGTTCAAGCTTCAGCTCGCGTGGCACCAGCGGAATCCTGCTTGCAGCGCGCAGCCTAAAGGCTGTACTCAAAACATCTTTCGTTTGTGAGTTTGTTGCCGGGTGTTTTCGGGGTTTCCCCGGACGGACGGACTTCCCCTTTGCTTTTACCGCTTGACGGTAATCGGAATCGAGGCAAGCTCAAAGCTGGCCGGAGTTCCCGAGGAGTTGATCGCCAGGATCGTCAACGTATGGGCGCCTTCGCTGACCGAAGTCGTACCCCAGGTGAAGCGGAAACCGGTATCCGCCGGAACGGTGATCCCTTCCGCGGCCAGCGCATCCTTCACATCCTGGCGGGCGATATTCCGGGTCATCGTGACCGAGGTGGCATCTTTCCCGTCGATCTGCAGCTTGATCTGGGCCGGTAATGTCCCCGTCTGGCCGCTCAGGATCGCCGCCCAGCCCGAACCGGTAACCGTTCCCGACAGCGTATCCCCGCTTTTAGGGTTTTCCAGGCTGCCCCGAATGGTTTTGGGCGGAATCACGCTGACGCTGATCCGGGCCACCTCAAAGGCCACGGAAATACCGGTTTCGTTGGTAATCTGGATGCTCAGCACGTGGGAGCCGGTGGAAACCGTGGTGCTATTCCATGTGAAGCGGAAACCCAGATCCACCGGAACCGTATACCCCTGATTGGTCAGCGAATCGCGGATGTCGGTTCGCTCGATCTTTCGCGTGAACTGAACCTGCGAGGCCTCCCTGCCGTCCACCATCAGTTTCACGTCCGCTGGAAGAGATCCGGTCTGCCCGATCAGGATGACTCCCCACCCTGTTCCCGTCACGGTACCGGACACGGTTTCGCCGTTGCGGGGGGATTCCAGGGCGCCCTTGCCGGAAATAGGCGGCATGACGGTGACCGAGCGGCGGGCCAGCTCCACCGGGGTGGAGCTTACCGTCGGATTCTGGGCCTGGATGCTAAGGGTATGGGCGCCGGCCGCCACCTTGCTGATGTCCCAGGTAAAACGGAAGCCGGATTCCGCCGGGATGACAAATCCCTGACGGGCCATAGCATCCTTCATATCGGTACGGTCCACGTTGCGAGTAATCTGTACCTGGGTATTCTCGATTCCATCCACCAGCACTTTGATCTGGGTCGGAAGAAGGCCCGAAGATCCGCTCAGCAAAACGCCCCAACCCGAGACGGCCACCGTGCCGGAAACGGTTTCGCCTTCCTTCGGGGTATCCAGGCCCCCGCGCTGTGAAATCAGAGGAATCACCGGAATGCTGGCAAAAGTGGCCAGGCTGCTGCTGAAGCGCAGCGTGGTTCCCACCACGGCGCTGGTGCTGGACAGAACCTTGACGATCCCGGTAAAGCGGTCCAGGCTGACTCCCGGAAACAGGCCGCCGGCCATTTCCGCGAGCTGCCCCTGCCCGGGGATGGTGCGGATCTGGGTGCTCTGCAGGGCACCGGCGGCACTGTACAGCTTTAACTCCAGAGAGGCGGTTTCCCCCGTCGGGTTTGCCACGGCCAGCCCGGAAAGGAAGCCGGCCCGGGTATCCACGGAATAGCAGAAGTGGGCCCCCAGGGGAGCGGGGTCGATTCCCGCCTCGGAAAGCAGCCGGGCGGAAGAGGAAAGGGCATCGTAGACAATCGATCCGCCAACGGGGGCAGAAGCCGTTACCCGAGCCCATCCCACGCGAATGGCGGAATCCCGGTTGCCCGATTCCAGCACGGCCAGCCCTTTGGAAGGCACCCGGACGCTGAACCGGTTATTGGTCGTCTGGTTCAGCGTGAAAGTCAGAGGGGTGCCGTCCTTTCCGAAGGTTTCCAGCACCGCGTCCAGGTCAGCCGTTCCGGGATTGGTCAGCAGAAATGTGGTCCGATATCCACCGCCGTCGGCCATCTGCGGAAAATAGAGCCGGTCGGTCCCCGCACCGACAGCCGCGCGCAGCACCGGCACGCTGGCAAAAGCGGTCAGGTCGCTGTTGAACCGGAGGGTGGTGCTGACCACCTTGCCGGGGGTTGCGGTGACATAGAGAATTCCGGAAAAATCATCCGGCACCAGGTCCGGAAAGAACTCCTGGACCAGGGCCGCCGTCTGGCAGTAAGCCGCAATGGCGTGTGTTTTCCTGCCAACCAGGGATCCTTTGGCATCATACAGGCTCAATTCCAGAACCGTTGCGTCCGCGTTGGGATTGGCGACGGCCAGTCCGGCCTGGAAACGCTGACGGGAATCCACCGCCAGCAGAAAACCGTCGGCCGGCACGGAAGGGTCGATGCCAGCCTCTTCCGCCCCTTCCGCCGCGGACCGGCCGGCGTAGCTGTACATCATGGAGCCGCCGATCGCCGCGCTGCTGCGCACCCGGGCCCAGCCGACCTGCAATTCCGGACCATTCGCCGATTCCAGCACCAGAGCTCCGTTGGCCGGAATTTTCGTCAGAAAAGCCGAATCCCATTCTCCGTTAAGGTTCAGAACCAGGCCCTTGCCGTTCTGCCGGAAAAGTTCCAGGAGCACGGACACTTCCGCACTGCCGGGATTGAGCAGCACGAAACGGGTCTGGTATCCCAGGCCGTCGGCGATCTGGGGGAAATACAACTCGCCGGGATTGCTGATCCCTCCGTTGAGCACCACCATTCCGGGACCGGTTGTTGTCGGCAGCGTCTGGCCCTGGAGATTCCGAACCGCAGTCTGATAGTAGGTCAGCGGAGTGGTGCCGACCGGACCGCCATAGTTGACCTGAAATTCGAGGTAGGCAAAGATTCCGTCGCCGATCGCCTTGTCCCCGGTTCCGGATACGGTGACATGAAGGCTTCCCGTGGGGAACTGAACGGTGACTACCGTTTTTTCCGCCAGGACGGCCGCCGGTCCGGGCAGCGACTGCCGAAAGCTCAAATGAGCCGGATTGTAGCTGATATCCAGGCGCAGTTCCACCGGCCTGGCGCCGCCCGAAGACTGGACCAGCAGCGGCACCTGAACCACCGCGGACGCTGCACCCCAGGCGCTTCCCATATCCACCAGCACCGACTGCCCCAGAACGGGCAGGGCGCCGGTCCAGATCAAAAGGAAGCCAAGTCCGACCAACGGCAGAATCTTTGTTTTCATAAAAATAAACCGTTTCCCCTGAAGGACCGTTCCTTCGATTCGGGTCCTTACCTCGTTTCCGTTCTCGTCCATTCGTACCTTTTCTGTGACTTTCATATTGTACTGTGGATTTGTCCGAGCATAAAGCTGCATAAACTTGATCCTAATTTAATCGCACGATATTATTTCGATGTGGCAGAAACTACGGATAACCTTCCCGGCCAAGATGCCAGAGTGGGACCGCTGCAGGAGAGCGACCTTCGCCTGTTTGCTCTTCTGGGCAATTTGCCCGGCATGGCTTACCGCTGCCGGAACGATCGTGACTGGACCATGGTTTTTGTCAGCGAGGGATGCCGGGAGCTGACCGGCTATGCCCCTGCCGATCTGATAAACAATTCCAGAATCAGCTTCGGGCAGATCATTATTCCGGATGACCGGGAAGCCGTTTGGTCCGGGGTTCAGGCGGCCCTGGCCGGACACCAGAAGTATCAGCATTCCTACCGGATCCGCACGGCTTCCGGAGAAACCCGCTGGGTATGGGAGCAGGGGCTGGGCATTTTCGGCCCGGAAGGGGAACTGCTTTGCCTGGAAGGCTTCATCATGGACATCACCGCCCGGAAGGCGGCGGAGGCCATCAGTGAAAAGTACCAGCTTCTCTCCAGCCAGGCTCGCGACATCATCCTTTTCGTGGAGCCGGAAACCGGCCGTATTCTGGAGGCCAACCTGGCGGCCAGCCTGACCTATGGCTACAGCCGGGAAGAATTGCTGGACCGGAAGATCTTTGATCTCCGCCTTCCGGAAGACATCTCGCTGGTTCGCCACCAGCTCGCCGAGACAACCCGTGCCGGGCTGAGGTTCGAAGCCGTCCACTGCTGCCGGGACGGAAGGCAGCTTCCGGTCGAGGTCAGCTCTCACGCTGCCGAACTGGGAGGGAAGAAAATCCTGGTCAGCGTGATTCGCGACATCCGCCAGAGAAAGGAGGCCGAGCAGGCCCTCCGAAAAAGCGAGCAGCGGATGAAATCGCTCCTGGCCAGCATAAGCGACCTGGTCTTCGTCTTGAGCAACGATCTGGTTTTTGAAGAATACTATCAACCGGCCTCCGGTTTGCTTCTTATTCCTCCCCAACCTTTCGTGGGGAAGCGACTGGAGCAGATCGGATTGCCCGAACCGGCACTCTCCAACATCCTCCAGGCCCTGCAGCAAACCGTCCACACCCAGCTGCCGGCCAAAACGGAGTATTACATGGATATTTCCGGCAGCCGCGAGTGGTTCGATCTGCACGTCAGCCCTTTCCGGGCCGAAGCGGAAAAGCCGAGCGGGGTAACCTGTGTGGTCCGCAACATTACCGAGCGGAGGCGGACGGAAGAAAGGTTGCGCCTGCAGAGCGACCTGGGGCTGCGTCTGCTGGCCGTGGACGATTTCCGGGAAGGGTTGCACTTTTGCATTTCCACCGCCCTGCACATTTCGGCCATGGAAGCCGGAGGCCTCTATCTCCAGGACAGCTCGGGCGGCCTGAAACTCGTTTTCCAGGAAGGCTTCTCCCGGGATTTCATCAACACCACCTACAGCCTGGGTGTCGACTCTCCCCAGGTACGATGGGCCCAGTCCCAGTCCGGGACGCCTTTTCACGGCCGGGCCGACACGCTGGGATGGTCTCCCGGGACCTTGTCCGGCGAAGAGACGATCCGTACCGTGTCCCTGGTCCCTATCCTGAAAGAAGGGAAGCTTATGGTCCTCATGCACCTGGCCTCCCATCTGGAATTTGAGATTCCCATTTCCCTGCGCCACCTGCTGGAATCCGTCGCTCACCAGACGGAGGTTTTCATCGAACGCATGCAGGCCCAATCGGCACTGCGGCAGGCGCACATTGAAATGGAAGACCAGGTCATCCTGCGCACTGTGGAGCTTCGCCAGGAAATCGCAGAGCGCAAGCAGATGGAGCTGGAGCTCCAGAATGCCAAAGAAGCGGCGGACTCGGCCAGCCGCTCCAAAAGCAGTTTCCTGGCCAACATGTCCCACGAAATCCGCACCCCGCTCAACGCCATCATCGGATTTGCCCAGCTGATGCGGCGGGACCCCGACCTCACCCCCAGACAGCAGCAGCAGCTGGAAACCATCAACCGCAGCGGCGAACACCTGTTGCGGCTGATCACCGACGTGCTGGACATGTCCAAAATCGAATCGGGCCGTATGCTGCTGGTTCCGGCGGAATGCGATTTTCCTGCCCTGCTCAAGGATATGGAGGCCATTTTCCGGGTGCGGACCGAGGAGAAAGGGCTGCAGTTCGAAGTGTCCTATGCCGAGGGGATTCCCGCCCGGATCTATGCCGATGCCGGGAAAATAAGGCAGGTGCTGTTGAACATCCTGGGCAATGCCCTCTGTTTTACGACCCGGGGGAGCATCCGCATGCGGGTGGGTGCGGAGATGATTCCGTTCCCTTCGGGCCCGGCCCGCTCCTCCCGCCTGACGATTGCCGTGACGGATACCGGGGTAGGAATCCGGGAAGAAGACCTGTCTCGGGTTTTCGAGGTATTCGAGCAATCCGAAAACGGCCGCTGTTTAAACAGCGGCACAGGCCTGGGACTGCCCATCAGCAGGCAGCTGGCCCGCATGATGGGCGGCGATGTCACCGTAACCAGCGAGGTCGGTACGGGCAGCACCTTTCGGATCACCCTGACGGTTGCCCTGTTCGACCCGGAGCTGGCCGACGCGGAGCTGGCTCCCCTCTTGGAGCCTGCGCTGCGACAGCCGGCCGGACGCCCTTACTGGGCTCCGCCCCCGGATTCGGAAAGGGAAAGACCGGAACCGGCTGACGGCCGACGGCTCTCTCCGGCACTGCGCACCAAAATTCGCGAAGCCGTCGAGACCGGTTATATGTTCCGGCTCCGGCAGCTCCTTTTCGAAGAAGTCAGCCGGGAGGATCCGGAGCTGGCCCGACAAATGAGCGAATGGGTAGACAATTACAACTACGAAGCGATCCTGCAGGCTCTGCTGCCGGGAGAAGACAGCCATGAATGAAAGCCAGGACCGGAAATGGAGAATCCTGATCGTGGACGATGCTCCGCAGAATCTGCGGCTGCTGGAAACCATGCTGGTCGATCAGGGCTACCAGGTTTTTGCCCTGCCCAGCGGGGAAATGGCTCTGCGCGCCGCAGCCCGGGACAATCCGGACCTGATCCTGCTCGATATCCTGATGCCTGGAATCGACGGTTATGAGGTGTGCACCCGGTTGAAAGCCGATCCGCAGCTCAAGCATATTCCGGTGCTTTTCCTCAGCGCCCTGAACGAACCCTGGGACAAAATACGTGCCTTTCGCATCGGGGCGGTGGACTACATCACCAAACCCTTTCAGCTGGAGGAAGTCGAGGCCCGGGTTCGATGCCACCTGGAGCTGCGCCGACAGAAGCAGGAGCTGCAATCCAGCTATGAAAAGCTGCAGAACCTGGAGGGCCTCCGCGACAGCCTGGTGCACATGGTGGTTCATGACATGAGGGCCCCGCTGACGGTATTTCTGATGGCCCTCGACAGCATCGACGGCCAGATGCTGGCCCGGGATCCGGTGCTTCAGGAAATCGTCAACCTGGCCAGGCAGAGCGCCCGGCAGCTGACCCAGATGGCCAACAACCTTCTGGACATCAGCCGCCTGGAAGCAAGCGAGATGCCGCTGCAGCGCTCGCGGGGCGACCTGGTGGCCCTGGCGCGCACCGTGGTGGAATCCAGCCGGACGTTCAGCGAAGGCCGGCAGGTTCGCCTGGAAGCGGATGGTCCCCTCTGGGCCGCCTACGATGCCGACCTCATTCAGAGAGTGCTTCACAACATGGTTGGAAATGCCCTGAAGTTCACCCCGAAGGAGGGAGAAGTGATCGTCCAGATGGAGCGCGCCGACCGGCATGTTCGCGTTGCGGTGATCGATAACGGCCCGGGAATTCCGCCCTCCTTCCAGGAGAAAATTTTCGAAAAATTCAGCCAGGTGGAAACCAGGCAGAAGCGGTCGGGGACCGGCCTGGGACTGGCCTTCTGCAAACTGGCCGTAGAAGCGCACGGCGGCGAGGTGGCCGTGCGGAGCGAAGTGGGACGGGGGAGCACTTTCTGGTTTACCCTGCCCCTCCCGTAGCGAACCTCCCTTGAATGGGTCGGGCGCACAGCAATCCGCAAGCTACCGCGAGAACTCCGTCTTTTTGCGGCGCCATCAGGGGGAGGCAATCCGGCAAAAAATCACTCTTCCCTTCCGAAATATACGGACGGCTTCTTTCTTCCTTCCTGATCTTCCCGTCTTCCTGTGAAAAGAAAAGGCGTACAGGAAGAAAGGAAGAGCGGGAAGAAAGGCGAAAGGACTGGTCGAAAGAAGATGGTTCCTTTTTGCCGGGTTATCAGGGAAATTCTGCAACCGCACCATGCTCCCGCTGCGCGGCAGGCGGTCAGCGGTTCAGCTCTGCTTTCAGCGCCTCTTTCAGCCGCCGCAGCTCCTCCTGCAGCTCGCTCCCCAGTTTATTCGCATCCGGCATACTGCCGCTCCGGCAGCCGGCTTCGATCTGCGCGGCAACGGCCCGCAAGCGCACACCGCCGACATTGGCGGAAGCTCCCTTGACCGAATGCGCCAGCCGCCCGGCACCCGATAAACTGCCCGTTTCCAGGCAGGCCATCAGCTTTTCGACCTGCGCGGGAATGTCGTCCAGAAATCCTTCGATCACCATCCGGGCCAGGTCCTCATCCTGCATCAGCCGATCCATCAGGCCCGCCCGGTCAAAAACCGCCTGCCCCGGCGTATCGGGCGGCCACGGCCGGGGGCTCTCGGCGGAGGTTGCAGAAGCCTCCCTGCTCCCGGGGGTTTCCTGGTAGAGCCATTTGTTCAGGCATTCCGCCAGGACTTGTGGTATCAGCGGCTTGGTGAGGTAATCGTCCATCCCGGCATCCAGGCATTTTTCCCGGTCGCCGCGCATGGCATGAGCCGTCATGGCAATGATCGGAATCCGGCGGTTTTTCACGCCGGACTGCGGGTGCCGGATCTGCCGCGTGGCTTCCAGCCCATCCATGACCGGCATCTGGATATCCATCAGGACCAGATCGTAGCTCTGGTTTTCCAGGGCTTTCACCGCCTCCGCCCCGTTGGACACCGCTTCCGCCAGCAGGCCCATCTTTTTCACAATACCCACCGCCACCTGCTGATTCGTAAGGTTGTCCTCCACCAACAGGATCTTCTTCCCTCCCTGTAGCATTTCGCGAATCGAATGCCGGGTAACCAGAGATGGCTTCCGGGTTCCCTCCCGCTCTTCCCCCAGCACGGCGCAGAGGCAGTCAAACAGCTCGGACTGGCGCAGCGGCTTGGTCATGTAAGCGGCAAAGCCGATCTCCTCCATTTGCCGGGCGTCTCCCCGCAAGCCGATGGCGGTGAGAAGAATCAACCGGATGTCCTGCAGCGTCCGTTCTGCCCGACAGACCCGAGCCAGCTCCAGAAAGTCGGCATCGGAAAGCTGCATATCCAGAATCGCCACGTGGAAGGGATCCCCCTGATCCCGCGCCTGGCATAAAATCGGCAAGGCCTCGCGGGTATCCGGTACCCCTAACGCCCGGATGCCCCACGCCAGGCACTGGGCGACAAGAAACTCCCGCTGGGTGTCATTATCGTCGACCACCAGGATGTGGGAACCGCGAATCCTGGAAGGCAGAACCATTGTGCGCGGCTGAACGGGCTGCTTTTGCAGGCGGACGGTGAACCAGAACTCCGAACCGCGCCCCTCCTGGCTCCGTACTCCTATTTCTCCGCCCATCCGCTCGGCCAGCTCTTTGCAGATAGCCAGTCCCAGACCTGTGCCTCCGTACTTGCGGGTAATGGAGGCGTCGGCCTGCGTGAACTTTTGAAACAGATATTCCTGCTTGTCCTGCGGAATTCCGATTCCCGAATCCTTGATGGAAAACCTGACCATGACCTCGGTGTCGGTTTCCCAGACCGGGCCGGCACGGACGACGATCTCGCCCTGGTGAGTGAATTTCACTGCATTGTCCGCCAGGTTGGTCAGAACCTGGCGCACCCTTCCGGGATCTCCACGGAGAAAGCCCGGCAGGGCCGGATCCACACTGCAAATGAACTCCAGCCCTTTCTTGTAGGCGCGCAGGGCCAGCAGGGCCGCAAAATCGTCCACCAGGGTGCGCAGGTCGAAATCCATGCTTTCCAGCTCGAACTTGCCGGCCCTGATTTTGGAAAAATCCAGGATGTCGTTGAGGATGGCCAGCAGGGATTCTCCGCTGTTGCGCACCGTCTCGGCATACTTGCGCTGTTCCTCGTTCAGGTCGGTGTCCAGCAAAAGGCTGGTCATGCCTATGATCCCGTTCATCGGGGTGCGGATTTCATGGCTCATGTTGGCCAGAAATTCGCTCTTGGCGGCATTGGCTGTTTCCGCCTGCACCGCCAGGTCTCTGGCCAGGGCGGTGGCCTCCTCGAGGCGGCGGTTGGTCTGCCTCAGCTCCTCTTCCGCCTGTTTCCGGATGAGGGCGGCGCGGATGTAGGAGGCAATCCCTTCCAGAAGCCCCACCGTGTCTGCATTGAGACGTCCCTGACGGCGGTCGCCGATGTGAATCAGGCCCACCATCCGATCGCCGCTGCGAATCGGCACCAGGGCCAGGGAAGCATAGCCCTGGTGCATGCATTTTTTCCGCAGGTAAACCCGGCGGTCCTCATCGGAAGGGATACCCGGATCGGCAAAGGAGTCGTTGGTCCAGAAGCTGCCCGCCGAGGTGGTCGGCAATCCGATTTCCAAAGCCCTGCCGGAAAGAATCAGCCCGCACAGGCAATCCAGCTCAACATTTCCATGGCAATCCCGGCATTCCCCGCCGCTGCCGTCCCGCCGGATCAAAGTGTTTTCGGTGGCCAGAAATGCTTCCGGAAAACCCTTCTGTGCATAATAGGGAAAATCCTCCCCGCTTTGCAACCGGATGCCCACGGCATCAAATCCGGTCCGTTCCACGATGGCGTCCAGCATCCTCTGCGCGGAACTGTGCAGGTCCGCCGGGTCGTTCAGGATTTGCAGCACCTCCCGGCTCAGTTCCCGGTAGAGCTCCGCCCGGGTGCGCTCGGTGTTGTCGCGAAGGATGCCGACGGCATGCCACCGGTCGCCGGCGACAAAGGAGGAGAGGGAAAGCTGTACGGCCACCTCGGTTCCGTCTTTCCTCCTGGCCTGAAGGTCTACCGTGCGGCCGACGGCACTCCCTTTTCCGGTGCGCCGGAATTCGGGAAAAGCGGCCTGATGCGCCGCGTGAAATCGCGGTGGAGCGAGAAAAGCGTGCAAATCCTTGCCTATAGCCTCCTCGCGGGAATAGCCCAGAATTTTTTCCGCGGCGGGATTCCAGAAGGAAATCCGCCCGGTGGGATCCATCATCAGAATGGCGTCCTGCGCGGAATCGGCCATGATCTGCAGGAAAGAAACACGGTTTTGCAGGGCTTCCTCCGAACGGCGGCTGCCTTCGAGAGCCTCTTCCAATTCCTGAATTTTCTGCTTTAACGGAGCGATTTCTTCCTTCATAATCTGCTATTATCCATGAAAACAGCTCCGCATGCCAGTAGGAGAAGTTATCCGGCCGGCGGAGGAGCTCGATTACAGATCTCGGATTGGGAACGATTTTTTAGAAATTGGGAGGGGAAGTAATGAACGTACTGGTAACGGGGGCCGCCGGCTTTATCGGATTCCACCTGGCCAGGCGGCTGGCGGAGGAAAAGCATGCCGTCACCGGGCTGGACAATTTAAACGATTACTATGATGTCCGCCTGAAGGAAGCCCGGCTGGAGCAGTTGCGTTCCTACTCCAATTTTTCCTTTCATCGCCTGGATCTGGACGACGCCCGGGGAATGGATGCGCTGTTCCGCGACCATTCCTTCGAAGTGGTCGTGAACCTGGCCGCCCAGGCGGGCGTCCGCTACTCGCTGACCCACCCCCGGGCCTACATGGCCTCCAACCTTTCCGGATTTCTGAACGTGCTGGAGGGCTGCCGCCATTCCGGCGTCCGCCACCTGGTCTATGCCTCCAGCAGTTCGGTTTACGGAGCCAACGGGAAGATGCCGTTCTCGGAGCACGACGCGGTTGACCATCCCGTTTCCCTCTACGCCGCCAGCAAGAAAGCCAACGAGCTGATGGCCCACAGTTACGCCCACCTTTACGGTTTGCCCTGCACCGGCTTGCGCTTCTTTACGGTTTACGGACCCTGGGGCCGGCCGGACATGGCCATGTTTATTTTCGCCAAAGCCATCCGGGAGGGTAAGCCCATTGAAGTCTTTCACCACGGTCGGCACCGCCGCGACTTCACCTATATCGACGACATCATTGAGGGCGTGCGGCGGGTCATGGACCGGCCTCCCTCGGGAAATGCCCACTGGAAGCCGGACGCGCCGGATGCCGCCACCAGCCGCGCCCCCTACCGCGTCTATAATATCGGCAACCATCGCCCGGTGGAGGTCCTGCGGGTGATCGAACTTCTGGAATCCTCGCTGGGAGCGACCACGGAAAAAATCTATCTCCCCATGCAGCCCGGGGACGTCCCGGAAACCTGCGCCGACGTCAGCGACCTGATGCAGGATGTCGGATTCCGCCCGGCGACACCCGTCGAGGAAGGCATCCGGCGTTTCGTCGACTGGTACCTGGAATTTTACGGGAAGGTGCCGGGACAACACGATTGTGGCCCGGCCCTTCGTCGGCAAATTCCTTAAAAATCACCGTCTCCCTGTGACAGACCCTTACGCCTTTCTTCCCGCTCTTCCTTTCTTCCTGTGAGTCCCATCTTTTCACAGAAAGACGGGAAGATCAGGAAGGAAGAAAGAAGCCACACGTAATATTCTGGAAGGGAAAAGCGGCTTCTGGCGGACCCGCTATTTCAGCCATTCCTGCATCAGGCCGCGCACCACGCGATACAGGCTGACCGGTGCGGAGAAAGTAATGGGCTGGTAATGTTTCAGTGCCGCAAACTCGGCGGGGCTCTGCAGAAAAACGACCGCACGGTGCACCGGCAATTTCCGGGCGGCGACCATCGACTCAAAAATCTTTCCGTCCGCCAGCAGAATGTCCTGCGGCCGCGGCTCGGCCCTTTCCCGCACCCGAAAGCCGGGAAATAGCTGCCGGATCTGGTCGCGGAGTCCGGCATACAATTCCTTGCTGTCCACGAAAATGCAGAAAGTGAGCGCCTCCTCCTCCCGGCCGCCGGCCAGCAAACCCAGCACGGGAAATCGCCGGCCAAGCCGGTCCCAGCCTTCCGGGGAGCGGCCCCGACCCGCGGCCTCCCGCCATTTTCCCAGAATTTTCTGTAGGCCCAGAGCGGCGGCCTGCGGCTGCAAGACCAGGATTTTTTCCAGGGCATCCACCGGCAGCGGCTCGGTATGCAGCAGGATCTGCAGCTCTTTCAGCCCGTCGTTCATCCCTTTGATCTCCGCATAGCAGGCAGCAAATAGATCGCGACATTTTTTGACCTCCAGCACTTCCTCCGGCGGCGATTTGGAATTCCGGAACTGCTGAAAAAGAGAAAGGGCCTCCTGGAAAACGCCGAGGGTTTCCAGGTCCAGGCACCGCCAGCGCTGCATCACGCGGAGGAGTTCGACAAAGTCGGAGCGACTCGGAGCATGGAGAAGGGAGCGGAAGAATCCGAGGAAGCCGGCCCGGGACAGACCGTCGATCCGCAGGACAGGCTCGAGCTCCAGGAGCCGGAGCACGCCATTCGCCTGCGGCTTGGAAAAAAGAAACTCCCGCCCGCCATCCGCTGCCCGGGCGAAGCAGCGCGCCAGGGCCTCCACGGGAAAAAGGCGGGCCAGAGTGGCCGGATAGTCCGGGGCGATTTCCCAGTAGCGCTTTTCCCGCTCCCGGGCCAGTAGCATTTCGCCGGTGGCAAAGTCGGCATGATTCCCGACCAGCTCCATCGCCTGGCGGCACACTTCCGCGTCCGGCGAGAGCAGCAGGGGGGCGACGGCCGGCCGGAAAAGAAGGTAATTTTCCGCGGGAATGTTCCGTAGCAGGCTCAGCAGCAGGTCGCGGTTCATCTCCGGAATTTTCCGGAGGAAATATTCCGCCGACGCCGGATTGCGCAAAAGGGCGCTGAGGATTTTTTCCCGCAGGAAGCCTCCTTCCTCCCAGGACTGTATCAGAAAGGCCATTCCCTGCGGGTGGAAGGCCAGGGGCTCCACCAGCTGGGCGCGCATTTCCGGCCGGTTCCGGAAAAGCTCCATCACCTCTTCCGCAAAATTTCCCTGCGGGTTTTTGAGCTGTATTTGCAGCAGCAGCTGGCGGGCGGCCGCACTGCGGCAGACCTCGAATACCTGGCGGAGCTCCGCGGCCAAACTGACAACCACAAAGGGGTGGTCAGCGGCAAAGCGGTTCAATGGAATCAACAGAGACGCCGGCAGCTCCATGGATTCCGGAGGCTGGCCCAGGCACTCCGCAAGCTTTTTCCGGGCAAAGCGGATGACCTCGGGCTCCTCCCGAACGCCTCCTTTCTCGCAAATCAGCTCAAAGGCACCCAGCTGGACCATCGGGTCTTCCGACTCGCTCAGATAGCCGACGAAGACCGGAAGGTCCTGCGGCTTGACCTTTTTCTTCAACAGACGCAAGGCCACCTGGAAAGCCTTGCTATCCTTTTGTCCCAGCAGAAAGTTGGGAATCAGAGCCAGATCCGGAGACCGTTGCATCAGGTTGCGCACTTCCGACTGAATGAACTGTGCCAGAATCGAATTGCCGGCCGACTCCTGCAGCGCCGTAAGGCAGTTCAGGGCCTTTTCATTGCCGATCATCGAAAGGGCCGTCACGGCCTGCTTGCGCACGGCCAGGGGGAAGCTGGACCGTTCGGCGGCCGCCCGGATGGAAGGCAGCAGCCCTTCCTGCGGGCGGCGGCCAAGGACGCTCAGGACCCGTATCACCAGCCGGTTCCCGGGCAGGGCTGCTTCCAGGAACGGCTGCAGAATGCGGTCGGCCGATTCGCCCAGCCCGGCGATCAGGTCGGAAGCGGTGGAGAGGAACTCCTCTTCGGGGATCAGGGCCCCGTGCTCCAGCAGTTGCCTCAGCCTTGCCGCCTGGGCACTCCGGGGATCCCGCGCCAGGGCCAGCATTTCCGCCAGGTACCTTTTCAGCATCGGGTCATGGGCCGCCTGCCATGCTTTTTTCAGCTCCGGATAGCAGTTTTCGGCCAGCTCCGGAAAACGCTGCAGGTAGGCATGCAGGTGGGCGGCCGTCCGGCCCAGGGACGGTTCGGATTCCAGCGGAGAAAAATCGAGGGCTTCGATTTTTTTCCGGACATGGTGCCAGATCGCCGAAAATGCCTGCCGGTCGGCGCAGCGGGCCAGGATTTCCAGGGCTCCTTCCGCCACCCAGCAGGAGCCATGATTGAGATAGCTCACAAAAAGCGAGACGTCGGACGGCTGAAAGGATTTCTCCAGGGCTTCGATGACGGACCGGAAAGATTCCGATTCGGTTTCCTGCAGCAGGCGGTCCAGAAGCGAAAGAACCTGGTCGTGACGACCCGCCGGAACCGGTTCGCCCCAGGCGCCCTCCCCCCTGCGAACCGGCGCCGGCACCGGATTGGGAAAGAGCTTCTCCAGGAGCGCTTCTATCTGTGCCTTGTCGAACGGTTTGACGAGGTATCCCGAACAGCCGGAACGGATCGTCTCCTGTACGATCTGCTGCCCGCTGTGGGCCGTGACAATGACGATCCGGGCGGGCGCGATCCGGCCGGCATTGGCTGGCCGGCTCTCCTCCTCGCGCATGCGGGCCAGAACCTCCGGACCCAGCATATCGGGCATTTCCACATCCAGGGTGACCAGCAGGTAGCCTCTCCCCGCCCGCAGCGCCTTGAAAAACTTGTCCAATCCCTCCAGCCCGGATTCGGCCGTGTCGCACGGCCCGAATTCCTCCAGGAGCAATTCCATTTTCGTCCGGCTGACTTCGTCGTCATCTACAATCAGAACCCGGCGCTCCCGGGCCTCCGCCTGGGCCGGGAAGCATTCCTGCATCCGGGCGGCAGGCTCGCGGGGCGGCAGCGCCGGCTCCGGCAATCGGAAGGACGGCTGGTCGGGCCAGAAGCGGGCCAGGGCATCGTAAATCACCTTTTTGCTGAACGGCTTTAAAATGAAACCGTCGCAGCCCTGGCGCAGGCAGGTGATCACGTCATGCTCTTCGTGCGAGGAGGTCACCATCAGGATCCGGGCCGGCTTCTCCCGGCCGGTGGCCCAGGACGCTTCCAAAGCCCGGATGTCCTTCAACAGGTGAACGCCGGAGATGCCCGGAAGCTCTATGTCCAGGGTAATGAGGTGAAAGGGGTGGCCGGACAGGAACGCTTCGTCCAGATGTCGCAGGGCTTCCTCACCCGAGCCGGCCAGCGTGCAGTCCCCGGCATCGGAAAGGATGGCGTTCAGCTTTTCCAGGCAGACGGGATCGTCATCGACTATCAGGAAGCGCATTCTACTCCACCGTTCTTCCACCTGCCATCATGCTGCAGAAACACCGTCAGCCGGCGGAACTGCTTCTGCAGATCCTCGAAGGCCGATTGCACTTCTTCCGGCTGCTTCTCCCGGGCTGCTTTCTCCAGAGCCGCCGCGGAGCGAGAGAGAGGATCTGCGGTCAGGTTGGCCGCGCCCCCTTTGATCCGATGGGCATCCTTGGCGATCGGTTCCCAGTCCCCCGTTTCCATAGCCCTTTCCATGGCGGCTACCTGGCCCCGGCAGAGGTCCATGAATTTCTGCAGGGTCCGGTTCAGCACTTCCTGCTTGCCGGAAAATTCCTCCAGCGCCTGAGAAAGCCGAATCGGCTCGTCGCCTTCCGCTTTTGGAACGCCGGCTGATGGGACAGTCCAGGGAGACGCCGTCGCTTGCTGGGCCCCGGCCCAGCGCAGCACCGCCTCCTGCAGCAGCGCCTTTCGTACCGGCTTGGTCAGGATGTCGTTCATGCCGGCATCCATGCATTTCTGCAGATCTTCCGGATAGGCACTGGCGGTCATAGCCAGAATCGGGGTGGCCCTGTTCCTGCCTGCGCCGCGTATCTTTCGGGATGCCTCCCAGCCGTCCATATTGGGCATCTGCACGTCCATTAGAATGAGATCAAAGGCCGACCGGGCGGCCTCCTCGACAGCCTGCAGCCCGTCGGAGACACATACCGAGGTGCAGTCAATGGCGCTCAAATGCGACCGGGCGATGTCCTGGTTGGGGGGGTAATCTTCCACCAGAAGAACATGGTATCGGCCTGCGGCCGGGGGACCGCTTCCTTCCTGGGCTGCGGCGGCCGGCTCCGTCACCGCAGGCGGAATATACGCCAGGGACGCCTCCTCCTGGTGCGGGTCGCGAAGCTTGAGCACGACGGTAAACCAGAAAGTGCTGCCGAGGTTCGGCCGGCTGCGCACCCCGATGCCTCCCCCCATCATTTCCACCAGCCGCTTGGAAATGGCCGTTCCCAGGCCGGTGCCGCCATACTTTCGTGTGGTGCTGTCGTCCCCCTGCTCGAAGGGATCGAAGATGGTTCTCTGCTTGTCGAGGGGGATGCCGATCCCGGTGTCTTCCACTTCGAACAGCAGAGCGATCGTGCCCTTGCGCTCCACGATCTTGTGGATGCGAACCTCCACCCAGCCTTTCTCGGTAAACTTCACCGCGTTGCCCACCAGATTGTTCAGTACCTGGCGAAGCCGGATCGGGTCTCCCACAAACCGGTACGGCAGACCCGGTTCCGGACGGAAGCGGATCTGAATCCCTTTTTTCTGCGCACGGACTTCCATGGAGGTTCGAACCCCGTTCATGACTGCGGCGAGATCGAAAGGCAGCTCCTCCAGCTTGAATTTGCCGGCTTCCACCTTGGACATGTCCAGCAGTTCGTTGATCAGGTCCAGCAGCAGCTCGGATTCCGAAACGATCATGCCGGCATAGGAGGGGTGCCGGCTGCTGGAGGGCAGCCCCTGGATGATCTCGGCGAAACCGATGATGGCATTCAGCGGAGTCCGGATTTCATGGCTGACATTGGCCAGAAACCGGCTCTTGGCCTGGTTGGCCATTTCGGCCACCTCCTTGGCCCGCTTCAGCTCTTCCTCCGTCCTGCGCCGCTCCTCCACCTCCGCTCGCAGGCTCCTGTTCACTCCCGCCAGTTCCGAGGTGCGTTCGCGAATCCGCCGTTCCAGATCGGCGTGTATCTTGATCAGCGCCTCCTCCGACTGCTTGCGATCGGAAATATCCTCCCGGACCACCAGCAAGTGGGTTATTTTCTCATCGTCGGAAATGGAGGAAAGGACGATCCTCTCCCAATAAGGCTCTCCATCCTTTTTCTTATTGATGAATTCTCCCCGCCAGCTCCCCCCGCGCAGTGCGGTGTCCCACATCTCCTGATATTCCATCGCAGACATGTCGTCGGGATTGAGCGCCTGCAGGTTCCGGCCGACGACCTCCGCCGGGCGGTAGCCGGTATGGCGGCAGAAATGATGGTTGACGTACTCAATCATGCCGTCCCGGTCGGTAATAAGGATGGATACCGGGCTCTGCTCCAGTGCGCTGGAGAGCTTACGGATTTCTTTTACCGCCTTGTGCCTTTCGGTCAGGTCCTGCAAATTGACAATGCGGTAAAGGAACGCTCCGGCTTCGTCCCGGACGACCGTAGCGTCGATGAGAGCCGGAAAGCGGCTGCCGTCCTTGCGGACGTGTTCCGCCTCAAACACATAATGGTTCCGGCCGTCGGCCAGCTGCAGCGCCTGCTGGATTTCGCCGCGGATCTCGGGGTCATACACGATTTCCACCGGCTGGCCCTTGAGCTCGGGCACCTCGAACCCGTGCATTTCGGCATAGGCGGGATTCATCAGGTCCAGGAGCCTGCCGTCGGAAGTGGAAATGGCGATCCCCATGCGGGTGTTCTGAAAGATTTCTCCCCATTTTTTAAGCGCGGACTCCACTTCCTGCTGGTCGGTAATGTCGGTGAGAACTCCGAAGGCGCCGCAGTAGGTTCCGTCGGCGGCGGTCCGGGGAGATACCTTGGCCCGCATCCAGCGCCGCGGCTTCCCGGGCAGAGAAAGGGGCAGGTCGTAGGTGGATACCTGGCCGGTCTTGCGCAGGGCCGTGTTGGTCAGGATCAGCCTCTGGCTTTCCGGGTCGAAAAACTCGAGCAGGCTGTGGCCCAGAACCTGCTCCATGGAACAGCCGAAAATACCGGCATAGGCGGGATTGCAGAAAATCACCTTCTCCTGTTCGTCGACGATCCCCACCCCTTCGTGAATGTTTTCGAAGACCTCGCTGAGCAGCTGCTTCTGCTCCAGGAACGCTTTCTCGGTGCGCCGCTTTTCCGTGATGTCCCGGACAATAGCGGAAGACCCGGTGATTTCGCCGAGGGAGTCCAGCGTGGGGGAAACCGTCATGGAAACCATGATCCGCTGGCCGTCCTTGCGGAGGCATTCCGTTTCCCAGTGAGTAATCGCCTCGCCGCAGAGCACCTTCTCCATCCGCCGGTCCCACTCTTCCTTCTGCTCGGCGGGCATGATGCTGCCGGCCGGCGTCCCCCGCACTTCCGCCTCCGAAAAGCCGAACATGCGGACCGCGGCCGCATTCCAGCTGGTGACCTTGCCGTCCAGGTCCTTGGCGATAATGGCGTCATCGGAGGACTGCACAATGGCCGCCAGCCGCGACAGGGCCTCCTCCCGCTGAATCCGGTGCCGGTTGAGCCGCAGGAATAAAAATGCCAGGCTGATGGAAAAGGCGAGGCATACGGCAGAGATCCAGAAAATGAAATGAAAAACCACGCTTCTGCCGTATCCGTAAATTTCCCGGGGAAGGCGAATCTGGATGTAGAGGGGAAAGAGCTTGCGAAGGTCCTCCAGCGGGGCGTAGGCAATCATGGTGTCGGGGTCCGCCGGATAGGCCAGGATCGGCTTCCCGTCCGGGTCGAAGATGTTCTGGACCTGTCCGCCCAGAAGCGGCTCACCGGGCAGAACCAGCGAGATGCGGGCCTGCACCATCGAGGACAGCTGCTCGATCCGGCTGCGGTCCAGGTAGCGAAACATCACCACGGTTCCCCGTGACGGACCCTCTGCCTGGCTGGTAAGAATCGGCTTGGCAGCAACCAGTACAGCGGTTTCCTTCTGGGGGGCAAAGGGGCGGGAATCGAACGGCCGGGCGCGGGGCACCTTTGCCTCCTCCTGCTTTTGCGGCTGATGCAGAACCATCACCCCGGTCGTCTGGCCTTCGGGAGAATCGACGAGAAAGAGTCTGGAGTTGGCTTCCAGGAAGCGGATCATTTCTCCCGTGATCGGAGCGACCTGGCGCACCTCCGGCTCAAAGGACCATCCGCAGAACACTTTCCCCCGGGTGTCAAAATAGATCAGGTAATTCAGGTTCAGGTTCGAAAAGGTCGAATTGGCGATATTCGAGCGTATGTAGGTTTCGTCCCGATGGGCCATGAACGCATAGGTGTCATCCCAGACGGCCCAGTCGCCGGCCAGCTTGGCCAGGTCCCTCTCCTCCTGAAGGAATGCTTCCCTGGCTCGTTTCAGCTGGATGGCGACTTCCCTTTCTTCCAGCCGTGAAAAGCCGGAAAAAAGAAGGGAATAACTTAGGGAAAGCAGCGCCGCCGGAAGCGAGGCCAGCGCGATCACACCCAGGACCGGAAATCGCCTCGGCAATCTCCGGTCTCTCCGTTTGCCCGCGGTATTATGATTCAATCTGTAGTCTCCCTGCTGTGCTTCTCCGGCGGTCGTGGCTCCGTCTCGCCGCCATAAGCCGCTTCCCGCCGCAAGGCTTACCGCCCGTGGCCGTAACAGCCGGGATCCCGCTGCGAGTGCCCTTTCGTGAGACGTTTTGCTTCCCCGGATTCCGGGTCCATTTCTGAGCTTGTACTGCTTCGCCAGATTATACATTGTATTCCAGGAGGCCGACCTTGTTTCCTTTTGTCCTGCCATCCCCCGACAGGGACTTGCGCGCGTGCCACACGGGGTGGAACACCGGATATCGGTAAGCGATTTTATTCGCGAGGTGGTTACGGACCGATTCCGGACTTTTTTCGCTTCATTACGGAAAGTGCCGCTGCGCAGCACCACGCATCTCGCCGTATATATGCTTTCGCTTTTCTTCCCCTCCTTCCTCTTCTTCCTGTATTGTCTTTTTTCACACCAGGACGGGAAGGACGGGAAGGAAGAAGTCGTCCAACACCGGACCCCGGCTTGTTGACATGCTTCCGAGGACGCCGGTAATATTGCATTTTTATCAGATCGACGCGCCCCCCGATCCTGCTCTCCCGGGGCCGGGACCGTCTCTCGAACGCGTTGAGGATGGATTTCTTTTGATCGGCGAAATTCTGGGACACTATGAAGTACTCGAACTGCTCGGCCGGGGCGGCATGGGCGAGGTGTATAAATCGAGAGATACTCATCTCGACCGGCTGGTGGCCATCAAGGTCCTCCCCCCGGAAAAGGTGGCAGACCGAGCGCGCAAGTCGCGGTTTATCCAGGAAGCCAAAGCAGCCTCCGCACTGAATCATCCCAACATCGTTACCATCCATGCGATTTCTTCCGATGCCGGGCGCGATTTTATTGTCATGGAACTGGTAAAAGGCAGGTCTCTCGACCAGCTGATCCCCCGAAAGGGGATGCGGCTGAACGAAGCTTTGAAAATTGCGGTGCAGGTAGCCGACGCCCTCTGCTGCGCCCACGCCGCCGGCATCGTTCACCGCGATCTCAAGCCGGCCAACCTGATGGTGGACGAAACCGGACTGGTGAAGGTGGTCGACTTCGGGCTGGCCAAGCTGATGGAAACAGGCTGCCTGGAAAACGACCAGACCGTGGACGTCCAGGCCAATACCGCGGACGGGGTCATTATCGGTACGGCATCCTATATGTCGCCGGAGCAGGCCGAAGGGAAACGGCTGGACCATCGATCGGATATCTTCAGCTTCGGCTCGGTGCTGTATGAGATGATTTCAGGACAGCGGGCTTTCCAGGGCGATTCGACGATCGGTACGCTCAGCGCTGTGGTGCAGCGCGAACCGCCTCCTCTGCCGGACGATATTCCTTCCGAACTGGGCAAGACGATCCACCGCTGCCTGCGCAAAGATCCGGAGCGGCGCTGGCAATCGATGTCCGATCTGCGGGTCACTTTGCGGGATCTGGTGGAAGAGAGCGATTCCCGTCATACCACCGTGGGAAAAAAGCCGGAGGGACGCAAAGGGCGCATGCTCGGAGCGGCCCTGCTGGTCCTTCCGGCCCTGGTGCTGGCCGTCTGGTTTGTCTGGAAGAAAAATCCGGCTCCCGGCTCACCCTCCCCCTCGCTGGTGCAGATCACGGCCCATCCCGGGGCGGAACTGTCCCCCTGCTTTTCTCCCGACGGCCGGCAGGTAGCCTTCAGCTGGGGAGGGGAAAAAGGAGACAACTTCGACATTTATGTGAAAATCGTTGGCGAAACATCCGCCTTGCGGCTCACAACGGATCCGGCCCGGGATTCCTATCCGGCCTGGTCTCCGGACGGGAAACGAATTGCTTTTCAGCGCACCGAGCGCGAAAGTTCCTTCCTCTGGCTGGTCTCCCCGCTCGGGGGAGAGGAGCAGAAGCTTTCCGATTTGCCGATAGAAGGACCGATGTCCTGGTCCGTGGACGGGAAGGTCCTGGCGGTTTCCCACGCTTTTTCCTATTCCGGACAGGAAATGCGGGGGATCTACCTGATTCCGGCAGACGGGAGCGAGCCGCGCCGCTTCACCAGCCCCAAATCGCCGCTGTGGGATTTCGGGGCGGCTTTCTCTCCCGATGGAAGGATGCTGGCGTACGCCACCTGCGTATCGCGCTTCTCCTGCGACCTGTTCGCTCAGCCGCTGCAAGACAACTTCGCCCCGCAGGGAAACCCATTCCGCCTTACCCGGCAGGGCTTGCTGATCATGGGGTTTTCCTGGAGCAGCGACAGCCAGTCGATTGTCTATGGGGGATCTCTGTCCTGGGGGCTGAGCTACCGGCTGTGGCGCATCCAGACCAATAATCCTATATCCCCCGAGCGGCTGGACCTCGCCGGCTTCAATGCCGACAGCCCCCACCTCGCCTCCTCGGGGGACAGGCTTGTCTTCTCAAAAACGGTAAACAACTTCGATATCTGGCGTCACATAATCGGCGGAACGACCGAACCATTCCTGCGCTCCTCCCTGCTGGAGCTGAGCCCCCAGTTTTCCCCGGACGGCAGCCGGATTGCCTTCGGCTCAGACCGGTCCGGCGACCTCTACGAAATCTGGGTCGCCCAGGCCGACGGCTCGCATCCTGTCCGGCTGACCAAAGGCCCGGGGCGCTGCCAGGGCACGCCCAAATGGTCTCCCGACGGCCGCCTGATCGCCTTCGACTCCACCGGAGAAGACGGCCTTTCGCATATTTTCACCATTTCTGCCGAAGGGGGGCGGCCCAGGCAGGTCACCACGGGCGAACACAGCGAATTCCTTCCCAACTGGTCGCGCGACGGCAGATGGATTTACTTTTTTTCCGACTGCACCGGACAAAACGAAATCTGGAGGACTTCGCCGGAACAGGGCAAGCCGCAGCAGATCACCGACGCCGGCGGGCTGGAGTCAGCGGAATCGGCCGACGGCCGCCTTCTTTTCTACACCAAGGCCAGCGAAACGGGAATATTCTCCAAACCGCTGAGCGGTGGTCCCGAGAATCGTATCCTGAACGAATCTTCCGTGGTAACCTTTTTTGTGTGCCAGGAGGGAATCTACTTTCTGCAGAGAGCCGGCAAAGACCAACTGCCCGGCCTGTATTTTTATGATTTTTCCCGGGGCGCCGTCCATTTGCTGGCCCAGGTGGATGGGCCGTTTCAGGGAGGGCTGAGCGTCAGCCCCGACCGCGGGACCGTCCTGTTCAGCAGGAGCGCCACTTCCGGTGCGGACCTGATGATGATCGAGAATTTCCGATGATCGGCCAAACCCTGGGACACTACCGGATTCTGGAAAAGATCGGCCAGGGCGGCATGGGAGTGGTCTACAAATCGCTTGACACCCTGCTCGACCGGTATGTGGCCATCAAAATCCTGCCGCCGGAGAGGACGGCCGATCCCGAACGCCAGGCCCGATTCATGAAGGAGGCCAGGACGGCTTCCGCGCTGAACCACCCCAACATTGTTACCATGCATGACCTGTCTTCCGATTCCGGCCATGATTTCATCGTCATGGAGTACATTGCCGGCAAATCGCTCGACCACCTGATTCCCGTGCGGGGAATGCCGCTCAACGAGGCGCTGAAGATTGCCGTACAGACCGCCGATGCCCTGGCACGGGCCCATTCCGCCGGCATCCTCCACCGGGACCTGAAGCCGGCCAACATCATGGTGGAGGAAAACAGCCGGGTAAAAGTAGTGGATTTCGGACTGGCCAAACTGATGGAACCGGCCGATCCGGAAGACCAGCCCACGCTCGGAGGAACCGCCGGAACCGCCGAAGGAGCTGTCGTCGGCACCGCGGCTTATATGTCTCCGGAGCAGGCCGAGGGGAAGAAGCTGGACGCCCGATCGGATATTTTCAGCTTCGGTTCCGTGCTTTACGAGATGGTCTGCGGGCAAAAGGCTTTCCCGGGGAGCTCCGCCATTTCCACTCTGTCGTCAGTGGTCGGCAAAGAGCCGGATCCTCTCCCCGGCCACATACCGCCGGAGGTAAGCAAGGCCATTCTCCGCTGCCTGCGCAAGGATCCGGAGCGGCGCTGGCAATCGATGTCCGACCTGCGCGTGACGCTGCTGGAGCTGATCGAGGAGAGCGAGTCCCATCCTTCCATGACGGTGTCCAGGCCTCGGCGGAGCCGAATAGGATTCCTATGGATCGCCCTGCCGGCTCTGCTTCTGGCGCTTGTCGGGCTCCTTTTCTGGTGGAGCCGTCCAGGCGCATCCCCTCCGCCAGCCCTCTTCCCGCTTTCCTCCGAAGACGGTTCGGAAAGGTATCCGTCTTTCTCGCCGGACGGGCGCCAGGTCGCCTTTACCTGGAGCGGGGAAAAGAAAGACAACCTGGATATCTACATCAAGATGGTCGGCGAAACCCATGCGCTTCGGCTGACCTCCGATCCCGCCTCGGACATCATGCCCGCCTGGTCTCCCAACGGGAGGCGGATCGCCTTTCAGCGTCTGGGGTCCAATGACCGGACCGGCATATGGACGGTTTCCCCGCTGGGGGGTGAGGAAAGGAAAGTTGCCGACATCAGCGTATCGCACCAGATGTCCTGGTCGCCCGACGGCCGGTGGCTGGCGGTAGGTCAAAAGCTGTTTCCGAACGGGATGACCATCGAGCACGGCATTCTCCTGGTGCCCTCCGACGGCGGGGAACCGCGGGTGATCACCAATCCCCGGGCTCCGGAAAGTCACTCCAACCCGGCTTTTTCTCCCGACGGCCGACTCCTGGCCTATGCCCGCTGCGCCACTTTTTTTTCCTGCGAGCTTTTTATCCAGCCGCTGAATGCCGATTACCTTCCGCAGGGAACGCCCCGGCAGGTTACCCGTCAGGGGAGTTCGGTTTACGGCCTGGCCTGGAGCAGGGACGGCCGGTCGCTGATTTACGGGGCATCGCCCAGCTGGGGGGTGGTGCCCTGCCTTTGGCGGACCGGGGCGGACGGCAGGAATCCGCCGGAAAGGCTGGCCATGGCAGGATTTGAGTCCCTTTTCCCTTCGGTCGCTCCGCAGATGGATCGGCTGGTCTTCTCCCGCGACAACTCCCAGATGGACATCTGGAAGTTCACTCCCGGAAATGCCCCGGAGCCGTTCCTGGCCACCACCGTTCATGACTTTGAGCCGAAATTTTCGCCGGACGGCAGCCGGATTGCCTACACCTCCAGCCGGTTCGGAGACGTGACCGACATCTGGGTGTCCCGGGCGGACGGCTCCCACCCCTTCCAGTTGACCCGTGATCTGGGCAACGGGCAAGGCCAACCCATCTGGTCGCCGGACGGCAAAACCATCCTGTTCGAATCGCAGGGAAAGGATGGCATGTCGCATGTCTTCACCATTCATGCCGACGGCGGCAAGCCCCGTCAGATCACCTCGGGAAAAAGCGGCGAAGGATGGCCACAGTGGTCGCGGGACGGACAGTGGATTTACTACACCTCCGAACACAGCGGCCGGATGGAGATCTATCGAATTCCATACGGCCCCGGCGCAGTGCAGCGTCTTACCGATAACATGGGTAACGTAGCGGTGGAATCGACGGACGGCAAAACCCTTTTCTACACCAAATTCGACCGCGCTCTTTATTCCCGGCCCCTGGCCGGCGGGCCCGAGCAGAAAGTCCTGGATTTTGTGGCTCGCAACAATTTCGAAGTCATGGAAGACGGGATCTACTATATCGGAAGTTATGACCGCGAGGGGAAGGCTCCCCTCCTGTTTTACGATTTTTCCAGCCGCACCAGCCGGCCCTTAGTGCGCCTCGAAGGAACCATCGGCAGGGGATTCACGGTCAGCCCGGACCGCAGGCTTTTCCTGTACGCGCTGGATATCAACCAGGGATCGGACCTGGTCATGATCGAGAATTTCCGCTGATCCCGGCCCTTTCGCTTTTCTTCCCGCTCTCCCTTTCTTCCTGTGAGCCCATTTTTTTCAGCAGGAAGAAATTGAAACCCGCATCGAAAGAAAGGCATACTATACCTTGCTATCCGGAACGGATCCTGCCCGGAGGAGCGGCATGAAGCCGAACATCCGGACCGGGAAGAAAGCGGAAAAATTAAGGATGTACCGATCGATGAAGATGTGGAAGATTGCTGTTTCGGGTTTGTGCGTTCTCGGGCTTTCCTTTGGCGCGGTTCAGGCCCAGGGGGCCGGCGCGGCCGGCACGGGAATCTACCGCGAACCGGTTTTTGGCGGCATACCGACCGGCCAGCCTGCTGCTACCTCCCTTCCCCTGTCTTTCGCGGAGGCCATCGAGAGGGGTGCCAGGTATAACCTGGCCAATCTGCTGGGTCAGGAAGGAATCCGGTCGGCCGAGGCCTGGCAGGACATTGCCAGAAGCCGGCTGCTGCCCAGCCTGAGTGCCGGAATATCCGAAACCCAGGTGCAGAACAACCTGCGGGCTTTCGGTTTCGGCTCCTTCCCCAACATTCCTTACATGGTCGGGCCGTTCGCGGTGTTTGACAGCCGGTTAAGCCTGACGCAATCCATCCTGGATTTGCGCGCCCTGCGGGAAAACCGGGCGGCGGCCGAACACCGGACTTCGGCGGAGCTTTCCGCCCGCAGCATCCGCGACCAGGTGGCCCTGGTCTGCGGCGATCTGTACCTTCAGGCGGCAGCCGGACGCAACCGGATCACCGCCGTCCAGAAGCAGGTGGGAACCGCCCGGTCGCTTTACGACCTGGCGGTGGATCGCAGCAAGGCCGGCGTGGTTGCGGGAATAGAGGTCCTGCGGGCCCAGGTGGAATGGCAGGCCCAACAGCAGCGGCTGATTGTGGCCCGGAACGAATTTGAAAAACAGAAGCTGGCCCTGGCGCGGGCTATCGGGCTGCCGCTGGGGCAGACTTTCGAACTGACGGACGATTTTTCATTCGCCCCCATGACGGGGAAAGCTCCGGAGGAGCTGACGAAAACAGCCTATCGCGACCGGGCCGACTACCAACGCGCCCTGAGCGAGGTACGGGCTGCGGAAACTGCCAGAAAAGCGGCGGAAGCCGAACACCTGCCCACACTGCAGGGCGCCGCCCATTACGGAGTGAACGGGCCCGGCCCGGCGCAAAGCCACGGCAGCTATTCGGCTGGAGTCAGCCTGCAGATTCCCATTTTCCAGGGAGGCCGGGTTCAGGCCCGGGTTCGGGAGGCGGATGCCACCCTGAAGCGGCGCCAGGCAGAAGCGGAAGATCTGCGCGGCCGGATCTTCTACGAAGTGCGTACGGCCCTGCTCAACCTGCAGGCCGCCGAACAGAGCGTGCGGGTGGCCTCCGAAAGCATCCGGCTGTCCCAGGAGCAGCTGCAGCAGGCCCAGGATCGCTTTGCCGCCGGAGTGGCCGGAAACATCGACATCGTCCAGGCGCAGGAAGCCCTGGCGTCCACTACGGAAACCTACATATCCAGTCTCTACGCCCACCAGAGCGCCAAAGGCAAACTGGCTTTTACCCTCGGCTCCGGAGAGGCTTCCTTTCTCAACTTTTTGCGAGGAATCGAATGACCGACCAGAACACTGCCCCTGCAAACAGGTCGGGCGCGGCAGCCGGTCCGGGTGAGCCGACCGCTCCGCGGGCCGGAAACAAGAAAAAGAACCACCGGGGCAAAGCCGGCCTGATCCTGCTGATCCTTCTGCTTCTGGCCGTAGCCGGGACGCTTTGGATGTGGAGCTACCTGCGGTTCCGCGAATCCACCGATGACGCCCAGATTGACGGAACCATTCACCCGGTCGCCTGCCGCGTCGGCGGCCCGGTTCGGAAGGTTCACGTGCGGGACAACCAGAAGGTCGATGCCGGAGCTCTGCTGCTGGAAATCGATCCGCGGGATTACCAGATCGCCCTGGATCGGGCCGCGGCGGAGCTGGCCGCAGCGGAGTCCGCCGCCGAAGCCGCGAACACCGCTGTTTCCGTTGCCTCCATCACCACCGCCAGCCAGGTGGAAAGCGCCCGGGCGATGCAACAGAGCGCGGAGGCCCGGGTTACAGTCGCAGTCCGTGAAGTGGAAACCGCCCGGGCCCGGATCGCTTCCCTGCAGGCCCGGCTGAGGGAAGCGGAAGCCCAGCGCACCAAGGCGGCCCAGGATCTCGAGCGGATGCAGCCGCTGGTGGCCAAGGACGAAATATCCCGGCTGCAGTTCGATGGCGTCCAGGCCGCCGCGGATGCCACCCGGGCCGCCTGTGATGCCGCCGCGGCTTCCATCGCCGAGGCGGAAAATGCGGTAGTGGCCGCCGAGGCCCGTCTCCACCAGGCCCGGGCCGGCGTCTCCGAAGCCCGGGCGGCGGCACAGGCCACGCGCGCCGCACCGGACCAGGTTTCGATCAGCAAATCCAACGCCGCCCAGGCCCGGGCCCGCGTCCTGCAGGCCCGCGCGGCGCTGGACCGCGCCCGGCTCGACATGGAATACACCCGCGTCCTCGCCCCTGCGGCGGGGACGGTCAGCATGAAAAAAGTAGAGGTCGGGCAGGTTCTGCAGCGGGACCAGCTGGTGATGGCCATCGTCCCGCTGGAAAACGTCTGGGTGACCGCCAACTTCAAAGAGGACCAGCTGCGCCATCTGCGGATCGGCCAGCCGGTAAAAATTACGGTGGACGCCTATGGAGGGCGCGTCTACCAGGGCCGGGTGGAAAGCCTGGCGGCAGCCACCGGTTCCCGGTTCAGCCTGCTGCCCCCGGAAAACGCCAGCGGCAATTACGTGAAAGTAGTGCAGCGCATCCCGGTGAAAATCATGCTGGAAGCCGGGCAGGATCCGGAGCACCTGCTGCGCCCGGGCATGTCCGTCATTCCCACCATCTTCACCCAACCATAAAGGGCGAGCAGGAACATGGAACCGGTCGACGGAGTCAAAGAAAAGACCAGGAACATCATCCGCCGGACGGCGGCCCGCTCCCGCCTATGAATGCCGGTGCACCGGAAACCGCAGGCCCTGCGCCCGAGCAGGTGCCCCATGTCAACCGCTGGCTGGTGGCGCTGGCAGTGGTCTTCGCCACTTTTATGGAGGTGCTGGACACCACCGTAGTGAATGTATCCCTGCCGCATATCGGCGGCAGCCTTTCCTCCACCGTAGAGGAAGCCACCTGGGTTCTGACCTCCTACCTGGTCGCCAACGCCATCATCCTTCCGATGACCGGATGGCTGGCCCGGTGGTTCGGGCGCAAAAAGCTGCTGATGATGGCCGTGGTCGGCTTTACCATTTCCTCTTTCTTCTGCGGCCTGGCTCCCAACCTGGAGACTCTGATCCTTTGCCGCGTGTTCCAGGGCCTGTCGGGGGGCACCATGCAGCCCCTCTCCCAGGCGATCATGCTGGAAGCGTTCCCACCCGAAGAGCGGGGCAAGGCGATGGCCCTTTTCGGGCTCTGCATCGTAACCGCCCCGATTCTCGGCCCGGTGGTCGGCGGCTTCCTGACGGACAACTACAGCTGGCGATGGGTCTTTTACATCAACATTCCGGTGGGTATCGTTTCGGTTATCATGGCCCGGCTGTTCGTTTTCGATCCGGCCTACCTGCGGAAAAGAAGCGGCGGAGTGGACTACTGGGGCATCGGACTCCTGGCCGTCGGCATGGCGTCCCTTCAGATCTTCCTGGATAAGGGCGAGCAGGAGGACTGGTTCGCCTCCCACCTGCTGACCACTCTGGCCGTCCTCTCCGCCCTGGCTTTTGTTCTCTTCGTTTTCCGCGAACTGCGGACCGCCCACCCGGTGGTCCACCTTCGGGTGTTTCTCAACCGGACCTATGCCACCGGGGTCATCATGATGACCACGCTCGGATTTGTTCTCTACGGCAGCCTGGTGCTGGTACCCATCCTGCTGCAGACCCTGCTGGGATACCCTTCCTGGCAGGCCGGCATCGCGACGGCCCCGCGTGGCCTGGGGTCTTTATTCTTCATGCCCCTGGTCGGGCTGATGCTGTCCCGGGTCGGAGCGCGGAAGCTGCTGGTCTTCGGGCTGCTGACCGCCGCCTTTACCCTCTTCTGGCTGGGCCAGCTGAACCTGCAGGCCGGCTACTGGGACTTTTTCTGGCCGCAGTTTCTCCAGGGGGTTGCCCTGAGCTGCCTGTTTGTTCCGCTGACCACCATTACCATGGGGCCCATCGCCCGGGAGGAGATGGGCAACGCGGCCAGTATTTTCAATTCGATGCGCAACATCGGCGCCAGCATGGGAATCGCGGCGGCCACTACCCTGCTGTCCCGACACCGCCAGATGTACACCCAATACCTGGGAGAGCACATCCACCCCTACAGCATTGCCGTCACCCAAACCATGAACCAGGCGAAGGCCAGCATGATGCATCATTACGGCGCCGATCCGGTTCTGGCCGCCAGGCGCGCCGCCGCCCTGGTATTTTACGGTGTGCAGCGCCAGGCGGCCATGCTCTCCTTCATTGATGTATTCCGTATTCTGGGCGGCCTCTTCCTGCTGATGCTACCCTTGGTCCTGCTGATGAAAAGCCCGCGGACGGAACGTAGCGGGCCTCCGCAAGAGGGCGCCCATTCAATTCTAATTCGTCCTCCCGTCGGGAGGACGAATATCCGGATGGAACGGGAGGAAGGTTTATGAATCGAAGAGGAATCATCCGCCGCCTGGGAATGGCGGGAGCGTTCGGAGCGGGCTTCGCGGAAACCGCGGCCGCCGCATCTCCGTCGAAGAAAAGCGGGAAGGCCGCCCTTCCGGCCGTTAAAATGAAAGTCGGAACCCAGCACGGCAGCACCGACGAAATCCTGCGGACTTTAGCCGCCTTCGGGGTTAACCACATCTGCAGCTCTCTGCCCTCCCCCAGGCTGGACGAGAGCTGGTCGGTGGAAAGCCTGCTCCGGCTGCGCGAGCGGGTCGAATCCTTTGGAATCCGCCTGGAAATGGTCCCTCTGCCTCTCAGCTCCAGCCCCATCGCGCGGGCGGAAAATCCCAACATTCTGTTGGGGAAATCCCCGGAGAGGGAGAGGGAGGTGGACTCCCTCTGCCGGATGATCCGCAACGCTTCGCAGGCCGGTATTCCGGCAGTCAAGTACAACATGAGCATCCTGGGCGTGGTGCGCACCGGCACGACACCCGGCCGCGGCGGGGCGGCCTACAGTACCTTTGTCTACGACCAGGCCCGCCAGGAGCCGCCCCTGACGGAAGCGGGACCGGTCGGGGCCGACGCTTACTGGGAAAGGATCGAATGGTTTCTGCAGCGGGTGATCCCGGTGGCCGAGGAGTGCAAGGTGAGGATGGCCTGCCATCCGCACGATCCGGGGATGCCCGCGGACAAGGGGTATCGCGGAGTGAACACCGTCCTGGGCAGCATCGACGGCCTGAAGCGGTTCGTCGGCCTGCACCCTTCCGCATTCCACGGGCTCAACTTCTGCCAGGGGACGGTGACGGAAATGCTCCGGAATCCGCGGGAAGAGATTTTCGAAGTGATCCGCTGGTTCGGCAGCCGCGGAAAAATCTTCAATGTCCATTTCCGCAACATCCGGGGCGGCTTTCTGAACTTCCAGGAAACCTTTCTCGACGACGGCGACCTCGACATGCTCCGCGTTTTGCGCGTTTACCGGGAAATCGGGTATGACGGCATGCTCATGCCGGATCACGTCCCCAAAATTGCCGGCGACAGCGGCGGGCTCCAGGCTTTCGCCTTTTCTTTCGGCTACCTCAAGGCCCTGCTCGCCGCCGTATCCGCGGAGGGTTGAGAGCCGCCCGCGCGGCTCTCACTGCAGGGTAAAGGGCTGCATCTTGGACAGATTTTTTCCGGCGATCTTGTCGACCACCTGAACTTCCAGGCGGTAGGGGCCGGGATCCAGCTTGGAGCTGTCCGCCGAGCCCAGGATCGTGGACTGCTGTCCGGAAAACTTGGAGACCACGTCGGAGGCCGCCAGGGTGGAAACCACCTCGCCGCTTCCCTTTTTGACCAGCACCTGAATTTCCACGGTGGGCTTTTGCGTGGACTGATCCAGCTCCAGGTGGTAGGCCTGGAAGTAGAAAGCGATCCGGTCCCCCTTGCGGTAAATCCGCCGTATGTTGGGAATCACCCGGGAGCTGCCGATGACAAACATGCTGCGCAGGTCCGCTTCATCCACCACCGGGGTGAGAACCGAAGCCATGATCAGCGAGCTGCCCAGCAGCCCCTGCTCGGGGTCCATTTTGGGAACCACCAGGAGCTGCTGAATGGAAGCCATACGCCCGCTCTTGGTGTCTTCCACCGCCCCGTCGAGAATGTAGCGGCCGGGCCGCAGGGACATCTTTTTCTGATAGACCGATTTGGTGCGAATCCCGGACTTGATCTCCTCGTCGGTCACCGTGGCGGTGACCACGTCCTCGAAAATCTCGTAGACTTTCTTGGTGATGTCCGTGACCCGCCCGAAAATGTTGATGGTGGCCTGATTCACTTCCCCGACGTTCTCATAGGAAAGGTTCTTGTTTTCGATTTCCAGCGCCACCGCCGCCAGGATGGATTCGTCGGTCAGACGGATGTAGTTGTCCTGGACCTCGATCGGCAGCTGTTTGTAGATGACCCGTGCGGTGACCGCCGACTCCAGCTTCTTGAACTTGATCTCCGGCGGGCGCTGCAGCTGGGAGTAAACCCGCAGCCTTTCGAAAGGCATATCTTTATAGCTGCGAATCTGCTCGTTCTCGTTGCCCAGGTTTCTGACCCGGGACCCGGTGATGCTGTAAAGCGCATCTTTATCGTAATCGTTCAGCGCGATCTTGTAGTCGCCCGTACCGCTCTGGTCCACAAACTCGATGGTAATGTCCGTGCCGATTCCCTCGATGTAACGGTACTCCCACACTTCGAAAGGAAAGGTGGTCATGTCCCCGCCCTCCAGCTCGGAGCGCACCAGGTGCGTACCGGTCGGGTTGCTCTCCTGGCGGTCGGGTTTTCCGAAAGTGATGTAAATCCTCCCCCGGTCGGTCTTCCATCCGGGGATGCCCGAAGCGAAGCGGTCGTTGGAGTAGGCAATCCGGCGATAGTGCTCTTCCTTGAATTCGTTCTGGATCGATTCCGGAGAGGGATCCCGCCGCTTCCAGAAATCGTCGATGAATTTTTCCTTCTCCTCCGGAGTGGTCAGCTTCTGAAAAACGCTCTTTTCCTCCGGGGTGATAATGTAAAAAACGTCTTCATCCAGCCAGCGCTTGAAATAGCGGTTGTCTTCCGATTCCTGCTTTTTGTTTTTCCGGGGAGGAGGCGGAGCCGACTGGGCCGCCAGCGGGGCCCAGAAGGCCGCGGCAAGACATAAGGTCCAGAGCACCGTCCAAACAGCTATTGCTTTCCTTTTCATAGGATTAATCCCAGTATTATTCAATCTCACCTCTGCTGAAACGAAACTGCACGGGAAATGTTCCCGCACCGTTTAAGTTAACAAAAGGGTTTGGTAATATCAAGCCGTGGATTATTTGTAAGGCGGGATAATACCTCTTCCCGGTTCTCTTGGGAAGCGGTTTTTCCGAAAGAATCAGATCCGTCATCGAAATGAAAGGACACCCAAAATGCCCTTAACCATAGGAATCTGCGGAGGTACCGGATCGGGTAAAACGACCGTGGCCAACAAGATCCTGGGCCGGATCGGCAAGGACCGGGCCATGATCATGCAGCAGGACCATTACTACCGGGACCTGGAGCATATCCCCCGGGATCAGCGCAACCACTGCAACTTCGACCACCCTCAGGCGTTCGACTGGGACCTTTTCATTGAAAATCTGAAGCATTTGCAGATGAGCCAGGCGATCGAACAGCCGATCTACAATTTTCATACCCACTCCCGGATGCCGAGCGTGGAGCGGCTGGAATCCAAGCCCCTGATTATCGTGGAGGGGATCCTGGTGTTCGAAAAGGAAGAGCTGCGCAACCGTATGGACATCCGGCTCTTCGTGGATACGGACTCGGACATCCGCTTTATCCGCCGGCTGCAGAGGGATACCCGGGAGAGGGGCCGCAGCCTGGAATCGGTGATTCACCAGTACACCGAGACCGTCCGCCCCATGCACCTGCAATTTGTAGAATCCAGCAAGTATCTGGCGGATGTCATCATCCCGGGAGGCGGGGAAAACCGGATTGCCGTGGACATGGTCATTTCCCGGATTCAGAGCTGGTTTCGGCAGCACAACATCCAGGAGGCGGAGGTAACGCCCACCATCACCTGACAAACCGGCAAAAAGTCTTGCAGGAGGCGGAAAGCCTCCCATATCCTCAGCCCGGGCAAAGCCCCGGGCTGGAATTATTTCGCCCTTTCAGACTTTCGCCACTTTTTGCGCGCCGACCATTCCCTGATGACCCGGCAAAAAGTCCCACATCTTCGAATTTCCGTTGGGGAAAGCCCTGCAAGGGCTTCGGAACACAGCCCGGGGTTGGCGCGCTTCGCGCCTACCCCGGGTAGGGGCACCTGTGGGCAACAACCCGGAAAGGGTTGCGCAAAATTCAGCCATGCCATGTGTTTGCGCAGCCCTTTCCGGGCTGGGTTTTAAACAATTCCGCCTACCCGGGGTAGCGCCTATGCGGCGCAATCCCGGGCTGTGTTCCGGAACCCCTTTCGGGGTTCCTGCTGCTTTTTACGCGTCCACCGTTCCCTGGGCCCTTTACGGAAATGGCTGCAGGGTATCGTAACCGAGCGAGGAGAGGATTTCGCCAACCAGGAACAGCGAGCCGGTTACCACCAGCAGGTCCTCCGGCCGCGCCAGTCGGATCGCCTCCTGCAAAGCGCGGGCCGGATCGTCTGCCGCTAACCAGCCGGGGTGACAGCGGGCTGCCGGCAAGGCCATCAGGTCCTTCAAGGAGACCGCCCGCGGGCTCCGCGGCCGGGTCAGAACGATTTTTTCCGCCCGCGGGAAAAGCAACCGGGCCATGGCGCCATAATTTTTATCGCGCATGGCTCCGAAAACCAGGATGCGGCGCCTGCGGGGATAGGCGGATTCCAGAAAGGAGGCCAGCCCGGCGGCTCCTTCCGGGTTATGCGCTCCGTCCAGAAGAACGGCAGGCTCCCCATCGATCCACTGGAGCCGTCCGGGCCAGATGGTGCCGGAAAGGCCGCGGCGGATGTGGTCGGCATCGATCGGCCAGCCCTTTTCGGATAGCCTTTCTGCCAGCAAAACCGCCAATCCTGCATTGTGGACCTGGTGCCGTCCCCGCAGGGAGGGGGCCAGCTGCGGATAATTCCTTACCCTGGTTCGCATCTCGAACCGATACCTGCCTGCCTCGCCTTGGATCCCTTTCCGCAAGCTATCCCGCGAAAGGAACCAGACCGGAGCTCCGATCTGCCCGGCACGGCGTGCCACCCAACGCATAATGCGCGGGGGAAGATCCCCGACTACGGCCGGGATTCCCGTGCGAAAGGTCCCGGTTTTCTCCCGGGCGATGGCCATCAGGGAGTTTCCCAGGTACTGCTGGTGATCCCGGGAAATGCCGGTCAGGGCCACCACTTCCGGCTGGCACAGATTGGTAGCGTCCAGACGCCCCCCCAGACCGACCTCCAGTACCGCCAGGCGAACGCCGCTGCGCGCAAAGTGGATGAAAGCGGCCATGGTCAGAACTTCGAAAAAGGAGGGACGGATCGGGAAGTCGCGCCGGGCATTGAGCCATTGGACCTTGTCCCGCACTTCCGTGAGGCAGCGGGCGAAATCCTCCTCGGAAATGCAACTGCGATGAACCCGGATTCTTTCCCGCGGATGTACCAGATGCGGAGAGATGTAGCAGCCGACCGGAATGCCGGTCTGAAGAAGTATGGCATAAAGGGTCGCAGCCGTCGACCCCTTGCCGTTGGTTCCGGCAATCAGGACGGAGGAAAACCGATTTTGCGGATTTTCAAATGCCCGGCAGAGCCGGCGGATGGTTTTCAGGCTGAATTTTGCCGAGGGTGCTTCCCTCCCAAGCTGCCTCAGGTACGGAAGGGCCTCGGAATAATTCATTGCCTATCGGTCGCAAAAAAAGCAGAGGCTGCGGGTCAGGAAATCCTTGATCTGGCGGCGATCCACGATGGCATCGAGCATCCCTCTCTCCATGAGGAACTCGGACCGCTGAAAGCCTTTCGGCAGCTTTTGGCGGATGGTCTGTTCAATGACCCGGGGTCCGGCAAAACCGATCAGGGCCCCTGGCTCGGCGATATTCAGATCCCCGAGCATGGCGAAGCTGGCGGTTACTCCGCCCGTAGTCGGGTCGGTCAGGATGGATACGTAAGGAATGCGCAGTCGGTCCAGCCGCGCCAAGGCGGAGCAGATCTTGGCCATTTGCATCAGGGAGAAAGTTCCCTCGTGCATGCGGGCACCGCCGGAAGCAGAAATAATAACCAGCGGAGTCTGGTCTTCCACGGCTTTTTCAACCGCCAAGGTGATCATCTCTCCTACCACGCAGCCCATGCTGCCGCTGATGAAGTTGCTCTCCATGGCACAGACCAGCACCTTTCGGCCCGAGAGCTGCCCGGCGGCATTGATGACCGCATCGTTCAACCCGGTGGTGCGGCGGGCTTCCTGCAGCCGGTCCGCGTAGGCCCGCTTGTCGTGGAACCCGAGCGGATCCGGGGAAAACAGATCGCTGCCGTATTCCGTATAGCGCCCTTCATCGAAAAGCAGTTCCAGACGCCGACGGGCGCTGATCCGGAAGTGGTAGCTGCACTTGGTGCAGACCCCCAGGTTGTCTTCCAGGTCCTTTTTCCATAGCGCCCGGCTGCACTGCGGACACTTGGTAAAGAGCCCCTCGGTCCGGACCACCCGGGCTTCTTCCGGGGTGGGAGCAATCGGTTGTTTTTCCTTTTTAAACCAAGCCATATGTTTTCCAAGCCGTATGAGTGGAGAGCCAACCCGTGCCTGCCCGGCACGCTGGCCTGCGGGCAGGCCGCCGCCCCGCTTCCGGTTTCAGTTCTGGGCTCTTCGTACGATCGTTACCACCAGCAGCATTCCCGAGATCAGGACACAAAAGATACAGATATCGGCCGGCCCGGGTACTTTCCAGCTCAAGTCACTGCCGAACATCACATTCGGCAGGGAAAGGGCCGAGGGGCCCGGCAGAATCCGTTTGAGGTTTCCCCCCACCATGTTGGTGATTTCCCCCATGGCGTCCTTTATTTCGGCTTTGGAAATCGCTTCGGCATCGGTGGAGAACATGACCGTGCCGATTTCCTTCGCCAGGGCATCGCTGCATTGCACCAGAACGATGCCGTTCCAGGTGCCGGTGATACTGATGCTGCAGAGGCAGGCCCGTCCGTCAATGTGAACCTCGGAAACCCGTCCCCTGGCTTCCATCGGCATCCCGAACATTGTGGAAAAAACATCTTCCAGAATGGGGTAGAGCATTTCTTCGGTAATAAAATTTTCGGCACTCATGAACCGTATCTCTGTTCGGTTTGCAGGCAAAAATGGAATGTTTGGATAAAAAGCAGGAACCGCGGCGAATCAAAATCCCATACTTTTCAATTTTTCCTGAATGACATCCGGGGTGAACGGCTTGGTCACATAATTGTTGGCCCCGGCCTGCAAGGCAAGCTGGACCTGGCCCATTTCCGTTTCGGTGGTCACCATCATCACCGGAATCTGCCAGAAGCGGGTATCGGCCCGCAGGGCCTTGACAAAGTCGAGGCCGTTCATGACGGGCATGTTCCAATCGACCAGAGCCAACCCCACGCCGCCGCTTTCTTCTACCTTTTTCAGGGCATCCTGCCCGTCGCCCGCCTCAACCACTTCGTGGCCCATCTCTTTGAGTATGCGGGAGAGAATAACCCTCATCACCTTAGAATCATCGACAACTAATACTTTCATGGACGGTTACCTTTCTGTAATGGTGTAAAGGTCCGGCTGCTTTTTCTCCCGACCTTTCCCTTCTGCATTTAGGCTAATTTATAATACCATAAGGCTATTTTTTTTGTTCTTCGATGACCGACCAGCTCATCGGTTCGCCCACGGAACGGAACAGAGAAACCAGCACCGTCGTCCCCCCGGGGACATCCCAGGAGCAATCCGTGCCGAGCACCACATTGGGCAGAGACAGCGAGGAAGGCCCCGGCAGCAGGGCCTTGAGATTGCCCCCCACCATGTTAATGACTTCCCCAAAAGCATCTTTGGTTTCTTCCGCGGAAATGCTCTCCTCGTCCAGCTGAAACATGCCCTGGGCAATCTTGGAAGCCAGCTTGCGGGTGCTCTGAAATATAATAATTCCATTCCATCCGCCGGAGATGCAGATGGTAGCCATGCTTACTTCGCCAACGCTCAAATCGGCCGCTGCCTGGCTGTCATCTTCGACCTGGAGTCCCATCATGGACTCAAAAACCTGCTGTACGATCGTCAATAAATCATTCTTGGTAATCTGGGTTGTCATTGCATCTCCTTCATTCGAGCATTCTGCCGCTAAATAGGGATTATCAAACAATGCCTAAAATCTGTCTGATTTTTACACAAACTCATCCCGGAAAGTAGGCTTGCCTCAATCTTTTCTTCCGGATTACTCAAAAAAGGCAGGAGGGGTTGACCGGGAAAGGGCTCGCCGAAAGATCCGCAAGGGGCGAGGAAGCCGTCCGGCATTGCCCACGCGGAGCAGCACTCACTGCCGCTCCGTCAAATGAAGATAACCTCGCAAAAAGTCGCTCTTCCCTCTCAAAATATACGGACGGCTTCTTTCTTCCTTCCTGATCTTCCCTTCTTCCTGTGAAAAGAAAGGACTCACAGGAAGAAAGGAAGAGCGGGAAGAAAGGCGGAAGTGCTTGCCGAAAGGAGATGGCGACCTCCTACCGGTTTGTCCCGGAAGATGAAAGTGCAATAAAATTTCCCCCAAGCCGGCACAGGACGGTTGAGCTCGGAGCCGGAAGGGCAGTCCCGGCGCACTTCAGGGCGCACTTCAGGCCGGAGCCTCCTCCTCCGAAGATATCGAATAGAAAAAGTCCCTGGTTCCCATAGGGGTGTGAATTCGCATCCAGAGGGACTTATGGTAGGGAGCCACCTCCATCCCTACGCCGGATGCGATGCGGTACTGGTACATCAGCTCCTCGCGCAGCGCGTAAACATCCTCCGGCTTCGGGACCGATTTTCGCTCCAGTCGCCTGGAGGCGGATTCCTGGCCGTAGTTTTCGGCCAGCAGCTGCTTCACTTTGCTCTCCGGTCCGATAAAGCAGTTGACCCGGCACCGGTTCATCTGCTGCAATGCGGTCAGCGCCATCCGGTCCACGGGCGCGGCGGCCACCACGTTCAGCTCGGCAAGCCCCAGGTCAAAATCCAGCGGCATGATCAGAGAACAGAAGGCCAGTTCGGGCGGAACCTTTTGCAGGGCGGCCGGGTCCACCCTTCTGCGGTCCAGGTCCAGCCAGGGGAGGCCTTCCTGCCTGCTCAGCGCCAGGGTGATCTGCTTCTCCGAGATAAACCCCAGAGAGATGACGATTTCCCCGAAAAAACGGCGGTCTCCGTCCCGCTGGCGGGCCAGAACTTCGTTGAGCTGCGGCAGGGTGATGAGGTTGAAATCCAGCAGGATCAGCCCGATCGTACTCCGGTGCAGCGGGCCGGCGGAAAGGTTTCCGCGAAAAATAAAATGGTTCAGAACCGACTGCAGCTGCGGGCGGAGGCAGTTCTCGCTGCAATAGGGACTCCCGTTCAGGGCATAGGACCGGGGGCGAAAAAGCCACTGGCGGAGTGCGGAAACGTGCCGATGACATCGCGGATTGGCGCAGCGATAAGCCGAAAACCGGCGCATCAGCGCCATGGCGGTTTGCTCCCTTCCTGGCTTATGCCGCGCATGTTCAGAATGACATCGATCTGCCCCAGAGGAAGCTGGGTGCGGCGGGCAATTTCCTCGACGCTCAGCCCCTGATCCGCCAGCTCCCATACGTAGCGCCTGCGCTGCGCTTTCTCCTGGGATTCGGCGTAAAGAAGATCTCCCGGTCCCGGCTCTTCCGCCAGGTTTTTCTTTTCCGCGGCACTCCCCGGTCCCGGGCCGCTCGTCTTTTTGGCCGGAGGCGCCGGTGCCGACTGCAGCTCGGCGCGAATCTCGGCGATATTGCGCTCCTGGATGGACAAAAAGGCCTGCAGAACCTCCTTGAGCTGGCGGATCTCTTTTTCCGATTCCTGTTGGCGGAAATAGATCCGGACGCAGGCAGCCACGCACCCGCACAGCAGGGCAAGAATGAGGCCCAGAATCAGGGAGAGCATGTCCATAGGTTCCTTATTTCAGGAAAGCCTGCGCCTCAGCCGGCCCAAACGGTTGCGGACGGCGGGATTCGGTCGAATCGGCTCAGTCTCGCAGGGTATTGATCCTTTCCGCCACGTTCTCGATTTCGGTAATCCGCACCCCGTAATTGCCGCCGACGATCACCACTTCTCCGCGGGCCACCTTCTTATCGTTCACCCACAAATCCACCGGATCGTCGGCCGTCCGGTCCAGTTCGATGATCGATCCCGTACCGAGCTTCATCACGTCCTTCAAAAGCATTCGCGTGCGGCCAAAGCTGACCGTCAGGGGCAGATCGATGTCCATGATCCGCTCGATGTTCTTGGAATACCCTCCCCTGGCCGCGGCGGAGCGGGCATCCTCCCGCGGCGGGGGCGGGGGCGGAGGCGGGGCAGGAGGTTTCGGTGGGGCCGCGGGCTTGACGGCGGGCGGCTTGCTGTTTTCCTCCAGCATCAGGCAGAGGTCAGGGGAAAAGTAAAATTCAACGTTATAGTTGGACTTGTTGGAGGTGGTCGCCGCCAGAACGAGATAGTAGCCCAGACCCTCTTCTTTCAGCACCGCTCCCCGGGCCGAATCCGCCGGAGCCTGGGTGCACTGCATGAAGGGACCAAAGGCGTTCTGGCAAACCCGGACGATCTCCTCCATAAACAGGGGGAAAAGCGAGCCGGCTTCCTTCCCTGCCGTCTGGAGGATCTGGTCGGAGGCGAAACCCGGCTCGGTTCCGGCAACCACAAATCCTCCCTGGCCGCCCTTGTCGATCCGCAGAAAGATACATCCCGGTTTGACATATTCGGCCGGCCCGGTCTCGTTCACCTGTACATCCGCCAGCTCCACGGCTCCTTTGGCATCCACTGCCTGGTTGAAAGCCTGCTTGCAGATCGTGACCCACAGGTCGATGATCTCTTCCGGGTTGGGGATTTTTTTAATCGTGTCTACCATAATCGCTTCCTAGGTCGGCCGGTCCGTAAAACGAAACCATTCCTTAAAGGTAAATTTCCTTTTCCGTGGCCGCGGACTCCAGGTATACGCCCTTGCGCTCCTGGAAGTTGACAATGTGCCCCAGGTAATAGGGCCTTCCTTCGATCGCCACCTGGATGGGTTTCTCGGCGTAGTGATCCAGGGTCAGAACGTCTCCCACGCTGAGGTCCAGAAAATCGCGGATGCTGATGGTCGTTCCCCGGATTTCGGCGCTGAGGTCCACAGGAATCGATGGCAGGGCGCCATACAGCCGGGCCTGGTCCCTGGCGATATCCTCCTTGCGTCGCATGGCCCACTGCTGCTGTTCGAACTTGTGCCGGATCAGCTTCAGAATAATGGACGGGATGCCCAGATTCATGGACCCGGTATTGGAGCCGATGCGCACTTCCAGCCCGACGGCCACCACCGGCTCGGATAGAGATACAAACTGCAGCAGCTGCGGCTTGGACTCGCGGGCCGTGACGTTCAGCTGCAGGTCGACCACCGGCTTCCAGGCCTCCTTCAGGTCTTTCATGGCCAGCTGAATGACGCCATCGATGATGCTCCACTCGATATCGGTGATGGCCCGCTCCTCCTTGGGCGGCAATCCGGTCCCCCCCAGCAGCAGGTCCAGCATGGGAAACACCACCGGATAACTGAGCTCCATCACCATGTTACCCTCCATCGGGCTCATATTGATGGAGTTGTAGCAGGTGGGTTCGGCAATATACTCCAGGAACTCGCTGTAGGTAATCTGCTCGATGGAAACCAGCTTGATTTCCACGAAGGCGCGCAGGTAGGCGGACAGGGACGAGGAGAAGCTCCGCTGAAAATAATTGTGAATCAGGTGCAGGGAGCGGATCTGGTCCTTGGAAATGCGGTCCGGCTTGCGAATATCGTACTTGAGAACCTTCTTGGCCGGAGCCGCAGGAACGGTGGAGGAAGGCTCCGTTTCGCTCTTCCCCTCCTGCATGGCTTTGAATAGAGCATCGATCTCTTCCTGACTGAGGATCTTATCGCCACGTTTTTTTGCCATGATGCGCCCTGCTTCCTTTCCTTAGACCTTACATCCGTCACCGGCCACCCCTCACAGCGGTGAAGCGGCTTCCATCAGCATGCCCCGCAGCCGCAGCACCGCCCGGGAGTGGATCTGGCATACCCGGGACTCGGTAATTCCCATCACTTCGCCGATCTCCTTCATGGTCAGCTCTTCCAGATAATATAATGACAGTACTTCCTGCTCCCGAACCGGAAGATTCTGGATGGCTTCCGACAGCCGCTCGATGACCTCCTCTTTCTGAAAGACATGATAGGGACTCGGCACCGGGGCAAAAGGGAAATAGCGCACCTCCGATTCCTCGGCGTCGTAATCTGCCGAAGACGCCATGGTGTGGAAGCCCCCCAGGTTCACGCTTTTCAGCTCATTGAGCAGCTCGTAAAATTCCACCAGGGAGATTTTCAGCTCATCGGCAATCTCCTGGTCGGTGGCCGGCCGTTGCTCTCTTTGCGCCAGCCGGTGCATGACCGCTTCCAGCTCCCGGCTTTTCTGCCGCAGCTTGCGGGGAGCCCAGTCCAGGGCACGGAGGCTGTCGAGAATGGCGCCGCGGATCCGCACTTCCGCGTAGGTTTTGAACTTGACCCCCTTTTCCGGCTCAAATTTGGCGATCGCATCCATCAGCCCGACGATTCCCGCGCCAATCAGGTCGTCCAGCTCCACTCCCTTGGGAACCCGGGCATGGATCCGATGGGCAATATACTTGATCTGGGGCAGATGCTCAAGGATAATCTGTTCCCGTTCGGGCAGGGCCGTCCCGGCATCGCCGCGGTCCAGAAAGTTCTTCAGCTGCTTGAGCATAGCCCCTGCTTTCCCGGCGATCCCTTCAGGATCCGGTCTCGCCGGCCTCCGGGGGAATCAGCGCCTTGGCCAGGTTTCGGAAGCAGCGGCTGGAGGGGCTGAAGGGAAACTCCAGGACGACGGCGCGCTGCGCCCGCACCGCACCGCTCAGTTTGTCGTCGAACTGCACATATCCCAGGTAGCGCAGCTCACGGGCCAGAAACCGCTGGGTTACCCGGGAAAGCTGGGCGAAGATCTGCTCCGCCTCCTGGCTCCCGGTAACGGAGTTGATCAGGATGCTCAGCTGCCGCGAGGGGTCCAGCTGCAGGACAATTTTGATAAGGGCGTAGGCATCGACAATGGCGGTGGGGTCCGGCGAGCTGACCACGATAATCTGCTGGGAGGCAATCAAGAGGCGGGTCACATTGTCGGAAATGCCGGCTGAGGTGTCGATAAAAAAATATTCGTAGTCCTTGATCAGGTCATCCAGGGCCAGAAACAGCCGCTGGGTCTGCGACTCGTCCAGGTGGCTGAGGGTCTGGATTCCCGGAGCCGCAGGAATGATGGCAATCCCCTGGGGAGTGGAGACGATGATTTCGCGGAGTGTCTTCTCCCCGCTCAGGAAATCACCCAGGTGGTGCTGCGGAGCCAGGCCGAGCAGCACATCGATATTGGCCAGGCCAAAATCGGCGTCCAGGATCAGGACTTTTTTTCCCCGGAGGTTCAGCGCCGCCGCCAGGTTCACCACCGTGTTGGTTTTACCCACCCCCCCCTTCCCGCTGGTTACGGCAATGACGTGCGTCTGCACCGACTCCGGACCGCCCAGTGACTCCGCCCCCGGCTTAAGACCCAAAATGGTTTGTGTTTGGCGCATACGAATTTTTTCTCTCAGAGTGGTTGCCTGGTCATGCATATGCCATCCTTAGATCTTCCTGCTGTTCCCGGCTGATGATGAATTCCGCAAAAGAGCCCGGGGTGGGAATCTGGATGTCCTGGGGAACGTTCTGGCCGTTGGTCATATAGGCCAGCGGTTTCTGGGTGCGGATCAGCTCGTTGGCTGCCGTACCGTTGGTAATGGTCTCATCCAGCTTGGTGAAAAGCAGCTTGTTGGTGCCGAACATTTCATAGGCCTCGATCGTCTCCCGGAGGTCCAGCGGCTTGGTGGTCAGGCTGAGGACCAGGTGCTTTTCAATCCAGTCCTTGTCCTTGACATACTCAGCCAGGTCGGCCAGCTGAAAAAGGCGCCCGTGCGCCCTTCCCACGGTATCGATGAGAATCACCTCGGCCTCGGTATGCTCCCGGAGCTGGCGGTCCAGTTCACGGACGCTGTTGGCCACCAGCAGCGGAATGCCGATCAGGTCGGCATAAATCCGCAACTGCTCGGCGGCCCCGATGCGATAGGTATCCAGCGTGATCAGCAGGGTTTTGCGCCCCAGCTCCAGCGCGAACCGGGAGGCCAGCTTGGCGATGGTGGTAGTTTTGCCCACTCCGGTCGGACCAAGGAAAATGGCTACCGTCCGGGAAGAAAACCGCTCGTCGATGGGAACAATCTGCACCATTTCGCGGAACACTTCCCGTGCTGCACTGTCGATGCCGATTTCCTGGCGGCTTTTTTCCATGCGTTTGCGCGCTTCCGTAACGATCTTTCTGGCAATTGATTCATCCATGTCATTCGCAATCAGGTCGATGAAAAGGGCATCGGCATCGGGATCTACCGACTGAAAACGGGAAGAAACCACCGACTGGGCCGACCAGCGAATGAGCCGCTTTAATTCTATCATTTCACGGGCGATGGAATCGGGTGTTTTTCCGGCGGCAGCGGGAGGCGGTGCGGGGTTCGCCGGTTTCTCCGGCTCTTCGGTCTCCCGGGCAGCGACTTTTTCCACGGCCGCCGGCCTGGCCGGCATCTTTCTGACAGCAGCGGACTCCAGAAGGTCGGTCAGGGCCGGAGGGAGAATCGGGCCGGCCGCCGCTCGGGAGGGAGGGAAAGCCCGGAGTGGTGCCACCGGCGCAGGCGGAGCCGGGGGAGCCGCCTGGTAGGCTTTCCTGGCGGCCAGAGCGGCCGGTGTCGAAACCGGCCGCCGCGCTTCCCTGGGTTCTTCCTTGACCGCCGTTTGCGCGGGATCTCCGGCGGCCACTACTTCATAACCTTTAACCGGCGGCTGGTTGGGCTCCTTGCGGAATTCCACTTCCTTGGTGGAAAGGATCAGAGCATCCTCGCCGAGCTCTTTCTTGATTTCGGCGATCGCTTCGGACAGCTGAGCGGCATTAAAAGTCTTTATTTTCATAGTTACTCACCAATCAGAAAGGATTATTTCACCATACCCAGGGAGATGAAACGGATGGTCATGGGAATTTCGTTATGGGACAGTATGGCCAGCTTGGGCATGTAGGGAGCCACAAGCTGCCGGATATGCGGCCGTGAATTGCTGCTGCAGATCAGAACCCCGGAGGCATCGGCCCCGGGGGATACCATATTGCGGATTTTGGCCAGAAGTTCCTTGGCAAACCGCGGGTCCGGATTCCAAACGGAAAGAAGCTCGTTGTGGGTAACGGATTGAGAAATGGCCTGATCCAGTTCCGGACTCAAGGTAAAGGCCAGCAGCTCGCCGTTTTCGTTGACGTAGTTGTTGCAGATGCTCCGCGACAGGCTTTGACGGACATATTCGGTAAGCAGAACCGGGTTTTTGGTCATGGGAGCATAGTCGGCCAGGGTTTCCAGAACACTTACCAGGTCCCGGATCGGCACACTCTCCCGCAACAGGTTTTGCAAAATCTTCTGCACGTCGCCGATCGACATTAATTTGGGTATCAGCTCCTCCACCACCTTCGGATGGGTTTCGTTGACCGAGTCGATCAGGGTTTTCACTTCCTGCCGTCCGAGCAGGTCGGGGGAGTAAGCCTTGATGGTTTCCGTCAGGTGGGTTGCCAGGACGGTGGGAGCATCGACCACCGCGTATCCCAGAACGATGGCCCGCTCCTTTTCGGCCGGCTGGATCCATTTTGCTTCCATATGGAAAGCCGGGTCTTTGGTATCGATCCCGCCCAGCCCCTCCTGGGCGGTTCCGGAGTTGACCGCCAGCAGCTGGTTTTGCAAAAGCTCGCCCTTGGCGATCTGCACGCCCCGCAGCAGGATGGAGTACTCCCGCGGATTCAGCTGTAAATTGTCCACCACGTGGATGGGCGGCACGATGATTCCCAGCTCCTGGGCCAGCTGCCGCCGGATAATCTTGACTCGCTGCAGAAAATCGCCGCCCTGCGCCGGGTCCACCATGTTGATCAGTCCGAATCCGATTTCAACCGAAAGAGGATCCAATCGGAGCAGGGACTCCACTTTTTCCACAGGCGCAGGGGCGGATTCCGCTCCCGGCCCGTCCTTGGCGGCGGCCTGGGCCTTTTCCCGCGCGGCCTTGGTCTTGTTCAAAGTGTAGGCCATAAACCCGGCGGCGGCAGAAAGCAGAAAGAAGGCCAGCTTCGGAAAGCCGGGAATCAACCCGACCAGGCCGATCAGGCCGGCGGCCAGCGACAGCGGCGAGCTCATGCCGAACAGCTGAACGCTGACGGCTTCTCCCAGGGTGCGGTCCTGGGTGGAGGCGCGAGTGGTCAGCATGCCTCCGGATATGGAAACCAGCAGGGAGGGAAGCGCTGTCACCAAACCGTCACCTACCGTCAGGATTGTATACACTTCCAGTGCGCTGCTCAGGGTCATCCCTTTCTGCAGGACGCCGATGAGAAAGCCGCCGATGACGTTGATCAGGATTATGATGATCCCCGCCACGGCATCCTTCTGGACGAATTTGATGGCCCCGTCCATGGAGCCGTAAAAATCGGCTTCCTGAGCGATCTTTTCGCGCCGGGAACGAGCCTCCTTTTCGTCGATAAAGCCGGCGTTCAGATCGGCATCGATAGCCATCTGCTTGCCGGGCATGGCGTCCAGGGTAAAGCGCGCGGTGACTTCGGAAATCCGGCTGGAACCGGTGTTGATGACCATGTACTGCACCACTATGATCACCAGGAAAATGATGATGCCGACGATAAAGTTGCCGCCGACCACGAACTGCCCGAAGGCCTGAATGATTTCGCCGGCGGCCTGGGTTCCCTCCTCTCCGTGCAGCAGGATCAGTCGGGTGGAGGCGATATTGAGAGCCAGGCGAAACAGGGTGAGCAGAAGCAGCAGAGAGGGATAAACCGACAGGTCCAGCGTGCGGGCCACGTAGATGGAAACCATCAGCAGCAGGAACGAGAGCGTCAGGTTGGTGGCGATCAGAAGGTCCATGATCAGCGTTGGCAGAGGGACCACGATGATAAACAGGACGGCGATGATTGCGACCGGAACGACGAGATGGGACTTTTCTCCAAACAGGGTCTGGTTGATGGTTGCGGATTCCGTGGCTGCCATAATATTTTTATCCGCTGACTTTTGGAGCAATATTCATGCCACTCCGGGGAGAAATCCGGCGCGACGAAAGCGGTTAGTGATAGGCTTTTTCCCGCAGACGCATGACATAAGCCAGCATTTCCGCGACGATGCGATAGAGTTCCACCGGGATTATTTCGCCGATTTCCACCTTCTTGTACAACAGCTGAGCCAGCGGCTTGTTTTCCACCACCGGGACCTTGTGCTCCTGCGCTATGGCCTTGATCTTCTGGGCAATCAGGTTCTTACCCTTAGCGACGACTGTCGGGGCCGGCATGGATTTCGGATCATACTTGAGCGCTACGGCATAGTGCGTCGGGTTGGTGACCACCATCGTCGCTTCCGGAACGGCTTTCATCATCCGCCGGCGGGCGGCCTGAATCTGCAGGCTGCGTATTTTGCCCCTGATCTGGGGATTCCCTTCCTGATCCTTGACTTCGTCCTTCACTTCCTGCTTGGTCATTTTCAGCCCGGTTTTGAACTGATGCTTTTCAAACAGAAAGAGGAGGATCGAGATGCCGAGGTAGGTGACCCCGACGTTCCAGGCAAGACCGTAGCTGAAGGAAAGAGCCTTGAACATGCTGATTTCAGGGGAAACCTTGCCCCAGACCGGCAGCTGAGCCCACACATCGGTGATCAGGTTGTAGGAGAATATGGCAATCACCGCAAAGAGCAGCGCCTCCTTCGCCAGACGAACCAGGCCCGACTTGGAGAAGATTTTCAGGAAGTTGTTCTTGGGAAGAATGCGGTCCAGCTTGAATCCCAGTGGCTCAAAGGTAAAATTCCAGCCCCCCTGGGCAAACAGTCCCACGAAAGTTAGCACCAGGACCAGGACGATCAGGGGTCCCACAATTTTTGTAACCAGGATCAGAATGGCATTGATCAGACCCTGGGTATATTCCAGAGTGAATTCCGAGGGAACGGGAGCCCGAAAAAGATCCTGCATGTAGCTCTTGTACTCATGGTACCCGTTGGAAAGGACAGACTTGAGAAGCATGATCTCCGCCAGGAAAAGCCCGGCAATGACGATATCCCGGTTGCGGAACAGGTTGCCCTGCTCCCGCTCCTTGGCTAATCGTCGTCCAGTTGGATCTTCTGTTCGCTGTTCTTTATCCGGCATATCTCTTCTATTGCCTCCGCGTTTCCACTTGTCCCCGACGTGGAATGGGAAAGCAATCCTAGGGCCGGAAACGGCTCACGGAACGTTCCGGTGAGGAAAAATCCGAAAGGATAACCCGGCAAAAAGTCGCTTACGCAACCAGGATGGCTTCGCAAGAAATCGGACTGGTGCCTTCCGGAAGAGGCCTTTCTGTCTCCGCGGGAGAACGTGTGGACCGTCAAGGATTTGTATTCAGCAAGGCGGGCGGAAGGCCCGCGGACATAATAGCCCGGGGTGGAGCGCAGCGGAGCCCCAGGTCGGTTTGCCTTACGTACGAAGGGCGGAAAGCCTGAGACCCATCCTCCGGGATCGATCCTTTACAACGGTTTTTATCCGGGACCTTCCTTGGGGAATAGGCCGGAAGAATGTATCGGGCTTTCCGCCCTTATGGTTAACCTGACTGCGTACCTGGGGCTGCGCT
>CAINFC010000159.1 GCA_903847975.1 uncultured Acidobacteriota bacterium | reverse complement strand
GTGCGCGGAGAACATCGACGGGATCTCCTTTTATCCCACGCTCACGGGAGCTGTCGGTGCCGAAAAGAGGCAGGTGTCGCACGAATTCCTCTATTGGGAATTTCAGGGCATGACCGCCGTCCGGATCGGCAACTGGAAGGGGGTTCAACCGAAGAAAAACTCGGATTGGGAATTGTACGATTTGAGCCAGGATGTGGAGGAGCAGAATAACGTGGCCGCCGAGCATGCCGCAATGATTGAAAAGATGAAAGCCATCGCACTCAGGGAACATGTCTCGCAGCCGACAGCCGGAGTTTTCGACCGTTCGTTGAATGCCAAGGACCTGCAGAGCGTTTACCCCGGGAAGGAGGGATCGGGGGCGGATCCGGGTACCGGAGATAAATCGAAAAAAGGCGTTAAAGAGGGTGCCCTGAATTTCAAATAGTCAGATTCTTCTCCCCCGGTTATCAATAGGATTTGAGGGATCCGTAAATAGCGATGATACAACCTGCCTCCGGGAACGGGGGGCGTCCGCATGGCATGATCTTGCGGCGCCATCAAGGAAAATGGCGCCGCAAAAAAGCCATCTTTCCTGCTGAAATACACGGATAGCTTCTTTCTTCCTTCCTGATCTTCCTGTCTTCCTGTAAAAAAACTGGGCGCACAGTAAGAAAGGAAGAGCGGGAAGAAAGGCGAATGGGTCTGTCATCAGGAGACGGTGATATTGGCTCAATTACTAAAATTTGCAGACTGGGCAAGAAAAAAGGTGACAATTCTTGGCGTGAACAGTTACGCCACATTGAGTAATACCACAGGATATGTGACCGATTCCACTGGTCATGCCGTGTATGACACTCTTGGTTATGTTAAATTGCGACATGCCTCCACAGCATTGTTGTCCATGCCTGTTGACATCCCTACGGGCGCTAATTCCCTCAGCTTTGGAGTAGAGTTTCTAAGTGGCTATGGATAGGTAATCGGTTTCTCCCCTTTTTTACCACTTCGCAAGTATACGATGCGTTCACAGAGAAACCAAGCAAAAAAGGGCCGTCGGGGGAGAATTGGCGGTCTGTCGAGGGGCAAGGGAGGGGAAAAGAGCAGCGGAGGGCATGTTTCAAACTTTCCATAGGAGAGGATGGTGGCCAAGAGGTGCCAGGAAGGCTCCATGAAGGTGTGGAAAGACAGACCTCTCCCCCCATGGTCGCCCCGGGGCGACCGCGAAAAATGCCGCCTGCCAGGATGAATTCCCGACCGACGAATCCGAAGGAGGCGGGAGGAAAGAACTCAATCCGGATAGACCTGGTCCGGGTCGTCGTACGAACAAACCGGACCGGGAGCCCAAGCGGAGTACCCCGCCTCCATTGGTTCCGTCAGGGGAGAAGAAACGATCCTTTTGGGGGGAGGTCTTTGATGGGTTTCCCACAAACCCAGGTGCTGGAGAATTTTACGAACGACCGTTGGGTCCTCTATGAAAGCAATGATCTGCATCGGGAACCGGCACTTTGGACAGATCAGAGGAGAAACGAGGTAGACTTTCTCGATTGATTTCGCCCAGCTGCGCCGGCAGGCCTTACGATAGGGGGTATCCTCAGGCACCTGGAGGAGTTCTGCTGCCGTGAGCGAAGAGCAGGGCGTGGCAGCGGCAGCGGCCGTTTGGGCGGCCTTTTTTCGAATCTGACTCTGCAATGAGCCAAGGTCTACGAGAAACTCGGAGCCGGACAGGCTGTAGACATAGTCCACCTCAAAGCCGTCGCCGAGGTAGAGGCGCGGTGTCGGGTTGACAAGCGGGTTCGGGAAGGTCTTGGCCGGCGGGCCGGCGACGAAATCATCCGCGCCGCTGCGACCGAAGTGGAGCGCAACGTTCAGCCGCGTCGAGTAGTCGCGATGGTTCACGGCGGCATCCTGCTGCAAAAGGCAGTAGCGGCCGCCCGCGAGCCGGAAAATCTGCGGGCGGCAGTTGACCGTCTTCATGAACGAATAGACCGGATCATCTGGAAACCGGACCGGCGTGCCCTTGGCCACGCCGGTGCCGACCGTGGTGAGCCGCCATTGGGTACCCTGCGGAATGCCCTTGGTGAAGTTCCGCATGAAGGCCCGCAGCTTCCCATCGTTCTGCTCAAAGAAGAACGGATCCCACTGCGCCTCGGCATCGTCCACCGAGCTGATCGGATTGGAGCAGGCCCACGTCGCGCCGCCATCGTCGGTGTAGAAGCAGGCGTTCCAGCGCCGGACGGAGTTGCTGCTGCTGCCGCGGTAGTTGAGTGTCACCGGCGCGAGTACGCGGCCCGACGAAAGCAGCACGGGATTCTGGCTGGCGAAGATGGAACACGGGACGCCGGCGGCCTCCTGCCGCCGCTGGATGCGCCGGTGTTTCCAAACCTTGGAACCTTTCTCCAGCGTGCTCAACCAGAGACCATCGAGTTCGGTGTTCTTACTGTTGAACGTCCATACACACCAGAGCTGCTCGTCGCGATAGTTGAGCAGGTTCGGCTACCACTGGACGCCCTGCGCATCGCGCGCGAGCGCGTTGGCACCGATATGGGCGAATGGCTGCGGCGCGCTCCACGTCTCGAAGTCCGGGCTCGTCGCCCAGACGGTGAGCTGTCCCGGCTTGCCCTCGAGATGAGTCTCGGCGTGCGCACCCCAGACGCAATGGAACCGGCCGTCGAACCACTCGACCGACGCCATGTGGTTATAGGCGAAGTGTCCTTCCGCCAGCTTGCCTTCGTGAACGGTGACGTGCTGCACCTGCGGCTGATAGAAGTCGTACTGCGCAGCCGAGGCGTTCACAGCAATTGCGACCAGAATGACGGAGCGATGGATCATGGCTGGCCTTGCTTGAACCACTCGTCGCCGATGATGCGGCCGAGCAGGAAGAATTTCCGCTCTGGATACCAGAGCACCGCCTGGCCGTTGCGGACCGTGAAGCTGGAGTAGAGCGCAAGGTCGAGCCGGCCCTTGGTACCGGGCTTGCCCAGGCTGACGCCATCGTGATCCATGAACAACTTCGGCTCCTCGAACCAGACCGGCTGCTCGGCGCCGGCCTTGAAATAGCCCGGCACCAGATGGATCGGGCGTCGGTGGAAGCCGGAGTCCGTCGGGCCATAGTTTTTATAGTGGCCGTCGTGGTTGTGGATGAAGAGCGCATAGTGGCCGCTGCCCGCGGTGTTGCCGCCCACGTCATACATCGGGCAGGGCGAGAGCGGGTGCAGCAGCGGCTCGCCGCCATCCTTGCGCAGCAGCCGGCGCGGCTGGGTCCATGTCTCGCCGGTGTCGCTGCTCACGCTCCAGAACGGGCTGCCGGAGGCCGTGCGCATCGTGCAGAACAGCCGGCCATCGGGCAGCTTCACCACGGTCGGCTCCTGGCAGGCGCTGACCTCGGGATGACCGGGGAACGGCACCGCCAGCGCCTTCTCGTTGGCCATGAACCAGCTGATGTTTAGGTCCTGCGGCTCCGGGTTATCGTCCACGTTCTCGAACCGCATGAACTCCACGCGCGAGTCGGCGGAGATCCACGACTTGGTCGGGTTCTTCCGCACCGCGAAACTGGTCCAGCGCGTGAAGCCCGCGAAATATTTTCCGTCCTTGCCCAGCCGCAGCGGCTTCTGCCAGCACAGCATGTTCGGCGGCATCGTGGCATCGGGATTGTCGTTGATGCTGCGCGCGACCGGTACGTTCTGCGGCTTGGACCAGGTCGCGCCGTTGTCGTCACTATAGATGCCGTGCAGCCAGCCGGTGTGGTGCGGGAAATTATCCACGCGCCCGATGTGCTGGCTATAGAGGATATAGATGCGCCCCTTTTTGCTCACCAGCGGATAGCCCCAGCTCGCCATGTGGCCGTCGCCCGGCTTCTTCGGCCCGGCGATGATGCGCGGCTTCGCCCACGTCTTCCCGCCATCGTCACTGCGCGAGAACGCCTGGTGCTGGTCCGGCTGGCTCTCGGCCGAACTCTGCGTCCACACCGCCATCAGCGAACCGTCGGGGCCATCGAAGGCCAGGAAATGCTCGTTGCCGGTATCGTTCACCCCGGCCTCGGTGACCTCCGGCACGAACACAACGAAGTCCGGCTTGGTGATGCGCAATTGCGCCGGGATGCGCGCCTTCAGATCGGCCGGCGTCGCGATGTAGTTGGGATCGGGTGCGGCCTCTTCCACGGAGACCGCCAGCATGAGCATCAGGCAGAGTTGCAATTTCATTTCAATATCCTCCGAATTCGTGGCACGCGCGCACCATCGCGGCGAAGTTCTGCGGATTACACGACGAATGGATGCTGTTTGACGAGCAGAGAATGTAGCCGCCACCGGGCGCGGCATCGGCGATGGCCTGGCGCACCGCCTCGCTCACCTGCGCCGGCGTGCCATGCGGCAGCAGATGCGCGCAATCGATGTTGCCGGTCAGGCAGACTTTGTCGCCGTTGAGTTGCTTCACCTTTTTCAGCTCCATCCCGGCGACCGGTTCGATGGGATGGATGCCGTCGGGTCCAGCGGCGACAATGTCGGCAAGCAACGGGTAGAGGTCGCCATCGGAGTGCTTGATGCAGAGTGCCCCCTCGGCGTGGATCATGGCGATTATATGCTGCAGCGGCGGCAGGATGAACTCGCGGAACAACGCCGGGCTCATCATCGGCCCGCTGTTGCCTGCATAGTCATCGCCGAGGATGATCACCTCCGCGCCGGCGCGGATCGCGCACTGGACGATGCGCATGTTGCAGCGCAGCACCTTCTCCATCACCACCCTCACCAGTTCCGGCTCGGCGAGCAGGTTCATCAGCATGTTGTCGAGGCCCATCAGATAGGCCGACCACATGAACGCGGCGCGGTGATGAAAACAGATCGCGCGTTTGCCTTTGTAGCGCGCGACTAGGTCGGGCAGCTTGCCTGGCCGTTGCGGCGCCTCGGGATCGGGTGTCGTGTAGGCGAGCGCATCCTCCAGCGTCGCGACCGGCCCGCGCAGCGGATGCGCCACCGCCTCCGGGCCGGGCAGATCGCTCACGCCCCACTCATCGGTATAGGAGCCGTCCGCGTTGTCGCGCACCTTCGCGAAAAACGCGCCGCAGCCGACGCCATCCATGTCGAGCCGGTCCATGCAGTCGGCCACGTCGCGGCAGCCCGGCACCGCCGCGCGCGCGACCTTTTCGTCCACGACGAATTCCAGCACCGGCACACGGTCGGGCTGGCCGCGCTTCAAGGCAACATGGACGCGTTCAACCGAGTTCATGGATTTGCTCCGTTCCGGTTTTCATGGATAGGTAATCGGTTTCTCCCCTTTTTCTTACCACTTCGCAAGTATACGATGCGTTCACAGAGAAACCAAGCAAAAAAGGGCCGTCGGGGGAGAATTGGCGGTCTGTCGAGGGGCAAGGGAGGGGAAAAGAGCAGCGGAGGGCATGTTTCAAAGGTTGGAAGGAGCCGTCAGGGCGGAAAACGCCGTCGGTAAGGATGCTATGGCAATGGGGGTGGCAATTGGCGGTCGAATCTCCAAAGGTTTGTAGACTGGTCACTGCTCCGGGGACCCGGGCGCGGGTCATAGGCCACGGCTTGCATCATCTCCCGAACGGCGGCATAGGCTCAAGAACTTAATAAACCCAGAAGTTTTCGGTCGAAGCGAAAATGCTGACGGATTAACTTTGGCACCGTAAAAACAACCTGACGGTGGGGGACGTCGGCCAGGACTTCGGTGGCCAGCCAATCGGCGAAAGCGGCCACTCGTTTGGCATGGCACGAGGGGCAAAAGTATCGACCATGGCACGAAAACGCCAGGATCATTTCATGGCGGCACGCCGGGTTTTGACAGCGGATGCGGGCGAACCCGTGGCGCAGGTTGCCACAATCCAAGAACCGGTCGGTTACCTTGCGAACGACCGGACGCCAGAAGCCGTGCCTTTCGGCAAAGCGATCGTCGTAAACACGCTCGAACTCATCGAAATAGTCTTCGACGAGCCCATAAAGTGGTGAGGCTTTAGGATTTTGCGGTAAATATATGCCTGCGATTCGTTCCGCCACATCCAAGGAAACGAAAGAGTGGGCGGTTTTGCGAATCTAGAATTCCAGCCATCCGGCGCCATATTTTCCCGATGGTCGGCCCAACTGCTGACCCTTCCATAAACCAGATCAGATCTCTCCCCCCCAAAAAGACAGCCGTAGCCCAAGTCCTCCATTCCATACATCCTTCCGTCCCTGCATGCCCTTCCCTTGCCTGAAATAATCTTCGCTTTTTCTTGTAGTAAATAGCATATTCAATAGCATATTCGATTGACACAAAAAACCATGGTGCTACGATAGGACTGTAACATAACTTATTCTTATTCAATAATATAGAACTTTGGAAAGGGCAGCAGTTATGAACAAATACCAGGTTAGCAATCGAAACTATGGAATTGAAATCAAGTTCCAGAAACGTACCGGCGTGACC
>CAINFC010000158.1 GCA_903847975.1 uncultured Acidobacteriota bacterium | reverse complement strand
TCCATGAACAGGCAATCGGCACCCGATATCATTCCTTTCCCGCTCCGTAAATTATCGCCGCTCTGCAAGGCGGTGTTCGCGGCGGCAGCGGTTCTGGTCGTCGGATTTGCGTTGTGGCCGGCGTTGGATCGCGGCCGGAAAGCCGCACTGGCCGCCGTGGCGCAAGGGGTAGCGGTGGATATTCTCCGGGCTTCCCAATCGCCATATCACGAAGGGCAGAGGGTGATGCTGGAACGGCTGGAGATGAGCGCCGGTTCGTTGCGCATGCGTCTGGCATCGGGTGCGGTGGTGGAGTTGGAGGGCCCCGTCGCCCTGGAATTCCTGGATGCGATGCGGTTGCGGCTGCTGCGGGGCGTTATCACCACGGAGGTGGGAACGGATGCCAAGGGCTTCGTGGTCGATACCGCCAATGCTCGCGTGCTGGATATCGGCACCCGTTTCGGCGTGTCGGTCGGGGACGAGGGCAACACCGATGTCGTGGTCTTTCACGGGGAGGTCGAGGTTTACCCGGCCGGGCTTCCGCCGACCCGGGAAAGCCGGCTTGCAAATCTTGTGGAAGGGGAAGCGGCGCGCATCAGTGCCCGCGACGCCAAGATCCGGCGTTTGCAGTCGCTGGCGTTACGAGGAGATCGTTTGGCCATTCGCGGGTTAAACAGCCCGGCTTCCTCGGTCATTCTGAATGTCACGGACAACATTAAAAAGGCCAATTTTTACCGCTGCTACACCATTGTGCCGGGCGGCATGGCCGAGGGCGCGCCGGCTTCTCTGGTTCGCGCGGGTCACCGCAGGCTTACATGGCACTCGCTGCCAGGCCAGCGCTTTCCCCAGGAATTACAAGAGGCGGATGTCATTGGCACTTTTCAGGACGGCAGGAGCCGACAGGTAAAAACCGACATCAACCTCGATTTGGCCCGGCCCTGCTCGGTGTACGTACTGTTCGATAGTCGTGCGGCGCCGCCCGACTGGCTGCGGCGCGATTTTCAGGATACCGGACTGCGTTTGCGCAGCGGTCCCTGGTGGCCGAATCTGGTGGAGACCAACAACCTCCAGCCGGATGCCGACGGTGAGCTCTACATTGTCCACTCCGTGTGGCGAAAAGATGTCCCGGCCGCCGCGACCGTGAAACTGGGCGCGCCGGCCACCAAAAGCGAAACGTATCCCTACGCCATGTATGGCATTGCGGTAAAGGCGCTGCCGTAATCCGGTGAGCTTTTCGACCGTTCAGGCGGAGAATCGCGCCGAAGGAGATTTTTCCGCCTTAGCAACAAAAACCATGAGGATCCAAGGAACGAAATCCGGCAGACGCCATTTCATGCAGACAATCGGGTCCGGCACCGCCGGAACTGGCATCGGCAGGGATCCTGGAAATTTACCGAAGGAGCAAAGCAATGACTATGATGGACAGACGGGACTTCCTGGCTAACTTGAGTACAGCGGCACTGCCCACGGCGACAGCGGAGAACTTCGCCTTCGGGAGCCAGAAAAAAGGGGAAAAGATCGGCGGCAAACGACCGCCCAACGTCATTTATTTCATAGCGGACGAGTTGGCCTATTACGAACTCTCCTGCATGGGTCATCCTGCATACCAGACACCCAATATCGACCGGATGGCCGCGGAAGGAATTCGCTTCACCCAATGCCTGGCCGGCAACGCCGTCTGTGCGCCCACGCGCTGCTGCCTGTTGACCGGTAAACACGCCGGTCACGCCAGCGTGCGCAGCAACGG
>CAINFC010000157.1 GCA_903847975.1 uncultured Acidobacteriota bacterium | reverse complement strand
GACCTCGGCGAAGGGAAAACCTATAAAGGAAGAGAGTTTCTTCCGGACCTTTTTGAGGTGAATGCCGAAACAAGGTTTCCGGACGGAACGGTGCACTATAAAGGCAAGCGCAAGATAACCGCTATTTATGCCAGCGCGGACGGAATTCCGGGTCATAGGGTGGCGGAAGGACGCTTTATCCTTCTGGAATTTGCCTGCCCCAAAAAGCGCAATGCGGACGGTTCGACCGATGAGGAAGGCTCGGAAACCTACGCCAAGGGCAAAAAGCTGGCGCTTTCCTATACGGTCACTTTTGGCAAGGGCGATCCCAAGGTACCGACCGGAATCCGCAACCTCCTGGCGGATGAGTTTGCCAGGGCGGAAGTGAACATCGGCCCCCGAAAAATGGGATACCGCTATTTCGACCCCAAAAGTGCTTTTGCTGTGCCTCCCAAGGGATATCCGCTGGTGCTGTTCCTGCACGGCGAAGAGGCGCGGGGAACGGACAATGAGCTTCCGTTGATTACCAGCAAAGGCGCCACCTTATGGGTGGAACTGGCCGCCAAAAATCCCTGTTACGTCCTGGCTCCCCAGGTAGAAGGGGAATGGACCGACGCCGCCAATGACGCCCTGGTCATGAAACTGCTTGATACATTCATCGCCGGCCATAATGTGGACCCGGGCCGCATTTACGTCCAGGGCTATTCCATGGGTGGTGTCGGCACCTGGAACATGATTCTCGCCCACCCGGAACGGTTCGCCGCCGCCATGCCCATGTGCGGCTACGTGCCGGAACGATGGTATCAAAACAGCGGCCGTGCCTTCGAAGCGGTTAAAAATATGCCTGTCTGGGCCTTCGTGGTGGCCAATGACGATCCGAAAGCTGTCGAAGGCACTAAAAAAGCGGTGGAGCGGCTTACGGTGAAAGGCCGGGAGCGGGAAAGGACCACCGGCATCAAATTCGAGATGTGGACTGCCAATTCGTGCCTACCGGTGCATGCCTGCTGGGAGCGTGTCTTTTACATCGGCACTCCTTACAACTGGCTGATGACCCAGTCCCGGGAACGCACCCGGAATTTAGCCGTTCACGGCGGCATGACCTATACCAGCCGGAAAGTGACTCCGGAAATCACCAGCGTCACCGACTATGAGATGGACCAGCTTTTTGTCATCGACAAGGGCGATAAGGCGTTCCTGGTCGACTCCGCCATGGGTAACGGCAACCTGCTCGACTACCTTCGCGAAAGCGTGCTGAAAAACAAAGACTGCGACCTGTATGCCTTCACCACCCATGACAATGCGGACCATTTCCTGGGAATGCAGTGGTTTACCCAAAGCGCCCAGCTGAAAAAGGTCTACCTATTTCCGGGAGAGGATGCCGGGACGCTGCGCTTCATCCCAAGGGAAAAAATCGAGTACCTGCAGGACGGGCAGAAAATCCAGTTCGGCAGCGACGAACTGACTTTTTTCTCTGTACCGGGCCATACCATAAATTGCGGTGTAATGTTTTATCGTGACTTATTTTTCCCGGGGGATGCCATCGGCTCCGGCGACATTTTCCTGAACGCCAGCCTGCAGGAGTTCCGCCGCTCCATGAAACGTTTTGTTTCGAACCTGGAGCGTTACAAGAAGGAGCGCGACTATAAAACGATGACCATGTATCCCGGTCACCTGGAATACAAAGAGCTATACCAG
>CAINFC010000156.1 GCA_903847975.1 uncultured Acidobacteriota bacterium | reverse complement strand
GTGCGGCCGGGGGGATATCAATCTGTATGCCGTGTTCGGGGAAGCCGGCAGGCGGCTGCTCGAACCATCGGGGAGAATGGGGATGGTCCTTCCCTCGGGCATAGCCAGTGACGATACTACCAAGCTTTATTTCCAGAATGTCGTGGACTCCGGATCTCTGGTCAGTCTATTTGATTTCGAGAACAAAAACATTTTCCCGGAAGTGCACAGCAGTTATAAATTCTGTCTGTTTACGGCGGGCTCCGGAAAGCAGGTGCCTGCCGGACGGTTCCCGGGAGAAGCCGCGGAATTCGTATTCTTCGCCCATTCCGTGGACGATCTGCGCGATCCGGAACGCCGCTTCTCCCTAAGCGCCGACGATATCGCTCTGCTCAATCCCAATACCCGCACCTGCCCCATTTTCCGCAGCCGCCGTGACGCCGAGCTGACCAAGGCCATCTACCGCCGCGTCCCGGTACTGATCCGCGAAGCCCGGGATGGTAAGCCCGAAGAAAATCCCTGGGGGATCCGCTTCAGCCGCATGTTCGACATGTCCAACGACTCCCACCTCTTCCGCACCCGCGAGCAGCTGGAAGCCGAGGGCTGGCTATTGGAAGGCAACATCTTCCACCGATCTGGCGAACAATACCTGCCCTTGTACGAAGCAAAAATGATCCACCACTACGATCATCGCTGGTCCACCTACGAACCCAACGGCGACACCCGCGACATAACGCCTGAGGAAAGGAAAAATCCATACAAAATGGTTCTTCCACGTTATTGGCTTTCCAGTAAAGACATTGACTCAGCCTTAGTCAACACAAATTGGAAACACCAGTGGCTGATTGGGTGGCGTGACATATGCCGAAGCACTGATGAACGCACAGTAATCGCTGGAATAATTCCAAGGGTGGCAGTAGGTGACAAGTTTTTGCTGTGCTTCCCTCAAAATAAGTCAATTGCCCTATTGGGGATTTTTTCTTCATTTCCATTTGACTATACGGCAAGGCAGAAACAGGGTGGCACCTCTCTAAAATACTTCACATTTAGGCAGCTTCCTTTCATTAGTCCAGAAGTATTCGATAAATCTTGTACATGGGCTCCCAAAGGCAATACAAACCAATGGCTCTTTCCCTATATACTAGAACTTTCTTACCAGTCCAACGATCTTGTCTCATTCGCATGGGATTACGGATGGTCGGGGCCACCGTTTCGCTGGGATGAGGATCGCCGGTTCCTGCTGCGGTGCGAGTTGGATGCGGCTTTTTTCCACCTCTACCTGCCGAGCGAGCCGGATGGTTCCTGGCGGCTCCTGGAAAGCGAGCCGGCCACCATTCGCCATTCGCTACTTGCTGCTTTCCCCACGCCCCGCGACGCCGTATCCTACATTATGGATACCTTCCCGATCGTCCGCCGCAAGGACGAAGCCAAATACGGCGACTTCCGCACTAAGCCGGTGATTCTCGAAATATACGACGCCATGCAGGAGGCGATGCGCACCGGCGTTCCTTACCAAACGCGCCTCGATCCGCCCCCCGCCGATCCGCGCTGCTGCCACCCGCCCCGCGAGGCAGGCAAATGATGTCTTGATGAGCAGATCAATGCCTGGATTTCGGGTACGGAAATATTTGCTACAGAGAGTAGTCTCACGACTGGGCCTGCTGTTCATATGGAGCAAGAACACATGTAACGAACGAGGCGTCAGCTCTGATCCGGGTTGAGATCGGTGAGGTGACAAGGGCTGCCATGCGGTCTGCCTCGATCAGTTTCGAGCTTCTTTTATTTTCGCCTTAAGGCCCTTCAGGCTCAGGGGTGGCGTCCTGAGGTGGGCAATGGCATGGCAGTTGGGGCACAGTGGAATGAGATCATGGATGTAGTCCACTATGTAGCCCTCGCGGATCTGCGAAAGCGGTACGACATGATGAATATGAATGTAGCCGGCCGCAATAGGGCCGTAGACATCACTCATGTCGATGTTGCAGGCCAGACATCGTGGCCCATAATGCTCGATGCAGGCCACCCGCGCGGCATGGCTGCGTTCGTATGCGTTGACCTGTACCGTCCGCGATGCCCCCTCGATAAAGGTACCCGAGGCTCCAACTTCCTCCGGGAAATAGGAAAGCGCTGAGACAACGGTGGTCCACTCCTTTCGAATTTGAGCCGCAAGATCCTGGGGTATCTCAATCCCGGAGCTTTGTGGTGTCCAGGAGAAGTTGGGCGAGAGTTCTATCAGGCGAGGGAGGGGAAGGACTGGATCCTCGGCAAGGGAATCGAAGTCCACATCGATGTAGAGTGCGGTGTCGTGGGGACGATCCTCAGACCAATGTGCGTCGCGATAGGGACTGCTACCCGCAATACCCCGACCGATGATGCCCTTTTTTTCGTCAGGGAGCGAGCCAGGGCGGAGGAGGTAGATCTCGCTGCCGGGAGGCAGCTCCTGACGCACACCGCAGCTCCACCTCTCCGACAAGGTACCGGTAGATTCGAGCCGGAGGATATCCTCCCGGAATGTGTCCCAGGACCACCGTCCTGGATTCCACGTAAGAAGAAAGGTACGCATCTCTGTTCCTCAAGGCATTAGGACCGCGTTCACCGAAGCTGGCTAACAGAGCGGCCTCGGCCGTTGTCCTGTGCCACACAGCAAGGCGCCAACTAGCACGCATTTATCTTTGAGGCTGCCGCGCCGCCTTGCCAGCGGATGAATAACAATGTCCTTGGTTGTTTCTTCGATTGTCCTCGTCGCGTTGTTGCGATTGCATATTCGTATGCTGCGCTTTGGCCTGCAGTTGATTTCGACTCGGCCTGGACTGCCTGAACCGATGTCAACGGCGATTCCTGGAGCCTGCTTTTACCATTAATGAGTATAAGACGGAGTATACAAAAAGAAAAGTTCAATAGCCAGAGAGAGACGTCGGTGAGTGCGGAAGTGGCCGACCAGTTGGAGAAAGTAGGTACTCGTTAAGCATGATATGACGGATAGAATTACCATCCGCGGCAAGGGACGATCCGCGGGCTTTCCTGATAATACCATTGGCATTCACTGCAGATACCGGCAACTCCATGCCGCATGTCTCTGCCGCCGAGGAATTGGCTAGTGACCGTACGTGCCCCAAGTGGAATTAGGGGGAGGTGTCCCGAACTGAGATAAACCCTTAAGCTCTTTGATGTTGCACGGGAAGAGTGATATTCTGGCTGGGCAAGGGCTACGTGCATAGCCTGATACCGTCCGGATATTCGATCGTCATTGAGCAAAATGAAAATCGACGGAGTCAATTGATTGCCAGCACCGGGGGGACTATGAGCGGTAGAATACTGGTATCGCTTGTTTTATTTCTTGCATCGGCAGGTCGGCTCTATGCATGGATGCCGCCTATGGGGCCGGAGGTGCAGATCTCTCCGGAACCCTATTCACCGTCTGCCGACTTACAGCCGGCCATCGCCTATAATCCGCTTCATAAAGAGTTTTTGGTCGTCTGGCAGCGTCGCTGGGGTACGAACCTGACGGATTACACCGATATATGGGCCAGGCGAGTGGATGCCATCACCGGTGAATTGCGCAGCAGTTTTTATGTAACCCGAGATGGTGGCGAGCAGCTCTCACGTATTCAGCCAGCCGTTGCCTATAATCGGCAGCAGGATGAATACTTGGTGGTCTGGAGCCAGGATCCATCCAACCACATCAATTACGAAATCCACGGGCGAACCATTTCCTGG
>CAINFC010000155.1 GCA_903847975.1 uncultured Acidobacteriota bacterium | reverse complement strand
CCAGGACATTCAACTCGCTGGACATGGATACTTTTAAAATCAGCCTTTTGCACTCGTACAGCAAGTTATGGAAATGGGTAGTCACGCCGGTAACATGCCGGTAAAGACGCTGAAACGTTTTTCTTTGAGAGGTATCGACAAAAATGCCGTTCAGGAAATTCAAAAAGCCGTAGCCGGTCGTTCCCTCGATTTCCCAAAAAGGATTCAGATCTTCTTTGCCGACCAGAATTTTCTCGGCCACCACGAACAGGGAGCGCAACGGTCTTTTCGATTTGCCGGAAAGTGCGCCGGATCGGCCGGTTTCCGTTTGCGCAAAGGATGTCCCCGGCAAACCCATTTGGCGATACGACTCCTGCAGCCGGTGAAAATATTCCTGGGGTTCAAACAGCCCGTCCGGATGATCGATGCGCAGACCGGACACCCAACCGCGGCGGATCAGTTCCAGAACGAGCCGATGCGTATCGGCAAAGACTTCGGGGTCTTCCACCCGCAAGGCGGCCAGATCGTTAATATCGAAAAAGCGCCGGTAATTGATTTCATCGGCAGCCACGCGCCAATAGCTGAGACGATAGGCCTGGCTGCGTATCAGATCCTCGAGGTCGTCGAAGCTGGAGGGATCCCCCACTCGCCCGTTTAAACGCTCCAGATACTTCTGCAGCATTTCATGAAACAAAGAGTTGGTCTCCGTCAAAGCGGAAAGGCGTCGCTTAATGATTTCTTTTTCCCTTCGACGCTCCGTCCGCTTTTCGATGTCTGTTTCGGTTTGCAAAGGCAGGTGATCGAGTGCGGTCAGAATACTGGCTAATTCCTGAACGTCCCTGTGATTTTCCCCCAGCGCGCCGGAGAAATCGCTCGCCACCTTCTTTAAAGGAAGAATCCAGGATCGCGGTGCCAAGGGAAAGGCTTTATGATAAAGGGAAAGGGAAAAGCTACCCTGGTCAAAAACAACTTTCAAATCGCCGCTTTCCAATACCTTCCCAAACTGCTCGCCCAATTGCGGGAGCAGCACTTTGTTGCGAAGCTCCGCTTTAGGGGGGTCCCAGTCCACATCGAAATAATTGGCGTATCGGGAGCTGGGGCCATTTTCCAGGAGGTCCTGCCACCATTGGTTACACCCGGAGGATACGCACATGTGGTTGGGAACCACATCCAGAATCATTCCCATTCCACGGGCCTGAAGAGACACCGCCAGCTGTTCCAGCGCTTCGAGCCCCCCTACCTCCGGATTGATTTGTCCGTGTTCCACAATATCGTATCCGTGAGTGCTCCCCTGGTTGCAGGTCATCAGCGGGGAGGAATACAGATGTGAAACCCCTAAAGCGTGGAGGTAATTTACCAGCTCGTATCCGGCGCTTAAGGGGAATGCCTGCTGGAACTGGAGCCGATAGGTAGCTACCGGAATGGATGGCTTACATCCCTGCGTCATGAGAGGCTCTTCCATAAGAGGACCTGGGTTTAATTCAATTGGATGACATCCTGACGCGGGGATTCCAACGCCACCATGAGCAGAAGGTAATCCTTAACATGACGTGTAATTAAAAAATTCTGCTTTACATGCTGGTAACCGTATTCCCCCATTTTCCAGCGCAGCTCCGGGTCTTCCAATAGCTGCAGAGCTCTTTGCGCGGCTCCTTCGGGAGAATGAACCAGAAAGCCGGTCAATCCGTCGATCACCTGCAGGCGAATGCCTCCTACCGCCCCGCCGATGACGGGCTTTTTTTTCCACAGCGCTTCACTTACCGTCAGGCCGAAACCTTCCTTTATGGATTTCTGAAACACGATCGCCGCTCCCCGCACCAGGCCATTAATATCCAGATCGCTGAACGGCGGCAGCAGCAAAAGGTGGATGTCCCGATCTCCCTCTGCGGCTTCCTGCACTTCCCGCCACACCATTTCTCCTTCCGGGTCATCGGTGGCGCCTCCCCCGGCAAGAATGAGTTGGCAATCCTGTCTTTTTTTAATCAGGCGGTAAGCGTGAATGACGCCCAAAGGGTCTTTCAGCCGGTCAAATCGCGACACCTGGATCAGCGTTGTTCTGGATAAATCCAGGTGATATTTGGCGTAAATCCTCTCGATTTCTTCGGTGGAAAGCTCTCTGTTCTTGTCGCTTAACGGGTCGATGGAGGGTGCGACCATGTATTGGGGAATCCCCAGCGGCTTGGCGAAATCCGGCATGGAAAAAATGGAGGCGTGATACCGCTCGATATAGGGATTCAAAAACTCCCATACATCCCGTTGCGGTGTGCTGATG
>CAINFC010000154.1 GCA_903847975.1 uncultured Acidobacteriota bacterium | reverse complement strand
GTGGATCTCAGGCTATTGACTATTCGGCATATGGAACCGCCAGCCCGTTCCACCTGGCCCGTGTGGATCCTTCCGACTGGCGCGGGTCGTTTTACCTCTTAAAGCGCTACCTATACAGCCGCCGTCGGAGCATCTTCGTATTTCATCACATGCTGGGTCTGCCCCGAAGGAAGACAATGAAATTCCTGGGGATGACCAGCGGCAGCGTCTGGAACGAGGAAGTCGAGCATGTCAAGTGCGTAATTGGGCAGAAGCTGCTGGAATTCCACCTTTGGCCACTGCGGGACTGGGATACGGGTATGGGTTATTTCGATTGAATGGACCGGAAATATTTATCAATAAAGACAAGGCTTTCATAGTAATTCGGATAATTCCACACACCGCAAAATGCTATGATTCATAAAGAGAGAGAAAAGCTTACGGGAGGAACACCGTGAGCGGAAACCAAACCGGCCTGCCGTTTCAGAGAATTCAAGGGTTACATATTTTTCACGAGGTAGGTGTCTATTGAAAGTCGGAATCGTGGGCAGCAGAACCTTCCCGCAGTTGAAACTGGTGGAATGGTTCATTCGGGATATGCCTCAGGGGGTAACAATTGTGTCGGGTGGCGCCAAAGGCGTCGATTCCGCCGCCGTGGAATACGCCCGTTAACGGGGTCTCGAGGTGATCGAATACCACCCGGATCTGGCTGGCTGCTCGGAACGCTTCGAGTATACCCAACGATATTTCGATCGAAACCAGCGAATTGTGGATGATTGCGATTTGCTGGTGGCTTTCACGGAAAAAGAGAACGGCGGCACCTGGGACACGATCAAGCGGGCCCGCAAGGCAGGCAAGCCGCTGAAGATCATTAAACCGGCGGTGTTCTTTTCCGGGGAGGCAGAAGCCGAAGAAAAGGAAGTGGAAGAGATTTCACCACAGCAGGCAGCCCGGGATGCCAATCGAAGCCACGGGCCGTTTGCCATCAAGCGGGTGAGTTTAGGCAGTTATGCCCTCCGGCGGAAAAGCTACATCAGTCCGGAAGAGTGGGCCGAGATCGTGGTCGACAAAGAGGCCAATCCGGACAAACTGGCCGCTAAAATGATCCCATCCTTCCTGGAGTATTTTAAAAAGAACAATCGGCTCGGCTTCATTCATGCTATTACCGTCCCGCCGCGAAGCAAGCGCAATGCCGAGAAGCCGCACGTCATGGATATTGTCTCCCAGGATGTAGCCCATCAATTGGGAGTGGAATGGGTGCGCATGTTTGAACCTTGGGAAAAGACCAGCCGAGGGCGCCATGCCAAACATGGAGAAATCCAGATCCGACCGGAGGTTTCCGGGTTTATCGGCCGGGTGATATGGGTTTTGGACGATGTGACCACCACGAATTTCACCTTGCGGGCCGCCGTGCAAAGCCTGATGGGCTTGGAGATCCACGCCCACGGCTTGGCCTATGTGCTCATGGCCTAAAGGCGGATGCTATGCCGTATATGGCTCCCCGACCATGTCGGAAACCCGGGTGTCCGAAAGTAACGGTGGACCGGAATGGTTATTGCGATCAACATCAGCCGGTTTATGACAGCCGGCGTTACGACAAAGACAGGCCGACAGCTTATCATCGAGGATACGATCGGAACTGGCGAGTACTTCGAAAATCGTATTTACGATCCAATCCACTCTGTACGCGCTGTTCTGCTGCAGGAAGGGTGGTTCCAGCCACGATCGTGGACCATGTGAGACCGCTATCTGAGGGTGGAGCCAGATTGGACGATGCGAACCTGCAAAGCCTTTGTTTGAGATGCCACGCTCGAAAAACCAAATCAGAATTAAAATCGTCCGCTCACCGCGGCGAACCAATCGTCTCTGAATGAGACATTCCGATAGCATTCCCTGTTTTTGGCGATTCATACAATCTTTGTATATAATTGGCGGAAGAGGATAACAACATGAAATCAAGTACCGTCAATATCTCTTTTAATTCGGACCTCCTCCATGAAATCGACCGCATGGCCCGGGATGAGTCGCGTGCCCGTTCCGAACTAATCCGGGAGGCAGCGCGAATGTACATTGCCCGCAAGAAAAAGTGGGAATCTATTTTTGCTTTCAGTGCAAACCAAGTGAAGACACGGTCTCTCACTGTGTCGGATATCGGTCCTGCCATACGGCAGTATCGCCAAAACCAAGGGCATTGAGTATGATCGTCGTTTTGGATACCAATGTTCTAATATCTGCCATTGTCTTTGGAGGCAAACCTCGGTTAATTCTCGAAATGGTTCTTCGAGGAGAAATCGAAATGATATTGAGCGAACCGATTCTTCAGGAAGTTCAAGGTGTTCTTTCCGGGAGGAAATTCCGCTACCCGATTCAGGCCGTGCTCGAAATCATGAGCCAGCTTTCATTTCTCGCGAGGATGGTTTACCCGTCAAAAGAAATTAACGTCATTAAGAACGACCCGGCCGACAACCGTATTCTGGAGTGTGCCCTTGCCGGCGAGGCAATGTACATTATTTCCGGCGATGAAGATCTGCTTACCTTAAAATCCCATGGAAAGGTCAAAATAGTCAGTCCGGATGATTTTTTGCGGCTTGCAGAAGCTCTTTAAGGGAAGTCAAAGCCTTAGAAAAAGGTAGGGGGGCGTCAAATCTCTGGAGCCTTGACCGGGAGACCGAAGGCGCTAGCCAGATGAGAATTCCCGAGAAATTAGACCTCGTCCGGATATGTCACTGTTATTCAGGGAGATGCACTCAGACATGATATTTTTAGTCCGAATCGGGAAATGAATTATCATTCGCTCTTTTTCTCGGCAGAGCATATAAAAGCTGTCCTGCTATTTTTCTTATGGTCTGAGATTTGGTAAAATGGCCGTACTTTTCGCTGAATGGTTTTTCCTTCTCCAGGTTGTTTTGTTATTCAGGATAGTCGTGGGAGGATAAAATGAAGCTGTTTTCTTATCAGTATCGCGTATGGCTTCTTTTCTTGCCGCTTATTTCGTTCCCGGCCTTGCTCTTCAGTCAAATCCCGCTGGACAGCCACTTCACCTACCAGGGACTGATCAAGAAGGATGGTTCACCGTATACGGGGACTTGTGATCTTACCTTCACGCTGTATTCAGATGAAAGTACGGCCACGGCTATCGGTTCCCCTTTTAACGCATCAAATACTTCCGTAAACAATGGCCTGTTTACTGTGCATTTGGAATTTGGATCCCCGATCTTCAACGGTACAAAAAGATGGTTAGAGGTTCAGTCAAAGTGTCCAGCAGGAAACGGAATCATGACCGTTCTTGGACCCCGACAGGAATTGACATCTGCCCCTCATGCCGCCTATGCCTTGCAGGCCGGTTCCGCTTCCTCTTCTGTGACTTTCAGCGGAAGCCTTGGCGGAGATGTAACCGGGACGCAGGGATCTGCAAGCGTGGTCCAGCTTCGGGGACAGCCCGTTTCCTCGACCCCACCCACCCTTACGGGACAGGTGTTGAAGTGGGATGGGAGCAAATGGGGACCGGGGACGGATGATAATACCACTAGCTTCTGGTCCCTAACCGGAAATCAAGGGACGAATCCAGCCTCCCAGTTTATCGGAACGGTAGACAATACTCCCTTCGAGTTACGGGTCAACAACGCCAGGGCCCTTCGAATCGAGCCAAACTCTAGCCCCAATATCATTGGGGGTTATTCGGCAAACTCAAGCGATGCAGGAGTGGTTGGGGTCAAGCGGCATTTTGTGTGTAAATTGAGGCCCACTGGGAGAGGGGATGAAAACTCCAACGATACTCCATCGTCTGGGCCACATAGACCAGACATCGATACGTTGATACTTCACCGCCGGTGACCTCCATGGCCCTTG
>CAINFC010000153.1 GCA_903847975.1 uncultured Acidobacteriota bacterium | reverse complement strand
TGGCGCGCTTCGCGCCTACCCCGGGTAGAGATGCACGGAGACGACAACCCGGAAAGGGTTGCGCATAATCCGCAATGGCCGTTTTTTGCGCAGCCCTTTCAGGGCTGTTTTTAAAACATTTCCGTTTACCCGGGGTAGCGCCTGCGGCGCAACCCCGGGCTGTGTTACGGAACCCCTTCAGGGTTCACGAACTTTTTGCGAGATTATCAGAGAAGATCATCTCGCAAAAAGTCCCGCACCTGTGGATTTCCGTTGGAGAAAGCCCTGGACGGGCTTCGGAACACAGCCCGGGGTTGGCGCGCTTCCCGCCTACCCCGGGTAGAGATGCACGGAGACGACAACCCTGAAAGGGTTGCGCACAATCCGCAATGGCCGTTGTGTGCGCAGCCCTTTCAGGGCTGTTTTTAAAACATATCCGTTTACCCGGGGTAGCGCCTGCGGCGCAACCCCGGGCTGTGTTCCGGAACCCCTTCAGGGTTCACGGGCTTTTTGCGAGATGATCATCCTTGACAGCCCGGTAAAAAGAGATGGACAGGTCCGGTTCCGCCTGTGTCATACGTTACGCTTGCTTTCCGCTTTCGACCTGACTTACACTTTCCCGGTGCGACTTAACCTGAAACAGCATTTTTCCTTCCGGGAGATGAACATGAAAAGACGAGCATTTCTGCAGTCCAGCGGACCGGTTGCTTTCGGCGCCTTGGCTTCCTTCTCCCTTCCCGGCGCACCGGACCCGGAGCCCGCCGTCAACCCGGCGATCCGAAAAGTGCACCTGATTTTCAAAACCCACCTGGATGTGGGCTATACGGACCTGGCGGCCCGGGTCCTGCAGATTTACCTGGAAGAGTTCATCCCCGGAGCCCTGGCGCTTTCCGAAAACCAGCAGAGCAAAAGCCCGGCACAACGATACGTCTGGACCACCGGCTCGTGGCTGATCGATCAGTTCCTGGAAAAAGCGGACGCCCCGATGCGCAAGCGGATGGAAAAAGCCATCGAGTCGGGCGATATCGTCTGGCATGGCCTGCCCTTTACGCTGCACTCCGAACTGGCCGACCCCTCGCTGTACGAGCTGGGGATCCGGCTGGCGGCCAACCTGGACCGGCGCTTCGGGAAAAAGACCCGCGCCGCCAAGATGACCGACGTGCCGGGGCACACCCGGGGCATCGTTCCGGTACTGGCAGCAAACGGAATTGAGCTGCTGCACATCGGCGTCAATTCCGCCAGCATGCCTCCGGAGGTACCCCCGCTTTTCGTGTGGCGCGCCCCGGACGGCACCGACCTGCTGGTCATGTACCAGAAGGAATACGGAAGCCAGATGGTGCTTCCCGGCCTGCCGGTTGTGGTGGCCATCTGCTTTACCAACGACAATCACGGCCCGCACCGCCCCGAGCAGGTGTCCGAGATTTACGCCAACCTGCACCGGCAGTATCCCAATGCCCAAGTCTTCGGATCCAGCCTGAATGCGGTCGCCACGGAGCTGGCGGCCATCCGCAAACAGCTTCCGGTGGTCACCCGGGAGCTGGGCGACACCTGGATTCACGGGGTGGCCAGCGATCCCCTGAAGGTGGCCCAGTTCCGGGAAATCTCGCGGCTGCGCCTCCGGTGGCTGAACGAAAAAACGCTGACCTTCGGAGATGCCGCCGACCTGGCCTTCGGCATCCCGCTGCTCACCGTAGCCGAACACACCTGGGGTCTGGACGTCAAAACATCCCTCGCCGACTATCACATCTACAAGCCGGCGGACTTCCAGGCGGCCCGATCCAAACCGAACTTCAAGCGGATGGAACAGTCCTGGCAGGAAAAAAGGGAGTATATCCGCGCCTCCATGGCTCGGCTGCCCAAAGAGAAAGCCGAGGAAGCGCGCCGACAGCTGGAGAGCCTGCGCCCGGCCCCGCCGGACCCCAAGGGCTACGCTCCGCTGGCCAGGCCGGACGCCCGCATCGACACGCCGTTTTTCGACCTGCAGCTCGATCCCGCTACCGGAGCCGTCCACAGCCTGCGCGATAAATCCTCGGAATTCGACTGGGCCTCCGCGCAGAATCCGATGTGCCTTTTCGCCTACCAGACATTTTCCAAGCCCGATTTTGACCGCTTCCAGAGCCAGTATCTGACCAACCGCTTCGCCTGGGCCCTGGATGATTTCGGGAAAACCGGGCAGGAAGTCGGCCAGGCGGCATCGGCGACCTGGCTCCCTTCCCTGCTGCAGGGCTGGCACAAAAAGGATTCCGGCGGCGTGCGCCTGCTGCTGGAACTGGCGGTCAAAGACAAGGCGGGCAAATCTCCGGGCGGCTGCCCGGCCCGGGTTACGATCGAACTGTTTTTTCCGGCCGGACGAAAGGAAGCGGAAATCACGCTGCAGTGGTTCTCCAAACCGGCCTTCCGGCTCCCGGAAGCCTCCTGGTTTTCCTTCGTGCCCGCCGTGGCCGACGGCGCCTGGATTCTCGACAAGATGGGCCAGAGCGTCGACACCCGCGACGTGGTCCGCAACGGCAACCGCAAGCTGCACGGCATCCGCAGCGGCGTCCGGCTGGAAAGCAAAGCCGGTCCGTTTTCCATTCAGTCCCTGGACGCGCCGCTGGTTGCACCGGGCGAGCGGACCCTGCTGCAGTTCGATAACCGCCTGCCCGAAACCAAAGAAGGGGTTCACTTCTGCCTGCACAACAACATCTGGGGCACCAACTTTGTGATGTGGTTCGAAGACGACATGAAATTCCGTTTTGTCCTGAAGTGCTGATGCACGCATCACCAGGCAAAGATTGTCGGCAATTCTTGTCGAATTCGACACTTTCTGCCGGACCGGCCACAAGGGTGCGGCAACCGCGAAGGAGCGGCCTGTTCGGTCCCGCAAAAAGTTCTTTTCTTCGTTCCGGGTACGAGTTTTAGCTTGCGTGGCACAAGCGGAAACCCGCTCGCAGCGCGCAGTCTAAAGACTGTACTCTAAACGATTTTGTTTCAGGAAGTCATCTCCGATTGTTTCCCGACTTTTTGCGGCGGCATCCACCCTGTTTTTCGATCGCGACGGCCCGTTTTCCCATTGGTCCCGAATTTGCTTTTCACCCACCGGAGCCGCATCCGGGACGTTTCGGCTTCCCGCCGGAACGTCCGGTGAAAATGCACGTCGGCAAACGCAGGAACCGGAAGAAAGGAGCTACGAAAAATGAAAGTATGGAGGTTACCCGGGGCTATCGCAATTCTCATCATCGCCGCAACCGCGGGGCACATGGCCATGGCGCAGACCGTGGGGCTGTTTGTCAACGATCCGCGCGCCTGGACGGGATACACGCTCTTCGCCCCCAAACATTACGGCAGCACCTACCTGATCAATAACGACGGAAAGCTCCTGCACTCCTGGAGCGGGAGCAAGTACGAACCGGGGCAGTCGGTGTACCTGCTGGAAAACGGCAACCTGCTGCGCTCCTGCATGGTCAAGGGCCCGCTTAGCGCCGGCGGCGGTGAAGGAGGCCGGATCGAGGAATACGACTGGAACGGCAGCCTGGTCTGGCAGTTCGACTACAACACCGCCACCTATTCCCAGCACCACGACATCAAGCCGCTGCCCAACGGAAACATCCTGATGCTGGTCGTGGAAAAAAAGACCATGAGCGAGGCGATCGCCGCCGGGTTCAACCCGTCGCAGCTGCAGTCGGTGCAGTCGACGGGATACATGCTCCCCGACTCGGTGGTGGAAATCAAGCCCACCCGCCCCGCCGGAGGCACGGTGGTCTGGGAGTGGCGCGTCTGGGACCACCTGATCCAGGAATTCGACTCCACCAAAGCCAACTACGGCAATGTGGCCGCCCACCCCGAGCGGATCGGGACCGCCGGCACCGGCGGACAGCTTCATTTCTTCTGGAATCATATGAACTCCATCTACTACAATGCCGCGCTGGACCAGATCGCGCTCAGCGTGCGCGGCAACAGCGAGGCCTGGGTCATCGATCACAGCACCACCACCGCGGAAGCCGCCGGCCACAGCGGCGGCAAGTACGGCAAGGGCGGCGACCTCCTGTACCGCTGGGGCAATCCCATGACCTACAAGGCAGGAGCGGCTTCGGACCAGAAGCTGTACCAGCAGCACGACGTGCAGTGGATCGAGGAAGGCAACCCGGGTGCCGGAAATTTCATCTGCTTCAACAACGGCCTGGGCCGCAACTATTCCACCGCCGACGAATGGACGCCCCCCGTGGAGGCCTCCGGGCTTTATACCCGGCTGAGCGGCGCCGCTTTCGGCCCCAAGGATTTCACCTGGACCTACAAGGCCAACCCGCCCAGCGCCATGTACGCCGACGCCATTTCCAGCGCCCAGCGGCTGCCCAACGGCAACACCCTGATCTGCGACGGCACCCACGGAACGTTCCTGGAAGTCACCAGCGCCGGCGAGACGGTCTGGAAATATGTCAACCCGGTGGTCCTGACCGGACCGCTAACCCAGGGCGCCGCCATTCCGGCCGACCCCGCCCGAGCCGGGGAGTTCATGAACGGCGTCTTCCGCGTGCGGCGCTATGCCACCAGCTACGCGGGCTTTTCCGGCCGGAGCCTGATAGCCGGAAACAACATCGAACTTCCGGCCCAGGGGGCCACCACTACGCTGCCGCCCACTTCCTCGACCAGCACCACGCAGCGGCCGACTACTACTACCACCTCGTCCACTTCGACGTCCTCCTCCTCCACCACCACATCCTCCTCGTCGACCAGCACCACCCTGCCGCCCACCACCGCAGAAACCACCCTGCTCCTCAACGGCCAGCGGTTTGAAGTGACCGTTTCCTGGAAAAGCTACACGGACGGCAGTTCCGGCAAAGGCCGGGCTGTTTCCCTGACCCGCGACAGCGGAACCTTCTGGTTTTTCGATGCCGCCAACGTCGAGCTGGTCGTCAAGGTGCTCGACGGGCGAGCGATCAACGGCTGCTTCTGGGTGCTCTACGGGGCGCTGACGGACGTGGAATATACGCTGCGGGTCCGGGATTCGCAGAGCGGCGCCGAAAAGCAATATTACAACCCGCCGTACCAGCAGACCAGCTATGCGGATGTGCGGGCCTTCCCGGTAGCCGGCCTGGCGCAGTACGGAATGCCCGGCGGCGGCGAATACGGCCGGCTGGCCACGCTGCAATCGGCCGGGGCGCCGGAGGAAAGGAAGGCTGCCCTCCGGACGACCGAAGCGGAGCCGGCCACGGAAAACACCTCCTCCTGCAGCGCCGGCGACACCGCTCTGTGCCTCAACCAGTCGCGCTTCCGCGCCGAAGTCCGCTGGAGAAACTATAACGACGGGACCTCCGGATCCGGACACGCCGTAGCCCTCACCGCCGACAGCGGCTACTTCTGGTTCTTCGACAGCACCAACGTCGAGCTGGTGGTCAAGGTACTCGACGGCCACAGCGCCAACGGCCGCTTCTGGGTGCTCTATGGCCCGCTCTCGGATGTGGAATACACCCTGACCATCACCGACAGCCAGACCGGTGCGGTCAAAACCTACTACAACCCGGCCGGCCTGATGTCGGGCGGGAAAGACATCCAGGCCTTTGCCTGGAGCTCCGACAGCGCCTCGGAGGTCCGCTTGCCGGGCGGTGAATTCCAGATGGGAGACCACTACGGCTTTGTAGATCCGAGCCATCCGAGCGACGAGCTGCCGATTCACAAGGTGAAGGTCAACGCCTTCCACATGGCCCGCATGGTGGTCACCAATGAGCAGTATGCCCAGTTCCTGAACGACGCGCTGGCCGGGGGACAGATCGAAGTGCGGCAGAACGTGGTCTACGGGGTCGGCGGGAGCGATATCTACGGCTACACCCGCGGGTACGCCTCCTATTACAGCATCGGCTACGACGGAAAAACTTTTTCCGTCGCCGATTTCCGCAGCCGCCACCCGGTCGTCGGGGTCCTGTGGTGCGGAGCGGCCGCCTACTGCAACTGGCTCAGTTTGCGCAACGGGCTCCAGGAGTGCTACAACCTGAAAACCTGGGCCTGCGACTTCACCCGGAACGGATACCGCCTGCCGACCGAGGCGGAGTGGGAATACGCTGCCCGCGGCGGGCAGTACAGTCCCTATTACAACTACCCCTGGGGCAACGACCAGGATATCGCCCGGGCCAACTGGCCGGGCTCCAAGGATCCTTACGAAGGGACCGATCCTTCCACCTATCCGTGGACCACGCCGGTCGGATTCTATGACGGCAAACTTCACCTCAAATCGGAATACAACTGGCCGGGGAGCGCCGCGTCCTACCAGACCGCCGACGGCGCCAACGCCTTCGGCCTTTACGACATGGCCGGCAATGTGTGGCAGCTGATCCACGACTGGTACGGCAACGACTACTACAGCAAGAGCCCCTCCGACAATCCGAAAGGCCCGGACGCCGGGTTTATCATGCCCGACGGCAAGGCCTACCGCGGGATGCGCGGCGGCAACTGGTACAACGGCTACACCACCACCGGGGTCAACGACGGTCACTCCCGGGTGTCGAACCGCAATCCTTCCTACTACCGGGGCCCGCAGGACCCCAACCACCCCTGGTACCACGTCGGATTCCGGACGGCACGGAACTCCACCGAATAATCGCAACAAGGAGTCACGCCATGCAACCACTCGGTACGAACATGCGGAAAAAGGCGGGCCTGGCGGCGGCGGCCATGCTCCTGATGCACGGGCTCTTCCTGCCGCCGCTTGCCGCCCAGCAGGGCCCGACGGAAACCCGGTTCTGGAATTCCGCCCGGGCCTACAACGGATACACGCTGTTTGCGGCGCGCGGGAAGTCCTACCTGATCGACATGCAGGGGTACCTGGTCCATACCTGGTCGACCATCGGCACCAATCCCCGGCTGCTCGACAGCGGCAACCTGCTGGATGCCGCTACCGACGACCCCAGCGGCTTCAAGGGATTCAAGGAGGTCGACTGGAAGGGAGCGGTGGTCTGGCAGTATTCGGAGGGGCGTTCGACCTACGCCCCGCACCACGATTTCGTGCGCATCTACAATACCAAGCTGCAGGCCTACACCACGATGTATATCGCCAACAAGTCGCTGACCCACGACCAGGCCATCGCCGCGGGATGCGATCCGGCCACCGGCCCCTATACCGGCGCCCAGATGGATGCCGTGGTGGAGGTGGACCTGAAGGGAAACATCGTCTGGGAGTGGTGGTTTTTCGATCATGTCGTCCAGGACATCGACAAGAGCAAAGCCAATTACGTCGGCAGCGGAAAGACCATCGCCGATTACCCCGGGAAAATCAACCTGAACATCCCCGGCCGGCCGGTGAAGAGCGACTGGCTGCACTGCAATTCCATGGATTACAACCAGGAGCTGGGGCAGGTGGTCCTCAACTCCGTGCAGGGGGAGTTCTACGTGGTCGATCACCGCAACACCTTCGTGGCCGGCAGTCCGCAGGAGAGCATCGCCCTGGCCGCCGGCGCGGCGGGCGATTTCCTGTACCGCTTCGGCGACCCGGCCCGCTACAGCCAGGGAGATCCGCCCTCCATCCTGGAGGACTGGACCGAATCGACCGCCGGGCACAAGCAGATCGGCGGCTCGCACGACATTCACTGGATCCGCCCCGGACTGCCGGGGGCCGGCCATTTCATGGTATTCAACAACGGCCAGTACCTCTCGGAGCGCACGCCGCAATCCTATATCTTCGAAATCGACGGCTACCGCAACAGCCAGGGAGTTACCACCGCGCGTTATGTCAATCCGCCGGAGGCCGGCTATACCCTGGTGCAACCGGCCTCCGACACCCGGAAGACGGCTAAAAAAATCTCGAACCAGATCGTCTGGTCTTACGCTTCCCGCAGCAGCCAGGGATTCTTCAGCCACATCGGCGCCAGCGCCCAGAGGCTGCCCAATGGCAATACCCTGATCTGCTCCGATACCGAAGGGCACCTGTTCGAGGTGACCGCCGGCGGCGAGCTGGTCTGGGAGTATATCTGCCCGGTCACCAGCAAGGGGACCGTGACGCTGTTCGTCGACAGCATCCCGATGACCAGCTCCGTCTTCCGCGCCTACCGCTACGGCGCCGACCATCCCGCGCTCTCCGGCCGCACCCTGACGCCCGGAAGCACCATTACCGGCCAGAAGCCTTAGCCGTCGCCCGAGCGGAGGAACATCATGGAAAGGAGAAGGAACATCATGCCGAAAAGCAAAGTTACGACCGCCGCCGCCCTGGCGATCCTGTTGATCTCCCTGAGCCCGGCCGTCCGGGGGTATGAAGCCCTGCGCCGGCCCACGGAGCTTCGCTTCTGGAGCGAATCCAAAGCCTATGGCGGCTACACCCTGTTTGCCGCCCGCGGGGTTACCTACCTGATCGACATGCGCGGCAGCGTGATCCACACCTGGCCGATCGGGATGAACCCCCGGCTGCTGGAGAACGGAAACCTGCTGGATGCCGTCGGCAGCGGCCTGGACGCCCTGTCCGGCTTCCGGGAGCTGGACTGGAAGGGGAGCCCGGTCTGGGAATATTACGAGACCCGCGCCGGGTACGCTCCCCACCATGATTTCATCCGAATCAACAACCCGAAGCTGAAGGCCGCCACCACCCTCTACCTGGCCTCGAAATCCGTAACCCACGAGGAAGCCCTTGCCGCCGGCTGCAGCCCGGCCAAGGGGCCCTACACCGGCGCCCGGGTGGATGTCATCGTGGAGGTGGACACGAGCGGCAAGGTAATCTGGGAGTGGTCCTTCCTGGATCACGGCATCCAGGATGCCGACGCCTCCAGGGCCAACTATGCGGGCAGCGGCAAGACCGTCGCCGCCTACCCCGGGAAGATCAACCTCAATCTGCCCGGCAGGCCGCTGCGGGCCAGCTGGCTGGAATGCAACTCCCTGGACTACAACGAGGCGCTGGACCAGATCGTCGTCAACTCGGCGCAGGGCGAATTTTACGTCATCGATCACGGCAACACCTTTATCGCCGGCAATCCCTCGGGCAGCGTGGCGCTGGCGGCCAGCCCGGCCGGCGACTTCCTGTACCGCTTCGGCGACCCGGCCCGCTACAAGCAGGGCGATCCGCCGTCGGTGCTGAAAGACTGGACCAATGCCACCGCCGGCAACAAGCAGATGGGCGGAAGCAATCACGTGCAGTGGATCCGATCCGGGCTGTCGGGCGCCGGAAATTTCCTGATCTTCAACAACGGCCAGTATCTTTTCGAGCGCACTTCGCAGTCCTCGGTGATCCAGGTATCCCCGTTCCGGGACAGCACGGGGAGCACCACCGGGCAGTACGTCAACCCGCCGCAGGCCGGCTACACCACGGTGCAGTACGACCGGGACACCCACAAAGGCCCGCGCAAAATTTCCAACCAGGTGGTCTGGAGCTTCGCCACCAAAAGCAACCAGGGGCTGTTCAGCCCGGTCGGCTCCAGCTGCCAGAGGCTGCCGAACGGCAACACGCTGATCTGCTCCATGGCCGCGGGCCAGATCCTGGAAGTGACCGCGGATGGCGAGCTGGTCTGGGATTATATCAACCCGGTCACCAATACCGGGGTTCTGGATTCGATCACCGACGGCTACGCCTCCAAAAACCCGGTGTTCCGGGCCTGGCGCTACGGGGCCGATCATGCCGCCCTGGCCGGGAAAACCCTGACCGGACTGGGCACCCTGACCGCCCTGAGCCGCACGGCCTATTTCCCCTGGCTTTCTTTCGATCCGGGCCGCAGCACCACCGGCATCGCCCTGGTCAATCCCGCTGCGTCGCAGGCCACCGTGCAGCTCACGGGATACGACGCTGCCGGGGCCATCGCCGGCACCGCCGGCACCGTCAATCTGGCGCCCCAGGGGCAGACCGCCTTCCAGGCCGACGCCCAGCTGGGCCTTACCCGCGCCACAGACGCCTGGATCAAGGCGGAATTTTCCCAGCCGGGGATGCAGGGTCTCTTCCTGGCGCAGCTCTGTCCGAGAGGCTACCTGGCGGGCATGGACGGGGCGCCGATGATCTCCGCCACCACCACGGACGGCATCATTCCCCGCGCCCGGAGCGGGCTGGGCTACACCACCCGGCTGGCCCTGTCCAACCCGGGCGAAACGGCGGTGAGCGTAACGATCAGCGGCACCAGCGGCACGGCGACTTACGACGGAGGGTCGCACAGCCTGGCGGCGCGCGCCTGCCTCTACCTGGATGTGGCTGCGCTGTTCCGCACTGCGCCGGTCTTCGACGGCTTTCTGCGGGTGCGGGCCACCGGAGGAGTGATCGGCAGCGCCCAGATCCGCTACGACTCCGAGGCGCTGAGCTCGGTGAACCTCCTTCTGGTAAGCCGGGCCTCGTCGCGGCTGTATGCGCCGCACCTGGCCCGGGTCAAGGGCCTGTACTATTCCGAGGTGAGCCTGGTCAATCCCGGGGAGACGGAAGCCGTGGCCCTGCTGTCGGCATTCGGCCCGGACGGCGCGGCGCTGGCCTCACCCGTCACGGCGCGGGTCCCGGCGCGGGGGATGCTGCTGCTGCGCGACGAGGAGCTGGGCCTCGCTTCTTCCGGCCCGTCGGACGGGTGGCTGCTGGTCCGGAGCACGACCGGCAATCCTCTGCTGGCCGGCATTTCCATCGGCCACCCCACCGACAGCCATTACGAATCCTTTCTGCCGCTGCCCGCCGAAGGATCCCGGGAATATACCTTTGGCCAGGTGGCCAACGGCCCGGTGGGCGGCGTGGACTACTGGACGGGGATCGCCGTGCTCAACCCCACGGCTCAATCCGCCCAGGTCACCTTCCGGATCTGCAAAAGCAACGGCGACCTGAACGGCAATGAGGTCAGCGTTTCCCTGGGAGCCGGGAAAAAATATGTAGGCCTGCTCTCCGGGCTGCCCGGCATCGGCACTCTTTCCAGCCAGGCCGGAGGCTATCTCTCCCTGCAGGCCACGGAACCGGTCCTGGCCTTCCAGCTGTTCGGCGACGCCTCCGGCAGTTTCCTGAGCGCGGTCCCCGCCCCGTTCTGAAGCCGGCCGGACACGCCCGGTTAGTAATCGATGGTCCCGGCCAGAGTCCAGGTTACCGGCCAGACCCAGGTCACCCAATCTTCCGTCTCCTGGAAGATGACATTCAGTGTGCCGCTGGCATGGACAAAGCGGCCGGTGCCCCCGGTGACCACGAAAACAGGATTTCCCATATACTGGGGGGCGCTCGAAGAAACTTTCGCCGCCTGTCCCGTGTACTTTCCCCGGATTTCATCGCCCTTGGCGGTTACAATCCGGAAGGTTCCATCGGCCAGCTGCCCGGAGATCAAAGGCGTATGCTTGGTATAAATCTTGACCGCCTCCAGACTGCTCAGCGTGCCGGAACCGCTGCCCATGGTGTAAAAGTCATAGAGACCCGTTCCCCAATACTCGAAAGTGAAAACGCCCTCCAGCGTCCCGCCGACAAAGGAGGAGGTGGGGGAGCTCGATGCCAGAACCTGGGCGGGTATGGTATCGACCGAAGACATGTCGCTGGAATAGATCGCCTGGTACACCAGCGCTTTCCTGGCTCCCGGACCGACCACGCTGAGCTTCAGGGATCCGTTTAATCCGCTGCCGATGACCTCGGAGGCCAGCTTGGAGAATCGGCCGAAGGGCGGGACATCATAGCTTTTCCCGGCAATCGCTTTGATTTCTCCCGTGGTTGACGTAAAGACGAAACTGGTCAACTTGAGGGACTGGGAGTTCGGATTAATGACCGTAATTCCGGTATCCCATCCGGCGATCGTGACGACGATCGGGGCCAGCTGCACGGTAGACGCTTCCGGCTGGCTGGTTTGGGCAATGGCGGTTCCGACCGAAACCAATAGAAGAAAGGACGTGAAAACAAGCCGACACTTCATACACCCTCCGTAGGAAATCAGTGAATGAACGAACGGACCTATGCTTTTTCAGATGTGTTGATTATAGAAGGCCCGAACAGGCATGTCAAGCAATTCCATAGGGGAGGCCTGAATCCATTTGCTCTTTTGTATTAGTCCGCCTTTACAGGGCTCGACATGCAATACAACATCGCTTCCAGAGGCTTCGCCCCGGGCTGGAATCATTTCGCCCCTTCAGGTCTTTTCAGTACTTTTTGCCGGGCTGTCAGTAAAGATAACCCGGCAAAAAGTCGAAATTTCATTTTGTTCTGCCGTCCCGATGGGACTTGGGTTGCTCCTACCCCAACCCGGCACTCACGTGCCGGGCCACAATCT
>CAINFC010000152.1 GCA_903847975.1 uncultured Acidobacteriota bacterium | reverse complement strand
CGGAGAGCCCATCATCCGAAAGCCGGAAGATATTTTGACCCTCGAGCCCCCCGCAGTGGCTTGCAGCCCACAGCTCGCCAAGGTATTGAAGGCCACGGAAATCCTTAAGGGGAGAATCGGAACGGAAGCGCCGGTTATCGGAGTGGTCCTGTCACCTTTTTCCCTGCCGGTTATGCAAATGGGATTCGACGCCTATCTCGACCTGATCGATCAAAGGCCGGATCTGTTTGAAAAGCTAATGCGGGTCAACGAAGAGTTCTGCGTCGCTTGGGCGAATGCCCAACTGTCTTGCGGAGCTACGGCAATCTGCTACTTCGATCCGGTATCTTCCGCAACGATTATACCTCGCACTCTTTACCTGAAAACCGGCTTCCGGGTGGCAAAAAATACTCTGGCTCGCATCCAGGGGCCAACCGCTACCCACATGGCCTCGGGGCGCATGTTGCCGATAGCCGAGCACCTCATCCAAACCGGAACCGCCGTCATTGGAGTAAGCGCCAAGGAAGACCTGGCGACCGTGAAAAATGCCTGCAAAGGCAAAGTGACGGTTCTTGGCAATCTGAATGGGATTGAAATGCGACGGTGGACGGCCGCCCAGGCGACCGCGGCGGTAAAAGAAGCGATTGCCAAGGCCGGGAGCGGAGGCGGGTTCATTCTGTCGGACAACCACGGGGAAATTCCCTTTCAGGTATCCGAAGAAATCCTGTTGGCAATCTCCGATGCCGTTCACCGCTGGGGCCATTATCCAATAAAACTTCCGGATTGCGATGTCTAGCCGTCGGCTTTGCATCGCTGTTTGCGAAAATCTTCTGCCGGAGGCGGCCTTTCTTCTCAAAGAGCAGGAAGATGTGGATCTGGTAGCCTACCCCGCCAACTGCGGAAGACCCCCGATTTGCTTCGAGGATTTTTCTCCGGCCCTCCCCGTCAAAGACACGAAGTATAGCCGGATCCTTATTTTTGGCGGCCATTGCGTGGCCGCCCTGGGGAAAACCTTCCCGGAATGGCACCATTGCCAATCCCGGATCTTCTCCCATTGCTTCGAACCTCTTCTGCACAAAGCATTGCTTGATGATTTTTTACAGAAAGGTGCCTATTTATTAACTCCCGGGTGGCTCCGGAATTGGCGGGATCGAATCCGGAAATGGGGATTCGATCAGGATACCGCCAGAAGCTTTTTCCGAGAATCCGCGACTGGTTTGATTCTGCTGGACACGATGGGGGAGAAACACAGCTCCTGTTCCCTGAAGGAATTCGCCGACTTTGTTTCCTTACCGTGGCAGATTTTACCGGTTGGACTGGATCTCATGAAACTTACTCTTTCGAATGCGATTCTGGAGTGGCGGTCGGATGAGGAAAAGCAGACCACGGAACAGGCTCTGGCGCAGGAAAGACGGAAATTAGCCGACTACGCGGTTATTTTCGATCTGATCGGCAGTCTGGCCAGAGAAAAAAGCGAAGCCAAAGTCATCGATTCCATCAGCCAGTTTTTTTTCATGCTTTTCGCTCCGATGCGCCTAAATTACCTGAAGCTGGAGGAAGGACTGCCGGCTGGAGTTTACTGCTATCCTCTCCATCGGGACGACCGTGAACAAGTTATAGACCGTCTGTGTCGGCTGAAGGAAAATTATTCATGGACAGACTCCCAGGAAGGGTTTTTGCTGCGCATCAGCGATGCGGAAGGAACGCTTGGTATCCTGGAGGTAGAAGGAATTGCCTTTCCTCAGTACCGGACCCACTACCTCAACCTGGCGATAACGGTATCGAAGGTGTGTGCGCTGGCCCTCGAAAATGCGCGGACCTATGAAAAACTGGAAAAAACGCTCGAGGATCTCCAGGCCGCTCATGGCCGGTTAAAGGTTCTACGGGGACTAATCCCTATCTGCTCCAGCTGTAAAAAAATCCGGGACGTTCAAGGTTTCTGGAACCAGATCGAATCCTATATTCGCGACCATTCCGAAGCGGAATTTTCGCACGGTATCTGTCCGGAGTGCATAAAAAAACTCTATCCCGAATTCACCCGATAAATTACCCGCATGAATGAAGACAAGATGATCCCGGAAAGTGCCTTCCAGCCGCTACGCCACTCCCTAGACAGTATTACCGACAGCGTTTTCTGGATCGATCGGCATGCCCGTTTGGTCTACGCCAATCGTGCCGTTTCCAGCAACCTGGGCTATTCCCGGGAAGAGTTGCTCGAAATGACGGTATTCGATATCGACCCGCAATTCGACCCCGCAAAATGGCAGGAACACTGGCAGGAGATTCTGACACGGAATTCTTTTGTAATCGAAACGGAGCACCGCACCAAAGACGGCAGGTCCATTTCGGTGGAGGTGACGGTCAATTGCGTGGAATGGAATGGGGAAAAATACAATTGCGCCATTGCCCGGGATATATCCGAACGAAAGCGAGCCGAAGCCGAAATTGAAAAGACCCGGGTGGTGCTGAAGTCGATTATCGATAGCACCGCGGACTTTATCTGGGCGGTCGACTCGGAGACATATGGTCTTCTTTCCTGGAACCGGGCCGTTCAGGACCATTTCCGGCAGGAGTATGGGATCCATGTTCGGGCAGGCATGAGCCTGGAAGAGCTGCATCCCGAAAAGGAGGAATGGATCCGATTCTGGCAGACCTCCTACCGGCGCGTGTTGCAGGAGGGGCCCTACGAACAGGAATATCGGATTTCCACCGGCACGAGAATTCTGAACCTGAACTTTCGCCTGCTGGCCCGGGACGACCGGATTTTTGGAATCTCCGTCTTTGGCAAAGACATTACCGATCATAATGACGCCCTGGAGCAACAGGGACGCCTGGCCCGAGTTGTGGAAGAGTCTCGCAACGAAATTTACATTTTCGACGCTGAGAACCTTCGCTTTGTCCAGGTGAATCGCAGCGCACGCCGAAACCTGGGATATTCGATGGAAGAGTTGCGGTTTCTTACGCCGCTGGACATCAAACCGGAGCATACCGTCGAGTCGTTTGCCAGGCTGGTTGCTCCGTTACGGCAGGAAAGGCAAGCCGCGGTGGAATTTGCCACAAACCACCAGCGCAAAGACGGCAGCCTGTATCCGGTAGAAGTCCACTTGCAGCTGTTGAAAGGGACCCCTTCCTTTTTCGCGGCGATCATTCTGGATCTCACGGAGCGGAAAAGGGCCGAAGAATCGCTGCGGGAGAGCGAACAGAAACTGAGCGCGCTATTTGCTTCCATGACGGAGATGGTCGTACTTCACGAACTGCTTTTCGACGCGCATGGGCGAGCGGTCGACTATCGCATTACCGACTGTAATCGTGCCTTCACCCAAATTACCGGCATGCCCCGGGAATCCGTTTTAGGACGAAAAGCCACCGATTTGTATGCCTCAGCCGAGCCTCCTTACCTGGAGACATACAGCCGGGTAGCCGTGACGGGAGAACCTCATGCTTTCGAAACCTACTATGCCGCGATGGAAAAACACTTCTTTATTTCCGTGGTTTCCCCGGGGAAAAACAGGTTTGCCACGATCACTGCCGATATCACTGCCATAAAGCAGGCGGAGAAAATGCTCGCTGCAAAAAACAAGGAACTCGAACAAATCGTCTATGTTGCCTCTCATGACCTGCGATCGCCGCTGGTAAACGTGGACGGGTTCAGCAAGGAAATCGAATACTCCGTGGAAGAAATCCAAAAAGCTCTCGATTGCCGGTCGGAAAATCCGAACGGAATCGATCCGGTTCTGCAAAAGGAATTGCCGGAAATTGGCTCTGCCCTTGGTCACATCCGAAAAAGCACCAGGCAGATGGACGCTTTGCTGAAGGGGTTGCTGAAACTTTCGCGCTGCGGTCGCGCTGCACTGCGGTTCCAGATCGTCGACATGAACGACCTTGTCGCCGGCGTGGCCTCCTCGGTGGAATTTCAGTCCAGAAAATCCGGCGCCGACTTGCAGATCGGCGATCTGCCGCCCTGCTGGGGCGATTCGGTTCAGGTGACTCAGGTATTCGCAAATCTGCTCGGCAATGCCTTCAAGTTCCTAACCCCCGGACGTCCGGGAGCCATTCGGATTCACGGGCGCATCGAGCAGGGCCGCTCGGTTTATTGCGTTGAGGACAATGGTATCGGCATCCTTCGGGAACATCAGGAGAAGATTTTCGAGCTGTTCCATCGGCTCAACCCTTCCAAAACCGATGGCGAGGGGCTTGGATTGACGATTGTGCACCAGATTCTGAACCGCCTTGATGGCGAAATACGGGTTGATTCCACACCGGGCGTGGGCAGCCGGTTTTACGTCTCCCTCCCTTGCCCCCGCCCGGGAACGGGAGGAGAAACAAAGGAGAGCGAACCATGAATCAGGAAGTAATCATTCTGTTGGCCGAGGACGACTCCGGCCACGCGGACCTAATCGGTAAAAACCTGTCCCGGGCAGGTATCGTCAACCCGATACTTCGTTTCCAGGATGGCCAGGAGATTGTTGATTTTCTGTTTTTCCGGGGACCGGGACCGCACCGTAAAAAAGAAGCCGCCTACATCCTCCTGCTTGATATTCGTATGCCCAAAATGGATGGGACGGAGGTCCTGGCCCTGGTGAAGGCCGATACGGAACTGCGCAAAATGCCTGTGATTATGATTACCACCACGGATGATCCTCGTGAAGTACAGAGATGTCACGCCTTGGGATGCAACAATTACATTACCAAACCAGTGGAATATGAATCCTTCGTTCATTGTATTCGGCAATTGGGGCTTTTTCTATCGGTCGTTCAGATACCGAATATCAACGGAAAGACATAATCCGGGCTTTGTTCAATAAATCGGAAAGGATAATCGGCCCGATTGAAACGGTTCTTTCCCTTTGACCCAAATCGAAATGAGAACACCCTTTTCTCCCAATCGGAAATCAGCCAGGCGAGTCCTGGTGATGGAAGATAATCCCGATCTGCTCAAATTGACGGTGAAAGCACTCGGCCAGGCAGGATTCGATGTCCGTGGCGTCGCTTGCGGTACGGAGGCTATGGATCGGGTTGCCGCAGATCCTTGCCTGGTTCTTCTGTTGGATCAGAGCCTTCCCGAATAGACCGGACTCGAGGTGATCACTGCAGTTCCTGGCATCAAGAATGGCGTGTGCTCCATCCCGTTCGCGGTGAGTTGTGGATCGAAGGCCACTCCATGCCCCTTCGCGAGTCGGATGGGAGCACGCTCTGGCAGGGGATTGCGACCGATATTACCGAGCGCAAGCGAAATGAGGAGGAGCGGGAGAGGCTCCAGGCGCAGTTGAATCAGGCTCAGAAGATGGAGTCGGTGGGACGGCTGGCAGGCGGCGTGGCCCATGACTTCAAGGTCATGAAATAATGGCAGCCATTGAGGCGGCTGGAGGCAGAGTTCGGGTAATTTCAAACCTCTTGTCGATACCGCAGGTGACCAGCATCAGCATGGGCAGGAAGAATGCCAGTAACGGGACCATAACTTTGTCCTACGATTTAATTTTCTCTTTTGCGAAATACGCTCTTTGAGAAGGTCCGGATTTTTCTTGAAAAAAAGAACCCGTGCATGTACCGATCCATACGACATTCAAACCGATAAAGCACCAGGCATTCCACCAGGCCTGGGTTCCCGAGGAAACAAACAGGAGCAGCCTATTCATGATTACGAATGAGATAGAACGCTTTATGGCAGTCTTAAACAAAGCAGAATTATCCTGATCATGCATATCTCCCCCGAATTAAGGAAAAAGTGGTGCCTCGAGGTGCCTTGGGACAGCACCTGGGAAACGGCTCCCCCGGTCGCTTCGGCCGGACCGCCATCCGCTGCAGCGATCGCCCTGATCCAGGAAGACAACCGCCGGTTGAAGAGAAAAATTGGCCCGGGGAAAGATCCCCTGTTCCTAACCGCCGTCCCTTTTTTCTTGATTTTCGACCCGCACTCGTCATAGACTGACGGGATGAAGAAAAACAAATCGCTTAATCCTTCGCCGCTTTTCTTCCGATTTCTTTTTCTGCATGCCTCTGAGAATCATTCCTTTATTCCATCTCTTAATTGTTGAAGAAGGAGTTTTATGGCCGTTTTAACCCGCACCGAGCTGGACAGCCTGATCCGTGAACGCCTGGCCGCCGATCCCGATTTCCGAAAAAACCTGAAGGAAAACCCCCGCGCCACGGTCCAGGGCCTGATCAGCATCCCTCTGCCGGAAGCCGTCACCATCGAGGTCCACGAGGAAACCCTGGCCCACCTGCACCTGGTTATTCCCGCAGCCGGAACCGGCGGAGAGCTCACCGACGATGCCCTCGAACTGGTTGCCGGAGGAACCGACATCTGCTGGGGCAATTGCGCCCCTCAATTGCCGTAACAGGCGAAGCATGCCGTTTTCCTGCATCCTGCCCGATTGCCATGACACCGCAGGCCGGATCTACAAGCCCCCGCTTTCCAATGCCGGAGTTCATGAAGGAAGAAGATAGAAAACGGCTCTGCCGGGCGACTTTCAACCTGGCGGCAGAGGGGTATGATTGCCCGGCGCTGCGCTTTTTCCGCACGGCGGCCGATCTTCTGCCCGGGGTTTTCGTCTTTCAGGGGAATGAAACGGTACTGGACGCCGCCACCGGCACCGGCATACCGGCCATAGCCATGGCGGCCCACCTGCCATGCGGCTTGGTCACCGGCGTGGATATCTCCGAAGGAATGCTGGCCAGGGGAGAGGCAAAGTGCCGTCAGGCAGGAATTGCCAATATCGCCTTCCGGCAGATGGACATGACAGCCCTGGATTTTCCCGACCATACCTTCGATGCGGCCAACTGTTCCTTTTCCCTTTGTTTCGAGGAAAACATGGCCGCAGCGCTCCGTCATGTCGCTTCCAAAGTCAAGCCCGGAGGAGCGGTGGTGACGACGAACCTGCGCGTCGGCTCCCTCTCCCGCCTGATGCAGCTGATGACCTCGCAGGCCCGCAAGTTCGGCCTGCCAATATCGCCCCCCGGCTGGCTGCGGCTCGGCACGGCCGAACTGAATGCGGCTTTATTTGCAACGGCCGGTTTGACGGGAGCTACCGTATCGAATCACGATCTCGGCTATTTTCTGGAGGACACCGGCCAGTACTGGGACGTCGTCTGGAATTCGGGATTCCGCAGCCTCCTGGCCCCTCTGGACCGGAACCGGCTGGCAAGCTTCAGGCAGCAGTTCCTGGAGGAAGCCGGGATTCTCTTCGCTGCGGGAGGGATGCGCCTGGAGGTCGAGGTGCTGATCACCAAAGGATTCGCGGCGAGAGAAGCCGGGGAATATCGGGGGACGACCTCATGACGGCGGGCAGCCCTGCGGACGGATCGGAAGCAGGCCGGATTACGCAGCCGCTGCGGCTTTCGGACCGGTTGCGGCCGTTTGAATTTTCCGGCCGCTCCTACTTTCACACCTCGGCGGTACCTCTCACCTACCTGGCCGCCTCCCCGGGCCTGAGCAATCTGTTGAAGGAATTTGCACATCCGCGGCGCCTGTCGGATGTCGTCGGAGCAGGGCTCTCCCGACCCGCGGCCTACTTCTTTTCCCTGCTCTGCCGGACGGGCGTGCTGGTCGACGCGTCCTCGCCCGACCCGGTCCACGCGCTGCCCTGCCGAACGCTGCACAGACAAAGCCTCCTGCTGTACCCCACCACCCGCTGCAACCTGAAATGCATTTACTGTTATGCCGACTCCGGACCGGGAGCCGGCCTGCGAATGAGCCGTACCCGGGCGATCCGGGCGGTGGACGCCTTCTTTCATTCCCTCCATGAGCCGGTGAAAACCGTGCAGCTCAGCTTTCACGGCGGCGGCGAACCCACCTCCAATTTCGCGGTTATGGCAGCTGCCTGGCAACGGTTCCGCGACTGCGCCCGGCAGCGCGGCATAGCCCCATCGGCCTATACCATCACCAACGGCATGTTCTCCGCGCGGGTGCTGCGCGCCCTGCTGGAGCCGGAATGGAGAGTGGCGGTTTCCTACGATGGTCCGTGCCAGGAAACACAGCGGCCCACCGCCTCCGGGAGGAACAGCCGCACCCGGGTGGTTGCCAATCTTCGGGCGCTGCTCAAGGCCGGCAAGCGCGTCGCGACCCGGGCCACGGTCACCCGCAGCGGGGTTGGCAGACTGCGCGATCTTGTCGAGGATGCCGCGGAATTGGGAATTCACCATGTTCAGGTAGAGGGAGCCGGCCTAGGGGGCCGGGGAGCCGGCCTGATCGACGGCCCTCCCGACCCGACGGACTTTGCGGAGGCATTTCTCGATGCCTTCGGCTATGCCCTGCGAAACGGTGTCCGGCTGAGCACCTCCGCCTGGTCTCATACCCGGGTCGGCGACGGCCGCTTTTGCGGTGCCCAGACCGGCTTGCGCGCCGTCACCCCGGACGGCTTTCTCTCCGCCTGCCCCGAAGCCGGATCCGGTCCCCCCTCCGACAACCCATTCCTTGTCGGGCGCTGCCGGGCAGACGGGTCCATGGAAACCTGGCCGGATCGGGAAGCGCATCTGCAGAGCCGCTCCGGGTACGCACTCCCTGCATGCCGGGAGTGCTTTATGGTGGATACCTGCGCCGGCGGCTGCGCCTCCCGGGCCCGCGCCTGTTCGGGCGACCCCCTGGCCCGTGACGAGAGCCGCTGCACGGTCGCCAGGATCATCAATGCGCGGCTCATGGCCGACATCGCCGACGGGCAGCTTCTCCCCGATATCGGCTGGCAGCCGATGGAGGCGACCCTGACGGAGGCGAATTCGCCCCGGCCGGGAGCCTGCGGCAGGATCGTCGCCCTGGTTCCTCCGCATGCCCGTTGCCAATGGAATTCCGATGCCGGCCGGCGCCCGGCATTCCCGCTCCCGCAGGATGCCCCCCTGTTTTTTCACCTGCCGTAGCAGGCGAATCGGATCCACGGGCCTGGCTCAACTCCTCTCGTATGCAGCCGTCCTCGCCCGCTTCCGCAGGCACCGCGGGCGAGGAGATCGTCCGGCCTTTTGCCTCTTTGGCGCCGCAGCGGATTTTTTCCTGCCATTACTCCCGGACGGCCTTTTTCCCTTGAAGAGCCTGCTCGGCCATGCGATCCAGCTCTTCCGGCCGAACCTTTTCCTGTTGATATTGGCTTAGAACGCCCTGAAACAGCCTGGCGGCCCTGGCCGCATCACCCTGCCATGCGGCCGCCGGCAGCGGATTCCTTTCCTCCGGATCCTGCTGCAGATCGAAAAACTCTCCGGAGCGGTAGAGCTTGAATCGCTCGTTGAAGACGCATTCGCGGGCCTTCAGGTCGTAAATCTGCCGCGGCGAGTACCAGGAATAAATCCAGTCTCGGGAAGGTCCTTTTTTCCCCAGGATCTGGGGCAAAAAGCTTCGGCCGTCCATGGTTTTATCGGCGGGCCGCCGGACGGATGCCGCTTCGATCAGCGTCGGCAGAAAGTCGGTGCTGTCCACCAGCCGCCCGATCGTTTTTCCGCCAGCCGCTTTACCCGGCCAGCTGGCGATCAGCGGAACGTGCATCCCGGTTTCCGTCGTGGTCCCCTTGCCGCCGATTACCAGCCGTCGGCCCATCATGGACCGGGTGCCTTTGCCCGTGCCGTTGTCGCCGACAAAAATCACCAGGGTGTTGTCGCGTATCCCGAGCGATTCCAGCCTATCCACCACCTTCCCGACCAGCTTATCCATGTAAGCCACCATGTCGGCGAAGTTTTTTTCGTCCCGTCCGGAGCTTTCCCCGACCCTCTTCGGATCCCAGGACGGGCTGTCGGGAGTCGGCTGATAGGGGTCGTGGGTCAGGATCATCGGGTAATAGAGAAAGAAAGGCCCTTCCTTTTTGCGGGTTATGAAATCCAGGGCATAGTCGCTGATCAGATCAGGACCATACTCGCCGCTGTGGAAATCCTTTTCTGCTCCATTCACCTCCAGGCCCGGATTGGCGTATCTCGGAGGGCGGCGGGTATGCTGCCAAAGGCAATGCTCGTCGAATCCGTACTGCTTCGGCAGCTCCTTATCCGCGCCCAGCTGCCACTTCCCGGTGATGCAGGTGCTGTAGCCTGCCTTCCTGAGCACCTGGGCAAAGGTAACCGCCCGGGGATCCATATATCCGAAGCGAATATAATTTCGGACATTGTACTTTCCGGTCATCAGCTGCACCCGCGTCGGAGTGCAAAGCGGTTGTACAAAACAGTTGGTGAAGCGTACTCCTGTCGCCGCCAGGCGGTCGAGAACCGGCGTTCGGTAGCTGGTGCCGCCATTGGCCCCGATCGTTTCGAAACCCAGATCGTCGGCAAGAATGAGAATGAGGTTGGGTTTCCCGGCTTTTTCTGCGGCCCGGATCGAGGCGCAAAGAAAAAGAGGCATTACGGCCAACAGCAGCCAGGCAAGCGAGTTGATTTTCCGACACATCATAATTCCTCCACCCTAGGATTAGAATCCGATTGTAGCCAATCGAAAAGGCGGGGTCAATGGCGACGGTGCACATGCGATCAGTCCAGGCGGACAATTTCATAGCGGGTCGTATAAAAAAACCATGCCGATTTGGAAGTCTTTTCGGCAGGAGGCTATAATAGCCGCATACGTGGGACTTTCGCTCACGCACCGGGAGAGCCCGATGGCATCGCCTGCGACGCACGAAATTACCGGACTGCTGCAAGCCTGGTGCCGGTGCGAATCCTCCGCCCTGGAACGGCTCCTGCCGCTGGTGCACGACGAACTGCGGCGCCTGGCCCGCCGCCACATGGCTCGCGAGCCGGACGGCCATCTGCTGCAGACCACCGCCCTGGTCAACGAGGCCTACCTCCGGCTGATCGATGCCGGCCATTTGCGCTGGCAGGACCGCGCCCATTTTTTCGCCATCTCCGCCAACCTCATGCGTCGCATTCTGGTGGACTACGCCCGCTCCTGCCGCTCGCAGAAGCGCGGCGGCGCCATGCGTCGGGTGGACCTGGAGGAATCGGCCTGCCTTTCGCCCGAACCGGATGCCGATTTGCTGGACCTGGACGAGGCACTGAAGGAGCTGGCGGAAGTCGATGCGCGCAAGGTCAAGGTGGTGGAGCTGCGCTTCTTCGGCGGCCTGAGTCTGGAGGAGAGCGCTGAAGTCCTGCACGTCTCTGCCGACACCGTATGGCGTGACTGGGATCTGTCCAGGACCTGGCTTTACCGCCGGTTGAGGCAGAAAGCCCGAGGATGAAACAATATCGGCCTCCGACGGAAGCCCCTGCCGCGCGCCGGACGAAAATCAAACCAGAGGACATGCGCTTTCGCCAACAGGCAGACGGGTGTCCTTGATTGGCTTGCAGGGAAAGCAGGTTATCCACACCCGGGGAAACGGCGCCGGAAAGAAAAAACCGCCCGGGGGCATTCTGCCGGGCGGTCCGGGGGTTGGAAAAGTGGAGAAACAGCCGCTTCGCTGCCGGCGGTCCTCACTTATTTTTCGGGGCGAGGCTTCCTGGCCACCGCCAGAAGGAATCCGTCGCCGTTCGGCGGATAAATCCCGCTGATGGTGTGCCGGGAGTCGATCTGGTCAAAAACCACGCGCCCGGTGAGGTCCGCCTTGGGGGCGACGCGGCTGATCACCGGCACAGTCCCCTGAACGCTTTGGTCCTCCCGGTTGCGTAGCAACAGCAGGCTCGAGCTTCCCGGCTTGGCTTCCACTTCATACTTTCCGGCCGGATAGGATCTTCCGCCGGCATAAAAGTCGTCCGGAGCATCAAAATTGAGAATCATCGGTGCGGCGGAGGCCCCGACCCCGGCGACCACGGCAAACAACAACGCGAAAACCATACGTGCTGCATTCTTCATATCGATCCCTTCTTCATGAAAAGCAGAGCGGGCCGCAGGACCCGCCTGCCGATTCGTCTTGTTTATCGGGAATGGAGAAGACGCTTGTCTGTGCTCTTCTCTTTCATTTCCTTGTCCTTTTGTCAGGCCCGTTTTACGGCCGCCCTCAGGAGAAAACCTCCCTGGGAAGCAGCCCCTAATAAGCCTACATTGTGGTAATACGAAACGCCGCACCAAAGGTTTCCGCAGCGGGCTCTCCTTTTTCCATTTATTTCTTCCGGCGAAAAAACAAAATCAGCCGGAGCGGAAAATTTCTCCTTTATCCGTTAAAATCCAACCCGGCAGGAAAAAGCATCGGTTGAAAGGGGAAACAGATGATCCGTCCCGTTGGTCCGCGAGGTATTTTTCCATGAAATACCGTCTTGGCTGGCTTATTGCCTTTTCGGCATTAAGCCTCCTGGGTAACTATTTTTCCCTTGCCGTCGGGTTCAACATCGACTTTCTGTTCGGGAGCGTTTTCGGCCTGATCGCCATTGTCCTCCTGGGGCCATTCTGGGGAATCCCTGCGTTCCTGGCAGGGGCCGCCTACACCTTCATCCTCTGGAATCACCCTTACGCCATCCTCATTTTCGGATGCGAGGCCCTCTGGTTTTCCCTGGTTCGAAACAGGAAACCGACCCTGCCAATCATCCGCATTGACCTTTCCTACTGGGCGATCCTGGGAACGCCACTGGTTTTTCTTTTTTATTACGGGGTCATGAACCTGGGCCTGCCGAGTTCCGTCTTCATTGCCATGAAGCAGTCCCTGAACGGGGTGAGCAATGCCGCCCTGGCCAGCGTTCTGCTGCACTACCTGCCCTTCTGGAAGCATCTGCGTCTTCCGGCCAGGCCGGTCCGCAGCCATGCCCAGATTCTCTTTGAATCCATGGCGTTCCTCCTGCTGATCCCCTGCATCGGCGGGCTGATCTACATGAACCAGAAAGATATCCGGATTTCGGAAGAGGCCTTGGCCGTGAAGGTCAAACAGGTCGGGCAGGAAGCGGACTGGCTCCTTTCCCAGTGGCTGGACCAGCACCTCCGGGCTACCGAGTACCTGGCGGAAAAAGGCCGGGAGGCAGGCTTCACCCGAACACCGGCGCTGCAGAGAGAGGTCAGCAGCATTCATCGCCTCTACCCCGATTTTCACAATGTTTTCGTGGCCGACGGCACGTCGGCTACCCTGGCCTTTGACCCGATGGTCAACGAGCGCGGCGAATCGACCATCGGGCTTCTCTTTTCGGACCGGGACTGGTTCCGTTCGCTCAAGGAGACGCAGAAGCAGGTCATCTCCGACGTATTCATGGGGAGGGGCGGGGTGTTTCAACCGATCTTCTCCATCAGCACGCCGGTCATTCTGGACGGCCGCCTGATCGGTTTTGGCCTCGGTGCGGTCAACCTGGAGCGAATGGGCATTCTCATCCGGGAACTGGCGGAGAGCAGCAGAACGACGATCACCGTGCTGGACAGACACAGCCAGATCATTGTCTCGACCAATCAGGCGCGAAAAGTGCTGGCACCCTTCCGGCTGGTACCGACACCGGAAACCAAAGAAATTATCCGCGGAGTGTTCCTTTACCTGCCCAAGTCGGAAAAAAATATTTCGGTCATGCGGATCTGGCAGGAGGCTCTCTTTTTTTCCAGGACCCCCATCGAAGCGACCGGCTGGACGATTCTGGCAGAAGGCCCGCTGGCGCCTCTGCAGCAGAGCATATACGACCGAACTACCTTTAATATGGGGGCCATCTTTCTCCTCCTTTTCGCCACCGGCGGGGTTTCCTTCTGGATGAGCCGGCATCTTGCCAGGCCGGCGAGGGATCTGGCGCGAATCAGCATGGACATTCCCCAGAAGATCGAAGCGGGGGAAGAAATCGACTGGCCCTGCCCGGATTCGCAGGAAATGGACTCCCTGGTCCATAATTTCAAGAAGACTTCCGAGACGCTGCGCGACAAGATCAACGTCCTGAAAAACCACGGCCATGTGTTGGAATCGGCAGTGGCCGAGCGAACCGCCGAACTGCAGACCAGCAACGATAAATTCCGGATCGTCTTTGAAAACGAAATCTATGCGATCTGCCTTTTCGATCTCGAGACGCTGAGATTTCTGGATGCCAACCGGGCCTATGAAAGAGTCTATGGATACGCGCGAAGCGAGCTGCTCTCCGGCATGACCATCCATGAAATCACCGTGGAGCACGAGGCATCCGACCAGTCGACGGGAGAAGCCATTCGGTCGGGAACCATATTTATTCCGCTTCGCTACCATAAGCGAAAAAACGGGGAAGTGTTTCCCGTGGAAATCGTGGGCGGCCCGTATGAGTGGAACGGGAAAAAGGTCATGTTTGCCCTGGCCCACGATATTTCCGCCCGGGTCAAGGCCGAAAAAGCCTGGCACGACAGCGAAGCCCGATGGCAATTCGCCCTGGAAGGTTCGGGCGACGGCCTTTGGGACTGGAATGCCGTCAGCAACCAGGTCTTCTTTTCCCGGAGATGGAAGGAAATGCTGGGCTATTCCGAATCGGAAATCGGCAATTCCCTCTCCGAGTGGGAATCACGCGTGCACCCCGACGACAAGGGGAAGTGCTACGAAGACCTGGGCCGTCATTTCCGCGGAGAGACCGAGGTCTATGTCAATGAGCACCGGCTGCTCTGCCGGGACGGCAGCTTCAAATGGATCCTGGATCGCGGCAGGGTGATCGAGTGGGCCGCAGACGGAAAGCCGCTTCGGGTGATCGGAACCCACGCCGACATCACCCGCCGAAAGGAAATGGAGCTGGCGCTGAAGACCCTGGCCGATTCGCGGAAAGTCCTTCTCCAGGAAGTCAACCACCGCGTCAAGAATAATCTTGCCCTGATTGTCGGGATGATTCACCTGGAGGTCTCCAAACTCAAAGACAGTCCCCGCAGAAAAATGATCGGAGAACTGGAAAGCCGGGTGAAGACGCTGAGCAGAGTTCACTCGATGCTCTCCCAAAGCGAGTGGCGCGCGATCCGCATAAGCGACCTTTGTCTGCAGATCGTTTCCGATACCCTGCCCAGGGAGAAAAATCCCGGAATCGCCATCGCTCCTTCCGATGCCGCCGTAGAATCCTCCCAGGCCCACAACCTGGCCCTGGTAATCAACGAGCTGGCCACCAATACTTCGAAATACGGCCATACTACAGATAGCCTGGCCGTTGCTGTCGAAATATCCCTTTGCGAAGGCGAGCTGGAAATCCGCTATGGCGACAATGGCCCCGGGTATCCTCAGGCCGTGCTGGACGGGAATGAGGAGCTCTGGGGCACGGGTCTCCGGCTGGTCAAGGGGATCGTCGAGCAGAGTCTGTATGGCAGTGTTACCTTCAGCAATGACGGGGGCGCGGTGACCCGCATCCGGATGCATTCCATGCCCCATCAGGAGTCCGCCCATGAATGAGAGAAATGTTATTTCCGTGGTGATTGCCGAGGACGAATACATCATTTCCCAGGACATTCAGTCCACGGCGCGGGAAGCGGGGTATGTGGTCGCCGGAACCGCCAGCGACGGCGAAATGGCGCTGGAGGTCATTGGCCGCACGAAACCGACCCTGGCGATCCTGGACATCCAGATGCCCCGCATGGACGGCCTGGAGGCGGCCCGGCGGCTGCGCGACGAAAATCCGATACCGGTGGTCATCATGACCGCCTATGAATCGGACGAATTTCTCGCCGCGGCAAAGGAAGCCGGCGTCGGGGCTTATCTGGTCAAGCCGCCCAGCGCCGCCAGCCTGCACCGGGCAGTGGAGCTGGCCGTTGCCCGGCATGGCGATCTGATGGAGCTTCGTCGGATCAATGCGCAGCTGCGGGAAGCACTGCAGCGAGTCCGCACCCTGGAGGGCATTCTGCCCATCTGTATTTCCTGCAAGAACATCCGTGATGCATTTGGGACCTGGCAACCGATCGAGGTCTATATTCATAAGCACACCAACGCGGACTTTTCCCACGGCTGCTGCCCGAACTGCATGAAGAAGCTTTACCCGGAATATGTCGTCAAGGACGGATAGCACCGGCGAACTGGTTTTCGCCGGCCGTATCCGCATGGCCTTCGGTAGGAAGATTTTGGCTTAGTGCCGCTTTATCAGGGAAGATTCGTTCGCAATAAGTCCTAAATACAACCGAAAACAAACTTACAAACGAAAACCGTTTAGAGTACAGCCTTCAGGCTGCGTGCTGCAAGCAGGTTTCCGCTTGTGCCAAGCAAGCTAAAGCTTGTACTCTG
>CAINFC010000151.1 GCA_903847975.1 uncultured Acidobacteriota bacterium | reverse complement strand
GTAATTAAAAAGTCCCCTACCTGTGGATTTCCGTGGGGGAAAGCCCTGCAAGGGCTTCGTAACACAGCCCGGGGGTGGCGCGCTTCGCGCCTACCCCGGGTAGGGACACCCGTAGGCAACAACCCTGTAAGGGTTGCGCAAAACCCAGCATTGGCAGGTGTTTGCGCAGCCCTTACAGGGCTGGGTTTTAAACAAATCTGCCCACCCGGGGTAGCGCCTATGCGGCGCAACCCCGGGCTGTGATCCGGAACCCCTTTCGGGGTTCCAGACTTTTTTGCCGGGCCGTCATCCCTGATTCGTTCGTAGAAAGTCGCATCCGGATTGTGGCGGGAAGCCTCTGCCGCCCCGGGCCTGCGAACGATTTTCTTTTTTTCAAATGACCTCGGCCGGTTTCCTGCCTCCGGAAAAACCGACCGGCAGCCATTCGTCCTCCGATTCCTGCTTCTAAAACCGCCCTCCCGGCAGTTCATCCCATCAGACCGATCTTTTCTCCTTCCTGCCCGTATACCCCACTGTAAGGTCGAAACGAGAAAAGCGATCCGAAGCGAAACAAATAAGAAACAGAGTCTAAAATTCAATGCAACCCAGACCGGAGACGGTTCAAAAGGAGAACGTTATGAAACTTCGTGGATTTCAGATGACAATGGCCCTGATGGTAGTCGGACTTTTCGTACTTGGCGTAGCCCAGGCATATTCGAAAGTTACGTTGCGCGTGGAAGTGCCGTTCCGCTTTTATGTCGACAACAAGGAAATGCCGGCGGGACAGTACCTGGTCACCCGGGCGGGACAGGGACAAGCCATGGTGATCAAGCAGCTGGACGGCCCGGAATTCGTTTACGCGATTGCCAGGCCCTCAGACCAGATCCCGGCTGCGGAAGGCAGTTCGCTGACCTTTCATAAATATGGAAACAGTTATTTTCTGAGCAAGGTGAGCTCCGGAGACAGCCAGGTGTCCGGTTCCCTCGGCCAATCCAAGCGTGAAAAGATGATGGCCAACGAGCTGGCCAAGGGGAAAGGGAACGAACAGCAGGCAGTGCTGAAAGTTACGGTCCCCGCGGAATGAAAGAGCTCGGCTCCGGTCCAAAAGCGCAGGCGACAGGCCTGCGCTTTTTTTTGCCCTGGGGGCGGATTCAGGAAATCAGATCCGGATACTTGATGCCGGCAGCCGTATTGAACACCAGGATGGAATCCTCGGGCGAGATTGCTTTTTCGTCAAGCAAAACCGGAAGCGCGGCGAAGGCCGCCCCGCCCTCCGGGCAGAGGAACAGTCCTTCCCGGGCGGCGATCTCCCGCACGGCGGCCAGAGCCTCCTCGTCGCGGACGGCCACTGCGGTGCCCCGGCTGTCGTACAGCGCATCGAGAATCAGGTGGTCGGCAAACGCCTTGGGTACCCGCAGGCCGGACGCCACGGTCTGTGCGTTTTCCCAGAAGAGAGAATCCCGGCGGGCCTCCCGGAAGGCGCGCACAATCGGGGCGCATCCGGCTGCCTGAACGGAAATCATCCTGGGCCGCCGGGGGCCGATCCAGCCGAGCTTCTCCATTTCATCGAACGCCTTCCACATGCCGATCAGCCCGGTCCCGCCCCCGGTGGGATAAAGGATGACGTCCGGCAGGCGGAAATCGAACTGCTCCGCCAGCTCGTAGCCCATGGTTTTTTTCCCTTCCAGGCGGTAGGGTTCTTTCAGGGTGGAAACATCGAACCACTCCGGATGATCTTTCCGCTCTTGGTTCATCCGCCGGGCGGCATCGCTGATATTCCCTTGCACCAGGTGCACCTCGGCCCCATATGCCAGGCACTCCTTGACATTCACGGGAGGAGTGTCCTCCGGCAGGTAGATATGGGCCTGCATCCCGGCGCGGGCGGCATAGGCGGACAGGGCGCCGGCGGCATTGCCGGCGGAAGGAATGCAGACCGTACGGATCCCCAGCTCCTGTGCCTTGGAAACCGCCATGGCCAGGCCGCGGGCCTTGAAGGATCCGGTCGGCAGCAGCCCTTCGTCCTTGACCCAGAGATGCGGCAGCCCCAGCCGGGATCCGGTTCGCTGGCAGGGAATCCGGGGGGTAATGAGTTCCCCCAGGGAGACGATATTCTCCGGCTGGAGGATGGGGAGGAGGGGCGCATATTTCCAGAGCGATGGAGGGCCGCTTTCCGGAAAGCCCCGGGGGTGGGCTTTGCGGGCGGCTTCCAGGTCGTACCGGGCCAGCAGGGTTTTGCCGCAGGAGCGGCAGAAGGACTGTACCTGCGCCGGGGCGTGGGCCGCCCGGCAGACGCTGCATTCCAGGTGGGTGAGGAAGCTCATTCCATCCGCCCGCGAAAGGCACGGAAATGCTTGTACGATTGCTGATGAGCCCGATAGGCCTCCTGGTAAACCGGCCGGAAGGAGCCGAAATCCTTCGGAGCCAGCACCAGGTTGACGGAATAAAAAAAGGCGGTGTCGCCGTCCCCGGTGCGTAATTCCGGGGCCACCAGGACAAAGAAGCTTTCCCTGCGATCCGCCGGGACCAGGGCCGTCAGGGCTGCCATTTCTTCCAGGGGCGGCGCGGTCAGCTGGCGGGGGCTGAGCAGTACCAGCAGCGGGTGTTCGCTGCAGATGATATCGCGGGCCGTTTCCGCATCGGCAACATGCCGCAGGGAAAAGCCGATCGACTTGACCGCGGCCTCCAGGGCCGGCTGGGGCGTGCCCACAAAAAGCGCCTGCGGTTGCCCGAGAAGGGAAGAGGCTACGGGCGGCGCGGCGGGCGATGGCTCCGCCGGAGCAGGGGCGGCCGGTCGGGCCGCTTCCGGGCTGCCGGCCGGAGGCGGCGGCACGGCGGCCTCTTCCTCGTACTGGCCGCGATGGAACAGGATGAGCGCCTTGCAGTTCGGGCAGGCAAACTTGACTTCCTGCATGGGCAGCTTGGTTTCATCAATCTGCAGCTTTTTTCCGCACGAATTGCAATTGATTTTAGCCATGGACTACTCCCGAAAGGATGAAGAGAATCGTGCCTGGACCGGTAGACATGGTCATGCGTGCGAGGAAAAGTCTTCGGTGAGGCGAAGGGCAAGGTTGGTAGGATTGGACGCATAGAGCAGGGCCACTTCCCTGGAAATGGATCCGTTCCGCCACAGCTTTTCCAGCTGATCGTCGAAGGTCTGCATGCCGTCGTCGCTGCCGTCGTGCATGGCGTCGGTCAGAGAGCGGCCGGTACCTTCCCCCTTGACGATATACTCCCGGGTGCGCATGCTGGTCTTGAGGATTTCGCATACCGCCAGGCGTCCGCCGCCTGTTTTGGGCAGAAGCTTCTGGGAGATCACGTAGCGGAAGGACTGCGCAAACCGGGTTCGAACCTGCAGCTCCTGCTCTTTGGGGAACACCCCGACGATGCGGTCGATGGTTTTGGCGGCATCGATGGTATGCAGAGTGCTCAGCACCAGGTGGCCGGTTTCCGCGGCTTCCATGGCGATTTCGATGGTCTCCACGTCGCGCATCTCTCCGATCAGAATCACCTTGGGCGCCTGCCGCAGGGCCGCGCGCAGGGCCAGGGCGAAGCTTTTGGTGTCCGACCCCACCTCGCGCTGGTTCACCGTCGAGTGGATGTGCTTGTGCATGTATTCGATCGGGTCCTCGATGGTGATGATATGGAAGGAGTTTTCCGAATTGATCTTGTGAATGATGGCTGCCAGTGTGGAGGATTTTCCGGAGCCGGTCGGGCCGGTGACCAGGACGATTCCATTTTTTAGCCGGGCTACGTTATGCAGTTCGGGGGGCAGGCCCAGCTGCTCGATGGTGGGAATGGATTCCGGGATGACCCGGAACACAATGGCGTAGGTTCCCCGCTGGGAAAAGATATTGACCCGGAACCGGGTTTTTCCGGGAATGGAATAGGAAAGGTCCGCAGATCCGGTGGTCAGCAGGGTTCGCGTCAGTTCCGGATCGCCCTTGAGCAGATGAAGCACAATCATTTCCGTCTGGAACGGGGTGAGTCGGGGAAGCCCGGGAATATTCACCGGGACCAGCAGCCCGTCGATTTCGACCTGCGGAGGCCGGTATACCGAGAAATTCAGATCGGAGATCCGATCGGAAACCTTCAGCAGGATTTCAAGGATCGCATTGAAATGAAAGTTCTGCATCGCTTTTATCCAATTTCAGCTTACGGCTTGCTTTTTTGGTTGCGGGAGATCTGCACCCTAAACGCTTACGATTCTAAAAAAAAACCGGCGGGAAGTCAAAAAGGACAATCTCGTAAAAAGTCTTTGTTCAGAGTACAAGCTTTAGCTTGCGGAGCACAAGCGGAAACCTGCTTGCACCACGCAGCCTGAAGGCTGTACTCTAAACGGTTTTCTTTTGTGAGTTTGTTTTGGGGTGTTTTTGAGACTTTTTACGAGATTGTCAAAAAGGATGGCGCCGCGAAAAGTGGAGAGTTCTCGTGGAAGCCCTGCAAGGGCTGCGATCCGGAACCCCTTTGGGGTTCAGCGTTTCATGAGGGAGCGGCAAGCAGAACCATTCCACCTGAGGAAAGCCCTGATTGCCTCTTCCCGCTGTCCGGTTTCGTCATCGATCGGAAAACACGGGAAGAGCCCGCAGGAAAACAGGCGCGTCCCCGGCCAAAGCTTGCGTCGGGCCCCTGCCGCTTCTATAATGACGGGTGGCAGCCAAAGACAGAGCGGCTTTTCGCCGCGAAAGGAGCCGGAGAAATGAATCTGCATATTCGCCCCATGACCGAGCAGGATTTCCCTTTTGCGGAGCAGCTGCGCGCTGTGGCCGGCTGGAACCAGACGGAAAGCGACTGGAAACGATACCTGCTTTGCCAGCCGGACGGATGCTTTCTGGCGGAATGGGCGGGCCTCCCGGCGGCCACGCTGACCACCACCTGCTTCCCGCCGGACCTGGCCTGGATCGGCATGGTGCTGGTCCATCCCGAATTCCGCCGCCGCGGCATTGCCCGCGCCCTGATGGTCCGGGCGCTGGAATTCCTGGATCAAAAGGGGATTGGCTGTGTGAAGCTGGACGCCACACCCATGGGGAAGCCGCTGTACGAGCAGCTCGGCTTTCGGGACGAATGGAAACTGCGCCGGTGGAAGGCGGACGTCTGGGGCCTGCCGGCAATGGAGAGCGCCGCCGTCGAGCTGCGCGCCCCGGGGGAGGAGGACTGGCCCGCACTCCTTCACCTGGACGGCACAGCCTTCGGAAGCCGGAGGGAGTTGCTGTTGAAAATACTGGCGCAGCAGAGCGACCGGGTTCGGGTGTCTTACGGGGTGGATGGCAGGGCACTCGGCTACGGAATGATCCGGAAAGGGATGGTGGCCGCGTATCTGGGGCCTCTGGTCACCTCCCACCCGGAGAGCCTTCCGGTCCTGGTAAGCTCCCTGGCTGCGGACTGCCGCGGCCGGCCTCTCTTCTGGGATATTCCCGACGCGCAGGCCGAAGCGGCGGCCCTGGCCGCGGCCGGTGGAATGAAGCCGGTACGGGACCTGGTGCGCATGTTCCGTCCGGTCAATCCGGCGCCGGGCGTTCCCGGGATGATCTGCGGCATTGCCGATCCTGCCACAGGTTAGGCGCAAACGGCTACGGAAAAGGGTAGGCGAGGCCGGCGCCACCGTTATACAATCGCGCCACTTCCCCGGGAGACAGCACCCGCTTCCAGAGACCGATTTCATCCAGCGTGGCCGACGTGCCCATTCCCAGAGGGCCGGCTCCCCACCAGAATTTGTCGGATACCGGCCCCCAGGAAGTGATCTCCTTCCGATTTTCCTCGGTCCCGTTCACGTAAAGCACCAGGCGCCCGGCGGAGCGGGACCAGGTTACGGCGACATGGATCCAGCGGCCCACATCGCACCGGGAATCGCCCGGAATATCCGTGAAGGAGCGGAATCCGGGGCCGTTGCCGACGCCTACCTGAAACAGCCGGTGCTCGGTGATGCCGCCGAAGCGGTGTCCCCAGCTGCCGTCCTCGGTTTCCTGAAGAAAGAAAACGTGCTGAAAAACATCTCCCCAGACCTTCCCGGGATGTTCTTCCGGCCGAATCCACAAAGCAATCGAGGTTTCTGTTTCCGAAGAGATGCCCGGAATCTTCACCAGGACACGCGGGTCGTTTTCGGCATTGAGGGAGTTGAATCGGAAGGCGCCCCCGATTTTGCCTTCCTTCACCCAGGTGAGGCGCTGCAGGTCTCCCTGCGGCCTGCCGTGGAAAGAGGCGGCCGCGTCGCGGTGAAGATCGGGCGCATCCTCCCGGTAGTAGGCGACCAGGCCCTGCTGCAAAGCGGATAATCCGATCATTTTTCGGAGCGGCGCACCGGGGTCCGGCGGTTCCGTTACGTTCCGCGCGGCAGTCCACAGGTACAAAGCGGCCAGCAGCAGGGCGGCGGCAATTCCCCAGCCCGTAAGCCGGATCCGGCCGGGAGTGGAACGGGGTGCCGCAGCGGGGGGCAATGCCGGCCGGGTTTCTCCTGCGTTGGCGGTTTCCGCCATGGTGTGGGTGGCGGGCGGAGCCGGGGGGCCGGGCAGGGTGGCCGGTTCGGGCGGGGGCATTCCGGACCCGCAAAACGGGCAGAACCGGACTCCCGGCGGGACTTCTCGCCGGCACTGTCGGCAGAGCGCCGGGCCTTCGATGGCCGGGCCCCTCGCCGTCGCCGGCGGCAGATCGTCGGAAACCAGCGTTTTGCTTTCGCCCCACGCGGGGTCCGGGGATCGTTCCACGCTCCGGGCCTCGGCCCGAATACCCTGCAGCGCCTGGGCCAGTGCGGCGCAGGAGGGGAATCGCTCTTCCGGCTTTTTGGCCAGGGCCATGTTCAGAATGTCCTCCAGCCGGGCCGGCAGATCGGGCTGGTAGCGGCGCAGCGGCGGGGTGGGCTCGTGAACGATTTTATACAGGATCTCGGGCACGGTATTTCCCGAAAAGGGCGGCCGGCCGGTGAGCAGCTCGAAAAGAATCAGACCTGCCGAAAAAAGATCGGACCTGCCGTCGATAAGGCTGGGGTGAGTGATCTGTTCCGGCGAGGAGTAATTCACCGTTCCCAGGTAATTTCCGTCCCGGGTGATGGGCGAATAGCTGAGCTTGGCGATCCCGAAGTCGATGATCTTGACGGTGCGGCTGGCCGGCAGGAAGCGGATGTTGGTCGGCTTGATGTCCCGGTGAATGATGCCGTTGCGGTGGGCGAACTCCAGCCCGCTGCAGATTTGAATCGTCATGTCCAGCTTGGAATCCGTGGTCCAGGCGAGATGCTGGAGAATAACCTCCCGCAAATCCCAACCCTCGATGAATTCCATGGCGATGAACGGAAAGGCGGGCGTTTCTCCCAGGTCGTAGATGGTGACGATGTTGGGGTGCCTCAATTTGGCCGCGGCCCGTGCTTCCCGGTAGAAGCGCTCCTTCCCTTGCTCATCGGAGGTCAGGTCGGGGGGCATGGTCTTCAGGGCCACCATTCTTTCCAGCCCCGGATCCCGGGCGAGATAGACCACTCCCATGGCGCCGCGGCCCAGTTCGCTGACGATCTCGTATTTGCCGATTTTCATAACGCGGAGCCGGGGCGCAGGTAATAGACGATGGCCTTGACGATCAGGTCCAGGGCGATGGCCGTCAGCAGAACGCCCATCAGCTTTTCGATCAGGATGGAGCCCTTGTTTCCCAGGAAACGGGAGATCCGGTCGGAGGCCCGCAAAATGAAATAGACGGGAAGGATGACCACCACCAGGCTGACCGAGGCCACCAGGATGGCCTGCAGGAAGCCGGATTTGCCCAGGCTGAACATCAGGATGGACATGGTTCCCGGCCCGGCCAGCAGGGGATAGGAAATGGGGATGATGCTGATGGTGTCCTCGTCGAGGTCGCGCTGGGGCAGCAGGTGAAAAATCATATCGATGGCGGTGATCAGCAGCAGCAGCCCACCGGCCATGCGGAACACCTGGATGTCGATCTGAAACAGCTGCAGGATAGAGCGGCCGCTGATCGAAAAGCCCAGCAGGATCAGGAAGGAAACCAGGCAGGCCCGGCGGATGATGCGGTTCCGCGTCGGGCGGTCGTACTTCCGCAGCAGGGAGGATACGATCGGCGCGCCTCCCACCGGATCGATGATGATGAACAGGGTGACGATCAGGGTGGCGATCTGGTTGATGAGAGCGTTGTCGAAAAGATTCATGGCAACCTTGCTTCCTTCGTGCCCAAAAAGATCACGGCTTTACGGATTTTTCGATTTCCACGGTCCAGTCGGAAAATTCCACCCAGTAGGCCTGCTTGTCGCAGGAGCCCGCGGCCAGACCTAGATCCACGGCGGCGCCCACCCCGGGCAGCGATACGGATTTCTTTTCAAGAACCCAGTTTATCCCGTCGTAGCTGAGGTGGCCGCTGAAGCGGTCGCCGCGCCGCACCAGCTTCAGCCAGACCGGGAAGGGTGTATTTTCGGGCATGTTCTGGCTGTCGGCCTTGTGCATGCAGCCATTGCCGAACTCGTCGTACTCGATCCCGGCCCTACCGGGCGTGGCGAAAACCAGCATGGAGCCCAGGCTGCCGGGCTCGATGTCGAAGCTCCGGCGCAGGTCGTTGCGCACGAACAGGCCGGCGCGGAACCATTCGTGGGTCCGGCTGCCGAACCGGCTAATTTTGACGGTGGCCACGAAGTCTCCCTGAATCTTTTCCAGGAAGGCGGTGGCGTACGAGTCTTCGGCGTGATAGAAGTCGGACCCGCTGGCCTGGATCCGGTAGCGGTTGGCGGGCACATCGGCCTGCACCTCGAAGGGCGCCGCCTTGGCGGAGCCGTAGATCTGCACCGGGCGCCGGGAGAGATCGAGACGCTCCAGGGGGAAAACCGACAGGCTCTCCTCCCGGCCGTTTTCGATGCGCACCGTGTGGCTGCCGGGCGGCGGCTGGAAGGCAAACTCGATTTCTCCGGTCTCCCCTTCCTTCAAAGCCGCCACTTTCTTCTGAGCCTCCCGGCCGTCGATAAACAGTCGGATTTCAGCCGACAGAGGCCGGCCGGTCAGATTGGTGACGGCGGAGCGGGCGCGGACCGTTTCTCCCAGAGGAAGGCGGCGGTCGGAAAGCCGCAGATCCTCTACGGCAACCAGGGGTCTGGATCCTTTCACCACGAAGGAGGCCGGCCCGGTGGTGCCGATCGCCACCTGGTGCTCCCCGGGCTCATAGACGCGGAAATCGAATTGAATCCTGCGCCCGTTGCCGCGGATGACCGGAAAGGGCTTCTGCTGCGCGACCTTTCCGTCCAGGTAAAGGTAAACCGGCAGAATGCCGGTGGATCCTTGATTGTAGACCAGGGCAGCCACGGAAAGCGGGCTGCCGGGGGCGGCGGTTCGGCCCTCCGCGGGCGGCAGGGAAAACTCCAGGTCGCGGAAGGAGAAGCGCGGCTCTCCGTCGATGATCTCTTCGGGGGCCGCGGCCGGAGCTTCCACCCGGTAGTTGTGGCGATAGGTGTTGTCCGTCAGGTTGGCGGCGCACAGCTTCATCTCTCCCTGCCCGAGGTTATAGAAAATGTTCTCTTCGGCGATCCAGTTGGAGGACATGTTGTCGAACCAGAAGCCGACGTTGTCGTTGAAATACCCCGCGTGGACGTCGTGGACCAGATTCCGGCGGATCACCGAATCGTAGGTCATGCCCGCGGTGCGGATGGCGCCGGAATCGTCGGCATCCCTCTGGACGTCGTAGAGGTGGTTGTACTCCACCCGGTATCCCCCGTCGATGGCTTCTTCCAGGTTGGACCAGCCTCCCAGCGAAAGGGCGTAGCTGCCCCGCGTGGCGTGGATGAGGTTGTGGGAGATGGTGGTGAAGAGGGCATCGGAGACCGCCACGGTGAGCCCTCCGCAGTCGGAGAGGCGATTGTAGGAAATCCGGTTTTCGCGGATGATATCCGCGAACTGGGCGGGGCGGGCCTGTCCGACCACGGCGATTCCTCCCTGGTCGATGGTCCGGAAGCGGTTTCGTAAAAGGCGGTTCCGGTAGCAGCCCTTGCCGAGGGTCACACCGGCGCCTCCGCAGGATTGCAGCCAGGAATCCACCAGCTCGCAGCCGTGGGCATATTCCCAGCGCAGGGCGCTTCCCGCGGGCGGGCCGGGGGACACCGCTTCGAACTGCAGGCCGTAGAATCGCAGGTTGCGAACCGGCTTCTGCGCCGTTCCGCGCAGCTCGACCAGCCGGTTCAGCCGCGGAACGGACGGCCGGGCTGTGCCGGGATCTGCGATCCCCTCCGCGGGGATGTAGGAGATTTCCCCGGCGCGGCGGTCCCAGAACCATTCTCCCGGTGCATCCAGCAGGGCCGGGACGTTTTCGACATAATAGCGGGGCGGCACGATGACGATCCCCGGCTGCGGCTCCTTGAAGAATGCGGTCCCCGAGGCCGGGTCCACCCGGGCGATGGAGCTGATGCCGATGTGCCATCGCAGCAGCAGAACCACGCGGTTGTCGGCCATGTCCGGCCAGTTCCGAATTTCCCCGGGACGGAAAAGGAGCTCTCCGGTGGTTTTGGAAAGCTCCGCCGGGCGGAAATAGCCGCGGTTGGGGCTGCGGGCCAGGATCTGCTTCTCCCCGTTGACCACCAGCATGGGGGCTTCCGGTCCGGAGAAGGGTGCCGTCCAGGTGTTTCCCTTGCGGGTCCAGGAGGGCACCGGCGTGCCTCCCGAAAGCACCGCCTTTTCGCCGGGATAGGAGGCATAGGTGACGTAGTGGTCTTTCAGGTGGTGATACTCGAAAGCCCCGCTGGGCAGGTTGGTTTCGATCCGTTCCCCTCCGTCCTCCGGCGAAAAAAGAAGCGGCTCGGGCAAAGCGTAGCAGCCTCCGCGCAGGAGCACCAGGATGTCTTTTCCTTTTCCGAAGGGGTGCGGAGAACCGATCCAGCGCTTTTCCACCGGCTCGGTCTTGGGAAGGAAGGTGCGGCTCTTGAGCTCCCGCACTGCCTTTTGGGCGCGGGCCACGGTGGCGAAGGGCCCGTCCGTCCGTCCGGAGTTCGGTTCCGCCAGGGTTCCCGACCAGGCGTCGTTTCCCTGCGGCGAAACATAAAAATCCGCGGTCGTGCCCGGATAGCGGAATTCCTGCCAGACCTCGCCCCGCAGCAGCTTGCCGTCGGGCGGATCGGCCTGGGCCCCAAGGGGAATCCCCGACCCAAGGATCCACAGGAAAAGGAAGGCTTTCGCAACCAGCAAGTTTCGCAGAGATAATTTCATAGAATCAGGCGTAGAATCAGGGTAATGGATTATGGGAAAGGATTTGCGCATATTCAAAAAATAACACTGTCGGAAAATTGTAATGGATGCCGCCGGGATCGTCAATAAGCGCCTTCCGGTCCAGGAGTTGAAATCCTTCAGAATCCCGCGTCTGTCGCAGGATTGTGATATTATCAACGGCACCGATGAACCGAAATTCGTACATGCTCCGGGTTGCCCTTTGCCTGATCGCCCTGCCGGTTTTTTGCTCCTGCCGGACCGCTCCGGAAAGCGGTGGCGGGATGCCGGTGGTGCGCGTCGGTTTTTTCCCGAACGTCACCCACGCCCAGGCGATCCTGGGATCGGCCCGCGGCGATTTTCAAAAAGTCCTCGGGGACCGGACCGCCCTGCGTATGATGCAGTTCAACGCCGGTCCCTCAGTGATCGAAGCTCTTTTCGCCGGGCAGATTGATCTGGCCTACATCGGCCCCAATCCGGCGATCAACGGCTTCGTTCAGTCCCGCGGGGAGGCCCTGCGCATCGTGGCCGGCTGCACCAGCGGCGGAGCCTCGCTGGTCGTGCATCCCGAATCCGGAATTCATAAGCCCGAGGATCTTCCCGGCAAGCGCATTGCTTCCCCCCAGCTCGGAAATACCCAGGATGTGGCGCTGCGAAGCTACCTGGTTTCGCACCGGATGGCAACCCTGGAGCGGGGTGGATCGGTGGAAGTCATTCCCGTCGAGAACCCCCTGATCCTGGATCTGTTCCGCCAGAAGCAGGTCGATGCCGCCTGGGTGCCTGAGCCCTGGGCCAGCCGCCTGATTGTCGAAGGGCGGGGAAGGCTTTTTCTCGATGAGCGCGACCTGTGGCCCCGCGGGGATTTTGTCACCACCCACATCATCGCTCGCACCGAATTTCTGCGGGCCCGTCCGGGGATCGTCAAGGCTTTTCTGTCTGCCCATGTGGAGATCACGCAGTGGGCGGCGGAGCATCCGGAGGATGCCAGGCGGCTGCTGAATGCGGAGATCGGGAAACTGACGGGCAAGCCGCTGCACCCGGAGGTTCTCGCCCAGGCCTGGTCGCGCCTGCGCCTGACATGGGACCCCATTGCTTCTTCGTTACAGCAATCCGCTCGGCTGGCCTATGCCGCCGGCTTTCTCAAGAGCGAGCCGGACCTGACCGGCATTTATGACCTGACCCCGCTCAATGAAATTTTAAAGGATATGGGCCAGCCGGAAGTGCGCTAGCCGGCAGCAGCTTTCCGGGTGCCTCCAAAGGCATGAATCTCGAACTGAAACAGGTTTCCAAAACTTTCCGGCGGCCCAGACGGTCCGTTACCGCCCTGGATCGGATCGATCTGGCCATAGCGGAGCAGGAATTCCTGTGCCTGATCGGGCCTTCGGGGTGCGGAAAAAGCACGATCCTCAATCTCCTGGCCGGCCTCGACTTTCCTTCCGAAGGCGCCGTGCTGGCCGACGGAGTGCCCGTTTCCGGTCCCGATCCCAGCCGGGTGCTTATCTTTCAGGATGCCGGCCTTTTCCCCTGGCTGAACGTGCAGGCCAATACGGAATTCGGTTTAAGAATGAAAGGGTTGCCTTCCGCCGAATGCGCCCGCACCGCCGAAAGCCTTCTGGAAATGGTGCACCTGGAGAAATTCAGCCGCTCCTGGGTGCACGAGCTGTCCGGGGGGATGAAGCAGAGGGTGGCTCTGGCTCGCGCCCTGGCGGTGGACCCGGAGGTGCTCCTGCTCGACGAGCCGTTCGGAGCGCTGGACGCCATTACCCGCGACCGGCTGCACGGCGATTTGCAGGAGCTCTGGCTGCGCACCCATAAAACCATGGTGTTTGTGACCCACAACGTGCGCGAGGCGGTCGTCCTGGGAGACCGGGTGGTGGTCATGTCCCCCCATCCGGGCCGCATTCTGGCTGAGTATCGCATCGATTTGCCGCGCCCCCGCCGCATGGAGGATCCGTGCGTCATTCCCTTGGCTGGGAAGATCCTGGCCGGAATGCAGGTGTCCTGATGCCCGGTGGAAAGCGCGATATGCCGGAGCGGGAGGCAGCGGGAGAAAGGACCGGTTTTTCCGGGAAGCTTCTGGGTCGCCTGCTGTTCTTTGCCGCCCTGCTGCTCGGCTGGGAGCTGGCCTTCCGGCTGCGGCTCTGGCCGGGCTATCTGTTCCCCGGCCCCCTGGAAGTGTTCGACACCCTGGCGCACGGCCTGCTTCATCACAGCTTCCTGATCGGGATTGCCGCCAGCATGAGGCGGCTGCTGCTCGGCTACGGGATCGCCCTGGGAATCGGTCTGGCGCTGGGGCTGCTGATGGGGCAGCTGCAGTGGCTGAAGGAGACCCTGGGGCTGCTGGTGCTGGGGCTGCAGACCCTGCCCAGCATTTGCTGGCTGCCCCTGGCTATCCTCTGGTTCGGGCTCAACGAGCGCGCCATTCTTTTCGTGGTGGTGATGGGAGCGGTGCTCTCCATTGCCCAGGCGACCGAAGACGGCATTCGCAACACGCCGCCGATCTATGTCCAGGCGGCGCGGAACCTGGGTGCTTCCGGGTGGCGGCTTTATTTTTCCGTGGTTCTTCCGGCGTCCCTGCCGAGCATCGTTACGGGCATGAAGCTGGGCTGGTCGTTTGCCTGGCGCTCCCTCATGGCCGGGGAGCTCCTTTATGCGCTTCCCGGTCTGGGCAACCTGCTGACCATGGGGCGCGAGTTGAACGACATGAGCCAGGTTCTGGCGGTCATGGTCATTATCGTACTGCTGGGGCTGTTGACGGACCGCTGCCTTTTTGCCCTGCTGGAGCGATGGATCCGGGAACGCTGGGGGCTTTCGAGGAGAAGAGAGAGGTGAGGGAGCGGCGGTGCTTTTTTTGGTCCGCCGGCGGTTTTGTATTACAATAGAAGGGTTGAAACGGAACAAGGACGGCCCGCTGCCGGAAACGGTCCGGCAGCGGGCTTTTTTTCGAAAGGCCTGCAACGGCAGGCCAGCGACAGGATCAACGGGAGTGAGGGTAAGTCTATGATCCCAAGGCTGCAGGTTGGAATTCTGGGTGCCACCGGAATGGTGGGACAAAACTACATTCGATTGCTGGAAAATCATCCCTGGTTTTCCATAACGTACCTGGCGGCTTCACCGCAGTCGGCGGGCAGGAAATACGCCGAGGTGATCGCCGACCGCTGGCTCATGTCCACGCCGGTACCCGAGCCGGTCCGAAACCTGGTCGTCGGGGACGCCAACGAGGTGTCCTCCGCCCAGGGGAAATGCCAGCTCCTTTTTTCGGCGGTGGACCTGGACAAGAAAGCCGCGGAGGCCCTGGAAGTCGCGTATGCCGCGGCGGGCTTTGCGGTGGTTTCCAACCATTCCGCCCACCGGATGACCCCCGATGTTCCCATGATTATTCCCGAGATCAATCCCGACCACCTCGAGGTGATCGCCCACCAGCGCCGGGCCCGGGGCTGGGACAAGGGGTGCATCGCCGTCAAGTCCAATTGCAGCATACAAAGCTACATGACCCCGCTGTGGGCCTGGATGCAGGCCGGCTATCATCCCCGGCGAATCGTTCTCAGCACGCTGCAGGCGGTGTCCGGCGCGGGATATCCGGGAGTGCCCTCGCTGGACATGGTAGACAACATCATTCCTTTCATCAAAGGCGAGGAGGAGAAGTCGGAGCTGGAGCCCCTCAAGATTTTCGGCCGCCTGGAGAACGGGGTGATCGTTCCTGACTCGGAACTCGCGATTTCCGCCCACTGCAACCGGGTGCCGGTAGTGGACGGGCACACCGCCTGCGTCAGCGTCGCCTTTGACGGCCGAAAGCCCGAGCTGGAGGAAACCATCCGCCTCTGGCGCGGATTCCGTTCGGTGCCCCAGCAGCTGAACCTGCCCTCGGCTCCCCAGGAGCCGATCGTGTACCGCGATGAGCCCAACCGCCCGCAGCCCCGCAAGGATCGTGATATCGATCAGGCCATGGCGGTGGTCGTCGGCCGGCTGCGTCCCTGCAAAGTCTTCGATTTGCGCTTTGTCGGCTTGCACCACAATACCGTGCGCGGAGCGGCCGGCGGCGCGATTCTCACCGCGGAGCTGATGGCCCAGCGCGGGATCATCGTCTAGCCGCCCTTCCTTATCTTCCTGTAAGCCCTATCTTTTCACAGGAAGACGGGAAGATCAGGAAGGAAGAAAGGAGCCGTTCCTTGCGGGACCTGCGTGTGTGCCGCGCGGGGCGAGTCCCTGTCGGGACGGCCGAGCCGGACGAAAAAACGATTTTTTTCGAAGCTATCCTTATTTTATGAAGGTGCAAAAAGTAGCAGGAACCCCAAAGGGGTTCCGGAACATAGCCCGGGGTTGCGCCGCATAGGCGAAACACCGGGTAGGCGGATTGGTTTAAAACCCAGCCCTGAAAGGGCTGTGCAAATACCCGGCATGGCTGGATCATGCGCAACCCTTTCAGACATCTTTTCCTTTTCACCTTCCCTGATGGCTTCGTAAAAAGTCCCAAAACACCAGTCCCAAAAGCACCCCGAAACAAACTCACAAACGAAAGCCGTTTTGAGTACAGTCTTTAGACTGCGCGCTGCAAGCTGGTTTCCGCTTGTACCACCAGCGAAAGCTTGAACTCTCAACGAAGCGGGTAGTGTAGTGTTCTACCGTCCCCTGGGGGCTTTGCCTCGGAATGACAGTCCTGTGCCAACCCTCAGGGCTCGCGGATGCCGATGCGGTGCTTGGCGAGCTTGTTGTGCAGATTGGTGCGGGAAATGCCCAGCAGCCGGGCGGCCTGGGTAATTTGCCCTTGGGCCTTTTCCAGCGCTTCTGCGATCAGCCGCCTTTCGAAAAGAGCCACGCGCTGGCCCAGGTTTTGATCCGAGGGCGGCTCGGCGGCCGGAACCGCGGCCTCCCGGGGGCGGAATTCCTCCGCGGCCAGGCTCTCCGCGGCGACCGGCGCTCCCTCCTCGGCGAAGATGACCGCCCGCTCGACGGCGTTGCGCAGCTCGCGCACGTTCCCCGGCCAGCGGTAGCGCTGCATCCACAGCCGGGCCTCAGCGGAAAATCCCGCCAGGCGCTTGCCCTGTTCCGCGGAAAAGCGCTTCAGGAAATGCTCCGCCAGGCGGGGGATGTCTTCCGGGCGTTCGCGGAGCGAGGGAATTCGAAGAGTAATGGTATTGAGGCGATAGTAGAGGTCCTGGCGGAATGTCCCCTCGGCCATGCGCTGCGCCAGGTCGATATTGGTTGCCGAGAGGATGCGCACGTCGATGCGCCGCTCGGTGTTTTCCCCCACGCGGCGCAGGGTGCCCTGCTCCAGGACGCGCAGCAGCCGGGCCTGGAGCTCCAGCGGCATGTCTCCGATTTCGTCCAGCAGGACCGTACCCCCGCTGGCTTCCTCCAGCAGTCCGCGGTGGTCGCTGTCGGCGCCGGTGAACGCCCCTTTGCGATGGCCGAAAAGTTCGCTTTCCAGCAGCTCCCGGGAGAGGGCCGAGCAGTTGATGGCCACGAAGCATTCCCTGCTGCGGGGGCCGGCGTTGTGGATGGCCCGGGCCACCAGCTCCTTGCCGGTCCCGCTTTCGCCGAGCAGCAGTACGGCGGAGCGGGTCTGGGCCAGCTGGCGCACCTTCTGGAACAGATCGGACATCTGCGGCGCCCCCCCCACCATGTTTTCGAAATCGAACTGCCGGTTCTCGCGGTCGCGGAATACCTTGACTTGAATCTGCAGCTTCCGGTTCTGGGCCTGCAGCTCCTCCAGGAGCTGCCGGTTTTCCCGCTCCAGCCGCAGCTCCCTCAGGACCTGGCGGACCCGGTGGATGAACTGCTCGTCCTCGAACGGCTTGAACAGGTAGTCGCTGACTCCCAGGCGGATCGCCTGGATGGGGGCTTCGGTTTCGGCAAATCCGGTGATCAGGATGGATTTGACGAGCGGCCGCGTCTTGCGGATCCGGCGCAGGGTTTCCAGCCCGTCGATGCCGGGCATCTTCACGTCGCAGATGATCAGGTCGAAGTCGTCGCCGTCGCAGCTTTGCAGCGCGGCAAACCCGTCGGGCGCCGTCTGCACCAGGTACCCCTCGTCTCCGAGGCGCAGCCGGAGAGTCTGCAGCATAAGCGGGTCGTCGTCGACCACCAGGATTTTTTCACTCATGGGCCCGCTCCCGGGGAGGCGTCCGGCGGCCGGGCGGCAGCCGGGACGCGGGGAAGAATCAGGCGGAACAGCGCGCCGGCGCCGGGAGCCGACTCGGCTTCGATTTGTCCGCCGTAGCGGCGTACCAGGCCGAGGCTGACATACAGGCCCAGCCCGGTTCCCGCGCCGACGTCCTTGGTGGTATAAAAAGGATCGAAAATCCGGGGCAGCACTTCCGGCGGGATGCCCGGGCCGTCATCCCGGACCTCCAGGAAGACCGACCGGGAGTCAAAGCAGGTTCGCAGGGTGATCGTCCCGGAATTCCTTTCGGCATTCCGCGCCGAGGCGATGGAATCCTTGGCATTGATCAGCAGGTTGCTGATCACCTGGGCCATCTCGTTGCGGTTGACGAGGACCGGCGGGAGCGGGGCGCACTGCTTCTCCAGGCGGATGTCGGCGATGCGAAAGTGATGCTGCAGGAGTTCCAGCGTGCTTTCCAGAACCGAATTCAGATCCGTCGGGATCAGGGTGCTGTCCGATTTACGGGAATAGGCCAGCAGTTTTTCCACGATGGAAGTGCAGCGCCGGGAACCTTCCTCGATCAGCCGGGCGCTTTCGGCGTGGCGGCTTTCGGCGCAGGGGAAGCGCAGAATGCGCTGGACATTGCTGGTGATGGCTCCCAGCGGGTTGTTGATTTCATGCGCCACTCCCCCGGCCAGGGTACCGATGGTGGCCATTTTTTCCGACTGCACCAGCCGGGACTGCAGCTCGTGCAGCTCATGAATTTTGGCCTGCAGCTCCCGGTTCTTCTGGTCCAGCTCGGCCGTCCTCTGGTGCACCTGAATTTCCAGGTTTTCGGCGGCCGCCTGAACGGCCACCTTCTGCTGCTCCACAGCACGGTACAGCCGGGCGTTTTCGATGGCGGTGGCGGCGCTGTTGGCCATGACCTCCAGCAGGGACTGCTTGTGGGCGGTGTAGTACTGCAGGGGCAGGGAGCTGTCCAGGTAAATGGCGCCGCGGACCGAAGGGGATGCCGGAGCGGCCGCGGACTCGGCGGCTTCCCGGCCGGCCTGCAGGGGGAGGCAGACGATGGTCTGCAGTCCCAGGTCAAAGACGCTGCGCGAGTCCGAAAACATGGCGTCCCTCTGGGCATTCAGCGTGGCGACTACTTTTCCCTTTTTCAGCACGAAGTCCAGCGCGCTGCGGCTGATTCTCCGCGGCGATCCATCCGGGGCGGCGGGCCCCGCATCCCGGGCCAGGGTTTCCGCCAGCTCCCCGCTGTCCTGCCGCAGAAAGATGTATCCGCGCTGGGCCTGGGTTATCTCCATGGAGTAATCCAGGACCAGTTTGAGCACGGTCTCCAGGTTCAGCGTGGCGTTGACCGCGTTTCCGATGGAAAGGATTTTCTGCAGGTCCAGGGGGTCCTCCGCCGGGCGGGACGGTTCCGCGGCGGCGGGTCGCTCCTGCGCCTGCGCGGCCGGCGTCGGTTGACCACAGTGGGGGCAAGCGGTTTTATGGGCCATGGCGTTTCAGCATACGTTCCTTGTTTCCGTCAATTATTCCCTGTTTTACCTGCGAACGAAAGGAAGATGCACCTTCCGGTCGGCGTTGCGGAGGTGCAAAAGGAACCGGCGAACACCGACCGCTTGACATCCCATGGGGGAATTCCTAAAATCGGCGGGGGGGATGCGCGAACCGGCCGGGAGGGCCGATGCCTCCCGCCCATGGACGGCTTAAGAAAAACATATGACCAAACCATTCTCCGACGGGCTGATTCCTCTGTTTCTTGATCTGGTGCGGATCAACGCGGTTTCCCTGAAAGAACGGCCGATGGCCGATGAGCTGATCCGCCTTTTAGGCCGGAGCGGCGTGCGGGTCGAGGAGGATTCCTCTGCCTCGGTTCTGGGGGGAGATGCGGGAAACCTGCTCTGCTTTCCCCCGGGCTTCGATTCCGGTCGCCCGGCGCTGATGCTCACCGCGCACCTCGACACGGTTCTTCCGACCGGACGGCAGAAGGCGGTGGTGCACCCGGACCGGATCACCTCCGACGGCACCGGGATTCTCGGCGCGGACAACCGCCTGGGCCTGGCGGTGCTGGTACAGCTCCTGCGGCAATGCGCCGCGGGGCAGTTGGCGTATCGTAATTTTTTCTGCGTCTTCACTGTGGCCGAGGAAATCGGACTGCTGGGAGCGGGAACCGTGGATTTGAGCCCCTACCGGGTGAGCGGCGGGGTGGTTTTCGATTGTTCCCGGCGTCCGGGCATCTACATCCAGGAGTCGGTCGGCCTGCACCTTTTTACCGCCCGGATTTTCGGGAAGGCGGCTCATTCCGGGGTCAACCCGGAGGAGGGGGCCAGCGCCATCGTCATGGCTTCCCAGGCCATTGCCCGGCTGAGCCTGGGCCGGCTCGACGCCAATACCACGGCAAACGTCGGCCGGATCCAGGGCGGGGAAGCGGTCAACGCCATTCCGGAAAAGGTCGTGGCGGAAGGGGAGGTCCGCTCCTTCGATCCCCCGCGAATCCTGGAGCAGCTCGAGGTCATCCGGCAGACGTTCCTGGATGCCGTGCAGGGCCAGGGGCGGCTGGAGTTTGAAACCCAGGTCGATTTCGAGCCCTATGTGCTTCCGGGATCGGCCGGGGTGGTGAAAGATCTGGACCGCGCCATCCGGGCCGCCGGCTGCGTTCCGCAACCCATCCGCTACACGGGAGGAAGTGATGCCAACCAGTACAATGCCAAAGGGGTTCCGGCCGTCAACATCGGTATCGGGGCCCAGAAGCCGCACTCCGCGGAGGAGTTCGTCCTCCTGGAGGATCTCGATTCGACCTTCCGGATCGCCGTGGAGCTGGTCCGCGCCTGAGAGGTTTCTGCTGCGGTTCCTCCTGTTGGCCCTGGTGCTGCCGGCTCTGGCCGCTGCGGCGCCCGGACCGAAGGGGTCCCTGGTGATCATCGGCGGCGGCAGCCGCGGGCCGGCCATCATGCAGGAATTCCTTCGCCTGGCCGGCGGAAGCGGGGCCGTCCTTGCCGTCTTTCCGATGGCCAGCTCGCTGGCCGCCACCATGGGCGAGGAGCTGACCGCGGAGTTCCGGCGGCTGGGGGCCCGTGAAGTCCGTTATTTAAATCTTTCCCGCGCCGAGGCCGACTCCGAGGCCGTCCTGGAGCGCCTGAAGGGAGTCACCGGCGTTTATTTTGCCGGCGGGGACCAGAGCCGCCTCATGGATGTCCTGCGGGGCACCAGAACCGCCCGCCGCCTGCACGAGCTGTATCGGGCGGGGGCGGCGGTCTGCGGCACCAGCGCCGGAGCGGCGGTGATGAGCCGGATGATGATCACCGGGGATGAGCGCTTCAACAAGGATCCGGACAACGGCTTCTTCATGATCCGCAGCACCAACATCCTGACGGCGGAAGGCTTCGGCTTTCTGGAAAATGCCATTGTCGACCAGCATTTCCTGCGGCGAAAGCGCCACAACCGGCTGCTGACCCTGGTCCTGGAGCACCCGCAGCTGCTGGGCATCGGCATTGACGAAGCCACGGCCGTCGTGGTCCGGCCGGGAGGACTGTTCGAAGTATTCGGCGACTCCACGGTGCTGGTCCTGGATGCCGCAAAAGCTTCGAAGACCACCCGGGATCCGGCCGGGAACCTGGCGGCCGCCGGGCTGCAGCTGCACCTGCTGCGCTCCGGCGACCGCTTCGATCTCTCCAAGCGCAAGCCCCTTCCCAGGAAAGGCGACTGATGAAATTCCATTTCAATACCCTGCTCATGATTTACGCGGTGGTGGTGGCGGTGGCCGTCGTCACCTGGCTGGTTCCCGGCGGGGAGTACCAGCGCGTGGTGGTCGAGGGAAAAACCCTGGTGCAGCCGGATTCCTACCGGAAAACCGAGGCCGTTCCGCAGGGGATCGGCGCGGTCCTGGTCGCGCCGGTCACCGGCTTCGTGCAGGCCGCCCCGATTATCGCCTTCCTGTTCGTGATCGGGGGGTCGTTTCTGGTGCTGGAGAAGACCGGCACCATCAGCGCCGCCGTGCAGCGCCTGGCAACCCTTTGCGCCGACCGGCCCCATCTCCGCCGGCTGTTTATTCCCATCACTATGACCCTGTTTTCCCTGGGCGGCAGCATTTTCGGGATGTGCGAGGAGACCCTGCCGTTTATCGGCATCTTTATTCCGCTGGCCCGCTCCCTGGGTTACGATTCCATCGTCGGTACCGCGATCCCGTTTCTGGGGGCGGCGGCCGGGTTCGCCGGCTCCACCCTGAATCCGTTCACGGTCGGGATTGCCCAGCACATCGCCGAGCTGCCCATGTACTCCGGGCTGGGCTACCGGATGGTCATCTGGGTGTTGAGCACCGTCTGCATGATCGCCTTTGTCATGGCTTACGCCGCGCGGCTGCGAAGGGATCCCCGGAGCAGCCCGGTATACGATATCGACCTGGCCCGCGTGCAGCCATCCGCGGCCGGAGAAGGGTGCGTGCGCCTGACCCGGCCCCAGCAAGGGGTGCTGCTGATCTTCGGGGCCGCGGTGGTTCTGCTGGTTTATGGGATCCTGGTCCTGCACTGGTATATGAATGAAATAGCCGCGCTCTTCCTGGGGCTGGGCCTGCTGGGCGGGATTGTCGGCCGGTTGTCCGCCGAGGAGATCACCGACGCCTTCAAGGCCGGCGCCCGGGATATGGTCGGCGTCTGCCTGATCATCAGCTGCGCGCGGGCCATCCTGGTCGTTTCCCAGGACGGCAGGATCCTGGATGCCCTGCTTTACCAGCTTTCCTCGGTCATCACCCATCTTCATCCGGTGGTGGCCGCCCAGACCATGTTTGTGGTCCAGGGGATCATCAATTTCTTTGTGCACAGCGGATCCGGGCAGGCGGCCCTGACCATGCCCATCATGGCTCCCCTGGCCGAGGTGGTCGGCATTTCCCGCCAGACGGCGGTCCTGGCCTTCCAGTTCGGGGAAGGGTGGATCAACCCCATTCTGCCGACCTCGGGGGTGACCATGGGCGTCCTCGGCCTGGCCGGGATTCCCTGGGACCGCTGGTTTCGCTGGATGCTTCCGGCCCAGATCTTTTTTTTCGCGCTGGCCCTGGTTCTGCTTGCTTTCGCCCATCTGGGCGGCTACCGGTAAGTGCGGCTTTGCTTCCCAATCGCTATCGCTATCGAAAACAAAGAACCCGACGCGTTGCCCGGCCCGGGTCGTAGAATGGCCGTGCGTCAGATCGTTGGTCTTATTGCAAAAGGATCCTTTCGATAGCGATAGCGATAGCGAGAAAACCTGCTATTCGCCGGGAGGTCGAGAAGGAGGGTGCTGTAAAAAATCCGGAATCCCCTTTCGGATTGCCCGGCTTGTTGCCCAATCGCTATCGAAAACAAAGACCCGATTTGTTGCCCGGCCCGTAAAATGGCCACCTTCGGTTTGGGAAATGTTCCATCAGAGTTCCAGGGTGAGCGTCAATCGATATCATGCGGATCCGATCCCCCTTTGCTGTGCGGAAAGTCCGGGTGAAAAACGGCACATCCAGGTTATCGGGGGCGTCGTCAATCAACGATCCGGATGGGTGGCTTTTCCTTGAAAATCGTCCGGTTGACGGGGAATCCCGTATTTTGAAAAAATCTCGGCCAGGTGTTCCAGCGCCCGGGAAAAATTAAATTTTCTGACCTGCTGCCGCATGGCGGCCAGCGAGTCGCTCTCCGGCAGAATCCGGTCCAGTTCTTCCATCCAGTCGATGACGTTCAGCCGGTTCATTTTCAGCATCTCTTCCATTTCGGCCAGTATCGGTGCCAGACGATCCCGGTCCACGTCGTGGATCGGTCGGCGCTCCTCCCGGACCGGCGGGACAGCCCCTGCTGCAGACGACGGGGCCTCCTTTTCTGTGCACCGGCGGATTTCCCGGAAGAGCCGGTCCATATCCATCGGCTTGGGAATGTAACCCTGGAAGCCCTCCTTTCGGATCCGCTCCTGTTCCTGGAGCAGCACCCGGGCCGTCAAGGCCAGAACCGGCACCGTCGGCCGGCCTTCCTTCTCTTTCTGCCGGATGGCATGCAGCACATCGATCCCGCTCATCCCGGGCATCTGGATGTCCATCAGGACCAGGTCGAATGGGTCCTGCTCCAGTTGCCGCAAGGCATCCTCCCCGCTCGGGGACTCCCGCACGGTGTGACCAACCAGACGGAGCATCCGCACCGCCGCCTTCCGGTTGCTCTCATCGTCATCCACCAGCAGTATCCGCAGCGGCGTCCCGGACCAGCCGGCCGGTATGAGGCCTGCTTTCCTCTCCTCGTTTTTCCGGGCGGACTCCTGGCCTGAAGCAAAAGGCAGCTCCAGGTAAAAAGTGCTGCCCGCTCCCACTTCGCTGGTTGCCCAGATCTTTCCTCCCATCAGATCGACCATGCGCCGGCAGATTGCCAGCCCGAGACCGGTTCCTCCGTAATGACGCGTGGTGGAGGAGTCGGCCTGTACGAACGGCTGGAAAATTCTGGTTAAAAGCTCTGCCGGAATGCCGATGCCGGTGTCCGAAATGCTCATGCGCAGCAGAACCTGATCCCCGATGCTCTCCGGAACGGCTGCGGCGATCCGGATTTCTCCCCGAGCGGTAAACTTGATGGCGTTCCCCAGCAGGTTCAGCAGGATCTGCTTCAGCCGGACCTGGTCGCCGGTGAGGTCGTCCGGCACGCCGGCAGGGATGTCCGCAACCACCCGGAGCCCCTTATTGTGGGCCAGGGAGATCTGGGTCTGGACGATCTCGGCAATGCTGGCCCGCAGGCTGAAATCCCGGATTTCCAGTTCCATCCGGCCCGATTCCACCTTGGCCAGATCAAGGATATTATTGATCAGCATGAGCAGGCTTTCGGAGGAGGACTGGATGACCTGCAGGCATTCCTTCTGCTCCCGATTCAGGGGGGTGTACTCCAGAAACTTCGCCATGCCCATGATGCCGTTGAGCGGCGTGCGGATCTCGTGGCTCATATTGGCCAGGAACTCGCTCTTGGCGATGTTGGCCGCATCGGCGGCCTGCCTGGCCAGGATCAGTTCTGCCTCCTTCGCCTTGAAATCGCGCAGGTCGCGAATGATCGTTCCAATATAGTGAGCCCGGCTGTCCCGATCATTCAGGATAAAGATCTGCTGGTCCACTGGGATCGATTCTCCTCCATAAGCCAGTATTTCGCTTTCGCCGCGCCAAAAACCGGTTTCCAGAGCGATCGGCACCGCCACGTCGACTGCCTGCCGGTAAGCCTGGTCGGTGTGGACGCGGCAGAGGTTGAGATCCGCTGCTCTCACCGAATCCGGCAGGCCAAGAAGGGTGCGTGCGCCGCTGTTCAGGTAGGGCGGCACTTCGTTGTAGGCAGGAACTCTCGGAGCCGATGATACTGCCAGCAGTTGACCGAGGGGGGCGAGACCGACGAAATCGGGCGAAGCGTCCAGCAGAAGTCGCAGGTAGGTGTTTTCCGATTGCAGAGCCTCGAATCTGCTTTCATCCAGGGCAAAAACAATGAACTGTCCGGCATCCTCCGGGCCTTCCTTTTCGAGGCAGGCGATCAGGAGGGTCGGCAGCACGCGGCCGTCCTTGTGGCAGAGGAAGTGTTTGTACGGAAACACACCCGCTTCGCCTATCATCTCCAGCGCCTGGGGGAATTCCTCTTCGGAGTCTCCGAACTGGAGCTTGTTAACCGGCATGCCGACCAGTTCCTCGGGCCGGTAACCCAGGCGATTTGCATAAACGGAATCGCTTTCGATGATCCGCCCGGTTTCCGATTCGACCCGATACACGCCGATGCCCACGGCGTTGAGCGCGCGCAAAGTGCGCTCCAAACGCTGCGTGTGAACGGCCACGGATTGTTCCAGCCGTTTCTGGGCGTCGATGTCACGCCAGACGGCAAAAACTACCTCCCGGTCGTCCATTTCCATTATCTTGAGGGTCACATCGACCCAGAAATCCTCGCCTGTAAGGCGGCGATGCATCCACTCGAAACGATGGCCGCCATTTTGCAGCGTTTCGGCGATTTTGATTTTTACAGCTTCAAGGGAGGAGGGGGTGCCATCCGGTTGCCAGGGGGGCAAGAGGCGGTCCGGGGTCAGGCCGAGGATCTGAGAACGCGTGCCTTTCAGCATCCGCAGTGCGGACTGGTTGCAGTTACTGATCCGGCTGCTTTCTTTTTCTATTATCAGGTACGCATCGGGCGAGCTGTCGAACAGCATTTGATAGTGGTTCTTAAGACGCAGGACCTCGTTTTCCGCCTGCTTACGTTCGGTGATATCGCGGGTGATACCCCGTGCGCCCATATATCGACCGGTTTTGCTGAACACGGGAACCGTTTTAATCTCAACAAAAACCATTTTTTCGTTATGATGCCGGATCAAAAAGCTGGATATGAATTCGGAACGGCCTGCGCCTATCACAGAATAATACTCGTCCTCGAGGTTTTCCAAAACCTTCAAATCGAGAAAGGCCTGGGGCGTCTTTCCAAGGAACTCTTCCGGCTGGTATCCGGTGAGGTCGAAAAACCGGGAACTTATAAATGTGAAGCGGTGTTGTTCATCTATTTCCCAGATGCAGTCGCTGACCGTATCGACGATGGAACGGAGCCGTTCCTCCTTGTCGCGCAGTTCCGCGGTGCGCTCCACCACCTGCTGCTCCAGGTCGGCGTGGAGCTGCCGTATCTTTTCTTCCACCTGTTTGCGCTCGGTGAAGTCCTGGCAAACTCCGTGCATCCCCCGGGCCGCTCCGTCCGGACCGTAGACAAATCTTCCTCTGACCGATATCCAGTGCACGGATCCGTCCGGCCATTTTATGCGGTACTCTCCTTCCAGGTCGCCGCTTCCCTTTATCGCCTGGTCGATGACCTGTTCGGTGTTCCGGAGATCCTCCGGCAGGAGCAATTCCCGCCAGTTCTCGTAGCACGACGGTGTCTCTTCGGAAATTCCGAAAATGGTTCTGGCCACATCCGAGCAGACGATTTCATTGCTTGCCAGGTCCCAATAGTACGCACCCATCCGGGCGGCCGCCAGGGCCAGGCGCAGATGTTCTTCGGCGCTCCTCCGCTTCTGCCCCTCCATTTTCCGGTCGGTAATATCCTGGAAATAGACGGACAAACCCCCGCCGGGACGGGGGAGGCACCGGTTGTGGAACCAGCGCTGCCCGGGTTCGAGGAAATATTCGAAGTCCCTGGTCTCGCCGGCCGCGGCTCGGCGGCATTCCTCCGCAAGCGGCGTGCCCGCCGCTTGCGGGAACACTTCCCAGAGGTTTGCTCCCAGAACCATGTCCCGCTGGATGCCGAGCATATTTTCCGCGGAGGAATTCACATAAACGAAACGCCATTCCGCATCGCAGGCCAGGAAGCCGTCCCCAATGCTCTCCAGGGTGGTGAGCAGGAGCTCCTCCGCCGTCTGGTTGGATCCCAGGAAATAAGGAAACTTATTCAGGTCAGATGCCGGCATCATCTTGTTACAACCTCAAAAAGGAGAAGGAAAAGGTACGGCTTTCTCTCAGCTTGTATCGATCTTCCGGTGTCCTGCTTCGAAAAGTCCTTAAAGATCTATGCGGCAAATAGTATAAATAATGCTTGTGGCGGATTTAATCGTTTATTTGTGGATTTATTTATCACAAAATTTGTGATGACCGGGTGCGGTCCTGAACCGTTTGTTCTTTGCGCCCCCTTTTCAGGGCCCGGCAGCTTCAGCCCGTGGAGAGCCTGCTTGCCGTGTCGGATGATGGCTCGCGAAACACTGTATTGGGCAGAAGGCGTCAACGCAAGCCATGCCTGCCATAACTTGAAAGTCATTGATTGCAGGCCGAAGGTCAAGGATAATTCCGGTTAGCGTGTCCGGAATTCCGTGCTGAATTGATCCCGGAAAAGGTATTGCGGAAAACAACCGACTTTGATGCTTGATGGAAAGGACAGGAATTATGACCAGGAAGAACGGATGGATAGGGGTTTTGGCTGCGTCCATGATCCTGCAGGCGGCGGGCTGGACACGGGCGGAGGACTGGCCGCAGTGGCGCGGGCCGAACCGGGATGGTATCTCGGCGGAGAAAGGCCTGCTTAAAGAGTGGCCCCAGGAGGGCCCGAGGCTGATCTGGCGGGTCGAGCACCTGGGCAGCGGATATGGCACACCTTCCGTTTCCGGCGGGATCATCTACCTGATGTGCAACCAGGGGCTGCAGGACGAGTTCGTGAAAGCCCTGCGGGCAAAAGACGGCGCGCAGATCTGGTCCACTCGAATCGGCAAGGTCGGCAATCCGGACCAGAAGCCTAATTTTCCTGCGGCCCGGTCCACTCCGACCGTGGATGGAAAAAGGGTTTATGCGCTGGGATCCGACGGAGACCTGGCCTGCCTGGACGCGTCCACGGGAAAGGTTCTCTGGCAGAAAAGCCTCAGAACCGACTTCAACGGATTGCCGCCTACCTGGGCCTACGCCGAATCGCCGCTGGTGGACGGCGACCGGGTGCTGGCTACCCCCGGCGGTAAGGAGGCAACCATCGTGGCCCTGGATAAAAACAATGGTACGGTCCTCTGGAAGTCAGCCTTGCCGGAGGGAGATATGGCCGGTTATGCCTCGCTGGTTATCGCCGGCACCGGAAGCGTCAAGCAGTATGTCGCCTATACGGCCGGCGGCCTGGTGGGCGTCGATGCCGGGACCGGGAAGTTCCTGTGGCGTTACGATAAGACCAAGGGAGCGATGGGAATGAGCATGCTTACACCGGTCAGCCGGGAAGGATTCGTTTTCAGCGGGGCGGGTCGCGTGGGTGGCGGGCTCATCCGGCTCAAGGCCGATCCGGGGGGCTTCTCCGCGGAAGAAGTTTACGCCGGCCCCGGGCTGCCCACCGCAATCGGCGGTGCTGTCCTGGTCGGAGATTATCTTTACGGCAGCAACCAGAATATCCTTTGTGTCGAGTTCAAGACCGGACGGGCCAGGTGGACCGAGCGCAGCATCGCCCCTGCTTCGATGTGCTATGCCGACGGCCGGCTCTATTTGCACGGCGAAGGGGGGGATGTCGCCCTCCTGGAAGCGACGCCGGAAGGATATCGGGAACGCGGTCGCTTTTCACCGCCGGGCCGTCCGGAGCACGGCAATCCGATGGAAAAGTCCTGGGCCTATCCGATCCTTGCCCATGGGAAACTTTATATCCGCGACCTCAACGTCCTGTGGTGTTATGATGTGATGGCCGTCCAATGATTCGTCTCCATACGCCGGGGATACCCCGCCGAAACTTCCCGTTCTCCTCTGAAAAGATTAGGCTCACAGGAAGAAAGGGACGGCAGATTATAGCCGGGCACGTGAGTGCCGGGTTGGGTGGGAGGCAACCCAAGTCCCATCGGGGCGGCAGAGCCGGGCTGCCAATCGACACCGACCGGCCCATTTCGCAGAAGGGTCTTTTCGATTGGGATGGCGATAGCGAAGGAAGAACCAACGAGGAGCGGCGGGCTCCGGATCGGGGTTCGGATCCGGAGCCCGCCGCCGGGGGGTCAGGAGGAGGGGGGAGGCAGGTGGTTACTGAGGTTTCGTTGACTTTCCTTGCTTATTGGTAGTAGGCGACCTGGTCGATCTGGTAGCCGTAGCCGGTCACATATTCGTCGCTGACCAGCAGCACCTTGATATAGGTTCCGGAGGCCACCACCCAGAAGGGGGCCCGGGTGCCGGTGTAGGCGGCCAGCAGCTGGTTGTTTCCGTCGTAGACCAGGACGTAGTCCCAGCCGTCTTCCACGTCGAAGAGCGAGAAGTGGATGGCCACCTTTTCGGCGCCTTCGCGGCTGTAGTAGTGACCGTTCTGGTAGTTGTTGGGGTACGGGTGCGGGGAGCCGGCGCTGACCTGGACGTAGTGCCATTCTTTTCGGGTGTCGTTGTTCTGGTTGTTGTTCTGATTGTTGTCCTGGGTGCCGGAGGAGAGGTTGAGGGAATCGAGAGCGGCGCGCAGGTTGGGACGGGGTCCGATGTTCTGGGAGGAGGGGGCGGAGGTGGAGGACTGCTGGGGGGAGCCGGTGGAGGCCAGCAGGGTGCGCATGGCTTCGGGGGAGAGGGCGGACTTGCCGGCGGCCTTCAGGGCGCCCTGGATGCAGGCGGCGGCGCCGGTGACGATGGGGGAAGCGCTGGAGGTGCCGGAGAAGGAGCTGGTGTACCAGACGTTCTGGCTGCCGCCCTGGAAGTCGCCGTAGCCGGCGGTGAAGACCTCGCGGCCCCAGCCCTGGACGTCGACGCGGGAGCCGTAGTTGGAGAAGCCGAGGCGGGAGCGGTCGGCGCCGTAGGAGCCGCTGGGGGGTGCGCCGGCGCCGACCAGGATGGCGCGGGAATCGCGGGTGCTGCGCTGGAAGGCGTTGTTGTAGATGGAGTCGTCGAGGTTTTCGGCGCCGTTGCCGGCGGCTTCGACGACGACGATGCCCTTGGCGGTGGCGCGGCGGATGGCGTCGTAGACGTCGGTCCAGTATTCGACGGCGATGTAGCCTTTCTGATCCTGGCGGGTCTGGAAATTGTAGGCGGGCCCGGGGGCATGCAGTTCGATGAGCAGGACATCGCCGGGCTGCAATGTGGCGGCGGCGGCATCGAGGGCGGCGGCGACACCGATGCCGCCGATGGCGGCCATTTTGAGGGAGGCGCCGTGAGCGATGCCGGTGATGCCGAGACTGTTCTGCTGGCCGACGATTTCGCCCACCACGGCAGTGCCGTGGTTGATCCAGCCGGTATCGGAGTAGGGGGAGCCGGCGACGATATTGCCGGAGGCTTTATCTTTGAGGTCCTCGTGGGAGGTATTCCAGGCGCCCTCGAGATCCAGGACGGTTACGTTTTTACCCTGGCCGCCGTTGAGGGTCCAGGCGTAGCGGGCATCGACGCCGCCGGGGGCGGCATCGAGGTAGCCCTGGCGGGGGGTGAAGTCGGAGGTGGCCGGCGGCTGGGCATCCTGGAAGGCGGCCGGTTCGGGCCTGGGCTCGAGATAGGCGGCTTCCACCATGTTGGAGGAGCGGAAGCGGGTCAGCAGGGAATGGGCTTCGGCGGCCGAGAGGCGTTCGATGCGGAAGTAGAGGTTGAGGTCGGCGAGCTCTTCGGAGGCCAGGGGTTCGAGGGTGGCCTTTTCGGCGTCGAGGACCTCTTCGCTGCGCTGGAAGAGGCGCTGCAGGCGCTGGTCGGCCAGGAAGGGGTCGACGGCCTGGGAAAGGCGTGCGGTTTCGGGGGACTCGGAGAGAACTTCAACGGATTCGGTGCGGTTCTGGGCGGCGGGGCGGGGGACGACCTGGACGAATTTGCCCTGGCGGAGGCGTACCTGGCTGCCTTCCTTGAACTTGACGATGAGGTTGAGGTTGTCGTCGGTGGGCGCGGGGGTGAAGGACTCGGGGGGAGCGGTGATTCTGGGTCTGATCTGTGCCCGGGCGGAAAGGGTGCAAGCCCCGAGGACCAGGAGCAGCGCGAGAGAGAAGAGAACGTTTTTGGTTTTGAAATTGTTTTTCATGGTGACCTTCCTATTTAAAATGTTTGGATTCATAACGGTTACGAGCTGGAATTAGCAAGAAGGGGGCCAGGAGGTGGAGTAATTCGTAAAGTCATTTAAATGATATGGATAAACGGATTCAGCCTGTTTGCGGTGGACGTGCGTGCGGCTTTGTGTCACACAAAATGACGCCATCTGTCAGAGGCGATGACGCGGCCCCGGGCTTCTTACCCGGGATCGTGTTATAATAGGCCACGGCTACCCCGCACAAGGAGAATCGTGATCTCTGTGGAAACGAACAGTACCGGCGAGGCCCGGTCCCCTCAACAATTACCGCCTGCGGAGACGAAGTCTGAAGAGACGGTGCGATTTCGTGCGGACCAGCTACTTCGGCAAAGCGAGAAATTATTCCGCGCCGTATTCGAACAGGCTCCGATCGGCATCGCCCTGATCGATTCTCTCAGCGGCCGGTTCCAGCTGGTGAACCGCCGGTATGCCCGGATTGCCGGATACTCGGAAGAAGAGTTACTGCAGCTTGACTTCCAGACGATTACGCATCCGGAGGACCTGCAAAAGGACCTCGATCTGATGCAAAGCATGCTGGAAGGGACCAACCCCGGTTTTCAAATGGAAAAGCGCTATCTGCGCCGCAGCGGCGAAGTCGTCTGGGTGGCCTTGTCCTGTGTGCCTCTCTGGGAAGGGAAGGAGGGGCCGAAAGTGCACCTGGCCATGATCGAGGATATCACCGACCGCAAGCAGTCCGAAGAAGCGCTTCGCCAAAGCGAGGAGAGGCACAGGAAGCTGTTCACCGAACTGGTGGGCGGGGCCGCCCTGCACGAAATCCTCTGCGACGGGGAAGGAAACGCGGTGGATTACATCACCCTGGAAGTCAACCACTCCTTCGAAGTTCTTCTCCAGGTAAGCCGCGAGCAGGTGATCGGCAAAAAAGCCAGCCTGTTTCTCTCGCCGGAGGAATTGCGTCGCTGGCTCGATATCTTCGGGCCGGTCGCCCTTTCGGGAAATTCAACGCACTATGAGGTTTTTTCGCCGAAAAACCGAAAGTACTTCGAAGGGACGGTATACAGCCCGGAAAAAGGGAAGTTTGCGACTACCTTTTTCGATGTTACCGAGCGAAAACGAACGGAAGAAGCTCTCTGGGAAAATGAAGAGCGCCTCCGGCTGGCCACGGCCAGTTCCAATACCGGCCTCTGGGACTGGAACCTGATCACCAACCAGGTGTACTACTCTCCCATATGGAAACGTCAGATCGGATATGAAGATCACGAGATTCCCAATCTTTTCCGCGAGTGGGAAAGCCGCGTCCACCCGGACGATCTGCAGCCGACCTGGGCGAAACTCAAGGATTTCATTGCCAGGCCCTACATCGATTTTGAAGTGGAGTTCCGCTTCCGGCACAAGGACGGCTCCTTCCGGTGGATTATGTCGCACGCCTCTATCCTGTGCGATAAGTCCGGCAACGCCTGCCGGATGCTGGGGTCGCATATCGACATTACCGAGCGCAAGCAGGCCGAGGAGGCGCTGCGCCAGCTCTCTCAACGCTTGCGGAAAGCGTATGACACCGAGCGCCGGCGAATCGCCCGGGATCTGCACGACTCCACCGCCCAGCAGCTGGCCGCCGTGACCTTGAGCCTGGGGATGCTGGAAGACCGCCTCCCCCTGAACGATCCGCAAAGCGCCCGGCTCTACCGGGATTGCTGCTCGCTGATTGAGCGCTGTACCGAGGAGGTGCGCACCCTTTCCTACCTGCTGCATCCCCCGCTGCTCGACCAGCTGGGATTGAGCGACGCCCTCTATGCCTACGCGGAAGGATTTTCCCGGCGCAGCGGCATACCGGTCGAGATCCATATGCAGGGAGAGATCGGTCGATATCCGGACGATCTGGAACTGGCCCTGTTCCGGGTGGTCCAGGAAGGGCTGGGGAACATTCATCGGCATTCGGGCGGGAAAAACGCGCAGATACATTTGAAAAAAAGGAAGGATTGGCTCATTCTGGAAGTCTGCGATGACGGGAAGGGAATACCCGCGGCGGTCGTCCAGGCTTTCCGCCGCGAATCTCCCAGTTTTGGCCTGGGCCTGGTATCCATGAAAGAAAGAATGAAGGAGGCGGGGGGGACGATGGAAATAGCATCCGGTTCGGGAGGCACGGTCCTCCGGGCCAGGATTCCTGTTCCCCGGCATGAGCCATGAAATCGTTAAGAATTCTGATTGCCGACGACCATGATATCGTTCGCGTAGGGCTGCGGATGCTGCTCCAGCGGCAGCCCTGCTGGACCATCTGCGGGGAGGCCGGTACCGGTCAGGAAGCCCTGGATCTGGCCCTGCTGCATAAACCCGACATCGTCATTCTCGATTTCAGCATGCCCGTTCTCAACGGGCTGGAGGTGACCCGGAAAATCCGCAAGGCGCTTCCCGGTACCGAAGTCCTGATCCTGACCATGCACGATTCGGAACAGCTGATTCGCCAGGTGCTGGCGGCCGGGGCCCTTGGTTTTCTGCTGAAAACCAATGCCAAGCACCAGCTGATTCCCGCCCTGGAAACCCTGGCCGAACATAAGCCGTTCTTCACCGACAAGGTTTCCGCAATCCTGCTGCATCAATATCTTTCCCCCGGCACCGTGGGGGGAGCAGACCCGGCCTCCGGAGATCGGCTGACGCCCCGGGAGCGGGAAATACTTCAGCTGATTGCCGAAGCCAACAGCAGCAAGCAGATTGCCGGCCGTCTGTCCCTGAGCGTGAAAACCGTGGAAGCGCACCGCACCAACATCATGAACAAGCTGGATCTGCACTCGGTAAGCGAGCTGGTGCTCTACGCCGTGCGCAACAAAATCGTCCAGCCCTAGGCGGGATGACCCGGTAAAAAGTCCCTCTCCCCTTCTGAAATACACAGATGGCTTCTTTCTTCCTTCCAGATCTTCCCGTCTTCCTGTGAAATGATTGGGTTTACAGGAAGAAAGGAAGAGCGGGAAGAAAAGCGGAAGGGCTTGTCGCCAGGAGACGGAACTTTTTACGAAGCCATCCCGGATGACAAACCGGTTGGAAGTGCGGAACCGGTTTCTTTCAGCGAAGCCTTTTTCGTCAATGCAAACTCCCGGCCCGCTAGGGGAAATCCCTTAAGGGGCAGCCTTTAAGTGATTAACAACCTCGCCGTTAGGGATTCCACCGGATTCCCACTCCCTGCCGATTCCGCTATTGTTACATAAAGATGCCGGAGCAAATCGGCATCCGGAAATGCCCCTGTTTTTCACGAAGGGAGAAATGCAACATGCCAGAAGGTGCCTTCGCGCCGCATGCGCCGGACTCTTCTCCTTTCCCTTTGCGTCGCCTTTCCTTTGCCGGCTGGCTGATCCGGGGTCCCCTCTGGGGCTTCCTGGCATTTTTGCTGGCGACAGGAGCGGCCGGCTTTTATTCCCTCAATCGTTATCTGGCCGCATCCCGGAGCATGGTGGACAAAGAGCTCCTGGCCATTGCGGATTTGAAGGTACGGCAGATCGCGGCGTGGTACAAGGAAAGACAGGCGGATGCCACTGTTGTTGCCGGCAATCCGCTCTTCCTCGAACGCATACGCCAGATACTGGCTGATCCGGAACAGCTCCTGTTGCGCCGCGATCTGCAGACCTGGATGGATACCGAGCTGCAGTCCTACGACTACGCCCGGATCGTGCTTTGCGACGCCGCCGGAAACCTCGTTATGAGCTCCCCTGTCTCTCCGAAGGGCATAAGCCCTTGTCCGATCTCCGAGTGGCGCGATCTGCCCCGGATGACCGCATCCTCATTTCTGGATCTGCAGCGCGACGAGGATACTTCGGGGATTCAAATGGACCTGGTCGTACCGATCCGGCGCAATGCGGATTCCTCCGGGAAAATCGAAGGGGTTCTTTCCTTTCATATCGATCCGTACCGGTTTTTATATCCCCTGGTGCAGAGCTGGCCTACCCGGAGCGACACGGCGGAAACGCTGCTGGTGAGGCGCGAAGGAGAAGAAGTGGTGTTCCTCAACGAGCTTCGCCATCGAAAGAACACCGCCCTGACTTTTCGCCAGCCGCTCAGCGGAAGCGCTCCCATACCGGCCGCTCTTGCCGTACAGGGAAGGACCGGCATCGTAGAGGCCAGCGACTATCGCTCCATTCCGGTGATCGCCGCGCTGAAAGACATCCCGGGAACTCCCTGGTTCATGGTCGCCAAGATCGACCGGGAAGAAATCTATGCGCCGTTTCGTCTGCGGGCCTGGATGACCGCAGGACTTTTTTTCAGCCTCTTCCTGATGACGGCCATGAGCCTGGGTCTGGTGTGGCGCCGCTTCGACAGCCGCACTCTCCAGCGGGAATTATATAGCGAACGCCGGCACCGCCGGCAGGTGCAGGAGGCGGAGTCCTCCCTTCGCCGGGAGCAGGAATTTACCCGCTCGTTGCTCAATCACCTCTCCGACGGGGTGGTGGCCTGCGATGCGCAGGGCAACCTGGCCCTTTTCAACCACAGCGCCCGGCTTTGGCACGGCATGGATGCGCAGAAAATACCCCCGGACCAATGGGCCGCCTGCTACCGCCTTTTTCAGGAGGATGGAAAGACTCCCTTGCCCGAGGATGCCATTCCGCTGCGGCGAGCTTTCCGGGGCGAGAAAGTGCACGACGTGGGAATGACCATTTTGGCCCAGGGCCAGCCTCTCCGCCACCTCCTGGCCAGCGGCGGCCCTTTCTTCGACGAAAACCAGGCCCGGCTAGGAGCCGTGGTGGTGATGAGGGATGTGACCGAACGCCGTAAAGCCCAGGAGGAGATCGAAAGGCTGAACCGGGAGCTGGAGCAGCGTGTCATGCAAAGGACTGCAGAGCTGAAGGCATCCAACGAAGAACTGGAGTCGTTTGCCTACTCCGTGTCCCACGACCTGAGAGCCCCTCTGCGCGGGATCGACGGCTGGAGCCTGGCCCTGCAGGAGGAATTTCCCGACCAGCTCGACGCCAAAGGCCGCGGATACCTGCAGCGCGTACGTTCCGAATCCCAGCGCATGGGCCGGCTGATCGACGACCTGCTGCGGCTTTCCCGTGTGACCCGCGCCGAGATGGTCCGGGAAAAGGTGGATCTGTCCCGCCTGGCTCAATCCGTCGCCCGACAGCTTCAGGAAGAAAAACCGGCCGGACAGGTCGAGTTTCATATCTTTCCTCATTTACATACCACGGGCGATGCCCGACTCATGGAGGTGGCTCTGCAAAACCTGTTCAGCAATGCCCTTAAATACAGCAGCACGCAGCCGGTTGTCCGAATCGAATTCGGCAAGTTCCGGGAGGAAGACCAGTCGGTTTATTATGTGCGGGACAACGGCATCGGCTTCGACATGGCTTATGCCGGGAAACTATTCCGCCCCTTTCAAAGGCTGCATAAGTCCTCGGAGTATCCCGGAACCGGGATCGGCCTGGCTACCATTCAGCGGATCGTTCATCGCCATGGAGGCAAAATCTGGGTGAAAGCCCAGCCGAAGCAGGGGGCAACCTTTTACTTTACTCTTCCGGAGGCCATGTGACACCCAATAAAATTCTGTTAATCGAAGACAACCACAGCGATATCGAGCTCACCCGCCGGGCGCTGGTTAAAAACCACATCAGCAACGAGCTGGTGGTACTGGAAGACGGCCAGGAAGCTCTGGACTACCTCTTCGGGGAAGGGGAATATGCCCGGCAGAGCCCGGACTTGCTGCCCGCCCTGGTGCTGCTTGACCTCAACCTGCCCCGGGTCGGCGGGCTGGAGGTTCTGCGCAGGATCCGCGGCGCGGAGCGAACCCGGAGACTGCCGGTGGTCATCCTGACCTCTTCCGTGGAGGAGCAGGACATGGCTTCGGGATACGATCTGGGCACCAACAGCTATGTGCAGAAGCCGGTGGATTTCACCCGGTTTACCCAGGCCATCCTTCAGCTGGGATTGTACTGGCTCATTTTGAACGAACCTCCACCCGAAGTCAGGCAGTCATGAGCACCGACCTGTCGCTTTTACTGGTCGAGGATTCGGAAAGCGACGCCGCGCTGGTGGTTCGCGTTCTGGAGAGGGCCGGCTTCCGGGTGCGCAGCGCCCGCGTTGAAACCGCCGGGGAGATGCAGGCCGCTCTGCAGCAGAACCAATGGGACCTGGTGATCTCCGATCATAACCTGCCCCAGTTCGACGCCCGGGGGGCGCTCGAAGTCCTGCAGCAGTCCGAAATAGATATTCCCTTTATCGTTGTGTCCGGCGCCATCCAGGAACAGCTGGCGGTCGAGATGATGCGCGCCGGGGCTCACGATTACCTGATGAAGGACAACCTGCTGCGCCTGGTGCCCGCCGTCGAACGCGAGCTTTTCGAGGCCCGGGCCCGCGAGCAGCGCCGGGAAGCGCAGCAGGCACTCCACGAAGCGGATCGCTTTTGCCATGAAATCATTCGCTGTGCCCGGGATGGAATCGTCGTTTATGGTTCCGACTTCACCTATCGGTCCTGGAATCCGGCCATGGAAAAGTATACCGGGTACAGTGCGGAAGAGGTCCTGGGCCGCCGGCCTCAGGACATTTTTCCTTTTCTTCAGAACTCCGGGGTCATCGAAACGCTCGAGAAAACGATGCAGGGCGAATTCCCGGGTCCGGTCGAGTTCTCGATTCAAAATCCCAGGACCGGCAAAGCGGGATGGTTTTCGGACTCCATGGCTCCGCTTCGGGACACCCGGAACCGGATCGTGGGGGTCATCGCCACGGTGCGCGATATCACCGAGCAAAAGAAAATAGAGGCCCAGCTGCTCCAGTCCCACAAGATGGAGGCGGTCGGGCTGCTGGCCGGAGGGATCGCTCATGACTTCAACAACATTCTTTGCGTGCTCCTTATGCAGCTGGGACTTCTGCAGAATGCACCGCAGCCGGCGGCATCCCTGCTGGAGGCTTTTAAGGACATGGAAAGGGAAACCTTACGAGCCAGGGACCTGGTCCGGCAGCTGCTGACTTTTTGCCGGAAACAGGCCGTGGAGATGCACCCCCTGCACCTGCAGGAGCTGCTCCGCGGCCTTTTCAAAATGCTGGTCAGGCTTCTGGGGGAACACATTACCCTGAAACTGGAAATCCCTTCCGGCATTCCCTCGGTTGTGGCGGATGCCTCTATGATGGAACAGATGATCATTAACCTTTGCGTCAACGCCCGGGATGCCATGCCCCAGGGAGGGCATTTGACCTTGTGTGTCGAGGAGACCGCCATCAACAGCGAAGCCGCTGCCCGGCACACGGAAAGACGGATGGGGAATTTTGTCTGTCTGAGGGTTTCCGATACCGGTACGGGAATGGACACGGAAACGATGCCTCATATTTTCGAACCGTTTTTCACGACCAAGGAGCCCGGAAAAGGCACCGGCCTTGGTTTATCCAGCGTCTACGGGATTGTGCAGCAGCACAAGGGCTGGATCGAAGTGGACAGCGCGCCGGGGAAGGGAAGTACTTTTCAGGTTTTTCTTCCGGCCTCCACCGAACCGGTGGTCGGAAGGGACGAACAGACGAAAAAATCGGTGGCAGCCGCCGGCAGGGAAAGCATCCTGATCGTGGAGGATGAG
>CAINFC010000150.1 GCA_903847975.1 uncultured Acidobacteriota bacterium | reverse complement strand
GTTCAGGGCCGACGCGTTGCCGGTCTTCATCCAGGATTCGAACGCAGTCCGGAAGTTATACCCGGACGGGTTCCAGGTCGTGGTGACCGCTTCCAGGCTCTTCAGAAATTCATCCAGCTTCCCCTGCTGCTGCGCGAGAGGGAAGGCGATTTCGGTAAGAAACTTCGGCGAGGAAAGCAGGTCCTTCCGGATTCCTTCGTACTGCTTTTTCCCCAGACCCAGAGAAGCGGCGAACTCCTCGAAGGTTTTGGCCGAAGTGGAAACTCCTCCGAAGTCCCGGCTAAATTCCTGCTTCGCCCGGTCGGCGGGAGATTTATAGAGGAAGTTCCCGAGGGCGGCCAGACCAACGCCCGCCCCGGCTATCCATCCGGCAGGACCCATGAGAGCCATGAGGAGAGGAGCCAGCGCCCCGGCTCCGACCGTTCCGCCGCTCAATAGCCCAGCCAGTGCAGCCCCACCAAAGGCACCGCCGATCCCCATGGTCCCCATGCCGAGGGCCTTTCCGAGGGATCCGCCGCCAAACAATCCTCCGAGAGAGGAACCAATCGATGCACCCAATCCCAATCCCAGAAATGTCCCTCCAGGCGCCAGGCTGGCCCATCCGGATAGACCGGCTCCTGCAGCCGTCACACCGGACCCTCCCGTGTACCATCCGGATCCCATCACGTTGGAAAGGCCTGAAGGAATGATATTCAGAGCGCCGGCGGCATAGCCGCCATTGGCACCCAGTCCGGAATAGGCGGAAGAGCCATTGTAAATCATCCCTGGAATGGCTCCGGCTATGGAACTGGAAACGCCCGAGGCGCGAATCTGGGTAAGCATCGGGTTCAGGAATTTCATCATGAAAGCGGAAACCATCGACCCGAGCATGTCCGTGAAGGACTTTTTGATCGAATCCCAGATTCCTTTCAGGGAGTCTTTGAGCGAGTGCGCCCGGGAGAGCATGTCACTGAAGGCGCCGGCCAGGCTCTTTTCGATGGTCCGTCCAATTTCCAGCCAGCCGTCGTTGATGATGCTTTGCGCCTTACCGAGCTCCAGGGCCTCGCGGGTGGTTTTGTCGAGAAGCTCCGGATATTTCTCCAGGAGGTTGCCGTACTGCTCGTAAACCTCGCGCAGGTCCGCGCCCGAGGCGGTCAGTTGTTGGACCGCCGCAACGGCCACCGCCACCTCCCTTCCGGAATTCCGGAAACTCTCGACGGCCGACTTTACGTCCGCGGCAAATTTCTTCCCGGCAGTATCGTCAAGGGCGGTGCCGATCGGAGCACTGATCAGCTCGACCGGCTTCCGGCCGGCTGCAGCGGCAATCATCTTGGCGATCTGCTCGTTTTCCTTGAGAAGAGTTGGAGAGGGCCCTGGAAGCTCCTCTACTCCCAATTTCATCGAATTGTGGATCAGCCGCATCTTTTCGATGAGCGGATCGGCGCTTTTTGTGACCTTGTCCATTTTGGAAGCGATGACATCATAAATCTCGGCATAGGGCACTCCCTGCTTTTCCAGGGCGCGCATGATTCCCATTTCCTCTTCGGTCACCCGCCGTTGATCATGGAAGCTGGCGATCCCCTTATCGATGGCCTCCTTGAGTTCGTTTTGTTTCTTGAGCCACTCATCCATCTCCTTAATAAAGGATTGGAGCATTTCCCGATCCGCTTCGGAGGGTACATAGGAAAAGGCTGCTTTTTGACCGACCGCCGAGGTTAATTTGGTATGCTCGCGAGCGGCATTCTGCATCGCCTCCGACCATTCCGCAAGGTTCCGGGTACCCCTTTCGATTTCGACGCCATATTTTTCGCGCAAGGTGTCGGCAAGCTCCAGGGCGGCATGCTCTTCGGCATGGATCTGTTCCGTGACTCCTTTATTCCAAAGTCCGGCTATGCCGCTCCAGGCGTAGAACTTCTGGACCAGCTTGTCGATGGAAGCACCCAGGATCTCGAACTGGGAGATCCAGCGGGTAATCTGATACGCAGCCAGGGCGACACCGACCACCAGGATGGATTTCCCCAGGAAGCCGAGGCTCATGGTAACCAGGTCAATCGCGGTTTTGAACTCCGTCCAGCTGCGCGCCATGGCAAGCACACCCACGGCGGCCATCGGGCCACCGGCAGCAATCGACAGGGTCTTGAGGGCATTGATAAGTTTGACGAGAGAACCCAGATACATCCCGAGCATCGGGGCGCCAAGGGCGACTGCGGCGGTAATTCCGCCTATGGCCAAGGTGGCGTTTTTGACCGAGTCAGGAAGACCCATGAAGGCGCGACCCAGGCCGGCAACGACATCGGCGGCATCCTTCATCAGCGGAAGGAAGTCCTTCTTGAACTTCTGATTGAGCATCTCCCCGAGCGGCATCAGGGCGACATCCACCGTGTGGGCCAGAATTTTTAGATTGTCGGAGAAGGTGCGGGTGTCCGAGTCGGCCTTGGCGATGGTATCGGTGTTGGCTCGGAACAGTTTGAACATGCTTTCCAGATCGAAGCGCCCCTCGCGGATGGCGGCGACAAAGTCCGGCGCCACCCGGGCGCCGACCAGCTCTCTCCCGAGGGTCATGGCCACATCGGCCGAGGCCTTCCTGATCTTTTCGATTTCCTTGAGGATGGCTCCGGATGGATCGATGCCCTGTTCCGCAAAGCGTCGCAGGCTCATGCGCAGCCCGGCTACTACCAGTTCGAGATTGACACCTTCCCGCTCGAACTTGCCGAGCATGACGGCTGTCTGCTCAAAGGTAAAGCCCAGCTGTCGCAAAGGGGCTCCGAAGAAGGTCATCGTTTCGGCCATGCGCCCAAACTGCAGGCCGGTCACCTGGCTCACACGCCAAAGCGTATCCAGGGCTTCGACTTGCCTGTCGGTGGCAATGCCCCAATCACCAAAGAGTCTTGTGGAGATCTGGACGGCATTGCGCACATCCATGCCGGCCACATCCGCGAGATCGAGCATCGTGGAGGTGAGTTCCTTGAGCGGCTCCCCGGTCAGACCGGTCCGCCGATTCAATTCAGCCATGGCGGTGCCGATCTCCTGCATGCTCTCTTCCGTTGTGGCGTACACCTCTTTGGCGAGCTTGCCGAACTCCTTCAGGGTATCCCCGGTTGCCCCGGTCCCCAGCCGGATTTCGCGCATAGCCGTCTTATACTCCGAGGCCGCTTTCATGGCGTAGCCGCCAATGGCGGCGATCGGCAGCTGGATGGCTGCGGCATGCTTCCCCATGGTCGCAACTTCATTTTTCAGAATGTTGCTGGCCTTGGCCATGTCCGATTGGAATTCGGACAGATTGGCACGAAGGTTGATGAGGAGTTTTCCTAATACCTGGTTGGCCATGGTGGTTTCAAAAGTTAGCGGTTTTCCGCTGGCGCAAAGAGTCTGGATACGCTGGCGGCGGTCAGTTCCGCCTGGATTTTGGCTTGAAATATTGGCAAGGTACGTCGCAGCACGGTGAGTATTTCCAGTTCTTCACAGGTGAGATCGGTGCAGATGACTCCGGCCTCGACCGCCGACTGCAGCCGGAAGGCATCTTCCATAAGATTACCGTGGCGGTCGAGCGCCCGGTAGAAATCACTGTTTGCACCCTTCATCGGCGAGTAAGGACACCCTTCGCAGGCCCAGGGATCTTCGATCAGGCGCCAGCAATGGTTTCCAGGAGCGGCCTGACGGATTTCTTCCTGGGCGGCACGCATTCCCGTGAGCGAGTAGAGTTCCGCAAATGAGGGTTCGCAATCGCATTGCGGTTCCCCGATTCCCTCATAATACCCACGGAGGATGGCTTCGAGATCCTCCGCGATTATTCGTTTTTTATGCGGTCCCGGTTGAAAACATCCTCGATGGCAAACGATTTCCAAAGAAACGGCACGCGGGGCAGCCATTCAATTTTGTTGGCCTCCGTGCACAGGT
>CAINFC010000149.1 GCA_903847975.1 uncultured Acidobacteriota bacterium | reverse complement strand
AAGGCTGAACTCAAAACGGCTTTGGTTTGTAAGTTTGTTTTCGGGTGTTTCTCGGACTTTTGGCGAAGCCATCATTTCCTGACAAATTCGTAAAAAATCACCCTCTCCTGGTGACAGACCCTTGCGTTTTTCTTCCCGCTCTTCCTTTCTTCCTGTGAGTCCTATCTTTTTACAGGAAGACGGGAAGGAAGAAAGAAGCAATCACCCCATTTCGGATGGAGAAGAGAGGGACTTTTTGCGAATCCGGCTTTTTCTACCGGTTCCCGGCGAGAGGCGGAAGGCTGGCGGCGGCAATCGACTGCCCGACCCGCCGGATTTTTTCGTCCGGCAGATGGATCTGCAGACGGGAGAAAAGCTCCGGGAATTCCCTGTCCAGAACCTTTCGGGACCATTCCAGAAGAAGCGGGCCCCCGGAGCCGCTGGTGCACCTCCCCAGCAGCAGCACGTGCTTCAGGGTCAGGAAGTCGGCATAGTGCGCCAAGGCATAGCCCATGTAAGTGCCCATGGTTTCCCAGATCTGCCGTGCCCCCGGGTGGCCGGCTTCCAGTTTTTCCTGGACCACCTTGAGGCGCTCCGCATCGGTCCGTCCCGCCGGAATAGCGATTCCAGCTGCGGGAGCCAGGCGAAACACGCATTGCTGGGAAAAATAGAGGGCCCCGACACCCCGATCGCCGGACCACTCGTCCTGCGGTGCCTCGGGCTGGTAGTCCACGGGGGCAAAGGCCAGCTCATTCAGCCAGTCGGTAATTTCTCCCTCCGGGGTGACGTAACCGCCCGCCTGGCTGGAGCCGAGGGCGATCCCCAGAACGGCGTTGTCTTCCAGAGACATGGAGCCTGCCAAAGCCGTAACCTCGCCGTCATTGACAATTTCCAGAGGGACGCCCAGCTCCCTTTGAATGCGCGGGAACAGGTCGAAAACCCGATGGTATTGTTCCTGGGGAATGCCCCGGAAAAGCGAGGCCACCCGCACGCGGTTCTGGACAAATACGCCGGCGCTGCTGCCGCCGACGGCATCGAGCCGGGGAAGATGAGCCATGGCCGCCCGCAGGGAGGCCATGATTTCCCGGTAGTGATATTCAGGATCCGTCTGGCGGCGGGGCTCCCAGATGACCTCCTCGCTGAAGACCGCCTGGCCGTCGATCACCGCGGAAACCTTGCGGTCCGAGGCTCCCAGGTCGAATCCGATCCGGCATCCCTCCAGGTGTCGGCCCAGCGACCGGCTCCGTTCCTGCTCCGGGGGAACCTCCTCCGGACGGCAGGCTATCAGGGTAAAAGGCTGTCCGTAGACCTCCTGGCCCATGAAATGAAAGTCATAGCTCCGCTCTCCCTCCGGGGAGTAGCAGGAAGCAAGATGAGCGGTCACTGCCGGCGGGCCCCCGGCCCAGACTTTCCATCCCCCGCGCTGCCAGAGGAGGAATTTGAGCAGCCTTTCGGCGAAAAATCCGTTGGCCGCAGCCCAGGGGTGGGAATCGGGGAAAACCGAAGTTTCAAATCGGCTGCGGCTGCCATCGGCTCGCTCCAGGGCAAAGACCAGGGGCTCTCCCCTGCCCGCCATGCGGAGCTCTTCCCGAAAGCGCGAGTGGGCCAGGGCTGCCGGGCGAAAGCCGGCATCCAAAGGAGGGACGATGGAGGGTTTTACCAGGAAAAATTGCGGGTTCATAGGCAGAAATTCCGGAATGAAAAAAGTTACCGGGCGGGTCCCGGCCGCGCGCTCTTCCGAGTGGATTTGGAAACCAGCGCGGAGATGGCGGAAAGCGTCTTGCGCAGGCCTCCTTCCACGTCCTTTTCCAGGTCGACCAGAAGAATACGTCGATGCCGCCCCTCCAGGGCGGCATAGTCCCCCATGGCCTGGGCGGTGATCAGCTTGTCGAAAGAATACTGCGTTCCCGGAACCTCCGCTTCCATGTTGTCGTAGGCGCAAAACTGGATAAAGACGCCGCTGTTGGTTCCGCCTTTATGCAGCTGCCCGGTGGTGTGCAGGTAGCGCGGCCCGAAGCCCACCGTGGTCGGGGCTTTGGTGAGCTGGCGCAGGGCCACCCGGATCTCCTGAAAGAGCTTGACCCTTCGGAGGTTCCGCTCGAAGAAAGCCACCAGGGCAACATAGTCTCCCTTTTTTACGGCGTGGAGGTGCCTGGCCAGCAGGTGCTGGAAGCGGACATCGCGAGGGGAGACGGCCCCGGGAACAATCGGTATCCGCCCCTTGTGGGCGTATTCGGTCAGGATCTCCCGGGTAATATCCTTGGCTTCCTGGACGTTCGGCTGGTCGAACGGATTCACCTGCAGAATCCAGCAGGCGGTGGCGGTGGCAATTTCCCAGCGCAGAAACTCGGCTCCCAGGTCAAATCCGTCTTCGAGCTGCAGTGTGACGACCGGGTGTCCCGCCTTAATCAAGGCGTTGACATGCTTGTCCAGCTTGCTTCCAATCCGCAGGTAGACGAACAGGCGGTCCTTCCCGTACAGCTCCGCGTTTCCTAAAGGCTCTCCTTCGATGGGAATGACCCCTCGCCCATCCTTGCCGGTGGAGTCCGCCAGGATCTGCTCTACCCAGTTGCCGAAGGAACTGATTTTTTCCGACAGAATCAGGGTGAGCTTGTCCCGTCCGGCCATGGCCGCGGTTCCGATCAGGGCTCCCAGGGTCAGGGCAGCATTGTGCACCGGCCCGATCCATGGGCTGCAGGCCATGGACAGGCGTTTGGCCCGCTCCAGCAGCCGGGCGATGTTGACTCCCATAAGCGCGGCGGGAACCATGCCGGTAAAAGAAAGGGCGGCATAGCGACCGCCGATATCCGGCGGATTCAGGAATACCTGCCGGAACTGGCACTTGCGGGCTGCTTGCTCCATGGCTGTGCCCGGATCGGTGATGGCGATAAAATTTTCCCCGGCGCGCAATCCCTTCAGGGTCCGGATTTTTTCCCAGAAGTACTGAAAAAAGGCGCTGGTCTCCACGGTGCTGGCCGATTTGGTGGAAATGATGAAAAGAGTGGTTTCCAGATTGCTGCGCGCTCCGGCGGCCAGCACGGCGGCGGGATCGGTGCTGTCCAGAACGGTCAGGTCCAGATAGCCCTTGGTGATGCCGAACGTTTCCCGCAGAACTTCCGGCGCCAGGGTGGAGCCTCCCATGCCGCAAAGCAGGGCGTGGGTAAAGCCGGCGCGCCGTACGCGGTCCACAAACTGATTGATGCCTTCGATCTGCGGCTGCATCCACTCGACTACTTTCAGCCATCCGAGCCGCTTGCCGATTTCCTCCTGGTGCACCGGATCTTCGGCTTTCCAAAGGGTGGGGTCCAGGGACCACAGACGCCTGCCGAATTGCGCGCGGCTCAGGGCTTCCAAGGTGCCGCGGAAGGTCTCCTCCAGGGGGCCGAAGGAAATGTTCTGTCTCGATTCGAGCAGCACGGCTTCCCGCTTTTCGGCGATGACCGCCAGCAGCGACTCCTGCAGGGCGCTCCCGGAACGGAGGCCCTGCTCTTCCAGCTGACGGCTTAAGGCGGAAAGGGAAATATCTAGGGTTTCCAGCTGGCCGATGACCTGCGAAGCCTTTTCCAGGCGGGCACCGCCGTGGTGGTGGGGGTCCTTTTCGCTGTCCGCAGAGGCCTGCCAAATTTTAAGGGGCGTGCAATCGGCTTCCGGAAAGGCCGGGGCGGGCTGGCCGGAGCTGCCTTGGGTCTCTTCCGGGGGGGGGCGGAACGATTCCTCGGTCAGCAGCTTAAGCCGTCGGGCGCCGTTCAGAGACCAATGCATAAAAGGCTCTTGGGAAAATTTCTCGTGTAAGCGGCGCCGGGCCAGGCAATCGATGGCTTGCGCCGTTTTTCCCGTCAGCTTACGGCAGAGCTGCTTTAAGGCTCCCTTTAATCCGGCCTGCTTTTCTTCCAGGAGGAGGTCGACTTTTTCCTCCAGAGGGCGGGGGGTGAAGCTGGCCAGGGCGAAAACATGGTGCAGCTTCTTGCCGGCCTGCGTCCTCTGCTGCAGGGCGCGCCAATAGGCATCCGCCACATCTTCCATCCGCTCCGCCGAGAAAATCATAGTGGCGTGGACGCCGATACCCTCCACCAGGCAAAGTTCCATGGCGGCCAGCCCCTCCGCAGTGGCGGGGATCTGGATCAGCAAATTGGGATGCTTCACCGCCTTCCAGAGCCGCTGGGCTTCCTGCAGGATTCCGGCCGGATCCGCAAAGAGCCGCGGGTCCATGGCCAGAGAAACAAATCCCTTTTCCCCCTCGCTGTGCTTGAACATGGGCAGCAGCAGATCGGCTGCGGCTCGGGCATCCTCCATCAGCAGGTGGTCCAGGATCTGGGGAACGGATCGTCCCTTGAGCGACCACTGCCGGACCGAACTGTCGTAAGCGTGGTTCAGAACCAGGTCCTTTTCGGTCTGGGCCGCTTCATGAATCAGCCCGGTGATCTCCTCTTTTCGCACTTTTTCCCGCAGCGCCGCCGAGGCAAGGATGACCCGGCTCAACAAGGCGAAGCAGAGAGGAGATCCCTTTTCAGAGGCCGATGGGGCGGTTTTTTCCATACATGTTTCCTGCGGGAAGCGGAGAAAAAATTCCTGTCGTTATCTTGCCGGAAGGAGCGCAAGGGCAACGGAGGCCACGTTCTCCGCCGTAAAGCCGAACTCCTTCATAAGCTTCGGTCCTGGCGCCGAAAGTCCGTAACGGTCCAGGGCAACCACCGCTCCTCCGGGCCCGACCCACTCGTGCCACCCCTGGGAAATCCCGGTCTCCACGGCAATTTTGACGGGCACGTCCGGGGGTAGCACCTGATCCCGGTACTCCTGTGTTTGCTCCCGGAACAGCTCCCAGCTGGGCATGGAAACCAGCGCCACCCGGTATCCTTTTTCTGCTAAAAGCTTTTCCGCGCCGACGATGACCGAAACTTCCGATCCGCTGGCGATCAGCACGGCGTCCGGGCGTCCGCCGAGGGATTCCGGGTTGAGCACATAGGCGCCCCGCAGCAAACCGGCCGCGGACGAAAAGCGCGTGCGGTCCAGGGTGGGAACGTTCTGCCGGGTCAAGGCCAGCACCGTGGGCCGGTGGGCGTTCTCGACCGCCGCTTTCCATGCCCAGATGGTTTCATTGGCATCGCCGGGTCGGAGGAAAAGCAGGTCCGGAATGGCGCGCAGGGCGGCATAGTGCTCCACGGCCTGGTGGGTGGGCCCGTCCTCGCCGACTCCGATGCCGTCGTGCGTAAAGATCCACAAGGAGCGCAGCCGCATGATCGCCGAAAGCCGGAGGGCCGGCCGCATGTAATCGGAGAAAACCAGGAAAGTGGACCCGAAAGGAAGAATTCCGCCATGCAGTGCCAGTCCGTTGACGATGGCGCCCATGGCGTGTTCCCGCACTCCGAAATGGATGTTCCGCCCGTGGTAGTCCCAGGCGCCCCCCACCGCTCCTTGCACCCCTTCCTTCGGTTGATGCGGGCTCTGAAAATCTCCACGGCCCTTCAGCCAGGTGAATGTGGAGGGATTGAGGTCCGCCGCTCCGCCCATGAATTCCGGCAGGCGCGCCGCCAGGGTCTGCATGACCGTTTCCGAAGCCTTGCGCGTGGCCAGGCCCTTGGGGTCGGCAGGAAAGACCGGCCAATCCTGATCCCAGCGTTCCGGCAGTGCGCCGCACATGACCCGCCTCAGCTCCGCGGCTTCTTCGGAATAGGATTTTTCATAATTTTCCAGAAGGCGCGTCCAGGTTTCTTCCCACTGGCTGCCTTTTTCCACACCGGATCGCAGGTGCGGCAGCGCTTCGGCGGGGATGTGGAAATCCGGCTCGACAGGCCATCCCAGAAGCTGCTTGGCGCTCCGGACCTCTTCCGGCCCGAGCGGGGAACCGTGGGCCTCAAAGGTGCCCTGTTTGCCAGGGGCCCCGAAGCCGATGGTAGTGCGCACCATGATCAGGGAAGGCTGCTCTGTTTTTTCCCTGGCCCGCTCGATGGCCTTGCCGATCTCTTCGAGGTTTTCTCCGTCCGGCACCTGCTGGACGTCCCAGCCCAGCGCCCGGAACCGCGCCTCCACATTTTCCGTAAAGGAGAGGCAGGTGGAGCCGGAAAGACAGATGCGGTTGTCGTCGTAAAGGGCGATCAGCTTGCCCAGGCGCAAATGGCCGGCCAGCGAGCAGGCTTCGGCGCTGACTCCTTCCATGAGATCGCCGTCGCCAACCAGAACGTAGGTATAGTGGTCGATGATCTTGAAGCCGGGGCGGTTGAACCGTGCGGCCAGGTGGGCTTCCGCAATGGCCAGCCCGACTCCGTTGGAAATGCCCTGGCCCAGCGGCCCGGTGGTGGTCTCCACGCCGGCGGTGAGGTGACTTTCCGGATGTCCCGGCGTCAGGCTCCCCCACTGCCGGAAGTTCTTGATTTCTTCGAGAGGCAGCGGATAGCCGGTCAGATGCAGCAGGGAGTAAAGCAGCATGGAGCCGTGGCCCGCGGAGAGGACGAAGCGGTCCCGGTCGAACCATGTCGGATTGGAAGGATTATGTTTCAGGAAGCGGGACCAGAGGCAGTAGGCCATGGGCGCGGCTCCCATCGGCAGGCCGGGATGTCCGGAGTTGGCTTTCTGAATGGCATCCACCGATAAAAAGCGGATGGTGTTGACGGACAAGCGGTCCAGATCCGATAAGGCCATAATCTTACTCTCCTTGCGATACGCTTTCTAAGTTGCCGCCGCGCCGCGGAGGCGCAGCTCCTTCCTTGCTACTTTCTTTTCCAGGCCGCATAATTATAAAATATTTCCCTTCCGAGATGGGATTCGTTTTTTTTACCTATTTTCTTGACAAGGAAGAATAAACATTTAGCAGCGGAGAAAGGAAGAAGCACGGACATGAAAACCACCCCCGGATGCCGGATCTTTTTCCGGCTGCTCCTGGCTTTGGTCGCCCCGGCCTTTCTGTCGGCTGGAGCCGCCCGGGCCGGGGAAATCGCCATCCCCTCCACGGACACCTACCGGCGCCTGAAGGCGCGCATCGACGAGATCCGGATCATCGACACCCACGAGCACCTGACCCGGGAGGATGCCTATCTGCAGCGCCGCGCCGATTTTCTGGCGGACATGACCCACTACGTGGAAGCGGATTTACGTTCCGCGGGGTATCCCCATGATCCGGCCCGGGACAAGGGCCCGCAGGTGCAAAATACGGCTCTTCCCTTTGCGGAGCGGTGGGCTCTTTTTGAGAAATACTGGCCGGAAATGAGCCTGACCGGCTACGGAAGGGCTTTGTTCCTGCTGGTTCGCGATCTGTACGGCATGAACCTCGACCGCCTTACCCCCGGCTTCGGAGAAGAGCTCAACCGACGCATCGCCGCCACCCGCCGCCCGGGGCTCTACCGGCGGATGCTCCGGGAAAAGGCGCGCATCGACCTTTCCATCGTGGACGTCAATTCGACGGATGTGGACCGGGAATTGTTTGCGCCGGTATTGAAGTTTGACGAGTTTGTCCAGATTCGAAGCCGCCGGCAGCTGGAAAAGATCGCCGAAAGCAGCGGGAGCGGCATCCGCTCCCTGACAGACCTGGAGAATGCCCTGCAGGCCCGCTTCGAAAAGGCCGTGTCGCAAAAAATCGTCGGCATCAAATCCGCCCTGGCCTATTCCCGGAAAATATCCTATCCCCTTCCGCCCTGGTCAGCGGCCCAGGAAGCCTTCTCCGCCATCCTTCACCGGGGGGAGGTGACGGAAGAAGCGGCCCTTCCGCTGCAAAACCACATGATGCACCAGGTGGCCCGGCGGGCCGAACGGTACCAGCTTCCCTTCCAGATCCATACCGGCTTGCAGACCGGCAATGGAAACCGGATCACCAACGCCCGGCCCACCGAGCTGGTCGAGCTGATTATGGCCTATCCGAAGCTGAAATTTGTTCTTCTCCACGCAGGATATCCCTACGGCTCCGAGCTGGCCACCATGGCCAAGTGTTTCGCCAACGTGTACATCGACCTTTGCTGGATGCACATTATTTCTCCTCAGGTGACGCGCCGCTACCTTTCCGAGTATCTGGAAACCGTTCCGGCCAATAAGATTTCCGGTTTTGGCGGTGACTACCATTTCGTGGAAGGCGCCTGGATCCACGCCGAACTGGCCCGGCAGAACCTGGCCTGGGTTCTGGCGGAAAAAGTGATGGACGGATACCTGGAGGAGGATCAGGCGCTGGCCTGGGCGGAGAAGGTTTTGCGCCGCAACGCCATACTCCTGTACCAACTCCCTTTGAATTAAAGGCGGAAATGCCGTGTTGCTTTTGACCAGGAAGAAAGTTTCTCTCTCCCCGCCGCCTGCCACGGCCCGTATTCTCCTATGGGCAAGGTGGTTTCTTCTTCTGCGGATCGGTGCCGGTCTTCCCGGAATGGAGGGCCGGGCCCAGGCTCCGGACCGTCCCTTGTACGTGGCCGCCAATGCACGGTTCCAGCCGCTGGTCGACTACCTGAATGAACAGATCCCGGATCGGAAGTTTATCCTCAAGGAAATTGCCATCGCCGACCTGGTGGCTGCGGCCCGGCGGCAGGAAGTCGATTTCGTCCTGGCGCCTCCGACCCATTTTGTGACCCTGGACGCCACCATCGGGGCTACCGCTCTGGCCACCTTGCGCGACTTGGTCCGCCCGGGCGTTTACTCCAACCTGATCGGGGGAGCGGTACTTTGCCTGTCGGAGGATGGATCGATCCGCCGGATTGCCGACCTGCGCCAGAAGCGGATTGCGGCGATTGATCCGCTGGCCCTCGGCGGGTGGATCAGTGTCGGCAGGGAGCTTCACGAGGAAGGAATTTTCCCGGAGGCCGACGCCCGTGTTCTGTTCCTGAAAAGCCCACAGGCGGTGGTGGAAGCCTTACTACAAAAGAGGGTGGACGCCGGCGTGGTGGCCACCGGGGCATTCGAGGAGCTGGCCGATAGCGGAGGCCTTGCCGCCGGAGCGGTCCGGGTTCTTTCCCCGAGAGAGAATTATCCGGAATCGGTGGGCTTTCCCTTTCTGCACAGCACCCGCCTGTATCCGCAGACGGCGTTTGCGGCCCTGCCGCATGTGTCGGAGCCTCTGGGCCGCCGGGTGGCGATTGCCCTGCTGCGAATGCCGGAAGCCGGCGAAACCGCCCGCAACAGCCGGAGCGCCGGCTGGTCGCTGCCCATCGGCTACCAGTCCGTGCACCGTGCCATGCAGGAGCTGCGGGTAGGCCCCTACCGGGATTTCGGCCGGATCACGCTCCTGGGGCTCGTACGCCTGCACTGGGAGTGGCTGCTGGTCGCGCTGGCTGCCCTGGTGGGACTTTTGACCTTCATTACCCTGCGGATCGCCCGGTTGAACGGCCGGCTGTCCGTATCGCAGGCCGCGCTGCAGCAGCAGTTTGAGATGGTTCGCATTGCCCACCAGAAGCAGATGGAAAGCGAAGCGCGGTTTCGCAGCGTGTTCGACAGCAGCGCCGTCGGAATCCTCCTTTTTTCGATGCAAGGGCGGATCCTGGAAAGCAACTCCGCATTCCAGGCCATGGTCGGATATTCCGCGGAAGAGCTGACCGCTTTGCATGAGGAGGAGCTGATTCATCCGGAAGACCGGGGGCCGGAACAAACAATGGTGAGAGAACTGCTCGGAGGACGCATCCGGTCTTACGATCGGGACAAGCGCCTCCTCTGCAGGAGCGGGGAGGCCGTCTGGATCCACTTCACCGGGTCCATCATCCGGCTGGCGGACAAGGATCAGATTCTACGGGTAGGTATCGCCGCGGATATCACCCTTCGCAAGCAGGCGGAAGAAGAGCGGGAGCGGCTGATCGCCGACCTTCAGAAGGCGCTGCAGGAAGTTCATGCCCTGAGCGGTCTTCTGCCCATCTGTGCCGGCTGCAAAAAAATCCGGGACGACCACGGTTACTGGAAACAGGTGGAAATCTATATTCAGGAACGGGCTCCGGTCCAGTTCAGCCACGGTATCTGCCCCTCCTGCATGAAAGAGCTTTACCCCGAATTTTCCGGTCGTATCAAGGCCGGCTGACCCGCAGGCGCGCCGGGAGCGCCCCCCGGGGTTTCAGTAGCCGGCCGCCTGACCGGAATGGCGGGGATCGGAGGCTCCCATCCGGACCCCGGTCTGCGGGTCGATGAGGATTCCCTGGGCGTCTCCGATGGATCCGCTAGGTTCCAGCCGGTGTCCCCTGGCCTGCAGCGCCTGGAGCACATCGGCGGAAAACCCGTAGCGTTCCACCCGGACCTGGTCCGGCATCCACTGGTGGTGGATTCTCGGGGCATCCACGGCCTCCTGGATATTCATGCCGTACTCCACCACATTCAGTAAAACCTGCAGCACGGTGTTGATGATCGTCGGCCCTCCCGGCGAGCCCATCACCAAGAAATTTTTCCCTTCCCGCACCGCAATGATCGGGGTCATGGCGGACAGAGGCCGCTTGCCGGCGGCAATGGCGTTGGCCTCGCCCTGCAGCAGTCCGAACATATTGGGAACCCCGGGCTTGGAGGTGAAGTCGTCCATTTCATTGTTGAGCAGGAAACCCGCCTCCTTGACCGTAACTCCGCAGCCGAAGGAGCCGTTGATAGTGGTGGTTACCGCAACGGCCGTCCCTTCCTGGTCTACCACCGAATAATGAGTGGTCTCTGTGGCTTCCGTGGCGGGAGGCGTCCCGTGCCCGACCGCCTCGCTTTTTCGGGCATGGTAGGGGTCCAGGTCCGCCCGAAGGGCAGACGCATAGTTCTTGTCAATGAGGCCGGCCACCGGCACTTTTACGAAATCGGCGTCCCCGAGAAATTCGGCCCGGTCGGCAAAGGCCTGGCGCATGGCTTCGATGATCAGATGCAGGCCTTGCGAAGAGTTGTGACCGTAACGGCCCAACGGAAACCCTTCCAGCAGATTGAGGATTTCGAAAAGAGCCACGCCGCCGGAGCTGGGAGGCCCCATGGAGTAAATTTCCGTGCCCCGGTAGGTTCCCTTCAGAGCCTTCCGGATCAAAGGACGGTAAGCCAGCAGGTCCTCCCGCGTGATCCACCCCCCCTCCGCGCGGCTGTCGGCGGCGATCCACTCGGCGATGCGCCCTTCATAAAAAGCCCTGGCACCGTCCTTGCTGATCATGCCAAGCGTCCGGGCCAGCTCCGGCTGGCGGAAAAGATCTCCTTCCTCAAACAGGCGCCCTTCGCGAAGAAAGATTCTTCTGGATTCCGGGAAGTCGGACAGCAGTTTCTGATTGGCGCGCAGCGATTCCGCCAGGGAAAAGCTGACCGGGAAACCCTCTTCCGCCAGCCGGATGGCCGGCGCGATTACCTCCGACGGCTTTCGGGTGCCGAAGCGCTCCAGGGCCAGCAGCAGACCGGCCACGCTTCCCGGAACGCCTGCGGCCAGCCGGCCCTTGGTGGAGAGTCCGGGGACGACTTCCCCTTTTTCATTCTGGTAAACGGTGCGGTGAGCGGCCCGGGGAGCTTTTTCCCGGAAGTCGATGGTGGCGACCTCGCTGCCGTCGCCCTTGCGCAGGAGAAGAAAGCCCCCTCCGCCCAGGTTTCCGGCTGCCGGATAGGTTACGGCAAGTGCAAATCCAACCGCCACCGCCGCGTCGACGGCGTTGCCGCCTGCTTTCAAAATTTCCAGGCCGGCCCGGGTGGCGAAGGGTTCGGCAGAAGAAACCATTCCGTGCCTGCCGCGCACCGGGTACCGGGCGGCGGCGGAAGCCGTCTCCAGGCTGCATGGTAGAAAAGCCAGCAGAATCAGGCCCAGGGCGGTCAGGCAGCGGGCGGAATCTCGGATTCGTTTCATGGGTGGTATCCTTCCGTAAGATCGGCTTTTTGGACCCATTCCCGCAGCGCGTCCGGGGATCCGGCGATAAAGTCGGCCCGTTCCGCTGCTTCGCGGGCGGGATTTCCCCAGCCACAGGCCGCGCATAAGATGTTCATCGCCCGTGCCTGGGAAAGAATGAGCCGGTTGTTGGAGAGCAGCAGACACTCTTCGGGAAAAAACTGAAGGTGTTCCAGGATGTCCGGCAGGGCGCCCCCGGTGGTATGCCGGCCGGCATCCGCGGTGCAGGCGAGGAAGCGGAAAAGCGATTCCAGCTGCAGCCTTTCCACCAAAGCCAGCAGGGCATCCCGGGAGCAATGGGAGTAAAGGGCCAGCTCTCTTCCGGCGTTCTGCATCTCACGGAAAAAAGTGTCGATCGGCGCATAGGCTTCCAGCGCTTCCGTTTCGATCCGTCGGCAGTGTGCGGCTTCCACATCCTGAAGAAGTTGCCGGAGGCGCTCCTCTTTTCGGAACAGGGCGGGCGAGGCATCGATGCTCTGTTCAATTCGCTCCGCCAGGTAGGAATAGTCGAGGCGGCCTTCGGCCGGGATCTCCCTGTTTCCGGAAGCCCTGCTGTGCTCCAGGGCTTCGGCCAGCGCGCGGATGCGCAGCGGGCGGCCGCTGAAAAGAATATCTTCCGGGTCAACGATCAGAAGGGCTATGGCCATGGACGTTGCCCCGATTTCCAATGGCGGCAATCGCTTTCCGGAGGGTCGGTAACAAGGAATCCGGACATCCCCGCCTACTCCGTGTAGAGCAGCCGGTAGTGCTCCCGATGCGTCAGAATGTTTTTCACGTAGTTCCGGGTTTCGGTCAGAGGTATGGACTCGATAAATTCGGCGCTGTCCTCCGGCAGTTCCTTGATCCAGGCCGAGACCCGGCTTAAACCGGCGTTGTACGCGGCCAGAGCCAGATCCCATCGGCCCTGAAACCGCCGCAGCAGGTTGGAAAAATAGCGGGTGCCCAGCTGGATATTGAAATCCGCCTGGTACAGTTTGTTGACGCTGAAAGGCTTGCCCAGAGTTCGGGCCAGCTCCTGGCCCGTGCTGGGAAGAATTTGCATCAGGCCGATGGCATTGGCCCGGGACTTGGCATCCGCCTGAAAGAGCGACTCCTGACGGATCATGGCGGCCACCAGGTGGGGCTCCACCTGCTCTTTCTGGCTGCTTTGGCGAATGGCCGCCCAATGCTCCAGCGGGTACAGGATCTCCCAAAGGCTTCGCGGCAGGGTGCTCAGATCCAGGCTGCTGTAGCCGGGAATGGTCTGCGACACGATGCGTACGGCATTCCACCGCTGTCCCATACGGCTGAGGATCTGCGCTTTCACCAGCAGCAATCCAGGGCTGGGCGAGGGCGTCCTTTGCATGAAGTCAATTTCCTCTAGGGCCATCGAGGGCAGGTCGGCTTCCAGAAGCTCCGTAATCCTCTGCAGCGTGGCCCGGTCGACTTTTCCTGTGTCCTCCGGCGCCGTTGCCTCTTTTGCCGGCACGGGGAGAAGGTTCGGAAAAAGCCGCCCGCGCTCCGCTTCGACCTCTTCCCTGGGAAAGGACTTTTCAAGGGACTCGATTTCCTTTTGGGCCAGGAGGCCGTAGTAATCGAGGGGCGGCTGTCCTTTCAGCTCCGAAAAGACGGCCAGGGCACCCAGATCCTGGTTCCGGTTCCGCAGGCTTCGGCCGAGCCAGTACAGCGCCGCCCGTCGGTAGGAGGGCAGGGTAAAGCGCTCCAGGCCGGCGCGAAAAGCCTCTTCGGCTTTGGCGTACTCCTTCTGCTGATAGTGGTTCCAGGCCAGGCGCCAGAGCACCGGCTGCGCCAGATCGCCGTTCGGGAACAGCGCCAGAGCCCGGGCCGCTGCCGCAACCGCCTGGTCGTTCCGGCCTTTCAGCAGATAGTAATTGGAAAGGTGGAAGAGCGCTTCCTCCGTCGCCGGATGCCCGGGAAACCGGGAGGACAGCTCCTCGCAGGCGGAAAGGAAGGCGGCGTCCGCATTCTGCTTCCGATAGCAGAGGGCCAGCAGAAGTTTTGCTTCCGGGTAAACGGCTGCCCCGCGGTCGTCGATGGCCCGGAGGCAGCGAACGGCGACGGAATAATATCGAATTTGCACCGCAGCCCGGGCCTTCAGCAGCAGGGCCCGGAAATGGTCCGCGCCGTCCCTGGGAAGGACAGCTTTCAGGCTTTCCGAATAGGCTGCCCGAAATTGGCCTGCCTCCAGAAGATGTTCCACCCGGCGCCAGGCAGCCGCAGAGAGAAGCAGGTTTCGCTTGCCGCTCTGCTGCATCCCGGACAGGAGGCGGCCGGCTTCGGCAGCTTCCGGGGAGGCGGGCATTTCCGAGTAGATCTTTTCCAGTAGAGAGCCGGAGGAGGAGTAATCGCCCATTCCCATCAGGGCTTTGGCGCGAGCCAGGAGGAGGGCGGGGTCTTCGATGTCCTGGAAAGGGGACAGAACTTCCGCGGCCCGGCTGTAATCCTTTTTCTCCAAGGAATCCAGCGCCAGTTCCTGGGCGGCTTTGGCCGCCAGGCGGGAGGAGGGATACTGCTGCCGGAGCCTTTCAAATGCGTCCCGGGCTTCCTCCTGCCTGGCCTGACCCTGGTAGCATAAGGCGAGGAAGTAAAGGAAGTGGTCTCCCACGGACGTCCCCTCGCCGAGGCGGGCATCGAGGAAATTCCGGGCCGCCTCGGAAAACTGGTCCTGCCGGTACTTGCGTACGGCACCTTTGAGGACCTGCAGGTCGTTGCGGACCGATGGGGAGAGGCCGCCCTTCTGCTCCTCCCATTCCTGCATCCAGGCATGGATGGAAAAGAGGGGCTGCAGCGGTGAGGTTCGGCTGGCTGCTCCGGCTCCAAGGCTGGCACTGAGAAAAAGAACTCCCAGCCAAGGCAGAAAAAGAAAAACGCCGGGCACGGGAACTCTTTTCCGCTTTATGGCAGCGGGAAAAGCGGGTGAGAAGCGGAAAGTCATGCAACTTACTCGACGGGGCCCGGATATTCCTTTCCCAACAGCGAGGCGTTGCCGTCGCAAAGCATCCGGACCAGCTCCTCGTGGAAGCAGTCCACTCCGGGGGTTCCGGATTGAACAATTCTCTTGGTGTAATGTTCGCGGCTGAGGTCGATGGCTTTTTTAAGCCGGAGGTAGATATTGCCGCTCTTGCGGGATTCGAGCAGCGCCGCCTCATTATAGAGCTTGATCTCGGAAACCAACAGCCGGGCGAATCGGCGGGCGTCGGAGTGCAGGCGCTCCACGGAGCTCTCCTGCTTCGGGGCGGCGGGAGCGGTTGAGGGGCCCGCGGCGGCTCCCTGCAATCCGGCGATGAAGCTGGTTACCGATTCTTCCGGAGTTGACGGGACGGGTTCCGGGGCGGGCGGCACAGCCGGTTCCGCAGGTGCGGATGGCGCGGATGGCTTGTTCTGGGATAAAAGGTCCATCATGGACATTTTGAATTGCCCGGTCTGCATGTCCTCCGGCGTAAAGGAAAAGGAGGAAACCCTCTCTTTTTCCTCCTGCTTTGCGGCAGGGGAAGGTATTACCTTGGGCTCTTCCTCCGGAGGAGCTTCGATGACTTCCACGGCAACCGCCTCTTCGGGGACGGCAACCGGCTCTTCTACTTCCTGGATCTGGTCCTGCGATCCGGGAGAAATCTGGCTGATGGGGATGTGCAGAGTTTCTTCCAGATCCGGAACGACCGGGGCGATGGGAATTTCCGCTTGTTCTTCCGGAGCGGCCGCTTCTTCTTCGACTGCCGCGACAAATACCGGCTCGATCTCCACTGCCACCGGCGGCTCTTCTGCGGCGCAGATGATTTCAGGGGCCGCCTCTTCCGCAGCGGGCCAGTCATCGGCCGGCGGCTGTGGCGGTTCAGGAGGTTCCTGAGAGGGCGGTTCCGGTGCGGCGATCCCGGCGAATGGCAGCGGCTCGGGTTCGGGTACAGGTGCAGGTTCCGCTTCACGTTCCGGTTCCGGGACGGGCGAAGGAACCTCTGCCGGCTCCGGCGGAGGTTCCGGCTGACTCGGAGCCGGCTCCGGTTCCGGCGGACAGGCCGGCCGTGCTTCCGGTACCGGCGGGGCAGCAACCGGAATTGCTTTGACAGGGAGGGATTCCGCCACTGGAGAAATGGTGAGTCCCACCTTTTGCATGGTTCGCGAGAAGGTGATGAGTTCAATTCGAATCTGCGCCAGGGACGCCAGGAAAAGAATCGCTTGGGGCTGGAACGGATAGGGATCGGTCCTGTGGGAATCGGCATAGAGCACGGCTGTGCTTTTGCCCGCAACCATCAGCGGGACGGCAATCAGACTTTCCGGATCGCGGCCTTCTGCGGAAGGTAGAAAACTGAGTCCGGCCGAGGCAAAATCTTTTTGAACGGCAACCTGCCGGCAGAAGGCTTCGGAGATTGCATTGCCGTCCTCCCTCTTTTCGAACTGCAGTCCGGCAACCAGGGAAGCATCCGCAGGCAAAGCCGATCCGGCTCCTTTCCATCCGACCAGGTTATCGCCTCTGGACAGGAACAGGATGATGCGGCCGGCAAAGCGGTCGGCTGCTTCCAGCAGCGCTGCCAGTATTTCGGACTGGCTTGTCCCGCCAAGGATCTTCTGTCCGCTTTGGACCAGCGAAAGGAACCGGTCTTCCAGGCAGGCTTCCGTCTGCTTAACCCGCTGCTCTGCCTGCTGTTCTGCCTGCTGCCAGGCGAGATCCGAAATGGTTTGAACCATTTCTTCATAGGCACCCGTTCGAGCGGACGGACCCAGCTGGGACTGAACGGAGGACAATTCCCCGAGAAGGTGCTCCTTTACCCGGGCAACCTGCTGCTCGAGTTGAAGCAACGGAGGCTCGACAAGCCGCGCAAGGGCTTCCTGAATCATGCTAGCGATCTCGACCTTAGCCATAATTGATCCTAAAGTTTTGAATTGGGCCTGGTCCCGGTCGGAGTTCCCTTCCATTCTTCCCCAGCCGATTTCCATGCAGCGGCTGCCGGACGATTCCCGGGCGGTCCCGTAAATGCCACATTCCGTTTACCCGGCAAGGCACGGAAAAAATACCTTGCCTTTGTCATCGGAATAGTATAACTCTGATGGGCTGTTATGAAAAGTTTTTCCTTTTCCCAGGGGATAAAGCTATAGTTTTTAATCTGATCGGGAACTAATTCCTGGTTTCGCCGTTAGCCGGGGACGGGAATTTTTTCTGTGGCATAACGAAAAAAACAGGTTAGCAGGGTCTTTTTCTAAGGATATTGGCATGTGGATGAGTTTTCATTTTTCGGATACGCGACAAGCAGCCCAACGGACCGCCCTTTTGCTGGCGGTGATTACCCTGGTTGCCTTCGGGTTGAATTTTAATGCGGAGCTTTTTCAGCAGGAAAAAAACCTTTTACGCAATCCTTATGTGCAGGCCAAAGGGCTCGGGCAGTCGGCCCTTTCCCCCTTTTTCAGCCGCCTGGGAACCGTGGGGTTGGACCAATACCGGCCCCTGAGCGTGAGCAGTTTGCGTTGGAATGCTCTGGGGGACAAGGAAAATCCGGTTCCGTTTCGCGTAGTGAACTGGATACTGCACTGGGCGGTTGCCTTCCTGATCTATCTGACGATTCGTGCCTGGAGCGGTCACGCCGCACTGGCCTCCCTTGCGGCGCTTATTTTTGCCGTTCACCCGGCTGCTGTTTCCGCCGCCGCATCCCTTGCGGGTCGGGAGGAAGTGCTCTTTGTTTTTTTGGGCCTGTTGGCCTGGTACCTTCACCTGCAGAGGGGCAGAACGGACGGGCGAGTCAGCCTGAACCTAGGCCGTATGGCTGCCCCGCTCTGTTTTCTGGCCGCTCTGTTAAGCCATGAAAAAGCGCTTGTGTTTTTCTTTCTCATGATTGCCGCCGATGCATCCGGCCCATCCTCCGCGCCGGCCAAAACCGGTCAGATGTTCGAAATGAAAGAAAACCTGGTCCGGCGCTGGGTCGATTATACCCTCTGGGCCGCCACCTTCCTGGTATACGCGCTTTGGAAATATGCGGCCATAGGCGTTCGCCCCTCATCCCTGACAGGCCGGGTGGAAACCGTAAATAATCCTTTGATCGAGCAGGGATTCTGGGCTTCCCTGGCCAACGGATGGAAGCTCGGCGGGATGTACCTGGTGCAGATGGTCTCTCCTTTTCGCCCGAGAGGGGATCTCTACGATTTTTCCTCCATTGCGTCGCCTGCCGATCCGGGCCTGCTCGGAACCGTGTTGCTTTGGATTGCCCTGTCTGTTTTTGCGGGCTGGATGGCCGCGAGAAGATCCGGCAAGGCTTTATTCCTCTGGTTCCTTGTTCTGGGGATTCTGCCGTTGATGAACTGGCTGTCCCCGACGCCCCACGCTCTTAGCATTACTTACGCGTACCTTCCTCTCGTGGGAGTTGCGCTGGCTCTGGCGGGACTTTTCAGCGGAAGCCCGGGAAGGGGAAAGGGCTCCCCGGCAGGAGTCTGGGCCGGCCGGGCCGTTCTGGTCGTCCTGTTGGCCTTGAATGTTTATTATTCCTGGGAGAGGAAAACGGAAAAGGGGTGGCTGCTGGCAGTGAATCAATCCGATCCGTCCTGTCTGAAGGCGGCGGTCCGCCTGGCGGAGCGGGAAGCTCCCGACCGGCAGGGAGAAAAGTATGTCCTGCCTATCCGGACAGCAGCCCGGCTGAATCCAGACAGTGCCTTGGCTCAGAGCGAGCTGGCCCGAGCCCTTGCCGGTTCCGGCCAGTTGGAAGAGGCGGAAAAATCCCTGGATCGATCCCGGTCCCTTTCCCCGAACCTTGCGGATCCCTGGCTGGTCCAGGGGAATATCCTGGAGCTTCAGAAAAAACTGAACGAAGCCCGCGCCGCCTACGAGCAGGGGCTCAAGCGGCAGCCGGCCTCGGTGCGCGTGTTGAATGCCCTCGGTTCGGTTCACGTACTGCTGGATCAGAACGACCAGGCTCTCGCCTATTTTCAAAAGGCTATCGAGCTCAATCCTGGATCTTCCATTGCCTGGCTGAATATGGGTATTGTGGCGCAGAACCTTCGGCAGGTAAGCCGGTCGGTCGAGTGCCTCGAAAAGGCGGTGCGGATGGAACCCACTTTGCTGTTGGCCTACCTCAAGCTGGGAGACATTTACATGCTGACGAACCGGATCGGGGATGCCTTGGGAAATTTTCGCAATGCGCAGCAGCTATTTCCTGAGTCCGTACTGCCCGCCCTCAGGCTCGGCGAGGCGAACCTGAGAGCGAAAAGGTATGATGACGCGGTCCGTACCTACCACCAGGGCCTCCAGAATTTTCCGAAAGTTGTTGAGCTGATCCTGGGATTAGCGGCCACCTACCGGGAGGCGGAGGATTTCCCGCATGCGGAAGAGCAATATCAGAAAGCCCTGGCTCTGGACCCAAAGTATGTCGATACGCACATGGCTATGGGATTGATGTATTATCGCCAGCAAAACTTCCGGAAGGCTCTGGACGCCTACCAGAAGGTGGTGGAGCTCGATCCCAAGAACGCTACCCCTTACTTCAATATCGGCAATATCTACCTTAACATCAAGCAGTTTTCTTCCGCGGTGGATTCCTATAAAAAGGCTTTGGAACTGGACCCCAGCCTGCCTCAGCCCTATTACAACATGGGTAAGGCTCTTGAGGAAATGAAAAACTACGAAGAAGCCATCGGCGCCTATGAACAGTTCATCAAGGTCTGGAAAGGGGAGCCGGCCCTGCTCGGCAACATTCAAAAAAGAATCCAGGAAATGCGGGAGGAGCTGCGCTCCGGGAAGGTCAAGCCGGCGGGTACTTAAGGTTTGTTTTTCCTTGAATTGTCCGGAGTATTCCGTTTACAATTTGTTTTTAAGGAGGCACGGAATCCATGAAAACAGGAAAAATCATTCTTTGGCTTGCCACCACGTCCGTCTTTCTTCCCTCCCTGGCGGCTCAAACCGCATCCCCCAAGGCCGGGAACCTGGAAGAGCCCGGATACTGGCAGACCCGGAAGGGGAACCGGATGGCGGATGTGCTGGGCTATCTGAAGGAGGAGAACCCTTCGACGCAAGTGCAGGAGCCGTTGCGCACCAGGCAAAGGGCGGGCCTGTTCATCGTGTACGACGAGCACCGCGGAGAAATTCTGCGCCTGGAGCGCAAGGATGGTTATGTCCTGGTGGATATCCACACGCTGGCGGATCCCAGCTACAAGGGAAGGCTCATCGTGGCGGCGGACCAGGTCAAGTCCAAGAACGTCGCTTTGTTCTTTGGGAACAAGGTGGCGTACGGCGGGAAAACCTTTTACGACCAGATCCGTCTTTACCTGGATGCCAACCAGGATGCATTTCCCTTTGCGGTCATCTGTTTTCAGGGGACAGACCGGGGTGTGGTATATCTCGATCCTTTAGGTTCCGGGCAACCCCAGGGGCGCATCAGCTTCAGTTCGATCCCGGTCCGGGAATAAGTTCCCCCGGTTTCAGAGTTCTCTTCGACCGGCAATGGCCCGGGTGATCGTCACCTGATCGGCATATTCCAGGTCGCTGCCCACCGGAAGCCCCATGGCGATGCGGGTGACCTTGACTCCCGCGGGTTTGATCTGCTGGGCCAGGAAAAGGGCCGTAGCGTCCCCCTCCACATTGGGATTGGTGGCCACGATAACCTCTTCGATCGCTTCGGGGGAAAGTCTGGACAGGAGATTGCCGATTTTGAGCTGCTCCGGGCCCACCCCGCTAAGAGGCGCCAGGCTGCCATGAAGCACGTGATACCGGCCCCGGTATTCGCCGGTCTTTTCAATTGTCAGGATATTGAAAGGATTTTCCACAACGCAGAGTACGTGGGAATTGCGTTCGGAGTCCTCGCAGATGGCGCAGGGGTCCTGTTCCGAGAGGTTGTTGCATCGCCGGCAGCTGAAGATCCGTTCCCGCAGGGCGGAGACGGCCGAGGCCAGGCGCTCGATCTCTTCCGGGGACTTGCGGAGAATCCCATAGGCAATCCGCTGCGCCGATTTGGGTCCGATACCCGGCAGCAGCTTCAGCTCCTCCAGAAGGTTTTGAATGGCGGGGCGGGCTTCGCGCATGGAGACGGTCAGCCGAGGCCGGGAATTTTAAGCATCTGGGCCAGGTTGCCGACCTGCTCTCCCATCCGCTCCTCGATTTTTTGGCCCGCCTGGTTGATGGCGGCCATGATCAGGTCCTGAAGCATATCGGCTTCCCGGGGGTTGATGACCTCCGGCTCGATTTTCAAGCCGACGATCTGTTTGGACCCGTTCATCCGAACGGAAACCATCCCTCCGCCGGAGGTGGCCTCGACCACGATATTCGCCATTTCCTGCTTCAGCTGGGCCTGCATGGCTTCCGCCTGGCGAAGCATCTGTTGAAAGTTTTTCATGCGGTTCTATTTCTCCTTGAGGGTCACCTCTCCCGGGAAATGCTCCAGGAAGGGGCCCAGGACGGGATCTTTCCTTACGGAAGCCAGGGGATCGGTTCCCATGTTTTTCGGGCTGGCACTGTTTTCTCCGGCGGGTGTTCTGGATTCCAGTTCCAGGTGTACTTTGGCTTCGGCGCCCATGGTCTCCACCGCCAGTTGCTCCAGTATGCGCCGGTTGGCGGATTCGTTCAGCTTGTCGAAGACCATCCGGTACTCGCCGGAAAACCGTAAGGTCAGGACTTTATCGCTCCATTCCTGCGTATTCGCCAGACTAACCCAGGAAGCAATCTGGCTGTGGCGCTCGCGGAGGGCTTGCTGGAATTCCTCCGGGCTGCTCCGGCGCGGTGCCGGAGCGGCGGCGGCCGGAGGCGTACTCGCCGGGGCGGGCTTTTCCCGCGGGGAAGCCTCCGCCAAACCTGACGGCCTGGCCGCCGGCAGTGGGGCCGGGGCGGGAGGGCCGTCCGGCAGGCGCCGCAAATCGGCCAGGATAGCCGAAAGGGGCTCCATCCGGGGTAAGGTAGCCATTTTGAGCAGGGCCAGCTCCAGGGTAAAACGAGGATAATAGGCCCAGCGCATCTCCTGTTCGGTGCGCACCAGCAGATCTAGAAACCGCAGCAGGTCCTCGGCAGAAAAAGCTTTGGCCAGAGCTTCCTGCCGGGGAGCCTGGGATTCCGTCCGGTTCACCAGCGTGGAATCCGGCCCGGCGGCGCGGATGACCAGCAGGGTGCGGACATGCTCCAGCATGCGGCGGCAGAAAACCTGCAGATCGAATCCGGCCTCGTAGACCTCTTCGATGACGCGCAGCACCTCGGCAAGATTCTGTCCGCCAATCGCCAGGGTCAGGCGCTCCAGGAGGGTAAAGTCGACTACTCCCAGAACGGCTTCCACTTCTTCATCGGAGGCATCCGGGCCGCAGTAGCTGATCACCTGGTCCAGGAGCGACAAGGCGTCCCGCAGGCTCCCTTCCGCCGCCAGAGCGATCTGTTCCACGGCGCGCGGGCTGTAGCTCAGGTTTTCAGTGGCCAGGATATCGCGGAGGCGTGAGGCGATCACCGTAACCGGGATAAGCTGGAAGTCGAACTGCTGACAACGGGAGAGTATGGTGCCCGGAAGCTTCTGCTTTTCGGTGGTGGCCAGTACGAACTTCAAATGGCCGGGGGGCTCTTCCAGGGTTTTCAGCAGGGCATTGAATGCCTCCGTGGTAAGCTGATGAGCCTCGTCGATGATGAAAATCTTGAAGCGGTCGCGCACCGGCACAAACTGGACAATGTCCCTCAGCCGGCGGATATCGTCGATGCCGCGGTTGGAGGCGGCATCAATTTCCATGACATCCATGTCGTTGCCGCGGGTAATCTCCAGACAGGGGTCGCACTGGCCGCAGGGTTCACTCGTCGGACCCTGGGCGCAGTTGAGGGCTTTGGCCAGGATTCGCGCCATGGTCGTCTTGCCGACTCCCCGCGGGCCGCTGAATAGATAGGCATGGGAAATACGGTTTCTCTGAATGGCGTTCTGCAGTGCGCGGACCGGCACCGTCTGCCCGGCCAGATCGGCAAAACTCTGCGGGCGGTACTTTCTCGCGCTAACCTGGTAAGACATAAAAAATTTTTCTCCCGGCAAAGGCAGAATGGATGCAGGGGGTGGAAACCGGAACTGGCCCGGGCTTCGGGTTGCCTGCGGCACATATAATGTTCCTCTTAATGCTGCTTCCTTCCGGACCTGACATGGTTCGAGGGTTATATTGCACAGGGCCCGAAGCCCGGATACTAAGCGGCCAAGACGCTCCCACGGAGCGTCTCCGTGCCGCTTTTGCTTTTATCGAACGTAGCGTAGCTAACCCAAAATTAATACCCGATGATTCCGCCGATGTCAAAGCAACTTGCGAAATAATTATGGATGGCATCCCTCTCTATTCCGGAGCCGGGAAGTTTGGCCCCGGATTACTGAGACCACCGGGTCGGAGTGCGGTCCCAGCGGTGGGCCCGGAGAGCGCGGATCATCTCGGCGGACAGCGGCCCATGGTTCCCGGACTCCACGTTTTCCTCCACATGGCGGACTTGCCTCATGCCGGGAATGACCGTGGAGACATCCGGATGGCTGAGGATGAACCGGATCGCCAGTTCAGGCAGGGACATGCCTGAGGGGAGAAGCGTCTTGAGAGCCTCGGCCCGGTCCACGCTCTGCGCCAGATTATCCTTCACGAAATAAGTGTTACGCCAGTCTCCCTGCGGCCAGGTGGTCTCCTTGGTGAGCGTCCCGGTCAGGGAGCCCTCGTCAAAGGGGACCCGGGCAATCACAGCGACTCCGTGCTCCCGGCAGGCGGGGAACAGCTCGTCTTCGGGGGCCTGGTCAAAAAGGTTGTAAATGACCTGGACGGCATCGATCAGGCCGCTGCGGACCGCGCGGAGGGCGTTCCATGGCTCCCAGCGGTTGATGCTGATCCCGACGCCCTGCAGCAGCCCCTGCGATCGCAGGTCATCCATCTTGCGCACCCAGCGGTCGTCCTCCATCCAGCTGTCCTCCCAGGTGTGAAACTGGACCAGGTCAAACCGGCTGAGGCCGGAATTCCGCAGGCTGCGATGGACATATTCCTCCATGTATTCCGGAGGGTAGCAGTCGTCGAGATGGTGTTCCCGGCGGCTGGGCCAGCAGCGGTTCCTGGGGGGTATTTTGGTGGCGGTAAACAGCCGCCGGGACGGGTTGGCCCGGACCAGGCGGCCCAGCATGCTCTCGCTGTGACCTTCTCCATAAGCCCAGGCGGTATCGAAAAAGGTACAGCCCAGTTCTACGGAGCGCTGCAGGGCATCGAAGGCCTCCTGCTCGCTGGAGCCGGTCCATCCGCTCATCCCCCACATGCCGTACCCTACTTCCGAAACCTCCCAGCCCAGCCTTCCAAACCGGCGATCCTTCATATCTTTCCTATCCTTTCCCCTGCCTGCGCGAGGCGATCAGCCAGCCATGGACTGCAGGAAGTCATGATTGCTGCGCGTCTTGGCCAGCTTTTCGGTGAGAAGCTCCATTCCTTCGACCACCGACATGGGGGTCAGAACTTTGCGCAGAATCCAGACGCGGTTCAATTCGTCGCGGTTCATCAGCAGCTCCTCCTTGCGGGTTCCGGAGCGGTTGATGTCGATGGCCGGGAAAATCCGCCGGTCTACCAGGCGCCGGTCCAGGATAATTTCCATGTTTCCCGTCCCTTTGAATTCCTCGAAGATAACGTCATCCATGCGGCTTCCGGTATCGATCAGGGCGGTGGCCATGATGGTCAGGCTGCCGCCTTCTTCGATGTTGCGGGCCGATCCGAAGAACCGCTTCGGCCTCTGCAGGGCATTGGAATCGACGCCGCCGGACAACACCTTACCACTGGGGGGGACGATGGTATTGTAGGCCCGGGCCAGCCGGGTGATGCTGTCGAGCAGGATGACCACATCCTTCTTGTGCTCCACAAAACGCTTGGCCTTTTCGATGACCATTTCCGCAACCTGCACGTGGCGGCTGGCCGGCTCATCGAAGGTGGAGCTGATTACTTCCCCGTTTACCGATCTCTGCATGTCCGTGACTTCTTCCGGCCGCTCGTCGATCAGCAGAACAATCAGGTAAACCTCCGGATGGTTCCGGGTGATGGAGTTGGCGATGGTCTGCAGGAGCATGGTTTTACCGGCGCGCGGGGGAGAGACTATCAGCCCGCGCTGCCCTTTGCCGATGGGGGTCAGCAGGTCGAGGATCCGCGCGGATATGTTGTCCGAGGCGCATTCCATCCGCAGCCGGTCCATGGGGTACAAAGGGGTCAGGTTGTCGAAAAAGATTTTGTCCCGGGCGATGTCGGGAGGTTCAAAATTGACCGCCTCCACCTTGATCAGGGCAAAATAGCGCTCCCCCTCCTTGGGGGGGCGGATCTGTCCGGACACGGTATCCCCGGTATGAAGGTCGAATTTGCGGATCTGGGAAGGGGAGACGTAGATATCATCGGGGCCCGGCAGATAGTTATAATCGGGGGCTCGCAGGAAGCCGAAACCGTCCGGGAGGCATTCCAGCACTCCCTCCGCGAAAATAAGGCCGCTCTGTTCCGTCTGGGCCCGCAGGATCTGGAAGATCAGCTCCTGCTTGCGCATGCCGGCGGCCCCGTTCACATCCAGGGATTTGGCGACGGACATCAGGGTGCCGATATTCATCTCCTTGAGGTCGCGAATGTTCAAGGGCTCAGCACCCTCTTTGGGGGTATAGCCATTGGCTTCATTTTCCACGTCCAGCTGTACGCCCCGATCGGCGGCTTTATCCTTGCTTTTCGTGGATTTACTCTTTCTTTCCGCTTTTTCACCGCCGGGCTTGCCCTCTTTTGCGGATTTGTGAGTTCCCGGAGCGGTTGTGTTTACTTCATCAGGCATAAATACTCTCCCATCGATAAGACGATAATTGAAATTCCATCGGTTCCCCCGGTTCCAGGGTGGCTGCTTCTTTCCGAAGCGATCGTTTCTTTCCCCTTCCGTTTATTGCGGATTCTTCATGACGGATGAAGGTGCAAAAAGTCGCGAAAGCCCTAAAAGGGATTCGGATCGCAGCCCAGGTCTGGCGCGCTTCGCGCCTGCCCTGGGTAGGGATGTTCCGAGGCGACAACCCTGAAAGGGTTGCGCTAAATCCATCAATGCCAGGTGTTTGCGCAGCCATTACAGGGCTGTTTTTTAAACAAATCCGCCTACCCGGGGTAGCACCTGCGGCGCAACCCCGGGCTGTGTTCCGGAACCCCTTTGGGGTTCCTGCTACTTGTTGCACTTTCATGATGACGGATTCCCGTGCAGAAACGGGAACTTTTCCATTTCCAACATGTCGAGAATGCCGTTCCAGATCGCCTCTCGGCCCAACCCGGTGGGGGAGGAGCTGAGATATACCGGAGCGTTGGCCATTTCCCGTGAAATGGCCGATACCGCCTGCAGTTGTGCCCCCCGGCTGATTTTGTCGGCTTTATGGAGAACCACCGCGTACTTTCGGCTGCGGTTCTCCAGCCAGTCTCTCATCTGCAGGTCCAGGGCGGATGGAGGCAGACGGCAATCCAAAACCACCAGAACGATATTTTTTTCCGGCAATTCTTCCAGGTAGCGCCCGATCAGGTCGCCCCACTGTCGGCGTGTTTCCTGGCTCGTTCTTGCGTAACCGTAGCCGGGAAGATCGGCGAAATAAAGCTTCCGGTGGACCAGGTAAAAATGTATACCCCTCGTTTTGCCGGGAGTGTTACTGCTGCGCGCCAGCTGGCTCTGGCCAACCAGCAGGTTAATCAAAGAAGACTTTCCTACATTGGATCGGCCGGCAAACGCTACTTGCGGAAGCCGGTCCCTTGGGAACTGCGAAGGGTGAAAGCTACAACATCTGAGCTCAGCTGTCAAGCGTTTCACGAAATCCTCGGGAGCCGATCGCAGGTCTAGTGCCGGATCGGCTGGGCTCCAGGGAAGTCTTTTCCCAGCGATGTCTGGGGAAAATCCTTCTGATCCTGGTTCCGGGGAGGATGTTCCAGGGCGACTTGGAGCACCTCGTCCATGTTCTCCACCATCTTGATTTCCAGGGAGCCTTTGATTTCCTCGGGAATGTCCTGAAGATCCTTTTCATTCTCCATGGGGATAATGATTGTTTTGATCCCCTCCCGGTGAGCGGCCAGCATCTTTTCCTTCAGCCCCCCGATCGGGAGGACTTTTCCGCGCAGGGTGATTTCCCCCGTCATGGCGACATCGCTGCGCACCGGGATCTTGGTCAGAGCCGAGACAATGGCCGTCGCCAGGGTAATCCCAGCGGAAGGCCCGTCCTTGGGGATGGCTCCTTCCGGAATATGGATGTGCATGTCCATCCGCCGGTAAAAATCCCTGTTGATCCCGTATTCGGCGGCGCGGGAGCGCACGAAGGTAATGGCCGCCTGCGCGGATTCCTGCATGACTTCCCCCAGCTTTCCGGTAAGCGTCAGTTTCCCGCGGCCATCGGTGAGGGTGGTTTCCGTCAGCAGGACTTCTCCGCCGACCTCCGTCCAGGCCAGGCCGGTGGCCAGCCCGACTTCATTGGTTTCGCTCACGCTCTGCTGCCGGTAGCGCGGCACTCCCAGGTATTCGCTTAAATGCTGGGGTTCGATCGCCTGGGTTGTCTTGGGGGCGAAATCTCCGGAGACAATTTTGCGCACCACTTTCCGGCAGATTTTTCCGATTTCCCGCTCCAGGTTGCGCACTCCGGATTCCTTGGTGTAGCGGCGGATAATCTGCAGAAGGGTGTTGTCCGGGGTGCCCAGCTGCGAGGGGCCGAGGCCGGCGGACTTCAGCTGCTTCTTCACCAGGAAGCGTTTGGCGATTTCCAGCTTTTCCAGCTCGGTGTATCCGGAAAGATCGATAATTTCCATGCGGTCCTGCAGCGGCTTGGGAATGGAGTACAGGACGTTGGCGGTGGCGATGAACATGACCTCGGACAGGTCGAACTCCGTATCCAGGTAGTGGTCTACGAAAGTGGAGTTCTGCTCCGGATCCAGCACTTCCAGCAGGGCGGCGGAGGGATCTCCGCGAAAGTCCATGCTCATCTTGTCCACTTCATCCAGCAGGAATACCGGGTTCTTGACGCCTGCCTTTTTCATCATCTGGACGATCTGGCCGGGCAGGGACCCGATGTAGGTTCGGCGGTGGCCGCGTATTTCCGCTTCATCCCGGACTCCTCCCAGGGAGAGCCGAACGAAGGATTTTCCCGTTGCCCGGGCGATGGAGCGCCCGAGGGAGGTCTTGCCGCATCCCGGAGGGCCGACAAAGCAGAGGATGGTTCCCTGCGGTTTTTGCACCATGTGGCGCACGGCCAGGAACTCGAGAATCCGCTCCTTGATCTTTTCCAGCCCGTAGTGGTCCTCTTCCAGCACCTGCTCGGCCTTCTTCAGATTCCGTATTTCCCGGGTTCGCTTGGACCAGGGCATGGCCAGGAGCCAGTCGATGTAGGTTCTGGAAACCGTGGACTCGGCCGATAGCGGGGGCATCATCTCCAAACGCTGCAGCTCTTTCAGGGCTTTTTCCCGGGCTTCCTTGGGCATGCGCGCTTTGTCGATGGCAGAGCGCAGCTCGTCGATTTCGTTTTTTTCGTCCTTGCGGCCCAGCTCCTTGTGAATCGCCTTGATCTTCTCGTTCAGGTAGTATTCTTTCTGGGCCCGCTCCATCTGGCGCTTGACGCGGTTTTGGATGTTGCGGTCTACCTTGATCTTCTCGATCTCAATTTCGACAATTTCGGTGATCCGCTCCACCCGCTCGGCAATATCGAAAATTTCCAGCAGATTCTGCTTTTCCGGGATGGTCAGAGGGAGACTGGCGCAAAGCGTATCCGCCAGCCGTTCCGCATCGTTGGTCCGAAAGGTGTTCAGCAGGGCTTCGAAATTGACCTGCGGGTTCAGTTTGGCGTATTCCTCGAAGGCCCCGTTGAGCTTTTTAACCAGCACGGTAAGCTTCGGGGTCACTTTTTCCGAGGGGACCATTACTTCCACGTAGGCCATCATGGTTTCGTCCTCGGTTTCCACCCGAAGAGTACGCGCCCGCTGCACCCCCTCCACCAGCACTTTGATGTTTCCGTCCGGGTGCTTGACGCTCTGCACCGTATTGGCCACCACGCCGACATTGAAAATTTGACCGGCTTCCGGGTTGTCGATGCCGGCATCCTTCTGCGTGGCCAGGAAGACCCGCTTGTCCCGGGAAAGGGCCAGTTCCAAAGCCCGGACCGACGCGGGGCGCCCGATGACGAAGGGGATCATCATATAGGGAAACACGACCACGTCCCGGATCGGGATCATCGGAAGCTTCAGAATCTGTTTTTCCGTTTCAAACGCCATATATTTACCTATCCCGCCTTTTCCAGGAGCGAAAAACAAAGCTCTTTGTTGTGCACCATTTCCTTGGTGATGATGAATTCCCGGGCTTCCTTCTGGGAGGGGAGCTGGTACATCAGGTCCAGCATCAGGTCTTCCAGGATGATCTTGAGTCCGCGGGCCCCCATTTTCCGTTCCATGGCTTCCGAGGCCACCGCTTCGAGCGCTTCGGGGGTGAACTGGAGCTTCACGTTTTCGTACTCCATCAGTTTGAGGTACTGCTTGACCAGGGCGTTCTTGGGCTTGGTGAGAATCTCGACCAGCGCCTTGGCGTCCAGGTCGTGCAGCGTGCCCACCACCGGCAGCCGGCCGACAAACTCGGGAATCAGCCCGTATTTGATCAGGTCCCGGGGCTGCAGGAAATCCAGCACATTCTGGGCATCGGCCTGCAATCCTTTCCCCTGCTGTCTCTGGATAAAGCCCACCGTTTTTTTGCCGATCCGCCTCTGGATTATTTTTTCCAGGCCCACGAAGGCCCCGCCGCAGATGAAAAGAATGTTGGTGGTGTCCACCTGCACAAACTCCTGGTGCGGGTGTTTTCTTCCTCCCTGGGGAGGGACGTTGGCTACGGTCCCTTCCAGAATTTTCAGAAGAGCCTGCTGAACCCCTTCTCCGGAGACATCCCGGGTAATGGAGGGATTTTCGTCCTTTCGGGCAATCTTGTCGATCTCATCGATATAGATGATTCCCTGCTGGCATCTTTCGCGGTCTCCTCCCGCCGCCTGCAGCAGCCGCAGGATGATATTCTCCACATCCTCTCCCACATATCCCGCTTCCGTCAGGGTAGTGGCATCCACCAGGGCGAAGGGTACGCTGAGCATCCGGGCCAGGGTCTGAGCCAGCAGAGTTTTGCCGGTCCCGGTGGGGCCGATGAGCAGCACGTTGCTCTTCTGCAATTCGACGTCGGAGCGCTTTTTGCTGATCTCCATGCGCTTGTAGTGGTTGTAAACGGCCACCGCCAGCTTTTTCTTGGTGATTTCCTGCCCGATCACATAGGCATCCAGCAGAGCCTTGATTTCCTGGGGCTTGGGCAGCTTGTTCAGCTTGGCTGTTTCCGGGGTTTCATCGGCCAGTATTTCATTGCAAACGGATACGCATTCATCGCAAATGAACACCGTGGTCGGACCGGATATCAGCTTCCGCACCTGTTCCTGGCTCTTCTGACAGAAGGAACAGCGGTAAATATTCGTTTCACTGGGTTCTTTTTTCACTGATTAGGCCTTTCCAGAAAGGTCAAAATGACAAATTCATCGGGAATCCCGCGAATGAATCACCTCATCAATAATACCATAGTCTTTGGCCTGCTGCGCGCTCATTATATAATCGCGCTCGACATCGGACTGGATTTTCGATGCCTCCTGGTGGGTGTGCCTGGCCAGGATATCGTTCATGATCTGGCGGAGCCGGAGGATCTCGCGGGCATGGATATCGATGTCGGTCGCCTGGCCGGAAAGCCCGCTCATGAAGGGCTGATGGATCATGATCCGGGCGTTGGGCAGGGCGAACCGCTTCTTGTTGGCACCGGCCGCGAGCAGCACTGCGGCCATGCTGGCTGCCTGTCCGATACAGATCGTGGTGACGTCCGGTTTGATAAATTGCATGGTATCGTAAATGGCCAGGCCGGCGGAGATGGATCCTCCCGGAGAATTGATATAGATGCTGATGTCTCTTTCCGGGTCTTCCGCTTCCAGAAACAGTAGCTGGGCGGTGACCAGATTGGCGGCCTGGTCGTCGATTGGACTGCCCAGAAAAATGATATTGTCCTTGAGCAGCCGGGAGTATATATCATAGGCTCGTTCGCCCCGCCCGGTCTGTTCCACTACCATGGGAATCAAAGTCATCCCTGTTCTCCCCTGTTCTGAATGGTTACGAATGGCACCCAACCTGTACGTAATAAGTTTTAATCTATCAGGGCGTGCTGGTTGAGAAAATGACGGGTCTTGCGCCGCAGCAGCTGGCGGCGGAGCACTTCCAGCCGGTTTTCCTTTTGCAGGTTGGCCCGGAAAGCGTCCGGAGTCTTGCCGCTGCGGCTCGCCAGAGCGCGGATCTCCTCGCTGATCTCTTCCTCGGAAACCTCCAGCGACTCCTTCTGGGCGATCAGGTCGATGATTACGTGGCTGCGGGCCGCTTCCACCGCCTGGGGCCTGGACTCCTCGGCGATCTTGTGCCAGTTGAGCCCCAGCCGGTCCGGGTCGATGCCCTGCATCTGCAGGTTATAGGAGAAGGAGATCAGCCGGTCGTGAAGCGCTTCCTCGACCATCGACGTCGGCGGCTCGAAGGGGTAGCGGTTCAGGAGCTGCTCCATGATTTTCGTCTGGATCTGGTCCTGCCTTTCGCGTTCCTTGTTCGATCGGATCTGTTCGGAGAGCTCTTTCTTCAAGTCCTCCAGGGTGGGGTGGTCCCCGATCTCTTTGGCCAGGTCGTCGTCCAGCGGCGGCAGCTGCCGCTCCCGAACCGCTACGACATTCATTTCGTAGAGGACGGTCTTCCCGGCCAGCCGCTTGTTCGAAAAATCGGAGGCGTAGGTGACAGAAAAATTTCGTGTTTCTCCGGTGGCCGCTCCGGTCAGGTTCTCCGTAATGTCGGGATGAGTCCCCTCGCCCCCCAGTTCCACGGAAACGGACCGATCCTGGAACTCGACCCCCGATCCGTCTTCCAGCTTCCCTTTCATGTCGACACTGAGGAAATCCCCGTTCCGGGCCGGACGGTTTTCGACCGGGAGAAATCTCGCCAGGCGCCGTCGCAGGCTTTCCAGGCTTTCCTGCACTTCTTCGTCGGAGACGGCAACCGGCGGGGCCACAGCAGACAGGCCGCGGTAATTCCCGACATCGATGGACGGCAGAACCTCGAAGGAAATGTCCATGGAAGCTTTGTCTTGCCCGATCACCTCAAACCGGTCCAGATGAGGGGCGGAGATCGGCTTTATTTTTTCCTTTTCCACTGCCTGCTCAAAATAGCGGGGGGCCAGGCTTCGCCCCATTTCCTCCTCGATGTAGGAAGCGAATCGCTTCCTTACCAGAGGAAGAGGCACCTTCCCGCGCCTGAATCCCGGGACATGAACCTGCTTGGCTATGGTCTGGCAGATCTGGGTGTACTCCTGGGATACTTCCTCACCCTCAATGTTTACCCGCAATACAACTTTCGAATCACCTGCATGGCTGATTTCAAACTGAGACACAAGCTTCCTTTCTTGGGGGCAGCGAAAACAGGCCTCCCTCGGATCTTAAATCAAACAAGCCGAATCCCGGCCCGGACTTCCGCCTGCAACTTCACCCTTCCCCGGCGGCGGATCCTTGCCGGGGCGTTTGCCGGTGTGCGGCATGCGAAAGGGGGGAGTTGAACCCCCACCCCTTGCGGGACTGGATCCTAAGTCCAGCGCGTCTGCCAATTCCGCCACTTTCGCACCGGTTGCCAATGGCCTTCTAATTATAATTTTTCTGGAAGCGAATGCAAGCCAATACCGCTTACGCTTGAGGGTCCTATGGTTTGGCCGGCGATTTCGGGAGTAATACCGGGTAAAAAATTTAAATAGCTTACCTTAGCCGCTTATAGTACAATTCCTCTTGTTGGAATAGGAGGGAAAATGCTATGTCCTGTTAGGCAGGATTCAACAGCCTGACCGCCGGGCGGCAGACCGGAACGTCATAACCTGTTTTGGCTAGCTTAATGTTAACTTCGGAATAACACACGGGGCCATGATCACCAAACTAGGCGAAATGCTCATTCAGGAAAGCCTGATAACCCGAGCACAGCTGGACACTGCTACCAAACAACTGTCGACGCAGGGCGGGCGGTTGGCGAACCTCCTGGTGGATCTGGGTTTTGTCTCCGACGAGGATATCGCCTCCGCCATCTGCCGCAATTACGGCATACCTTCCATTAATCTGTCCTATTTTGATGTCGATTCCGATATCCTGCGCCTGATCACCCAGGAAACCGCCCAGAAATACCAGATTATTCCCCTGAGCCGGGTGGGTTCCACCCTGACCATCGCCTCCACCGATCCGACCAATGTCGCCGACCTGGACGACATCAAGTTCATGACCGGGTTGGCCATCGAGCCGGTGGTGGCCTCGATCAGCTCCATCCGCGAGGCGATCGAAAAATACTACGGAACCACCCATGCCATCGAGCTGAAAAAAGTTTACCAGGAAATCGCCGGAAAGCCGACAGATGGTATCGAGGTGGATCTGGCGGCCGATCTGCAGCAGGAAAAAACCACCGATGAGCTGCAGAACGCCAGCGAAGAGGCCCCTATCATCAAGCTGGTGAACATGATTATTGCCGAAAGCCTCAAGCGGGGGGCCAGCGATATTCATATCGAACCGTATGAGCATGAGTTCCGGGTCCGGTACCGCGTGGACGGGATTCTGCAGGTTTCCATGACTCCGCCGGTCAAGCTGAAGGATGCCGTCACTTCCCGCCTGAAAATCATGGCGAAGCTCGACATTTCCGAAAAACGCATTCCCCAGGACGGTCGGATCAAAATCCGGACTCACCATAAGGGAGAGAACCGGGAAGTCGATTTTCGGGTCAGCACGCTGCCGACCCTTTTCGGCGAAAAGATCGTGCTCCGCATCCTGGATAAAAGCAGTCTGCCTCTGGATATGACTAGGCTTGGTTTCGAGCAGGATTCCCTGGCCCGTTTTGAGAAGTCTATTCTCAAGCCGTTTGGAATGGTTCTGGTGACCGGTCCGACCGGGAGCGGAAAGACCAGCACGCTCTATTCTTCCATCAACAAGCTGAATAAGCCGGAAACCAACATCATGACCGCCGAGGATCCGGTGGAATTCAACTTCCCCGGCATCAACCAGGTGCAGGTGCGCGAGCAGATAGGGCTCACCTTTGCCGCGGCCTTGCGCTCTTTCCTGCGCCAGGATCCCAATATCATTCTGGTGGGCGAAATCCGCGACTTTGAAACCGCCGAAATCGCCATCAAGGCCGCCCTGACCGGACACCTGGTTTTCAGCACCCTGCACACCAACGATGCCCCCTCCTCGATCAGCCGCTTGCTCAACATGGGCATTGAACCGTTTCTGGTAGCCACTTCGGTCAACCTGATTTGTGCCCAGCGCCTGGTGCGCAAGATATGCCAGGAGTGCAAGGAGCCCTACCCGGTTCCGCTGCAAACCCTGCTGGATCTCGGCGTGACCCCCGAAGAGGCCGGGGACATGAAGGTCTACCGGGGGGCCGGCTGCAAAAACTGCAACGGGAACGGGTATCGCGGGCGGGTGGGGCTGTATGAAGTGATGGAGATCAGCGACGAACTCCAGGAGCTCATTTTAATCGGGGCATCCGCCCGGGAACTGCGAAGAAAAGGAGTCGATGAGGGAATGATCACCCTGCGCCGCAGCGGAATTCACAAAATCAAGCAGGGACTCACGTCGATCGATGAAGTCGTCCGGGAAACCGTCAACCTGTAGAAGGGGTGATAGTGTGGAAACGCGCTTCGGAAATCGGGCCCTGCTTCTTTAGCGGAGAACCAACCGCTCACAGAGGAACGAATCATGGAGAGTTTTACCCTGACCGACCTGCTCAAGAAAGTATACGAAACGGCAGCTTCGGACCTGCACATTACATCCGGCTCCGCTCCTCAGCTCCGGCTGCACGGCGATCTGGTGCCCATGGAGTATCCGGTGCTGACCCCTCCCGATACCAAGCGCCTGGTATACAGCCTGATGAGCGATGCCCAGAAGCACCGCTTCGAAGAAAAAAGGGAACTGGACTTTGCATTCGGCATCAAAGGCCTTTGCCGCTTCCGGGTGAACGTTTTCACCCAGCGGGGTTCGGTGGCGGCCGTCTACCGGAAAATTCCGTTCGAAATTCTGGGCTTCGATGCCCTGCGCCTTCCCCCGCAGGTCAAGATGCTTTGCGAGCTGCCCCGAGGCTTGGTGCTGGTAACCGGTCCCACCGGCAGCGGCAAATCGACCACCCTGGCTTGCATGGTCGATAAGATCAACGCAGAGCGGCACGAGCACATTCTGACGATTGAAGATCCGGTCGAATTCCTGCATGTGCATAAAAAATGCATCGTCAATCAGCGCGAGGTCGGGGAAGATACCGAGTCATTCGCCTCAGCCATGCGCGTGGCCCTCCGCGAAGACCCCGATGTGGTGCTGGTCGGAGAAATGCGGGATCTGGAAACCGTGGAGTCCGCCCTGCGGATTGCCGAAACCGGACACCTGACCTTCGCCACCCTGCACACCAACACGGCGGCCAGCACCATCAACCGTATCATCGACGTCTTCCCGGCTTATCAGCAGAGCCAGATCCGCACCCAGCTGTCCATGGTGCTGGAGGGCATTCTGTGCCAGACGCTGCTTCCCAAAGCGAACGGAAAAGGCCGGGTGATGGCCATGGAGATCCTGATTCCCAACAGCGCCATACGGAACCTGATTCGCGAGGACAAGATCCACCAGATTTATTCCGCCATGCAGGTCGGGCAGGATAAGTTCGGCATGCAGACCTTCAATCAGGCGCTGCTTCAGTTGTACCTGAACAAGGATATTACCCAGGAGCAGGCCATGGAGGCCAGCTCCCAGAAAGATGAGCTCAGCGATATCATCCGCCGGTCGGGAGCCGCTCCGGGGCCGGCCGCCGGGGCGAACCAGCCGCCGGTTCGTCCGCGGCCGGGTGTGCAACCGGGGCCAAGGGGGTAAACTATGCCGGTCTTTGAATACAAGGGAAGAAACAACCGAACCCAGGCCGTCGTCAGCGGAGAGCTGACCGCCAACGATCCCGCCGGAGTCACGGCGCAGCTCCGCAAGGAAGGGATCACCCCGGTTTCCGTCCGGGAAAAGAAAATGACCGTGAACGTGATGAAGCGCGCCCCCAAAGGAGTGCCTCTCAAAGAGGTGGCTCTTTTCAGCCGGCAGCTGGCCATCATGCTCGACGCCGGGCTGCCGCTCGTCCAGGGGCTGCGCATTCTGGCGGATATGACCCCGAACAAGATTTTCAAGAGTACCCTCACCGATGTGTATACGGATGTGGAACAGGGCTCCTCGCTTTCCGAAGCCATGCGCAAGCACCCGCGGACCTTTGACAACCTGTACACCAACATGATTGCCGCCGGAGAAGCCGGCGGCATCCTGGATACCATCCTGAAGCGCCTCACCGCCTATGCGGAAAAAATCCTCAAGCTCCGCGGAGCGCTGATTTCCGCCTCCATCTATCCCACCTCCATTCTGCTGGTGGCCGTTGCGGTGATTCTGGTGATCCTGGTGTACGCCATTCCGATCTTCAAATCCCTGTTCGAGGGGCTGGGCGCCGCCCTTCCCCTGCCCACCCAGATCGTGATCGCCATCAGCAATTTCGCCACCAGTTACTTCCCTTTTATCATCGCCGGTTTCTTTCTGGCCGGCATGGGAGTCCGTTCGTACTATGCCACGGACAATGGCCGGCGGGTGATCGACCGCCTGCTTCTGAATATCCCGGTCATGGGAAACGCCCTGCGAAAAATTGCCATCGCCCGGTTTGCCCGGACGCTGGCCACGCTTTTCACCAGCGGCGTTTCCATCATCGAGGGGCTGGACATTACCGCCAAGACCGCAGGGAACGTGATCGTCCAGGAAGCGATCTTCACCATTCGTAAAGCCATCGAGGAAGGCAAGACGATGGCGGAGCCCATGCGAGCCAGCGGCATTTTCCCTTCCATGGTGACCCAGATGGTCAGCATCGGGGAGCAGACCGGAGAACTCGATACCCTGCTGTCCAAGCTGGCCGACTACTACGAGGAAGAGGTGGATGCCGCCGTGGAAAACCTGATGAAGATGCTGGAGCCGGTGATGATGATCTTCCTGGGCATTACCATCGGAGGAATCGTTATTTCCATGTATATGCCCATCTTTTCGCTGATCGCCAAACTGGCCGGCGGATAAAAGCCGAACGGCCGGAACCATCCGCCCGGGATCGGGAAGACGGAAATCGGAATTCCAAAGGAATACACTTTCAAACCTGCATCGCCTGTCCCATCCCAATTCCGGCTATCGGGTTCCGGACGGCGCCAGAATCCGGCTTGAAATCAAAATGCTTTCGCAGCGTCAGATTCTCTGGGTAGTGGTCATTCGCCTCCTGTTGGCCACCCTGATCCTGTTTCCGGCTTCCATCCTGATCCCCAGCCCCTCCTTTTTTTGGGGCATCCGCCCGGCCCTGGCCGGTCTGCTGCTGATTTACCTGGGATCATCCTTCTTTCTGGCCCTGGCCCTGCTGTTCCAGCGCTACGCGTGGCAGCTTTATCTGCAGATCATCTGGGACCAGGGGATCATCACCCTGCTGATCTACGGATCCGGCGAAATCCACAGCCCATACACCAGCCTGTATCTCGTGGTCATCGGCTACACCTCCCTGCTGCTCACCAAAAAATCCGGTTATGCCGCCGCGGCAATCGCCACCATTTTTTACGTGGGTCTGATCGACATCGCTTACTTCGGCGTGCTGCTCCCCTTTCCCGACAATAGCAGCATTCCGGAGGTTCATTACCAGATCGGCATTGTGGTCATCGGCTTTTTCAGCGTGGCGGCCCTTTCGGCGGTGCTCTCCAACCGCCTGAAAATCACCCGGGAGGAGCTGGAGGCCAAAATCCACTCCCTGGCCGATTTGCAGATGCTTCATTTCCTGACCATCGAGAGCATCCGCAGCGGTCTGATTACCACCGATCTCGCCGGCCGGGTGCACACCGCCAACTATTACAGCGGCATCCTTTTGGACCGTGCCCCGGAGGAAATCCAGAGCCGGCATGTCCGCGAGGTTTTCTTTGAAGAATTTACGCTCTGGTGGGAAGACATAACCAAGGGCCTGCCCCGGGAGCACTCCCGCAGCGAGTTCTGGATGGTCAGCCTGGCCGGACGGCGGAAGTACCTGGGCTTCAGTATCTCTCCGCTGTCCAACCGCAATCAGGAGATGATCGGCTATGTGATTTCTTTTCAGGACCTGACTGAGATCAAGCGGCTGCAGGAGCAGCTGCACCAGCAGGACCGGATGTCGGCCATCGGCCGGATGGCGGCGGCCATTGCCCACGAAATCCGCAATCCGCTGGCTTCCATGCACGGCGCCATTCAGGTTCTGCACAAGCAGTCCAATCTGAAAGAGGACAACGCCCGTTTGATGGGCATCGTGTTACGGGAGTCGAAGCGACTCAACAAGATCATCGAGGATTTTCTGGCCTATGCCCGGCCAAGGCCGCTGCAGATCAGCATCCTGGAGCTGGGCGAAGCCATTGCCGAAACCCTTTCCCTGCTGGAGGTTCACCCCCTTCGCCGGGAATCCCACCGCCTGCTTTTTGAACCCCCGGAGCATGGCATACACCTGCAGGCCGATGCGGACATGGTCCGCCAGGTCCTTTGGAACCTGACCCTGAATGCGCTCAAGGCGATGCCCGACGGGGGGACCTTGCAGATCTGCTGCGCTCCCTGTGAGCCGGATGCCATTCGGGTTGAGATCAGCGACAGCGGCATCGGCATGGATGAGGAAGAAAAAGCGCACATTTTCGAGCCCTTTTTCAGTCACTCCAAGGGCGGCCTGGGTATCGGAATGGCACTGGTTTATCAGATCATTGGCCTGCATAAGGGTAAAATTCAGGTGGAATCCCAGCTGCGGCAGGGAACAAAAATCCTGCTGGAGCTTCCCCGTTTGCAAGGATCCGGAACAATCATGAGAGCATAGCCGTATGAACCGCGTACTGATCATCGATGACGACCTGGGCCTGCGGGAGACCCTTTCGATTATCCTGCAGCAGCAGCAGATGGTTACTTCCGAGGCTTCCTCCTTTCAGGAAGGGCTGGCCCTGCTTCGGGGACAGGCCTACGACCTGGTTTTCTGCGACATCCAGCTGGCGGACGGCAACGGCGTGGACCTGCTCAAGGAATCCCGGCAAATTTGCGCCGATACTCCCTTCGTCATGATTACCGCCTATGCTTCTCCGGAGACGGCCATCGAAGCCCTGAAAAGCGGTGCCTACGATTACATTACCAAGCCCTTCGATGTGGAGGAGCTGATCAGCCTGGCCCGCCGGGCGCTGGAAAGGAAGCGACTGCGCCACGAGGTCAGCCAGCTGCGCAGCGAGCTGGAAACCCAGCGGCGCATCATCGGGGCCAGCCCGCGGATGATCGAGGTCTACAAGACCATCGGCATGGCCGCTCCCACCGACTCCACCATACTGCTGACCGGCGAGAGCGGGACCGGCAAGGAGCTGGTGGCCCGCGCGATTCACGAAGCCAGCCGGGTGCGGGAGGGCCCCTTCGTCAGCATCAACTGCGGCGCTTTTCCGGAAGCGCTGCTGGAAAGCGAGCTCTTCGGGTACATGAAGGGGGCTTTCACCGGCGCGGCCAGCGGGAAAATGGGGCTGTTTGAATCGGCCCACGGGGGAACCATTTTCCTGGATGAAATCGGGGAAATGCCCCTCAGCATGCAGGTCAAGCTGAACCGGGTGCTGCAGGAACGCCAGGTTCGCCGCCTGGGTGGAACCCAGGAAATTTCCATACGGGTGCGCTGCATCGCCGCGACCAACCGGGAGCTGGATCAGGAGGTATCCGCCGGTCGATTCCGGGAGGACCTCTACTACCGGATCGCCGTTTTACCCATCCACCTTCCTCCGCTGCGCGACAGAAAGGAAGACATCCCGCTGCTCGCGCTTCACTTCCTGGAGCGCTTTGCGGCCCGGAACGAGCGCCGGGTGCCGCGCATTGCTCCCGAAACCCTGCACCTCCTGGAGCAGTACAACTGGCCGGGGAACGTCCGGGAGCTGGAGAACGTGATGGAGCGGATGAGCACCCTGGAGACCGGAGAAGAGATACAGCCGCAGCTGCTTCCCCTGAAAGTCCAGAAGCTGGCGGCGGCCGAAACCGTGGCCGCCCTTCCTTTCTGGAGCGGGGAAAGCTTCGATCTCGATGCCTATCTGCGGGACCTGGAGAAGCGGATCCTGATGGATACCCTGAAACGCTTCGAGTGGAACCGTGTCAAGGTGGCGGAATTCCTGAAGTTGTCGTACCGCTCCCTGCGGCACAAGCTGCACACCCACGACATCCGCTAGGAGTCTGCCCGAGAAATTGGCAATAAGGCCGCTCTTCCCTCTTAAAGAACGGCCCCGCGAAAACCGGTACAGGCCTGTTATTCCAAGGCAAAGTCCCGGCAGGGACGGCAAGATTATGGCCCTGCAATTCATTGCCGGGTTGGGTCGGAGGTAACCCAAGTCCCATCGGGGACGGCAGAGCCGGACGAAAAACGAATTTTTGCGAAGCTATCCTAAAGGATCTCCAGGTGGCTGCGGCGGATCCAACCGTTCCAGCCGTTGGGGAGCACCGCCTGGCACCAGTCCGCGGTCTGCTGCCGGATTTCCACCTTGAATCCTTCATGGAGGGTGGCCAGCACCGCATTGCCTTCCGCCGGACCGCTCAGCAGGTCGCTCTTTTCCACGCGAAGAATCGCTTCCGTCGGCCCGGAGGAGGGGAGCTTCAGAAAGGCGGAGAGACCCGAGACCAGGGTGAGCGCCAGCAGAAGAGCGGCCACCCAGGGCGCCAAATTTTTCCATCTTTCCAGGGCGGCCGCCTGCCGCAGGCCCCAGGCCAGGTTGGCCAGCGCCCAGAAAAGAACCGTGAGCCAGAGCTGCTTTCCGTAAGGGAGCAGGTGGTGGAAGCGCAGCAGTCCGGAGAGCCAGAAAGGAGTTTCTTTTTCTTCAACCTTGTCCGCGCAGCCCGCCCGGGCAAACGCCAGGTTTTCGGCGATGTCCCGGTCGGAAGGCTCCAGCCGCCGGGCGCGCTCGAAATTGGCGATGGCCAGTCCGAGCTTGCCGCTCTTGAAGTAGGCGTTTCCCAGGTTATAGTAGACCGCCGCCTGGCGCACGTCCTGGCGGACCAGCTTTTCGTAGAGCGGGATGGCGGCTTCGAAGTTTCCCTGCTGGTAGGCCTGGTTGGCCTCGGCGAAGGCGCGGCGGTTTTCTTCGATGCCGGCGGCGGTCCGGCCGGCACCGAGCGAGAGGAGAAGGAGCGGCAGAAAAGCACGGAGCAGCGGGCCGGGTGTTCCTTTCCGCACGGGTCCAGGAAGAAAAAAATTACGCATGATGATCCAGACTCCTGATCCGTTCCCGGATGTTTCGCAAAGAATCGGAAGCGTCTCCCGGGGTCACCGCGGAAGGGGCGAACCGGGCGAAGTCGCAGTGGTCCATGGATTGAAGGGTTTGGCGGATCTCATCGGCCGGGACCTGCAGCGCCAGCAGCCTTTCCTCCACCTGCTCGCGGGTCAGGTCGATGGCCGGCAATTCGAATCGCTCGGAGAGGAAGAGGGCAAAGGCCTGCCCCAGCTGCGAGTAGAAGTCCGCTCCCGGCGCGGAAGCGGAAAGGTTCTTTTCCAGGCGCCGCAGAGTATCCAGGGCTTTGCCTGCCGCGCGTCGGCGCAGGTAAAGCGGGGCATTGCGCGCTTCCTTTTCTCCTTCTTTGCGCCGCCACCACAGGCCCACATTGAGCAGCAGGGGAGCCAGAAAAAGAGCAGCCAGGAGAAGGGTGCCGGGCCCTTCCGGGGAACCGCTCTCCAGGGAGCCGGGTTCCAGCTTGATGAAATTGATGTCCGTTCCCTGCCGGGTCAGCGGCCGGGCGGCGGAAAAGGGGAGCGCCGAGGTGGCGGCCGAGCCGGGAGCGGCCGGCGAAACGCGCAGCGGAATCGGTTCGCTGGCTGCGGTTTTGTAGGCCTCCGCCTCCGGATCGAAATAGGGGAGCTGAATTCCGGGAATGGTCAGGCGCCCTGCCTTCTGCGGAATCAGCACCAGATCCCAGGTTTTGGTTCCCTGCTGCGATCCGCCCTGCACCTTGCTCTTGGAGGAAAACAGCTGAAAGTCAGGCATGGCGGGCAAGGGCAGGTCGCCGGCGGTATTCAGGTTGCCCGTGCCGCTCAGGGTGACGTTCCAGGAGACCGCCTCTCCCACTTTGGCTTCTGTCTTGTCGGCTTGGCCGTGCAGCTCGAAGCGTCCGGCCAGGTTCTGAAACTGGGCCGGTTTTCCGGAGGCGGGGAAAGGGAGCACCGTGATGGCCACCGGCTCCGTGCGGCGGAACACGGTCTGCGAGGTGCCGAGGTCAAAAAACGAGAAGGGATTGCTGCCCCGGGTGCGGACCTCCATGGAAAAGAGCGCCGCCGGCAGGTTCCATTTGCCGGGCGTGTTGGGGTAAACCGCCTGGCGCTTGACCACAAAAGCGGTATAGGGCTTGCCCTGCACGGTAAGCTGCTCTCCCACCGGCTGCTCGGCGGTCTTGATGTCTTCCACCCAGAAGCCTTGCAGGGCGGGCGCCTCCTTGAGCTGCAGGCTGTTGATGGAAAAGCGGGTGTACAGGCGGTACGCCAGGTCGATGCGCTGCCCGGGATAGGCTTGCCGCCGGGAGGGTTCGATGGCCACGAACAGGCCGTCTCCCGGATCGGCAGCCGGTTCCGGCTGCTCCTCGTCCGTCGTCGGCCAGCCCGGCGGCCACCTCCCCGGTGCGCGGCGCCCTGGCCGCGGTGCCGCCGGGGTGCCGGAGTCGGCGGTTACTTCCACCTGGACCGCATTGGTCTGCAGCCGGGCTCCGCCGGCAGGGACGGCAAAGGGCCCCAGCGTGTAGCGCCCCGGTTTGTCCGGCAGCAGGACGTATTGAAAGCTCAGGGAAGAAGACGTCCGGCCGTTGATCCACTGAAACTGGCTGGAGGTGCTGGGCCCGGAAACGATGCGAAAACCCTGCAGGCTGCCAAGCTCCGGGGCGCTGTCCTGGGAAATGGAAGTATCCCCGGAGACGGTGATTGTCAGGACCAGCTGCTCGTTGACGCCGATCTTTTCGGCGCTGACATCCAGCTGGGCCCGGGTCTGCGCCGGGCAGAGGGAAGCCGCGAAAAAGGTCCAGGCGCAAAGCAGGCTTCCCGTCACCCATCCTGGCGTCCGGGTCGGAAAAGAGAACGTATTCGATAATGGATTTCGTTTCATCGGATTCTCCCGGGTTTACCAGTCCTTTTCCCGGCCTTTTTGCCGATGCAGCAGCTGCAGCTGGCGAAGCTGCTCCTGGCGCTCCTTGGCTTCCATGGCCTGCAGGAGGCGCTCCGCCTCCTGCAGGTCCATCTTTTTCTCCTGGGAGGAGGGAGGCGGATTGGCCTGCTTCTGCTCTCCGCCGGAGGAGGATTCGGATTTCTGCGGCTCCCTCTTTTCCTCCTGCCCGGACTTCTGGGGGGCATTTTCCTTTTTCTGCTGCTCGGGCGGGGAAGAGGAGGAATCCTGCTTCTTCTCCTCCTGCTTTTTGTCCTGGTCCGATCGGTTCCGGTCCGGAGAGTCTTTCTGCTGCTGCTTTTGCTCCTCCAGCTTTTTCAGGGCCAGCTCCAGGTTGTGCTTGGTGTCGGCATCCCCGGGATTGACTTTCAGCGCGGCGGTATACTGCGACAGAGCCCCTTGAAAATCGTTGGCCCGGTAAAGAGCATTGCCCAGGTTGAAGAGGGATTTGGCCTGCAGTGCGGCGGAGGGGGCTCCGGCGGCCTTGCGCAGTTCCGTGGCGGCCTCGGCGAACTTCCCCTGGCGGTACAGGGTGTTGCCCAGGTTGTAGCGGATTTCGTTCCGGGCGGGGTCCGGCGCCAGGGCCTCGCTGTAGTGCTGCAGGGCCTGGTCGTACATTTTCTGCTCGTAGCGCTGGTTGCCCTGCCTGACTTTGGAGGCCACCGATTCCGCCCGCACCTCGCAGGGGAGCAGGAAAGCGGCGGCCAGCAGGGCCGTTCGCAAAGTCCGGGGGGAAGGGGGAAAAACGGGAGAGAAGCCTTGGTTCATTTTTATCATGGCCATCGTTTCCTGTTGATTTCCGATTCCGGGTTACAGGCCCCGACGGGAGCGCAGCACGGTTTCTGCCGCCAGCAGAAAAAGCGCCAGCCCCAGGAACCAGGGGAAGCGGTCTTCGAAATTCCGCACCATGCGTGATTCGAGCTCTTTTTTGTCCATGCCGGAAATCTCCGCGATCAGCCCTTCGATTCCCATCTGCCCGCTGCCGGTGAAAAAGTATTTGCCGCCGGTGGATTCGGCGATGCGGCTCAGAGTGGCCTCGTCCAGGCGGCTGACCACCACGCTTCCCGCGGAGTCTTTCTTGAAGCCGGCGGCGTTTCCGCTTTCATCCAGGACCGGAATCGGCTGGCCGGCAGGGGTGCCGATACCCAGGCAGTGGATGATCAGGCCGGCCTGCCGGGCCTCTTCCAGGGCCGGGTCGACCGATCCCTCGTGATCCTCGCCGTCGGTGAGCAGGACCAGCACCTTGTATTTCTTTTCCTGCCGGGGGAGCGCGGCCAGTGCGGCGCGTATGGCGGCGCCCAGGTCGGTGCCGGCGGTGGGCACGGTGCGCGAGTCCATGATGTCCAGGAACATGCGGGCCGCGGCATGATCCAGGGTCAGGGGGCACTGCAGGTAAGCGGTGCCGGCAAAGGAAACGACGCCCACCCGGTTTTCCCCCAGGCGGTCGATCAGGCCTTTCATCAGGTACTTGGCTCTCTCCAGGCGCGTGGGGGCCACGTCGGCGCTCTCCATGCTCAGCGAGGAGTCGACGGCGAGGACCACGTCGATGCCCCGCCGGGTGACGGTTTCCAGGCGCGTCCCCCATTGCGGGCGGGCCAAGGCCAGAATTAGGACGGTCAGCCCCAGTAGCAAAAGGGCGGCGCTCATCTTCCAGCGCCAGCGGGCTGCACCCTGCACCATACGGGCGGCCATGGCTGCGGAGATCATCAGCTGAAGAGCGCGCTGCGCCCTCCACCGGCCCCACAGCAGAAAGGCCAGGGCGATCGGGATCAGCCAGAGCAGAAGCAAATACAGGCGCTCTCCCCAGTTCATGGCTGCCATCTCTCCGCGGTGCGCATCGGCTTCATTCCGGAAGGCTCCGAAAACGGGTTTGAACGAGCAGGAATTCCAAAAGCAGCAGGGCCAGCGCCGCCAGGGCGAAGCGGGAGTAAAGCTCGTTGTAGTGGGTGTAGGATCGCACCCGCACTTCCGATTTTTCCAGCCGGTCAATGGTCTGGAATATTTCCCGGAGGGCGTTGCTGTCTTCCGCCCGGAAGTAGCGCCCCCGGGTGGTGGCGGCGATTTTCCCCAGACCCTCTTCATCGATTTCCACCTGCATGGAGACGGTGCGCTTTCCTCCGAAGCCGTCGTCGACCGGGAACGGGGCGACTCCCCGGCGGCCGACGCCGACGGCATAAACCCTGATGCCCACCGCGCGGGCAATTTCCGCTGCCGTCTGCGGATCGATTTCCCCGGTATTATTGACGCCGTCGGTAATCAGGACAATGATTTTGCTTTTGGCCCGGGTGGCTTTCAGCCGGTTGACGGCCGTGGCCAGGGCCGTGCCGATGGCCGTCCCGTCGCGGATGGTTCCCAGCCGGGCATCCTCCAGCTGCCGCAGCAGCACGCCGTAGTCCAGGGTCAGGGGGCACTTGGTGAAGCTCTCCGCCGAAAAAACCACCATGCCGATCCGGTCGTAATGCCTGCCCTCGATGAACTGGCGGACCACATCCTTGGCGACATAAAGCCGGTTCCGGGGCTGGAAGTCCTCGGCGGCCATACTTCCGGATACATCCAGGGCAACGACGATGTCGATCCCTTCCGTCAGGATGTCGTCTTCCGTAAAGCCTTGCTGGGGCCGGGCTAGGGCCACCACCAGCAGGCCCAGGGCCAGCAGCCGGCCGGCAAAAAGAAGCCTTCTTGCCCGGACCGTCCAGGCGGGCACGAAGGCGGAAAGGCCCTGCAGGGAGGAGAAGCGCAGCACCGGCCGTCGCTTGCGGCGGTACCACTCCCAGCCCAGCAGCGCGGGAAGAATCAGCAGAAAGGCCAGCATCCAGGGGTAGGCGAATCGGAACATGGCTAAACGGGACCGGTCCTGTTCGGCTTTTGCGCGGGGAGCCCGGCCCGGGCTTCGGCCTCGGCCTCGGCCCGGCGCTTCTCCCAGGCTTGCCGGCAGCAAAGAATGAACGCGCGGGCTTCCGAAACCAGGTGCGTCTGCTCTTCAGCGGCCGGCAGGTATTGGGCAAACTTGATCAGGTCGCACTGGCCCAGGAAGGGCTCCAGGCGTCCGGCAGGCAGTGGCATGCCGGGCAGGGCCGCCAGGGCCGCCATGAGCTCCGCGGTGGTGTATTCCAGGGCGGCAACTTCGAACTGGCGCCCGATCATCCGCCGGATGATCTCGGAAAGGTGCAGGTAAAAGAGGGGGTCGCGCGGCGTAAGCGGCCCGGCCAGCAGCCGGTCCAGTGCCCCCCGGGCTTCCTCGTGGGGCGGCAGCAGGGGCGCGGCGAAGGATGCCGCTGAAGGGGTCTGCCGCTTCTGCCACCGGCGTCGGATCCACCAGGCGGCCGCCGCAGCCAGCAGCGCTCCGGCCAAGCCAAGCCAAAGCCACAGGTAACTCTCGTATAGAACTTCCTGCCCTTTCAGGTCTCGAAGCTCCGGGGATTTTTCCTGGAGAACGCTGATCACTTCCACCGGCATCGGTGTCGTGGAACGCTCCTGCTTTTTCCCGGAGGGATCGGTGAAGGAAACGGACAAAGAAGGAATTTCGAACCGGCCCGGGCGGTAGGCGGCGACCTGCAGGACCCAGCTGTGCCGGCTCCGCTTATCCGGCATTTCGGACGGCGGGGGGCTCTGGGCGCCGAGCACGGTAAAGTCTCCCAGCGTGCCGCCCGGCGTCGGGAACCGGACCTGCCAGCCTTCCGGCAGATCGGCCTGCAGGGTCAACCGGATGGGATCGCCCACGGTGATGTTCTGCTGCGGCTCCCTGCTGGCTTCCAGCGTCGGCCCGCTTTCGGCTCGGGCCCCGGGCAGCCGGATGGCCAGCAGCAGGAAAAGCAGGGCTGCCAGGCGCCAGGGAGAAGCAAGAGGAAAACCGCGCATATCTCCTAATGCCTCATTCTCTGGGAGCGGCGCCGGAAGAAGCCGACCAGCGGGGCCTCGTAAGGAAGGTCCGAGAAAACCTCGATGAAATCCACGCCTGCCGACTGGAACAGGGCGCGCCGGGCGGCCTGCCGCCGCGCGGCGAAGTCCTGGAATCCCTCCCGGACCGACAGCAGCGAGGTGTCCATTTCCAGCTGCACGCCGCTTTCGGCATCCTCCCAGACGACGATGCCCGCCGGGGGCAACCGGCTCTCCCGCCGGTCCTCGATAGGCACGGCCACAACGTCGTGCTTGCGATTGACTACCTTCAGAGGCCGGGAGAAGTCCGGCCCGCCGAAATCGGAGAGCAGAAAGGCGACGCAGCGCTTGCGAATCGCCAAGTTGAACGTGCGCAGGGCCTCGCCGATATCGGTTTCCCGGCCGCGGGGCTCGAAGCACAGGATGTCCCGAACCAGTCGGAGAACGTGCTTGCTCCCTTTCCGCGGCGGCACGAACCGCTCGGCGCGATCGGTAAAAAAGAGGGCCCCGACCTTGTCGTGGTTGCGGATGGCGGAAAAGGCCAGCAGCGCGGCGATCTCCGCGCAGACTTCGGATTTGCTGCGCGGGCCCGACCCGAAGCGCATGGAAGCGCTGGCGTCGATCAGCAGCATGACCGTCAGCTCCCGCTCTTCCACGTAGCGCTTGACATGCAGGTGCCCGGTGCGCGAGGTGACGTTCCAGTCGATGCTGCGGATGTCGTCGCCGCTCTGATAGGGCCGGACTTCGTCGAATTCCATGCCGCGCCCCTTGAAGACGGAGTGGTACTCTCCTCCCAGAAGGTCCTCCACCATCCGGTTGGTTGTAATCTGGATCCGACGGATCTTATTTAAAACTTCGCCAGGAAGCATGGCCTCTGCCCGATCCGAACGCCCCGACTCAGGGAACAGGAACCTTGTCGAATACGCGCCGGATAATCTCCTCGCTGGTGACCGCTTCGGCTTCGGCTTCGTAAGTCAGGATAATCCGATGGCGGAGCACATCCAGTCCGATCGACTTGATGTCGTCCGGCGTAACGTATCCGCGGCGTCGCAGAAACGCGTATGCCTTGGCTGACCGGGAAAGGAAGATGGTGGCCCGCGGGGAGGCGCCGTACTCGATCAGCCCCTTGATATCCAGGCCGAAACGGACGGGGTCCCGGGTGGCCAGCACCAGCTGCACGATGTAATCCTTAAGCTTGTCGTCCATGTAAACCATCGGCAAGGCTTCCCGGGCCGAAAGAATTTCCGAAGGCTCCACCACCGCCTGGGCGGGAGCGGCGTCTTTTTCCGCCATGCGATCGAGGATCTGCCTCTCCTCGGCGGCGCTGGGATAATCGACGCGCAGCTTGAGCATGAACCGGTCGACCTGGGCTTCCGGCAGCGGGTAGGTTCCCTCCTGTTCGATCGGATTCTGGGTAGCCATAACAAGGAACGGCTCCTCCAGCGGGAAGGTGGTGTCTCCGATCGTGACCTGACGCTCCTGCATGGCTTCCAGAAGAGCGCTTTGCACCTTGGCCGGAGCGCGGTTGATTTCATCCGCCAGAATAACATTGGCGAAAATCGGCCCTTTTTTCGGAAGGAACTCACCGGTTTTCTGGTGGTAGATCATGGTGCCCAGCAAATCGGCGGGGAGCAGGTCGGGCGTGAACTGAATGCGCCGGAACTGGGTCCGTATGGACTGGGCCATCGTTTTGACCGCCAGCGTTTTGGCCAGGCCCGGGACTCCTTCCACCAGGATATGGCCCTGGGCCAGAAGACCGATGAGCAACCGGTCCACCATGTAGCGCTGCCCGACGATGACCCGCTGCATCTCCTGCTGGAGCCGCTCGATAAAGGCGCTTTTTTCGCGAACCTTTTCCTGAATCTCTTGAATTTCAAATTGCATATGAATCCCCTGTTTTCTTCCGGCTTCCTTTTACGATCCGGGAATCCAAAAGTTCCCCGGCCGGACCGCACCGGCCTCATTAAGATACAAAATGTCGATCCGGAATGGAAAGATAAAAATTTTCGGGAACCGGGAAAAAAGAGGCGCGTATACCAACACCGTTACATGGCGGAAGCTATCGTCAAGTCCAGGCAGTACAAACGGATAACTTGACTATATGGGCTTATTTTGTTAATTTCTTACATTTTTCGGGCGCCTTCCGGGGCCTGAAGGGGTGTATGCGCGGCCGGGTAACTCCCGCCGTGCGAAGAAAAGCAGCCCTCCGCCCGTGTCTGCCCTGTTTCGCTCCATTATTCGAAAAGGGCCGGGAGGTTGCAGGCAGGAACAGAGTTTCAGTTGGCAGTCGCCTTTTTTTATTGCTGGACGATTGCCATTACCAATTTTCGCCAGGAGGCAAGCTTTGATAGAAGTAGAGAATCTATCCAAAACGTTTAACGGCATTAAAGCGATCGATGGGGTTACCTTCCGGGTCGACAAGGGAGAGATTCTGGGCTTTCTCGGTCCCAACGGAGCGGGCAAGACGACCACGATGCGCATTGTAACCGGCTACATGCCCGCGACCGGCGGCAGTGCCCGCGTAGCGGGATTCGACGTCTACGAACAGTCCCTGGAAGCCCGGCGCCGGATCGGCTACCTTCCTGAAAATCCGCCCCTGTACCACGAAATGACGGTACGGTCCTACCTGCGGTTTGTTTCCAAAATCAAGGGGGTGGGAGCCAAACAGCGGGAGCCGGGAGTGGACGATGTCATCGAGAAGTGTCGTTTGCAGGATGTTGCCCACCGGATTATCGCCAAGCTGTCCAAAGGATACAAGCAGCGGGTCGGGTTGGCGCAGGCCCTGCTCGGAGATCCGGAAGTCCTGGTGCTGGATGAGCCCACCATCGGCCTGGATCCCAAGCAGATCAACGACGTCCGGCAGCTGATCAAAGGTCTGGCCGGGTCCCACACCGTCGTTCTTTCGACCCACATCCTTCCCGAAGTGAGCATGACCTGCAACCGGGTGGTGATCATCGACCGCGGCAAAATCATTGCGGTGGATACGCCGGAAAACCTGACCAGCAAGCTTCGCGGTGCGGAGCGCATCTACCTGGAAGCGGCCGGAGCCGCCGAGGCCCTGCAGAAAGCTCTGGAAGGAGTTCCCGGGGTCAGCAAAGTGCTGGCGGAAGGTCAGACGGGTGAAGTTTCCCGGTTCCACGTGGAGAGCCAGCTGAACCAGGATATCCGCAGGGATCTGGCTTCGGCGGTGGTCCGGGGAGGCTTCGGCCTGCTGGAAATGCGCACGGTCACCATGAGCCTGGAGGAAGTGTTCATCAAGCTGGTCACCTCCGAGGATCATTCCGGAGTGCAGGCGGCCTAGGAAAGCCTTTTCCTTCCATCCTCGAGAAACATTGAAAGAGAGAGTTTTATGAAAAATATTCTGGCTATTTTCGGAAGGGATTTCAAATCCTACTTCTACTCGCCGATTGCCTATGTAGTCCTGACCATTTTCGTCCTGCTGGCCGGGCTGTTCTACTCCAACATTTTCACGGCCATTGTCGAATCGGCGATGATGCAGGGGATGCGCTCCCAGCAGTACGGTCAGCCGGCGCAGCCCATCGACGTACCCGGCATGGTGGCCCGCAATTTCTTCGGAACCCTGAGCGTCATCCTGCTGTTCATGATTCCGATGATCACCATGGGCCTGTTCTCGGAAGAGAGAAAGCGGGGGACCATCGAACTGCTGCTGACAGTGCCGCTGACCAATATTCAGGTGGTGCTCGGCAAGTTTTTCGCCGGCCTGACTTTTTTCTGCTGCATGCTCGGGTTGTCCTTCCTGCTGATGGGAACGCTGTTCTACTTTTCCACTCCTTCGCTGGGACCCATCTTTTCCGGCTACCTGGGGCTGCTGCTCTACGGGGCCAGCCTGGTGGCTCTGGGCATGTTTGTTTCCACCCTGACGGAGAACCAGATCATCGCCGCGGTGCTGGGCTTCGGAATGATCCTGGTCCTCTGGATTGTGGATGCCTTCGCCGGTTCCACCGGCACGGTGATGCAGCAGATTGTCAGCTACCTCTCGGTTATCCAGCACCTGGAGGATTTCATCAAGGGAGTGGTGGATACGCCGGGCGTCATCTTTTATATCAGCCTGACGGTTTTCGGCATCCTGTTGACCTATCGATCTGTTGAATCATACCGGTGGAGGGGATAATGAAGAAAATTCTGGATTACCTGGCCTGGATTGGGGTGGCCGTTCTTTTATGCGGGCTGGTGGCCTATTCCCTGGACGATGTGTGGACCCTGACCGCCAAGATACTGACGATTGCCGGGGCGGCTCTGTTTCTGGCCGGGGCGGCGCTGAACTACCGGCAGATGATGGAAAGCATGCGCAAGCGCTCCACCCTTCTGGGGGCGCAGTCCCTGCTTTCCGTGGTGATCATTCTGGGAATCCTGGGCCTGGTCAATTTCCTGGGACAGCGGTACCCCAAGCGCTGGGACCTCACCCCGCAGGGGGAGTTTTCCCTGGCATCGCAGACGGTCAATATTCTGAAGGGGCTGAAAACTCCCATTTCCGTCAAGGCCTTCTTTGAGGGAGGGGAATACCGCCCGCTGCGCGACCTGCTGGTCGAGTACCGCGGCATCTCCCCGCAGATCTCCTACGAGTTCATCGACCCCAACAAGAAACCGCAGATCGCCAAGCAATACAACGTTCGCGTGTACGGCAACTTTTCCAACCCTTTCACCGGCAGCTCCGCCAAGTACGGCACGGTGATCCTGGAAACCGGGAAAAAGGTGGAAAAGATTGAAAAGCAGCAGGAGCCCATCCGGGAGGAAGACCTGACCAACGCCCTGATCAAAGTCACCCGGGAGGGCACCAAGACGGCCTATTTCCTGGACGGGCACGAGGAGAAATCCCTGGACGGCCAGGACGAAAACGGCTACAGCCAGGCCAAGGCCCAGATGGAGAAGGAGAACTTCGTTGTCAAGACCCTGAACCTGGTGCGGGAGAATGCCGTTCCCCAGGACTGTTCGCTGCTGATCGTTCCCGGACCGCAGAAGGCGCTTTTCCCCCAGGAGGTGGAGCTGATTAAAAAATACCTCGATGGCGGCGGCAGCCTGCTGCTGGCAGTCGACCCCGATCCGGCCCCCGGATTCGAAGACATGCTGAAAGACCGTGGGGTGGAGGTGGGCAGGAACGTGGTGGTGGACGTGAGCGGCGTCGGACGCCTCTTCGGCGCCGGGCCGGAAATTCCGCTGGTCACCACCTACCCCGCCCACCGGATTACGGATAAATTCCGGGCGATGACATTTTTCCCTCTGGCCCGCTCGGTGGCTCCTACAGCCAGCGCGCCCACCGGCTACAAGGTGGAGAAGCTGCTGGAAAGCAATCCGCAAAGCTGGGCCGAAACCGGCGATCTCCGCGGGCAGGTGCAGTTCGACCAGGGGAAGGATCTCCAGGGCCCGGTTTCGATGGGCGTGGCGGTTACCAAGGACGTTTCGGCCACGCTGGATGCGGCCGGCAAGGAGAAGACGGCCGCCAGGCAAAGCCGCATGGTGGTGGTCGGCGACTCCGATTTTGCCACCAACCGTTTCTTCCGGCAGCAGGGAAACGGGAATCTCTTTCTGAACATGTGTAACTGGCTGGCCGCGGACGAGGACATGATCTCCATCCGCCCGAAGGATCCGCTGGATAAGCGGGTAGTGCTGACCAGCCGGCAGCAGAAAACGCTCTTTTATTCCTCCGTGGTGCTGATGCCGGTTCTGGTACTGCTGGCCGGCGTAGTGGTCTGGCTGCGGCGGAAACGCCTGTAAGTAAACCGAAGGCGGGTCCGGAATTTCGGGCCCGCTTTTCTTTCCTTCTGAGTGGAGTGAGTCCTTCATGAAAATGCGTAACACCCTGATCTCGCTCGGGGTTTTGATCGCCCTCTCCGCCTACGTCTATTATTACGAGATCGAAGGCGGCAAGAAGCGGGAAGAAAAAGAAAAAGCGGAGAAAAAGATTTTTCAGGTGGAAGAGCCCAAAGTCCAGGAAATCACACTGGTTTCGGCGGAGGGGGAAATCCACGGGCGCCGCGATGGCACGGGCTGGAAGATCCTCAAGCCGGTGGAAACCGACGGCGAGGAATACGAGTGGAACAACATGGCCCGGACCGCAGCGGAAATATCCTCGGAGAGCCGGCTGGAAGGCGAAAAGGACCTGAAGAGCTTCGGGCTGGAGTCGCCGCGGCTCAAAGTGACCGTCAAGACAGGCGGAGCCGACCAGGAGGTGCTCTTCGGTGACGACAATCCGACCCAGTCGAGCGTCTACGCCAAAACCCCCAAGGGGGCGGACGTCCTCATGGTCAGCTCCAGCCAGTTCACCCCCTTTAATAAAAAGCTGTACGACCTGCGCCAGAAAGCAGCCCTGAAGTTCAACCAGGACGAGGTGCAGGAGATCACCCTGCGCAATCCGGCCGGCAGCTACCAGTTCCAGAAAGAGGGGGAAGACTGGAAGATCAAGTCGCCTTTTCAGGGCAAGGCGGACAAGGGAGAAATCAGTTCGCTGCTCAGCGGTTTTTCCGGGTCGGTCAAGGAGTTTATCGACAAGGTGGAGCCCGGCACCAGCACCGGTCTGGATCCCGGAACCTATGAGATTTCCCTGGTGATCGGCAAGGATCGCACCTTGAAGCGCTTTAAGATCGGCAGCCTGAAGTCGGCGGGTACGCCGCCGGCGGCCTCTCCCGATGCGGAAAAAAAGGACGCCAAGGAAAAGGACAAAAAGGACAAGCCGGATGCCAGGAGCATTGCCGATCTTCCCGCCGATGCCACCTTTTATGCCAAAGACGATTCCCGGACTGCGGTCCTGGTGGTCGACAAATACATGGTGGAAAGGCTCAACAAGAAGATCGAGGACTTCCGGGATAAATCCATCCTGGCCCTGGACCGGTCCAAGCTGAAAAAGATCGAAATCATACAGGGCTCCGAGACCATCACCCTGGTCAAGGAAGGGGAAAGCGACTGGGTCACGCCGGACAAGAAGAAAAAGGCTAAAAGCGAAACCGTGATGGCAATGCTTTCCGCGGCGGAATATAACAAAGCCAAGCGGCTGGCCGATCCACCCCTGGATATGACGGTTTCCGGACTCGGTTCTCCGGAAGTGCGGGTGGCATTTGAACAGGAAGGCAAGCCCCGCCAGGAGCTGCTGCTCGGCAAGGACACCGAAGAGGGAACCTGGGCCAAGCTGGCGGATGAGCCGGGGGCCAAGATCCTGGAAAAAGACTTCAAGGAAAAGTTCAAAGTGAAGTCCGCTGACCTGCTGGCGGATAACACTCCAGAAAAGAAATAGGCACGATCCGATCGGATTGGGGAGGGCTGCGGCGCCCGGTTGCTGCCCTCCCCCCGCTTGCCCTGCCGTCCAACGGGACTGGCCTGCTGTTATTTCGAGGCAAAGTCCCGCAGGGACGGCAGACCCGGACGTATGCACCACTTTTTTCCGGGCCGCCTTCCACGATGAAGCTGCAAAAAGTAGCCAGCCGAAAACAAACCTACAAACGAAAGCCGTTTTGAGTACAGCCTTCAGGCTGCGGGCTGCGAGCAGGTTTCCGCTTGTGCCACGCAAACCAAAGCTTGAACTCTGAACAAAGACTTTTTTTGCGAGATTATCTTCCCTTGACGGCCGCACGCAGGCGGCCGGTGCGCGCTATTTCGAAACCTTGCCGGTGGCCGCCCACTCGCAGCCGCGAACGATGATCCTGGCTACTTCCGGGGTGTGAATGGCTTTGCTGTCGTGGCCGTAGGCTTCCTGGAACACCCGGCCCTTGCCGTAGCTCAGGGTAAACACCAGCGGCTCGGTCTTTTTGCTCCAGTCGGAATCGGCGGTGACCAGCACGTTGATTTTTTCCTCTCCCTGCAGCTTGGCATAAAGCTCGTCGTCGGTATCGAAGTCGGAAATCCCCCGGGTAATCGGATGCCTGGAATCCACGATCCTGTTTTTGAAAACCGAACGAGGCCCGTGTCCCGACTGCTTCATGACCCAGTAGCGGCCGACCATTTTGCGGAATTCGCCCCACTCCGGGAAGGAGGCGCTGGCCAGGTGGGAAAGGGCAAATCCTTTGCCGCTGCGGACGAAGGCCAGCAGGTTCTCTTTTCCCTTGTCGGACAGGGTTCCCTTGCGGTTGTAGCGGGTCAGAAAAATGAGATCGTAATCCTTCGCCAGCCTATCGGATTCCAGAACGGTCATTTCCTCGCTGATTTTGACATCAAACCTGCCGGACTGCACCAGCACGTCCGTGGTGGCTTTGGCGATTTCCTTCCAGTCGTGCGAAGGAGCGGCATCGTCCCCGGTAACCAGCAGAACCCGGATCTTCCCTTTGGCGGAGAGCTCTCCGCTCGTCCATCCGAAAACCAGGAGCACCATAAGCAGCAGAGACATGAGTTTTAAGCGCATCGTTTTTTCCTTTCGTCAAGAGGTTGGTTCACAGGGGATCGGTGTGTCGTCCCACTGAAGAAATGCGTGAAAAACGGCTTTTCCGGTATCTTCCCGCACGGCTCGAATGGCCAGGGACCGGCTGTCCAGGGGCCCCTTTTCCAGGCGGATGGGGCAGGAGTCCCGCGTTTCCTCCAGGTATTCCATCTGCAGAGTCCGGATGGTTCGGTGGGCGTACCATCCGGGCTCCATGCAGTTCAGGGCCCATTCGACATAGCGGGTATGGTTCACGTGCCGGTTGACATCCAGGTCGCCGTAGCGGGCGGCGATCCGGTGGCTTTCGGAATAGGAGGTCGCCTGGGGTGCGGCTCCCGGATCGGCCGGCAGAGCGCTCCTCTCCGTGCCTTCGGCCGGCATGGAAAAAACGGTTTCCGGGCGGACCGGACGCCGGTTTTCCAGGCCGAGCAGCAGCCACTGGCTCGAGGCCCGCCCGATGACCTGGCTCCGGGCATCGCGGATCAGGAAGTCGCGGCGGGCAAACAGCCTAGAAAAGCCGCGGGCCCAGGTTTCCAGCTCGACCTCTTCCGTCCACTGCGGGTAGCGGTCCACTTCCAGGCGCATCCGGAAAAGAACCCAGAAGACTCCTTTCTCCCGCATGGGGTGGTAGCTGAATCCAAGCCGGTCGGCATGACGATAGGCGGCCTCTTCCAGGTACTGGGAAAGGGTTCGCAGACTGGCTCTGCCGTACAGGTCCGCCTCTCCGGCGCGCACGGTGAAGGATCCGGTCCAGAGATTTTCCATCAGCCGTTTTTTCCCTTTCCGACGGGATCCGTTTCCCGGGACGGCCCGGGGGCCTCCACCGCAAAGACGCGGTGTTCCAGGGCCGGCAGCTTCTGCCGTACCTCCTGCAATTGTGCCGGGTCCAGGTCTCCCACTACGATTCCCGGCCCCTTGGCCAGGCGGTCCATAATTCTTCCCCAGGGATCGATCAGCATGCTGTTGCCGTGGGTTTCCCGGCCGCTCTCGTGTCGTCCGCCCTGCGCCGAGGCCAGCAGGTAGCACTGGTTTTCGATGGCCCGGGCCCGGAGCAGAATTTCCCAGTGATCCCGGCCGGTGGTTTCGGTGAAAGCCGCGGGGACCAGGACCAGGTCGATCCGCCCCAGCGCCCGGTAGAGCTCGGGGAAGCGTATGTCGTAGCAGATCGTAAGGCCGACGGAGGCCAAGGGAGTCGGCAGAACAACCGGCCGGCTGCCGGGCCGAATGGTCAGCGACTCGTCGTAGCGATCCGACGGCAGATGGAAGCGGAACAGGTGGATCTTGTCGTAGCGCGCCGCCCTTTGCCCCTGCGGGTCAAAGACCAGGCAGCTGTTGGCGATCTTGTCCGGTTCGGGAACCGCCAGGGGGACCGATCCGCCGACCAGCCAGATCCGGTGCCGGGCCGCGGTGGCGGCCAGAAATTCCTGGATCGGGCCGCGCCCCTCCTCCTCCCGGGCCTTGACTTTGTCCTTGTCCCGGCGGCCCATGATGGCGAAATACTCGGGGAGCAGAACCAACCGGGCGCCCCGGCCCGCGGCCTCGGCTACCAGCCGGGAGGCGGTTTCCAGGTTTTCGGCCACCTCCGGCCCGGAGACCATCTGTACGGCCGCCACCCGTACCTTTTCCGTTAAGGCGGTTTTCTTTTCCGATGTGCTTTCCATATTCTTTTCCTGCAGAATTGTAGCGCTTTTTCCGGGAGACGAAAAAATTTTCTTGGGCTAGAATAATCGTGGGAGGCGTCTCCGCGTACCGGCATGGGAAATGGCACGGGGACAGGGAAGGGTCAGGAACGGCTTCCCGGAAAGCATCAACCGATCATTTTCTTGCAAGGATGAATGTATGAATGTCAGCCCGCTCACCAGGCGCCGTTTCGCCCGGATGCTCGGATCGGGCGCCTGGGCGGCTTCCGTGGCCTCCTCGCGCTCCTTTGCCGGTCCGCCGGAGTCCCGCAAGCCGAACGTCATCCTGATCCTGGCGGACGACCTCGGGTTCGGGGATCTGCGGTGCTTCCGCGGCACCTATATCCGGACGCCCCACCTGGACGCCCTGGCCCGGCGCGGCATGCGCTTTTACAATTTTCACTCCAACAGCCCGGTGGACGGACCGCCGCGGGCCGCGCTGCTGACCGGGCGCTATCCGCAGCGCTTCGGGCTGGAAGGAGAAACGGGGCCCGGCAGAAGCCTGACGGGACAGGCCCTGCCTCCCGGGGAGTTTACCTTCGTCCGGATGCTGAAAAAGGCCGGCTATCCGACGGCGCTATTCGGGAAGTGGTTCCTCGGCGGCGCCGAGGAGTCCCGCCCCCTGCGCCAGGGCTTCGATGAATTCCGCGGCTTTCTGAGCGAGAGCATCGACTATCACAGCCACCTCGACATCCAGGGCGCCCGGGACTGGTGGATCAACGACCGGCGCAGCGAAGAAAAAGGGTATGTGACCGACCTGATCACCCAGCACGGCATCCGCTTCATGGAGCAGCACCGGGCCGAGCCCTTCTGCCTTTTCCTTTCCCACGCGGCCGCTCACTATCCTTACCAGGGGAAGAAAGACGAAGCGTACCGGAAGCCCGGGGACGCGGGGCCGGCGGAAGGCGTGCGCGAAGACCAGGCGAATGCCTATCGCGAGATGGTGGAGGCCCTGGACGCTTCCGTGGGCCGGGTCATGGAAAGCCTGAAGCAGCTGGGCCTGGAGAACGACACCTTCCTGTTCTTCTGCTCCGACAACGGGGCCCGGGTGCCCGGCTCCAACGCCCACCTGAGCGGCGGCAAGGGAATGCTGCGCGAGGGAGGAATCCGCGTGCCGGCGATCGCCTTCTGGCCCGGGCGGGTCCGGGCCAACATGATCCTGATGGAAGCGGCCATGGGCATCGACTTTCTGCCCACCGTGGCCGAAGCCTGCGGGTGCCCCCTGCCGGATGACCTGCGGCCGGACGGGATTTCCCTTTGGCCGGCGCTCGGCGAGCTGAAGTCGCTCCCCAAGCGCGCCCTGTTCTGGCGCCACGGCGGCCGCCGGCAGAGGGAGAGGGCGGTGATCCGGGACGACTGGAAGCTCTACCTGACGCCGCAGAAGCCCTACCTTTTCAACCTGGGCTTCGATATCAGCGAGGGCCTCAACTTTTACGAAAGCCGCTCCGACCTGGTGGCCCAGCTGCAGAAAGAGCTGCAGGCCTGGGAAAAGGACGTGGACCGGAAATAGGCGCCGGATCCGGGCCGGCGGCCGGCTCAGCGGGGCGCTGCGCCCGCGCCCGGCAGGGGCTGCAGCCTCCACGAGCGCATCTGTCCGGCCCGCAGCCGTACCTCGATCCCCCGGGAGAGCTGCTCGCCGGAGTATTCCTTGTCCGTGCCGTCCGCCAGGTCCTTCCAGGCGTAGCGGCATCCCGGTTCCACCACAAACCATTCCGGCATGGTGTTCATGCGCGGCCAGTTTTTCTCGAAGCGGAACCAGGCGCGGTGCCGGGGAATGTCGAACTGCAGCAGGCCGCGGTAATCTTTTTCGGCCTTCATGACCGCCACCAACCCGCCGTCGAGCGGGGCGGCGCCGAGCTGCAGGTCGCCGCGCCAGGGCCGGGCGATGGTGTTGCAGGTGTGCAGCATGGCGTGAATCAGCACGGTGCGCACCGCGTTGGCCTCCAGCTTCTGGGTCTCCCAGAGCCGGTCGGGATTCGCTTCGTCGGCCAGGACCAGAGCCGTTTCCCGGTCGGCCCAGGCAAAGGCGGCCTCCACCGGGAGGTACTGGAGCAGGTACAATCCTCCTTCCACGGAGTCGGCCAGGTTGTCGCGGGAGCTGTGGTCCCAGTTGAAATTCCGGTAGCGCGGCTTGAGCAGGTTGCCCATGGCAAAGCGAATGTAATTGGTATAGCGCGGCTGCGGCAGGGCCATGTCGTAGTCCAGCAATCCCACGTAGTCGTAGCCCCAGCCGTCCCGGGTGACGACGTTGTCGTGCGGGCCGACGGCCGGCTGCAGGTCGCCGACGACGATTCCGTCCGAATTGGTGCCCCGCAGAAGGATCTGGTCGGCCATATAGCGGTAGTGGGGCTCGTACTCTTTTGCTTTGGGGGGGTCGGCGGTGGCGTCCACTGCCAGGAGCAGCCCCAGGCCGCCGATGATCTCGCAGCCGTGGTCGGAAAGGCGGGCAGGCACGAAGCCGCCGGGCTTGAGGTAGCGGTCGGCGATGCGGTGCGCCCACTCCAGGTATTTGCGGTCTCCGGTCATGGTGTAGAGCCGCGGCAGGGCCTGCAGGAGGTCTCCGTTGACTTCCACGTTGTCCGACGGGATTTTTCCGTACGGAGTGTCGTAGGCCGCATGGGCAAAGAGGTCGTCCACGATGCCCCGGTAGCGCTCGAACCACTCGTTCCGTCCGGTCAGCTCCACGATGGCCACCAGGCCGTCCTTGACGTACTCGCTGGCCCCGAATACCATCTGGTCGGGCGTCACCTCCGCCTGGCGCCGGGTGCGGAAGCTGTAATCGACCGGCAGGCGGTCGACCCGGTTGCAGAGCTTTTGCTCCGCCTGGAGGATGCGCCGCATGGCTCCCTGAAAAACATCGGTGTCGGTCAGGTAGGCTGCCCAGACCACGAAGGGATAGCAGTCGGCGGCCGTGTCGCGGTAATTCCAGGTCTCGGTCTTCTCCCCGAAATCGCGGAACAGCCCGGTGTCGGGATCGATGGCCGGCAGGCAGATTTCCCGCAGCCAGCGCTGCACCTTGCCCAGCGAATAGCCGGCGATGCGTGCCGAATCCCGGGCCCGGGCAAGCTGCTTCTCTTCCGCCGTCTGGGCCTGAATGGCGGCCACGGAAAGCCAGGCGGCCAGTGCCAGGCGGGACCAGGAACAGGGAATCTTTCGGATCATGGGTTCCTCTCTCTCAGATGCGCCGGAGCGCCTGGTCCAGGTCGGCGATGATGTCTTCCGCCGACTCGATTCCCACCGAAAGCCGCAGCAGCCCGTCGCTGATTCCCTGCCGCAACCGCTCCTCGCTTCCCAGGGCGTGGTGGCTGGACTGCGCCGGGTAGAGCAGCAGGGTGTAAACGTCCCCCAGGCTGGTGGCGGTCAGGATCAGCCGCAGGGCTTCCATGAAGCGGAACACTTCCGGCTGGCCGGCGTGGCGGATCTCGAAGGAGACGATTCCCCCGAAGCAGCCCGGGCGGAAAAGCCGGGCGGCCCGGCCGTGGTCCGGATGGTCCGGAAGCCCGGGATAGATCACCCGGGAAATCATCGGCTGCCGCTGCAGCCAGGAGGCCACCTGCAGGGCGTTGGCGCAGTGCTCCCGCATCCGCAGGGGCAGGGTGCGCAGCCCGCGCAGCACGGTCCAGGCTTCGAAGGGTCCCAGGTTGGCCCCGAAGGACCGCTGCTGGAAGCGCAGCTCCCGGACCCGCTCCGCTCCGCCGGCCGCCACCCCGCCGAGGACGTCGCCGTGTCCGCCGAAGTACTTGGTGGCCGAGTGGAGGATCAGATCCGCTCCGTCGGCCGCGGGGCGGTAAAGAAACGGCGTGGCGAAGGTGTTGTCAACGATCACCAGGGCGTCATGCCGATGGGCCCAGCGCACGATTTCCGGGACCTCCGGAATCTTGAGCAGCGGGTTGCTGATGATTTCCAGGAAAACGGCCGCCGGCCGCAGCCGCTCGATGGCCGCCTTCCAGGCAGCCTCTGCGGTGATCTCCACGAAGTGCAGGGCTTCCTGGGCGGCAAACATCCGGCGCAGCAGGACGTCCGTGGCGCCGTAGATGTTGCGGGCGGAAAGCACCGGCCGCCGGGGGGTGATGCCGGCCTGGGCGAAGGCCCCGTGCAGGGCGCCCATGCCGGAGGCATAGGCGGCGGCATCCTCCGTGCCCTCCAGCTCCGCCACCGCCCTTTCCAGTGCGGAAACCGTAGGGCTGCCGTAGCGGGCGTAGCAGTATCCGCGGTTTTCATGCAGCGCCGCGGAAAGATCTTCCATTTTCTCATAGGTATAGGTGACCGCCGCGTGAATCGGCACGGAGACCGGCTTCCCGTGAGCTTCGGGATTATCCTCCATCCCGGCGTGCACGGCCTGTGTGAAAAAAGTCCTGCTCGGGTCCATCCGTCGCCATCCCTTTCTGTTCGCTTCCGGTTCTCATTTTCCGGCGGGCGAGCCGCCGGCGTTGTTCTCCTGATTACGAATAGGATAATATGCTTGTCGGAATCATTCAACACGTTTTCCAAGGAGCAACTCATGAGTCAATGCATCCTGCCTGGCACCATGCTCTGGAAGCGCCGGTCCTTTGCCGGGGCCGCTTTTGCCGGACTGTGCGGCCTTGCTTCCGCCAAACCGCCCAAGGTGAAAGCGGGCGGAATCCCGACGCGCCCCCTGGGGAAAACCGGCGTGAACCTGACCGTCATCGGCATGGGCGGGGCGCGGTTTCATCTGGTTTCCATGGAAGAAGGGGTGGCCGTGGTCCGCCGGGCCTACGATCTGGGGGTGAACTACTTCGATATGGCCCGCAGCTACTTTGACGGCAAGGCGGAGGATGTCTACGGAGCCGCCATTCCGCCGTTCCGTAAAAAAATCTTTCTGACTACCAAGTCCGGGCAGCGCACCCGCAAAGGGGCCATGGAGGAGCTGGAAACCTCGCTGCAGCGCATGAAGACCGATTACGTGGACCTCTGGCAACTGCACGGGGTCAACCGCATGGCCGAGGTCGAGCAGATCTTTCAGCCCGGGGGCGCCATGGAAGCCTTCCAGGAGGCCAAAAAGGCGGGCAAGTGCCGCTTCATCGGCTACACCAACTGTCGGGATCCCAGGGTGCACCTGGAAATGCTGCGCCGCGCCGAGCGGTTCGATACCGCGCTGATGCCCCTGCATGTGGCCGATACCTGCTTTTCGGATTCGGTGGAGATGAGCTTCGAAAAGACCGCCCTGCCTGCGGCCCGGGAGAAGGGGCTGGGCTGCCTGGCGATCAAGGTGTTCGGCAACGCCTTTCTGCTGCGAACCTTCAGCGCCGGGGACTGCCTGCGCTATACCTTGAGCCTGCCGATTACCGCCGCCGCTCTGGGCTTCAACACCATCGGGCAGCTGGAGGACGACGTCCGCACCGCGCAGTCGTTCCGGCCATTGCCGGAAGAGCAGATGGCCGCGCTGCGCGCCCGGGCGGGAAGCGGAAAGTTCGACACCATCCGCGGGCCGGCCCTGGAATACTGGAAGACGCGCTGATGAGCCCCGGGAACCGCCGCACCTTTCTCGGAACCGCTCTGGCCGCCGGGCTGGGCGGCGGCATGGAAGAAGCCCGCCGCTGGGCGGTGCTGACCATCGGAAACCTCAGCCGGAACCGCTATTGGGGAGAATCCGACCAGAAGCCCTATCGCAGCGCCATCTGCACCTGCACCCTGATTGCCGGTGACCGCCTGGTCCTGCTGGTCGACCCCTCCCTGAAGGACGCAGGGGAAATGGCCCGCGAGCTGGACCGCCGCACCGGGTTAAAGGCGGAGGATATCCGGGCGGTCTTCGTGACCCACGAGCACGGCGACCACTGGGCCGGCATCGAGCACTTTCCGCGGGCGGAATGGTTTGCGGCACCGGCGGTGGCCGGGGAGCTGAACCGCGGCTCGAAGTGCTCGCGCCCGATCAAGCCGGCCGGGGAAGCGCTCCTTCCTTTTGCGCGGGTGGTTGCCACCCCGGGGCACACCGTCTCCCACCACAGCCTGGTTTTTTCCTGCGGAAAGAAGAGAATCGCCGTAGCCGGAGATGCCGTGGCCACCGCCGATTTCTGGAGAGAGCGCCGCAGCTACTTCAATGCCGTCGATCCGAAGGAGGCGGCACGCAGCATGGACCGGCTGGCCCGTTTGGCGGATATCGTCATTCCCGGGCACGACAACTATTTTGCCGTTCGTTGAAAACCGGCTCTTCATTATATAAATAAAAGGAGAGGAGATGAAGAAAACCGAAAATGGGGGTGTTGCAATCCTCCGGGAAAACGGAACGATCCTGCCGTTCTGCCGTTGGCGAGGATGGGTGCTGGCGTGCCTTTTTCTCCTGGCGGCCGGAACGTCGCTCCTGGCGGCAAAAGCCCCGCCGAATATCCTGGTCATTGTTGCCGACGACCTGGGCTATTCCGACCTGGGCTGCTACGGCGGGGAAATCTCAACTCCCAACCTGGACCGCCTGGCCGCCGGGGGACTGCGCTTTACCCAGTTTTACAACACCGCACGCTGCTGGCCCTCCCGCGGGGCGCTGATGACCGGCTATTACGCCCAGCAGATCCGGCGCGACACGGTTCCCGGCGTACCCAGCGGCGCCTCCGGCCGTCGTCCTGTCTGGGCGCCCCTGCTCTCGGAGCTGCTGCGGGGCGCCGGGTATCGCACCTACCACTCCGGGAAATGGCATATCGACGGCAAGCCTCTCGAAAGCGGCTTCGACCGGAGCTTCGATATCGGCTCGGCGGGGCAGAGCAACTTCTTCAAGGCCGCCGGCAATACCGTCGAAGGGCAGCCGGCCGAACAGACCGCCGACTATTACGTCACGGCGGCCGCGGCGGACCATGCGGTCGCCTGTCTCAAGGAGCATGCCCGGGATTACCGGGAGCGGCCATTTTTTCACTACCTCTGCTTTACTTCTCCTCACTTTCCCCTGCAGGCCCCTCAGGCGGACATCGACCGGTACCGCGATTCCTACCGGCGAGGCTGGAACGTGATGTCGGCCGAGCGGCACGAGCGGATGAAGAAAGCGGGGATCATCCATCACCTGCTGCCGGCCATGGAGCGGGAGGTCGGCCCCCCCTATCACTTCCCTGACGCGCTGCAGAAGCTGGGGCCGGGAGAGATCAACCGGCCCCTCCCCTGGGAGGAGCTGACCGGGGCGCAGCGCAATTTCCAGGCCGTGAAAATGGCCATTCATGCCGCCATGGTGGACCGCATGGACCGGGAAATCGGACGGGTGATCGCGCAGCTCCGGGAGATGAAGGCACTCGACAACACCCTGATCCTGTTTCTTTCCGATAACGGTGCCAGTGCGGAAATCATGGTGCGCGGCGACGGCCACGATCCCGCGGCGCCGATGGGTTCGGCGGCTACCTACCTCTGCCTGGGACCCGGCTGGTCCAGCGCCTCGAATACCCCGTTGCGGCGCCATAAGACCTGGGTGCACGAGGGCGGCATCAGCACCCCGCTGCTGGTTCACTGGCCCTCCGGGCTGCAGGCTCGCGGGGAGCTGCGGCACAACGTCGCCCACCTGGTGGACCTTGTTCCCACGCTTTTGGAAGCCGGCGGAGTAAAGAAACCCTCCATGATGCAGGGCGCTCTCGTGCCACCGGCGCCGGGGCAAAGCCTGCTGCCCGCTTTCCGCCGTGATGGCACGGTCCGGCATGAGTACCTGTGGTGGCTGCACGAGGGGAACCGCGCCATTCGGGTCGGCGACTGGAAGCTGGTCGCTGCGGCCAAGGGGGAATGGGAGCTTTATGACCTCAGTCGGGACCGCGGGGAATCGCACAACCTGGCGGCGCAGTTGCCGGACAAGGTGCGCGAGCTGGAAGCCCTGTGGCACCGCCACACGGAGGACACCTACCGGCTGGCCCGCTCCGATCAGCCGGCCGCACCGGCCGCGGAGGGGAAATAGCGGCTGTGGATTGGCTGTCGCGAATTGTGGTTTTCGGCAGCTTGGGCTGCCTGGCTCTGCAGATGGTGCGGTTCGGGAGGCGCGCCGGGTGCAATCCCTTGGGCAGGCCGCCCATTGCCCGGCCTCTTTTTCTCATGGCCAAGCTGGCTGCGGCGCTCAGCCTGATTCTGCTGATGGCTACGGCGGCCCGGGGCGGCAGGGAGCTTCCGGTCGTCGGCTGGGTTGCCTTCCTGCTGCTGATGATCGCCGGAGTGGTCCTCTTCTCGCTGGCGTTCCGCGGCCTGGGTTCCAGCCTGCGCATGGGGCTTCCGGAGGAGAAAACCGCCCTGGTGACCAGTGGAGTTTTTGCCGTCTCCCGCAACCCCCTGTACCTTTCCCTCTACCTGGTTATGGGCGCCTCCCTGATCTTTGCCTTTTCCTGGGTCAACGCTGCTGCGGTCGCCATTACTGTTTTACTTCATCACCGGATCATCCTGGCCGAAGAAAAATTCCTGGAGGAGAATTTTCCCGGCTTCGTGGAGTATCGCCGAAAAGTACGCCGGTATCTCTGAACAATGGCGACAGCATCTTTTCCTGCTGCTTCCTTACCCTCGCCGTCTTTTTCCTCTTCCTGTGATTTTTTTGCACAGAGCCCGTTTTTTATGCAATATTTGCGCTCTTTATTTTAATGGTTCGTGCAATATTTGCGCAATTTATAGGGGTGCAAGCAAAGGCAGATTGGGCGCCTGGCATGCAAGATATTGATTTGTATGCATTTGTTTTACTTGGTTTCTGCGGGGTCCGCCCGGCATGCGTTTTGCAGTTCCTTCTGACGAAAAAGAGAGAAAGAACCCGCTTCCGATAACAGAAAAAAAGGAGAGAACCATTCATGAAATTCAACTATAAAGTTTTCACCAGCCTCCTGCTCACCTGGTGTTTTGTTATTCTGATGATTTCCGGCATCGTATTGTTCATTTCTCCTCCGGGGCGGATTGCCAACTGGACCGACTGGAGCATCTGGGGTCTGACCAAACAGAAATGGACCGGAATCCACAACCTGTCGGCCGTGGTATTCCTGACTGCCGGCTTGTTCCACCTGCTGAAATTCAACTGGTCGCTGTTCTGGTGCTACCTGGTGAAAATGCCCGCCCGCACCTCCTCCTCACGGGAATTAGTGGGTTCCCTGGTTCTGACGCTGGTCGTTCTGGGCGGTACGATTTTCGGCCTGCAGCCTTTCAGCGGATTTCTCTCCCTGGGGGAAACCGCAAAAAATTCCTGGGAGGATACCAGCCTGGCGCCGCCGGTGGCCCATATGGAGCTGCTTTCCATCGGAGAAATTGCCACCCGCCTGTCCATGTCGCCGGAAAAGGCCGTGGATACCCTGAAGAGCGCCGGGATCGGCGTCCTGGGACCGGAGCAGAAGCTGCAGGATCTGGCCGCCGCTTCCGGGAAGTCCCCCCTGAATCTCTACAATTTGCTGCTGCCCAAGCCGGCGGCCAACGGCGGACATCCCGTCGGCGGCGGTCTGGGGCAGAAAACCATAGCCCAGGCGGCCAAGGATCTGCTGCTGACGCCGGAAGAAGCCCTGGAAGCCCTGAAATCCCAGGGGATTCAGGCCTCAGCCGATGACAAGGTGCGTGACGCGGCCGAAAAAGCCGGCAAGCGGGCCTTTGACCTGGTGGAAATCATGCGCAGCTACAAAAAGAAGTGAAACGGGCTGTTGGCCGGAATGTGAACGATCGGTACGCCTGGCAGCTGGGGCGAGAGCCACTCTGCCAGGTATTTCATTCCGGGATCCTCGCTGGGGGCGTGGCCCAGGACGAGGAATCCCTTTCCCATTCCGGCTTGAACCGCATCGCGGGCAAACTCGCATCCTTCCCATTCGTTGATGTCGCCCACCACCAGGGCGTCGATATCCGGGCGGCTTAAGAGGTTGATTTGCGGGCGGCCCGGGGAGGCGCCGACGATCAGGGCCACCCGGCGGCATGCCAGGTCCTTCCGACCCACGGCGGGAACCGCCTGCAGGCCGAGCTTTTCCTTGAAGTGGGCCGCCAGCTCCTGAAGGGAAGCGGGGGGGATGGTGCAGATCCCCCGGCCTTCCGGATCCATGTATTTTTCCCATCCCAGCGCTTTGGCCAGGCCGGCCACGACCGGGTCCGGCTTGAGCGTGTGCCAGTAGTCGTGGCACCGCCAGATGGCGATTTTATTATCTTCCGCCAGGCGCCGCTTGGAGAGATAAACCGGGTTCTGCGCCAGCCAGGACGTGTCGTCGGTGTGGTTCCAGAAGGTTGGCTCGTGGGTGATGATGAAGTTGAAGCCGCGCTGAACGGTTTTTTCGATGACTTCCCGCGTGGCCATGAAAGTGGTGGAAATGCCTTTGACTTTCCAGGACGGGTCGCCGGTCTTCAGGGTGTCCACGGTCTGAGCCAGGGGCTTGCCGGCGCATTGGCCGATGATCCTTTCGATCACCTGCCCGATGGTCGGTTCCTCTGCGGCAAGGGAAGGGACGGTGGCAGCCAGCACGGTGGAAGTAACGGCCAGGAATTCCCGGCGCGAAGAAGAGCGTGTTTTCTGCATAATTTATTTCAATAGGTTGTCGGTTCCGCACCTTGCCGGGAGAAAGGCCCGGGGCCAGGCCCGGCCTTTCCGGAGGGTGCGGCCAGGGGTTCTACTATTTCCGGAGGGTGCTCCTGGCTTTCCTGCACCAGCTCCTCCCATTGCTTCAGGTTGTAAATGCATCCCGGATCTCCGGCGCGGAAATCTCCCGTGTAATTAAAGGCTCTGGCCCGGCAGCCGCCGCACTTGAATTTGTATGTGCATACCTGGCAATGGTCGGTCCGGTCGTTGCGGTCGCAGAGGGCCAGGAAGGATTCGGAGTTTTTCCAGATTTCCATAAACTTCTGCCGGCGCAGGTCTCCGACGACCTTGGGCATGAAGACGCAGGGCGTGACTAGGCCATTGGGCTGGATGGCACAGTAGCAGCGCCCGGTGCCGCAGCCGCCGATGTACTCGGTATAGAGCTGCACCTCCTTGCCGCGGGCCGATCCGCCGTGGCCGATGGTGATCCGGGCCGTCTCACCCATCCCGGATTCCAGGCAGACCCGACCCATCTGCGGGGCGGTGGAGAGCACCGTGATCCGGTCCTCGTTCATGTGCCGGGTCAGGATTTCCAGCATTTCCTCCCGCTCCCGGGGGGTGAGATCGTCCTCCATGATTTTCCTGCCGCGTCCGGTGGGAATGAAGTTGAAGGCATTGAAAGTGTGGGCTCCGAGATCGGCGGAAAAGCGGATCAGATCCTCCAGCTCGGCGAAATTCATCCGGGTGATGGTGGAGGCCACGGAAACCCGGTAGTTTCGTCCGTCCGACTGGGCTATGGCATTGCGGATACCCTGCACCGTCTTTTCCCACATGCCTTTCCCGCGGAAAGCGTTGTGTTTTTCCGGCCGGGTGCTGTCCAGGCTGATTTCGATGATCTTGACGCCGATTTCGCGCAGCCGGGTCACGTTGGCTTCGGTCAGCAGTGTTCCGTTGGTGGCAACGGTGACGTGCAGGTGCCGCTGGACGGCGTACCGGCATGTTTCCCAGAACTCCCGGGAAATCAGCGGCTCGCCTCCGGCGAAAGCCAGCATGCCCACGTAATTTTCGGAGAGCTGGTCAATAATATCCAGCTGCTCCTGCTGGGTCAGCTCGTCGGGCAGCCGGCGGGAGGCGTCCTGGTAGCAGTGCCTGCAGGCCAGGTTGCAGGCCTGGGTAATATTCCAGACCACGATGATCGGCGCGGCAAAGCGCTGCGGCTTGGTGAGCCCGTAGGTTCCGATGGATCGGGCGGTGTTGATCAGGGTCCGGGCGGTAGGCCTGTGGCCGAGAACCCGGTGGCGTAGAGTTTCCTTGTCTGCTTTGTTAAAGGAGGCGAAAAGGTCGATCATCCGGTGCGGCAGAAAGTAGCGCAGCCGCTCCGCAAAGTTGGCCTCCGGATTGGCATAGGTCCGGAAGATATTTTCCAGAGCGCAGGTTCCGTTGCCGTTTCGCTCGGTCCAGGATTGAAGCAGGCGGCGGGTAATGGGCGAACTTAGTACAGCCTCATACCGGGACCGGCCGGGAGCGCCGTTGCCTTGTGGGAATTCCGGCTCCCCTTTCCCTGTATTTCTGTGCTTATTGACGTCCATAAGTTTTCTCGACGCTGAAGGAATTGTTGTTTCCGATGAACAGCTTTTTCATCCGGGTTATCCATATTATTATATAACACAGCACTTGCGGGAATAAGCGCATGTATTGTAATAATTAGGTTTACTGGTTTTTGAAACCTCCTTGCGTTATGCTTTTTCCCGGCTCCGGGCCGGCGCGCTTCCCGGCGCGAAACAATACCCGTATTTCCCGGGCCCGGAAAAGAAAACAGCCATATTCTTCCCACGTCTTCCGGAACCATCGCATGGATGGAAACCGGTTGGGCAGATTCAGGAGCCATTCCAGTCCGGTCCGTTTCCACAGGCGCAGCATCCGGATTTCCGACCGGACCAGGATCCAGCGCGAACCGCCGGCATAGTAGTCGGCCGGATGCTCTTCCGTGAAATATTCGAACGTATAGATGCTGAAATGGTGTAAATGGGTCGGATCGCGCCAGGAGCCCATGGAGGAATAGTGAGGCGTGCTCAGGTGCAGGGAACACCCGGCCGCGGCGATCCGGAAGAGTTCGGCCATAAAGGCGCCGGGATCCCGCAGGTGCTCTATGACATGATGGGCGTGGATGATGTCAAAGGATTCGTCCGCAAAGGGATAGGGGAACTGCTCCAGGTTGTGGACAACATCCACTCCCTCCAGCGGGTGGCGGTCGACACCCGTGGCGCCGGGGATTTTTTTTCGGCCGCAGCCCACGTCCAGGATGCGCGGGCAGGCGGAATGCGGGCTGCGTAAGCCGGAATCGTCCTGTCGGGCGGGAGGGTTCATGGGTGCAGGGCCTCCTCCAGGACGGCTGCCAGCTCCTCCGCGGAAAGGCGAACCGGATTTCCCTTCATGCTGCTGGTCGCCTGGGCCTTTTCGACCACTGCGGGGATATGTTCGGGGCGCATGCCGTAGCGGGCGAGGCCGGGAATCTGCAGCCGGGAGCGGGTTTCCAGAAGCCACTGGACGGCGGCTTCCGGTGCGGCGGCAGTGCTTCCGGTCAGCAGGGCGGCGATTTCCCGGTAGCGGGAAAGGGCCGTCGAGGAGGGATCCCGGCCGGCCAGGGCGGAGAGGTTGGCCCGAACCACGCCGGGCAGCAGACAGGCGCAGAGCGCCCCGTGCGGCGCGGCGAACATGCCGCCCAGAGGGGCTGCCAGACCGTGGATGGCTCCCAACCCGGCATTGGCCAGGGCCAGGCCTCCGCAGAGGCTGAGGAAGCAGATGTCCTCGCGGGCTTTCTTGTCGCGGCCGTCTTCGAAAACCCGACGCAGGGAGCGCGCCGCCCGCGGCAGGGCTTCGCGGCAGAGGGCGTCGGTCAGCGGCTGGGCTTTCGCCGAGACCATGGGTTCGATCACCTGGGCCAGGGCGTCCATGCCGGAGGCGGCGGTGATGTCCGGCGGCAGATCGTAAGTGAGCTCCGGGTCGACCAGGGCAACGGCGGGCAGCAGCCAGGGGCCTCGCAGGCTGGCTTTGACCCCGTGCTCCGGGCTGGTCAGCACGGCGTTGCGGGTCACCTCGGTGCCGGTTCCGGCGGTGGTCGGGACGGCGATATATGGCAGGGAGGGGCGGCTCCATGCTTTGCCCCGTCCGATCACCTCCAGGTAATCCAGAGGTTCTCCCGGGTTGGTCAGCAGGGCGGCGATGGCTTTGCCGGCATCCAGAACGCTGCCGCCTCCGATGCTGGCGACCAGGTCGGCCCCGAAGCCCCGTCCGGCTTCGACACCCCGGGAAACCGTTTCGACGGTCGGCTCCCCGGAAACGGAGAAAAAGGAGGATTGTACCCCGGCGGCTTCCAGCCGGTCCCGGATGGCCGGGTCAAACCGGCCCTGGCGCCCGGTGATGATCAGGGCGCGGCAACCGAAGCGGGAAGCCAGTCCTCCCAGCCTTTCGAAGCTGCCGGATCCGAAAAGGATCTGCCCGGCGGTGGCAAACTCAAAGCCCATTGCCTTCTCCCTGTACTTTCCTTTTTCCTATCATACCACGTTGGCGGCGCCGCCGGGTTCCGGCTCCTCTCAATTTTTCAGTTGACGGCCCGCTCAAAAGTATTTAAACTTCCCGTGAAAGCCGCGAATGCGCCCGTAGCTCAGTTGGATAGAGCGTCAGACTTCGAATCTGCAGGTCGCCCGTTCGAGTCGGGCCGGGCGCGCCACCCTTTCTACCCCAATCCAGGCGCGGAACCCGCATAAATACAGCCATTCCGGTCCATATGCCCCTATTCCGTTTCCCTTTGGAAATGTTCTCCATTATTTCCATTTTGAGGGGGTTTTTCCATCCGTTAGCCCAAAGGGAGCCCAAAGAGTAAAAACAGCCTGCATCAATATTCATGCCCAATCCCGGGCCATGCCGGAACAAATAATTAAAGCAAAGCCCAACAAAGAGGTGAATTATGAAACGGTACGAACTCCGCTACAGCATTTTTATTGAATCGGAAACCAACCCACTTAAACCAGGCCAGCCGCTTTTTGAGTTAGACGGCTTTGCAGGCCGGTTGGTTAACGGAATGGTAAGGGCCTTCGCGAAACTTCTTCCCGGGGCAATGGTTTATAACGATGAACAAATCGTGGAGGAGGAAATTGTTCCGCAGGCAAAAGAGGACTATTGCACTCAGAACAGCGGGGATTGCGATTCCTGCAGCCTTGTTTCCTACGGACGGGACTGCCAGAATCATCCGGTCCGGCAATTGACGCCGGAAGCGAATTAATGAAACCATAAACCGAGTTTAGACGATCTGCCAACTAGGCAGCGCGGGGATAGGGCGGCCACCCGATAAGATCCCGGTATCACCTCCCGGGATCTTCCCCGCGTCCTGATTTAAAAGAGGTGACAACCAATAAAAGAGAGGTGAACACTATGGGACCAGCAGCTAAATCCCAAAGCGAAATCAAACGGACACTATTTGAAAGAGTGTTTTCTGCGATTGCGGAAAAAGCAAAAGAACCTAAGATCGGCTCCATTTACTTTCTGAAAGAAATCAAACTCCTTGAATTGGCAATCAATAGGATTGAGGATGATTCACTTCTTCCTGGAACCAGATTGCATGGCTTATTGAACCAGGAAATACAGGTTGATACTAAATCGAAGCCCGAAAGCTTCCTCCCCATTTGGCACATTCGGACCATTCGGGGCAAAGAGAATGGATCCAACCAAGGGCTTACATTCAAATATCGGTCCCATCCTGCAATCAGTATGATGTTTATGGCGCTAAGTATCCCGGTCCTTAATGAGGTAAAGGGTTATCTATTGGCTTATTTACTTTTCGAATCCAATCACGGGGGAATGCTGCAACGCTATTCCATTTCAGCATTAGTTGACGTGGTAAGCCAGATGAAAGACGTGATTGAGATTCAACCAAAAGAGTTTGAGTCTCAATTGGATGACTTAGCCAGTGTCGTTTCCTCCATTTTGTATTTTGGGAGTATTGATAGCCTGGCGGACAAGCAAACTGGAAAGACTTCCATTTCTTTCGAGGAATTCTGTGCAGAGAAACAGGAAAGGTTAAGGAGCGCTAAAGGAAAACGAATTCTATCGAATTTTTTCTCATGGCTAGATCATGAGGTGGATGAAAAAGGATTGTACCCGTCTGAAATTGAGGCCCTGAAAGCCGACGGCCGGCGATTGGGTTTTTTTACCAGCGGAAAACCGACGTTTCTTAAAAACTATCGGCCGTATGGGGATAAAAAAAGGGGTGGTATTGACGAGGAATTTGTTAGGTGGTTTAGAGGGAAGGTATTCAAACCAGCAGATAACCAGCAGAAAACCGCCGGAAAAAAACAGAAAGCAACAAAACCGGCACCTACAAAGGGTTTCAAGAAAAAGTAAATTTTCCTTATCAGGCAGGAATAATGCCTGTTTTCGCCACCCCTGCCGACCGATAATTTATGTGAACGATGAAATTTACAGAAAAGGAGGTGGTTAAATGGACAGAAAATTGGAACCCCTGATGACACCGAAGCAAGTGGCAGAAACGCTCGGCATGAAGCTGGCCTGGACCTACGGTGCAATCGCATCCGGTTTCATTCCCGGGGTTCTCATCAGCACGGGAAGACGGCGCCGGTCCATTCGTGTAAGACCGACGGATCTGGAAAGGTGGATGAAGAATCGTGAGATTCGGCAGCCGGCATAAGCAGCAAGGCACCGGGCCTTTCCCGGTGAAAGATGACAACCAAACAAAAGTCTAATTTTGAAAATTCAAAAATGAGGAAATTTACACAATGTCAAATAGCCTAATGAAACCTGCAATTGATGCCCTGCGGACTGCTAATCTCGGCGGGGATTCCGATAAATACATCAGGGTGAACCGCAGCGGCGGTTTTGATTTTGCCGGCAAGCACACCTCCACCTTTTCAGCGCAGATTAGTAGTTTGAATCTTTATCTCGCGAAATGGGAAAACTCTAAAATGATTTCAATCCCCTGGGCCAACGAACACCCGGAAGGTTACAAACCTAGGGCCGATCTCGCTTTGGATCTGGGGGACGGGAAGGAGGCAATTCTTCCGATACCCTCTTCAAGCGTTCGCAACCTGCAGGCCTTCGAGCAAAGCGTTTCCTCTAGAGGGTATGAGCTCGGCCAGGTTTTAACCAGATTTTCAACGAAGGAAATCAAGGGGAAGCTGGGAGTGTTCCAGGTGATTCTAATGGAGCCGGCAGGCCTGGCGCCTGCGGCAGAAAAACCGGTACAAGTGGTTCCAGCACCTGCACCGGTTGCTTCTGCGAATCCTTGGGCATAGGAATAAGCCGTCGTTTTCCGTTAGACAAAAAACCCCGCCGGTGCTGCTAACATCGGCGGGGTATCAAATTCTTTATGCCAAGGTGACGGATCCATGAGATAAACCCATGAAAATCACAATCGACTCAATTCTAACCTTCGGAGGGCTTACCAGGCAAGAGGAAGCAGCCCTCATTTTCCAATTCGCCAGGCGAAACCCGGACTATGACCGGCGCCTTCGGCTGGGCCTTTACATCCGCAAAACCCCTCAAAGTATTTACCCGATCGATTACGACCGGTCCGGCCGGCTTACCGGGAGCCGGGGCTTGATCTGCGATGTTTTAGCAAAGTATCCGGCGGCGACAATCCAGGATCACACCGTTCTCGCCCCCTGCCCTTTCCCTACGTTTACTGGCGTCCTGCGCGATTACCAGGAGGAAGCAACGGCAGCCATGCTGGGGCACCTACAGGGCATCCTGCAGGCGGCCACCGGGGCCGGGAAAACGACAATGGCGCTTTATATCGCCAGCCAGCTGCAGCAAAAATCTCTCATACTATGTCATCGGCAGAACCTGCTTTCCCAGTGGCGGAACGAGTGCCGGCACTTTCTCGGGTTTGATCCCTGCATAATCTGCGGAGGACTGAAGCAGGACAGCGGAGCTCCTCTGCATATCGGAATGGTTCAGACCATTCAGCGAATGCCGGATGAATATCTGCAGCAGTTCGGACTCCTGATAATTGATGAAACGCATCACACCCCGGCAAATCAATTCCTATCGGCCGTGAACCGATGCCCGGCAAGATACCGCTTCGGACTTTCCGCCACGCCATACAGAATCGATGGGCTCGACTTCCTTATTGAGGCCGGCTGCGGTCCGATCTGGCATAAGGTGGAAAGCACCGACCTTTTCCAGGCGGGCCAGCTGGCGCGACCGATCGTTCACTTTGTAAAAACCGGATCCGCACCTCCGGAGGAAACCGACTTCGGATCCATTATCGAGCATCTTTCCAATGATCCCGACCGGAACCGCCTTCTTGGCGATCTTTTAACCAATTCTGCAGAGCAAGGACGGCCGACGCTCTTGCTTTGCGAGCGAATTTTGCATGCAAAAACCCTTGGCAACATGACCGGGGCAGAGGTTTTGACCGGGGAAACACGGCAGGATACCCGGGATGCCACCCTGGAGGAATTCACCTCCGGAAAAATCCGGAAGCTGATAAGCACCGTTTCCCTAATGGGAGAAGGCAGCAATATCCCCTGTATTGAGGCCCTTATTCTCGGTTCACCTTTCCGGAGCAAAGCAAAAGCCCTGCAAATCGTGGGACGGGCCTGCCGGCAGGTACCGGGGAAGCGGTCACCCGTTGTTTTTGATTTCATCGATGCCCATGGACTGCTTTACAGCCAGGCGGCCAGCCGCCGGGCAGCCTATCGGGAAGCCGGATACGAAATAAAGTAGGAGAAACATAATGAGTGAACAATACGATATCGCCAGGCGGTACACCGAAGCAGGATTATCCGTTCTGCCCGTAAAAACGGACGGCAGCAAGGCCCCGGATATTCACGCATGGACCGACCTGCAGAACCGGATCCCTACCGCCGAAGAGCTCCTGCAGTGGTACGGGAACGGGCACAAAAGAGGAATTGCCATCATTGCCGGGGCAGTGTCGGGCAATCTGGAAATCATCGACTGCGAAGGCGGCAGCCCGATCGGCGAATGGAAAGAAACCGTCCAGCGGATGGGCCATGGTGACTTATTGAACCATCTGGCGGTTGTGGTGACACCCTCAAACGGGGTACACCTGTATTACCGGTGTTCTTCCATCGGAAAGAACCAGAAGCTTGCCATGCGACCTGATGGGTCCAGCGGCAGGCCGAAGGTAATTTTCGAAACCCGGTCGGAAGGCGGATATGTTCTTGCCCCGGGCTGCCCTCCGGAGTGCCACGCAACGGGGAATGAATACCGCCTGGCGGCCGGGGACCTGATGAACATCCCAACGATCACCCCGGAGGAGCGGGAGGTTCTGCTTTCCGCAGCCCGGTCATTCGACATGATGCCGATCAAGGCCATCAAGGCCGGTCCGGCGCATTACGAGAGCACCGGCGGAACCGGGGACCGGCCCGGGGATCACTATTCGAGGGCCACGTCATGGGCACAGCTGCTGGAGCCCCACGGCTGGAAGCAGGTGTTTTCCCGTGGGGAGGTGACCTACTGGCGCCGACCGGGGAAGGATCAGGGCATTTCCGCCACGACCGGCCACGGCGGCCACGACATTTTATATGTATTCACCTCTTCGACGGCATTTGAGCCTGGGACCGGGTACACGAAATTTACGGCTTACGCCATTCTTGTGCACAATGGGGACTATGACGCGGCTGCCCGGGAGCTCGGCGCCCGGGGATTTGGCAAGAAGCAGGAGGAGGACTTTTCGAGCCTGGCGCAGGCGGCCGAAGCGCTGAAAGAGCGCCAGGCGCAGACCGGCCAGGTTGCCGAATGGCAGACCTCCGGGCCCGTACCGGCACCGGCGGCAGAACAGCCGGGGACCCCGGCCACCGGGCAGCAGGCCGGCCCTGCAGAGGTTTTGCCCTCCATTTCAGAAGTGGTTCGAGCCCTGGAACAGCTTACAGCCGACAGCACCGGGGAGCAGGCCGATGGGATCCTGCGGCAGTTTGCGAAGGCAGCGGGAAAAAGTGATGGAGTGCGGAAGGCAGCGATTCGCATGGCTGCCGTTCAGGCCCTGAAAGATAAAAAAATCCCCGGAATTGCCCGATTGATTGATTGCGCCCTGGGCCTGGCGGAGAAGGCCAGCGAGGAGGAGGAAGGGGACCGCCTGGTATTTCCTGAAACCGAACCATGGGAGGAGGAGGTTGACGGCCACCTGCTGATGAATGACATGCTTTCCCTCCTGAAGCGCTTCCTGGTTCTTCCTCCGCATGCCGATTTGACCATTGCCCTATGGATCCTTTTCACCTTTACGGTTGAAAAGCAGGAAACCGCCCCTATCCTGGCGATACTTTCCGCCACGAAACGATGCGGAAAAACCCGGACAGAGGAGATTCTTTCCGGTCTGGTAAACAAGGCATGCCTTTCTTCGAGCATTTCCGCAGCCAGCCTTTTCCGGACCATCGATAAGTATTCCCCGACCATTTTAATTGATGAATTCGATGCCGGGGCGGCAGGGAATGAGGATTTACGCTGCATTATCAATTCCGGCTGGCGGAAGAAGACCGCCATCGTGGTTCGAACCGTAGGGGACGATCACGAACCAAGGGCTTTTAGGTGTTTCGGTCCAAAGGTGATTGCCGGAATCGGCAGCCTTCCGGGGACAGTGGAAGACCGGTCCATCATTGTTCAGATGAAGCGGAAGACGGCAGCCGAAAAGGTGGACCGCCTGATTTACGCCAAAGTGGCGCCGGAGCTCCAGGTTTTGAACCGGAAGATCAAAAGATGGGTTGACGACCACCTTGACGGCTGCGCCTGGGCCTTTGTCGATCCTCCGGCCAAATTGAACGACCGCCAGGCGGACAATTGGTCCCCGCTTCTTTCCATTGCAAAAGAGCTCGGGCAGGAATGGCTTGATCGGACCATTTCTGCTTCCCTGGTTCTGTCCGGGAACCAGGAAGAGGAATCGGAGGATAACCGGGACATCCTCCTTTTGGGAGATATCCGGTCCATTTTCGATGCGGAGGGGACCGACTGTTTGCACACGGCCACAATCTGCAAGAGGCTAATTGCTTTGGAAGATCGGCCTTGGGCTGATTATAAAAACGGGAAGCCGATCAGCGGATATTTCCTCCCAAAAGTGTTTCAAAAATTCGGCATAAAAAGGAAATCTTTAAGACAAAACGGTAAGACAAATTGGGGCTATTCTCGGGATAGCTTTGAGGATGCCTTCTGCCGGTATCTACCCCCGGTCACCGACCAAAAACAGGAAAAAGAAAAAAATTGCCTGAAAAATGACTTTCTATCGGTGACATCGGTGACAAGTGAGTATTCATGCGGACTTACGGCATTTTCTATCGGTGACAAGGGGGAGTCTGTCACCGATGCAAAATCGGCCTCAAACCCAATAAAGACGCCATTGTCACCGATGTCACCGATAGAACCCCGAAAAATGACCGAAATTTTTTCGCAAGACCAAAAACAGGCAAAAACTACAGGTTCGAAAGAGGACCAAATTGAGTACCTTTAGCTTACCGAATTGGTTTATAACAGGCATAAAAATGCCATAGAGAATTGTATTTAAACTGCCTGATTTATCTACATAGTAAATTGGATAAAAAAGAGAATTTGTTTATGAATTACACTGTCATAGTCGATCAAGAAGATGAATGTGAACTGGCAAGCAAGGTTCAGGAATACATGAAGCATGGCTGGGTACCTTGCGGAGGTATCAGTATAACTCCCATGCCGGCAGGAGGGATTTATCCATTCCTTGGGGATGAGGATCATCCCTACCTACTTTTTGCCCAAGCAATGACGCACCCCCACGACCAGGCATATATGCCCGGGGTTGACGATAGGAATGATCGGCAGGGAAGAAAGTAGGAAATATGGCAATCAACTACCAACTTTTCGAGCACCTTCTTTCCATACAAAAAGAAGGTGTTCTCCTGGAATATGACCGGGAAACCGGGACCATCAAAAAAACAGCCGGAAAACTATCCGATTTCCACCGGGAGGTCATCCAGGCAAACCGTGAGGGATTGATCTGGGCATTATCGGGCGGCTGGCAGGTGGATACCCTGCGGGAGGATTGGATCATTATCACCCGGACGGAGGGACCGGTTGCCGTCTGCGCCTGGCGCATCGGATCCGGGGACGATCCTGCCGAATGGAAGCAATCCTACCTTCCGACGGCAGGGGGCTTGACGCTTTTTGAGGAAAGAGCCGACGGCAACGCCTGGCGGACACGCCAGGTATGCGAACCGACAAAGGACCAATTCACGACCGAACAGCAGGGGGATTTCCTGCTTACCTTCGACAGCAACGGCTTCCTCCTGGATAAGCACCTGTGCCGATCGGCGGCACCTGCGGGCCCTCGAGCGGTTCCACCCATGGATCTTTCCCTGCCAGTGGCGGCACCTGCAGGCAGCCAGGGCCATTTATTCGAAGTGGCATAAGGAGAAACCAGCATGGAAACCGCATACTTTTTAGGGGTTGATCCCGGTTTCTCCGGGGGCTTCGGATTGATTGCCGATAATGGCGACGGCCTTGTATACCCGATGGGAGAAACCGAACATGACACGGCTGCAATCCTGCAGGAATACTCCGGCTGCATTCGCCTGGCGGCCCTGGAATCGGTCCATTCCTTCCCCGGGCAGGGCATTGCATCAACCTTCAAATTCGGGCGGTCCTACGGCTTCCTGAGGGGACTGCTAACGGCTTTCAAGATACCTTTTGTGGACGTTACCCCGGGCACCCTTCGGCGCTAATCAGAAAGAGACCGGGTGTGCTAAGGAAAAGTGGACCACCTGTCCTGGCTTCCTTGTTCCATTTGCGATCCACCCAGGCGGCATGACCGGGACTCGGTCATGCCGCCTGGGTACGATTTGGGACAGTT
>CAINFC010000148.1 GCA_903847975.1 uncultured Acidobacteriota bacterium | reverse complement strand
TGCCAACGGGTGTTCCTACCCGGGGTAGGCGCGAAGCGCGCCAACCCCGGGCTGCGATCCGAAGCCCCTACAGGGCTTCCGCCAACGGAAATCCACAGGTGTGGGACTTTTTACCGCGCCATCCGATCTGACAAGTTCGAAAAAAGTCCCTCTTCCCTTCCGAAATATACGGACGGCTTCTTTCTTCCTTCCTGATCTTCCCATCTTCCTATGAAAGAATAGGCTTACAGGAAGAAAGGAAGAGCGGGAAAAAAGGCGGAAGGGCTTGTCGCAAGGTGATGGGGACTTTTTGCCGGCGCACCCTATCTTTCGATAGTGCAAAAAAACTCTTCTCTTCGATAAAATGAATTCTGCCGGCCGTTGGAATGCCACTGGGCGGCTTTTTTCACAGAAGGAGGAATGTATGGGCTCTCGCTTTTATCGCCAATGTTCGGTTGTACTTGTTATCCTGAGTTTTTGGGCCGCCGTACCCGGCCTGCTTTTCGGGCAGCAGCTCACCGGCTCGGTGGAAGGGACGATCAAGGATTCGACCGGCGCCGTGATTCCCGACGCCAGCGTCGAGCTGGCCAACCTGGACACCGGCATCGCCCAATCCGCTTCGTCCGGGTCCGAAGGCACTTATCGATTCAACTCGGTCAAGCCGGGTGCCTATAAGATTACCGCCTCGCTGAAAGGATTTAAAACCGTCAGCCAGAATTTCAATGTCGAGCTGAATAAATCGGTCAAGCTCGACTTTGTCCTGACCGTTGGGGAAATCACCGATCAGGTAGTTGTCACCGGCGCCCTGGTGGGGCTGGATGTCACTCATACCGAGGTGGCCACCAATGTCGAATCCAAAATGGTGGTGGACCTGCCCTCCCTCAATCGCGATATCACTACGCTGGTGGAAATGATTCCGGGGGTTCGTCAGGTTCAGGGCGTTACCGCCGGGGGATCCCAGGTCATCGATCTGTCCGGCAATTTTGCGGTCGGCGGTGGCTCGCGGCGCAGCCAGAGCGTTTTTTATATCGACGGCTCGGAAAACATGGGCGCCTGGCGCCTGCAGGCCCTGCAGATGCCCAACCCGGACACCATCCAGGAGGTGCAGGTCATTGCTTCCAGTGCTTCCGCGGAGTTCGGGAAAGAGCCCGGCATGAGCATGAACGCCATTACCAAGTCGGGGACCAACAACCTGCACGGGACGGCCTTTTTTGCCACCCATGTCACCAGCCTGAACGCCAATACCTGGAGCGCCAATACCAACGGAAGTCCGCGGCCGACCGACGTACAGAAATGGATGGGCGGTACGGTGGGCGGGCCCATTAAAAAGAACCGCCTTTTTTATTTTGCCTCCTTCCAGCACTTCTATGACAACGATCCTTCCCAGCAGAGCGGAACCCGGTTTCCGACCAAGGCCATGGTCGGCGGGGACTTCAGCGCGGTCCCCAATTTCACCATCAAGGCTTTCCTGCCCGGGACCAAGACGCCCATCGGGAAAACGATTCCCGCCAACCTTATCAACCCGATTGCCGCCAAGCTGGCCACCAGGCTGCCGACCATCCCGGAATACAGCAACGACCCCGTTCTCGGGCGTTTCTTCTGGCCCTTTTTGCGACCGGCTCACAGCAACGAATGGCTGGGCAAAATCGATTATAAGGTCAGCGAAAAACACCAGCTGGCCGGATCCTATATGACCAGCGGTGGCAACAAGGAGTATCCGGACGGAACCTCGGGTTTGACCAATAATATCCCCGGCTGGGGCGGATTGACCCTTACCGGCGCCCGGCAGCACACCTTCTCCGTGCGGCACGTATGGACTCCCACGGCGAATATGGTGCTGGAAAACCGGGTCGCCATGGGCCGGCTTTTTTCCACGCGGGAGCGCACCGGAGAACCCGAGAACCTGGCTACCCTGGGGGGGGTCTGGCCGGAAACCTCTCCTGGTGTTCCCAAGACGCTGCCATCCCTTTTTATCAGCGGCGGCCCTTCCGCGCGGGGAGCCCAGTTTTCGGACATTTTGCAGCAGAATCTGCGTTTTCTCAACACCACCAGCTGGATCCTGGGGCGGCATAACATACGCTTCGGCGGCGAGGTGCAATCCTCGCGCTACTCCCGTTTTCTCAATTACGAAAACGGACAGATCAGCTTCAATGGCTCCTACTCCAATACGGCGCAGCCCATCACCGGACCATGGCCCAGCCTGTCCACGGCCTCCGGCGATCTGCAGTTCGCCTATGCCTGGTCCGATTTTCTCATGGGGCGATTGAGCAGCTTTCAGGCCACCGGAGTTACCGACAGTCTTTTCAAAGGGCTGGCCGGTTTCTTTTTCGTCCAGGACCAGTTCCAGTTAGGGAAGCGGATCACCTTGACTCCCGGCCTGCGCTACGAACTGTACGGCAACCAGACTTCCCAGACGATGCTGGCCGGCTACGTGGCCGGACATCAGTCCGATCAGTATCCCATGGCTCCCCTGGGGGTGGCCTTTGAAGGGGACCGGGGCATTCCTAAAAGTCTGCGAACCCAGCCCCGCCTGAACTTCGCGCCCCGCCTGGGCCTTGCCTGGGATCTGTTCGGCAATGGGAAAACCGTGCTGAAGCTTGGTGGCGGATTGTATTATGCCTACCCCCCCTTGAGCATCATTGAGCAGCTGGCCAGCATTGTAGCTGCACCGACCATTCAGGGTACCCATGCGGATCTTTCCAATCCATGGGGAACCGCCCATCTGAATTCCGGAGACACGGCCTGCCAGTTTCCCGGCTGCACCATGCCCAGCTTCAGCCCCGACCCGGCCAAGAAGACCTGGTCCCCGTCGGCGATTACCGGCTACAGTCCGGATCTCTCCTCCCCCCACCAGTGGCAGTTTAACGTCACCTTTCAACGTCAGATCCTGCATGGCTTTTTCGTAGAAACCGCCTATGTGGGGAACCGTGCTCGCCACGGCTGGTCGGTACGCGACAATAACCTGGCGCTCTGGGCCAGCAATGCCAGTACCGGCAACGTCAATGCCAGGCGTCCGAACAAAACGTGGCTGGGCATTAACCTGATCTCCACCGATTCGAACGAGAACTACGACGCGTGGCAGGTCATTACCTCCCTGAACCGAAAAAATGTTTTTGCCCGGCTCACGTATACGCTGCAGCGTTCCATGAGCACCGGCAATTCCACGGAAGGGCAGGAAGTGGGCATCGACAACAGCGCCACCGCCTGGACCGCCAACCCCCGCAACATCCGCGGGGATATGGCTTCCATCGTGCCCCGCCAGCAGATTCGCGGCTTTTTCAACTATCCGCTGCCCCGTTTCAGCAACCGCAGCCAGCTGATGAAGAGCGCTTTAGGCGGATGGGAACTCTCCGGCAATTTCAGCTGGACCGACGGCGATCCGATCAATGTCACCATCGGTACGGACTGGAACTTCGACGGCTTCGGCGGAGATCGCCCCAACCAGGCCGGAGCCATCAACTATCTGCGGCAGAAGCTGGGACAGTTCCAGGTGCAATGGATGGACAAGAGCGCCTTCGTCAATCCGCCGGCGCCCAGCTCCGACAATCCTTATATATTCGGCAGTCTGCCGCGCAACGCGGTACGCGGACCGCATCAGTTCAATGCCAGCGCCGCCGTGTTGAAAAACTTCCCCATCAAGGAAGGGATTCGCTTTCAGATCCGATCCGATTTTTCCAACGTCTTCAACCACGCCAACTGGAACAACCCGAATTCGAACCTCTCCAATTCGACATTCGGACTGATCCAGACCAAGTCCGGAGGCGGTCGGGTGATTCAGATGCAGGCCAAACTCTATTTCTAGAAAGGAGCGCCCCGTGCCCCATCGCCGCTGGATGAGGATTCTGCCGGTATGGCTGGCCGCGGTCTGCGGGGAGATGGTCCGCGTCCCAGCGCCAGCGGCCCCCTCCTCGGTTTATTACCTGGATTCCTCTTCGGGCGATGACAGGAATTCCGGGCTTGGCGCCGATTCCGCCTGGAGAACTCTCGAAAAGGCGAATGCCGTTTCCTTCCAGGCCGGCGACCGGCTGGTTTTGAAAGCGGGCGGCACGTGGAGGGGGAGACTGCAGCCCAAGGGTTCCGGAAAGCCCGGCCAGCCGATCCGGATCGACCGGTACGGGGCCGGGCCCAAGCCAATCATTCGGGGCAGCGGCGAACCGGCCGCTGTCCATCTGTACAATCAGGAGCATTGGGAAATCGCCAACCTGGAGATCACCAACGACGGCCCCGCGGAAGGGCTTCGCCGCGGCGTACTGGTGGAGGGCAGTAATCTCGGGCGGGCATTGACCCATATTCACCTGGTCGGCCTGGATGTTCACCATGTCCGGGGAAAGCTGGGGGCGGATATTGTTTCCAAAACGACCGGGGGGATCGCCTTTGAAGTGCGCGGCACCCTTCTGCCGACGCGGTTCGACGATATCCTGGTAGAAGGATGCACGGTGGAAAGCGTCGACAATACCGGCCTTTATACCTGGTCCGATTTCACTCCTCACCCCCGGGATGCCCGCTGGCCCGAACTTCGCAACACCGGTGTCCGCATCCGGAACAACCGTCTGTCCGATATCGGCAAAAACGCCATCGGCATACGGGCATCGGAGGCCCCGGTCATCGAGTACAACCGCATCGAAAAAGCGGCCGCCCGGCTTCATGGCAACGCCCTTTACGTATTCGGCTGCCGGGACGCCGTCATCCAGTTCAACGAGGTTTACCAGACCCGGTTTGAGAAGATCGAGGGGGCCGCTTTCGACAGCGATTACAACAGCGAAGGGACCCTGATTCAATACAATTACAGTCACGAGAACGGAGGGGGCCTGGTGAACCTGTGCAACAATCCGGAATCCAGGCCTCCCCGCGGTTACAACGTGGGAACCGTGGTGCGCTACAACATCAGCCAGAACGAGACGGATCGGGTCATCGGTTTTGACGGGCCGGTCACGGATGTCTCGATCTACAACAACACCATCTATATCGGGCCGGGTCTGAAGCCGAGGATCGTCGAGTTCGACATTTTCGGCAAGTCGCCCGGCTACGCCTCCCGCGTAAGGTTTTTCAACAACATTATCGCCAACATGGGGCAGGGTACCTATCTCTGGGGTGACAGCAAAGAAATTACTTTTTCGCACAACTGTTTCTGGGGCCATCACCCGGACCATGAGCCGCCGGATCCCCAAAAGCTGACGGCCGATCCTCTGTTCGTTTCCCCCGGCGGAGCTGCCGTCGGACGGCAGACCGCGGACGCCTACCGGCTGCGGCCGGAATCCCCCTGTGCGAATTCCGGGGCCGAAATTCCCGAAAACGGGGGCCGGGATTTCCGGGGCAATGCCCTGTACCGCCGACAGCCCGACCGGGGGGCTCATGAGATTTCCTCCGGGGATGCCGCCCCTGCAGAAGGCGGCGCCGTTCCGGGCCTTTCTTCCGCCGGGGCGGCCTTCTATATCGATTGTGAGCAGGGCGACGATGCCCGGGACGGACGGAGCCCAGGCACGGCCTGGAAAACGCTCGAAAAGGTCAATCAGGCCTCCTCCTTCCGTCCCGGAGATAGCATTCTTTTCCGCTCCGGCTGCACCTGGAACGGACATCTGAGCCCCACCGGGTCCGGTACCCGGGAGATGCCTATCCGGATCGACCGCTATGGAACCGGCGGCCTGCCGAAAATTCAGGCCTCTGCGGAGGACACCAATGCGCTTCATCTCCTCAACCAGTCTTTCTGGGAAATCAGCCGGCTGGAATTAAGCAACCGGAACCCGTCGAAGCTCAACGACCGGACGCGGCGGGGGATTTTTGTGGAAGCCCGGGGGGCCTTCGTGGAGCACATCTACCTTCGGCAGATGGTCATCCATGACGTGCGCGGACTGCTGGCTCTGGGCGAAAATTACAATCGGGGCAAGGATTCCGCCGGCATCGGATTCGAGGTGACCGATTCATCCCATGGCGCCCGGTTTCACGATCTGCTGGTGGACGGATGCGAAATCTACGGCATCGACAGCACCGGGATCTACACCAAGGGCAACGGTAGGGTCTACCCGCGCGACCCGGGGTGGGACGCCATCAAATTCACGCAGGTGGTTCTTCAAAATAATAAAATCCATGATATAGGCAAAAATGCGGTCATTGTCCGGCAGCTGGACGGCGGCCTGGTGCAGCGCAACACGGTGTGGGATACGGCCTTCCGCTGCGAAAGCGGCAACCAGGTGTTTGCCCGCAGCTGTTATGGCACCGTCTTCCAGTTCAATGAAGGCTACCTGAACCGCGCCACGGCGGACATGGACGGCAGCGCCTTCGATGCCGATCTGGACAGCCCGGGGACCATCTGGCAATACAACTACAGCCACGACAACAAGTTCGGCCTGATCACTCTTTGTACGACTGCCAGAGACAGGGATATCGTGGTGCGCTACAATATCAGCCGCAATGACCAGGGGCGAATTTTCAATATCAATTACAATTTCGCCAGCGCAGCCATCTACAACAACCTGGTCTATGTCCCTTCCCACCTTTCCCCGCAAATTCTGTGGGAAACCCATGTGCGCCAGGGGGGCAATTTCACCGGTAGACAAAGCTACAGTTTCGATAATAATATTATTTATAATCTGAGCCCCACCGCCTCCTATAATCTGAATTCCAATAACGGCACCCTGCGGCAGACGACTCGCAGGATGCGCAACAACTGCTTTTTCGGACAGCGTCCCGCCGGCGATCCTCAGAGCATGCCTGCCGGGGAGTTTCATATTTACCATGACAATTTCAGCGAAGATCCCCTGCTGGTGAATCCGGGAAGCGGCGGAGCGGGATTGGAAACGCTGGGCGGCTACCGGCTCCAGAACGACTCGCCCTGCATAAAGCGGGGCCTGGCGATTCCCGATCCCGGGGCGCTGGATTTCTGGGGGAATCCCCTGCCGGCCGGCAGGCAGGATGTCGGTCCGCACCAATGGACCGGGTCCGTATATTCGTGCATAAATCCCGGATTGAAGGTATATTTCCAGCCGGATCTGCTTTCGACGCTGGACAGGAATTTGTATGAGCGCCGCCCTTTTACGGATTTCTTTTCTCCTGGTCGCACTGAGCTGCGGCCGGACTGTTTTTCCCCTGGATCCCCAGAAGCCCTTGACGCAGTTCAAACTGGATGTCTGGAGGGTTCGAGACGGACTGCCGCACCAGACGATTCAAGCCATCCTGCAAACGGGCGAGGGGTACCTGAGGGTGGCCACGCACGGCGGCCTGGCCCGGTTTGACGGCATCCGCTTCGTCGCCTCCCTGGATCAGAATGCGCCGGGACTCCGCGACACGCGCATTTCCTGTTTGCTGGAATCGCGGGATGGCGCCTTGTGGGTCGGGACGGACGGCGGCGGGTTATGCCGGGTGCAGGGAAGCCGGTGGACCTGTTACACCGATCAGGAAGGACTGGCGCATGAGCGCATCCGCGCCATTCAGGAAGGCCGGGATGGAACGGTCTGGATCGGCACCTATGGCGGCGGCCTGATTTGCTTCCGTCAGGGGACCTTCTCCAGTCTGACCGAGAAAAACGGCCTTTCGGACAAGCACGTTCTTTCTCTTTGTGAAGATCTCAAGGGAGTCCTGTGGATCGGTACCAGGCGCGGACTGGACCGATGGGATCGGGGGAAGTTGAGCCGGTTCCCTCTGCCGTCTCCGGCAGACCGGGCCGCTATCTCCTGTCTCCGGCCGGGGGAGGACGGAGAGGTCTGGGCTGGAACTTCCGACCTGGGCCTGTTCCGCATCGCCGATGACCGGATCCACCGGATTACTGTGAAGGAGGGCTTGCCCGCCGACCGGATACAATCGATTTATCAGGACCGCGAGAAAGCGGTATGGATCGGCACCCTGGGAGGCGGCCTGGCCCGGTTGATCTCCCGGCAGCTGTCCGCATTAGCCCCTGCGGACGGACTCTCCGACCAGAACATCCTCTGCATCACCGAGGACCGGGAAGGGAACCTCTGGATCGGCACGGAGAACGGACTCAACAAGCTCAGCGAAAATCGGTTCGTGCACTACGGCATTCCGGAAGGCCTGGCCGAGGACAGCGTAAACACGGTCTTCCAGGATCGCCGGGGACGTGTCTGGGCGGGCAATAAAGGGGGCCAGCTGAATCGCTTCGAGGACGACCACTGGACCCGCCTGTCGACTCGGGAAGGCCTTTTGGGAACGGAAATCGGACCGATCGCCGAGGCCGGGGACGGCAGCCTGTGGATCGGCTCCTACAGCGGCCTGGTGCAGTTTTGGGAAGGCAGGTTCGTCCATCGGACCTCTCTATTGAAATATCCTCATGTTTCTGCCATCGGCGCAACAAGCCAGGGGCTGGTGGTCGCTACCGGCATGCGGCTGAATTTTATGGAAGGGTCCCGCCTGGTCAAACAGTTCGAGCTCCCCTTCAATCTGAAGTACATCTTTGCCATCCACGAGGATCGCCAGGGGCGTCTCTGGCTGGCGACCCGGGCCGGGCTGGCCTGCCTGCAATCCGGCCGCCACCGGGTCTACACCGTTGAGGACGGCCTGGCCTCGGAGGCGGTGCACGCCATTCACGAGGATGCTGCGGGGGATCTCTGGCTGGCAACCGCCGGGGGGCTGAGCCAGCTGCACGGCGGCGGCATACGCTCCTTTACCGCCAGGGACGGACTTTTCGACAATGTGCTGTTCCGCGTGCTGGAGGATTCCTACGACAATCTCTGGTTGAGCTGCAGCCGGGGAATCTTCCGGGTCAGCAAGCAGGATCTGGAAGCCTATTCGGCCGGCCGGATCCCCTCCGTTCGCCATGTCGCCTATACATCCGCGGATGGCCTGAAGAGCCCGGAATGCGCCGGTCCTACGCAGCCTGCCGGCTGGAAAACGCAGGATGGCAGGCTCTGGTTCCCTACCGTCAAGGGAATCGCGGTCATCAACCCGCAGCCGGCGATGAGCAATCGGGTCATTCCACCGGTAGTCATCGAACGCGTGGCGGCCGACGGCCGCGATATTTCATGGAATGACGAAATACGGCTGTCTCCGGGAAAAGGAAATCTGGAATTCGAATACACGGCCCTGAGCTTTGTTGCACCCCAGAAAGTAACGTTTCGATACCGGCTGGAGGGATACGATCCGGAATGGACTCAGGCCGGCTCGCGGCGTATCGCTTCTTTCTTCAACCTGCCTCCCGGGAAATACCGGTTTCGCGTCAGTGCCGCCAATGGCGACGGTTTATGGAATGAAGAGGGGGCCAGCGTCGGCCTGGAGCTGGAGCCTCATTTCTATCAGACCTATTGGTTTTACTTTTCCTGTGCCGCCTGCTTTCTCGGGGGAACCTATGGCCTTTACCTTCTGCGACTGAACCGGATCCGGGCCGAATTTGCCGCGGTGACCGACGAGCGCAACCGGATCGCCAGGGAAATCCACGACACGCTGGCCCAGGGTTTTGCCGGCATATCGGTGCAGCTGGAAGCGGGAAAACAGATGCTTTTTGCGTCTCCGCAATCCGCCGAAGAGCACCTGGATCAGGCCAATACCCTGGCCCGCAGCTGCCTGGAGGAAGTCCGGCAATATGTCTGGGACCTGCGTCACCATGCCCTGGAGCGCAAGGGCGTCCTGGCCCGGTTGTCGCAATTTGCCCGCACCATGGGCAGCCGCGTTTCTTTCAAATTCCATCAGACCGGATCGCCCTGCCCGCTGGACGGAACCGTGGAAGATCAATTGACCCGCATCGGTCAGGAGGCCATTCTGAACTCGCTGAAGCACGCCCAGGCCGGTCGCATCGAGGTCGAATTGCGGTTCGAATCCAAGGGGGTCACTTTGCGGATCCAGGACAACGGATGCGGCTTTACGCCGTCGCTGATCCGCCCTTCCGACAAGGGGGGATTTGGATTGCAGGGCATGAAGGAGCGGGCGGATGAGCTGGGGGCCACCTTCCGGGTTAAAAGCCATCCGGGGAAAGGAACCTGCCTGGAGGTCGGACTGGCCCTGGTTCCGCACACCGCCCAGCGGTTGAAATCGCTTTGGCCCTTTTCTCGAAGGAATTGAACGATGGGATTGGCGGATTCTATCCGGGTTATGGTTGTGGATGACCATGCCATCATGCGTTCCGGTCTGATATCGATGATCGACCGGGAGCCGGGCATGGCCGTCGTTGCCGAAGCCGGCGACGGTTGGGAGGCCCTGGAGCTGTTCCGCCGGTTTCTCCCCCATATTACGCTTATGGACCTGCGCATGCCCCGGATGGACGGTGTGGAGTCCATTAAAAGCATCCGCAGGGAATTTCCAGGGAGCCGGTTCATCGTGCTGACCACCTATGACGGCGATGAAGACATCTTCCGTGCCCTGGAAGCCGGAGCCCAGGCCTATCTGCTCAAGGGGATGAAGAGCAGCGAGCTTTTCGACGCCATCCGGGCCGTACATGCCGGAAGGCGGTATATTCCCCCGGAGGTGGCCCGGTCGCTGGACAGCTGGAACCGGCCGGATCTGACCCGGCGCGAGCTGGAAGTGCTGAAGCTTCTGGCTTCCGGCGCAAGCAATAAGGAAATCGCCGGCAGGATCGGCACGACGGAAGGCACCGTCAAATCCTACGTCATCAACATTCTCGGCAAGCTGGGAGTGCACGACCGGACCGAGGCCGTCACCGTGGCCCTCAAACGCGGCATCATCCACCTGTAATCCGGAAAACAGATTCAGATGGCTTCGCAAAAAATCGTTTGATCGTCCGGCTCTGCCGTTCCGATGGGACCTGCCCCGTGTCTGGAGCCTGCCTTCGTGACGCCGTCGAAAAAAGTTCCCCCTCTCCCGGCGACAGGCCCTTTGGCTTTTCTTCCCGATCTTCCTTCTCTTCCTGTGACCCTGTCTTTATCACAGGAAGACGGGAAGGTCAGGAAGGAATAAGGAGGCAGTCTGGATATTCCTGTCGTTCGGGTCGGAGGAGCCCCAATCCTAATTTACCGTGTCGCCACATCCAGGCCGAGACGTTTCCACAGCGGCTCCAGTCCTCGGCTCCATAGCTCATAACCGGCAGGGGAAAGGTGCAGATAATCAGGCATGATTTCCCGGGACAGGGTTTTGTCCGGACGGAGAAACCCCTCACAGAGATCCATCCAGATTACCCGGGCACCGTCTGCCAGAAGGCGGATCCGGTCGTTGATCTCGTCGTTCCGCCGCCGCAGGGGATCATCCGGGTGCTCCCCGCGCGGGAAAATCGCCAGCAAAACCAGCGGTGTGCGGGGCAGCTGCTTCTGAAATTCACCGATCACCGCCCGGATTCCGGCTGCGGTTTCCTCCGCCGGCCGCTGTAAATGACCGGTGTTGTTGGTGCCGATGAGCATAATCGCCGCCCGGGGATGGAGTGCGTCCAGCCCGCCATACTTGATGCGCCACAGAAGGTGCTCGGTGCGATCCCCGGAAAAGCCCAGATTCAGGGCCTGCACCGGGGCAAAATGCTTCTCCCATACGGCCTTGCCGTTCTCCTCCCACCCCTGGGTGATGGAATCCCCCAGAAAGATAAGCGGGCAGTCCCTGCCTGCCCGGGTCTCTTTCAGCTTCTGCTGCCACCGCGCTCGCCACCATTCCTCGACCATCCGCTGGGTGGGAATGACGGAATTGTTGACATCATACTGTCGGCGCAGGGCGTGATAGCGTTGTTTCATATCGGCCAGGATTGCGGCGTATGCGGGATCGGCATGAACGCTTTTCTGTTCTTTCGGATCTTTTTCCATATCGAAGAGCTGCCACTCGTTGCTATTCGGCAGGAAAAAGATCTTGTAGCGATCGGTTCGCACGCCGTCGTGCATCGGCACGGCGTGGGTGTTTTCCCCGTAATAGGCATAGTAAATTCCAGTGCGCCAGCCGGCCGGCGCCCGGCCCCGATTTTTAAGAACCGGCAGCAGGCTGTGCCCCTGCATGTCTTCCGGAACCGCCGCTCCGGCCATCTGCAGAAAGGTGGGGGCGTAATCGATGTTCTGGATCAGGGCCCTGGATCGAACTCCCTTGGGGATCACTCCGGGCCAGCGGATCAGGAAGGGCATGGAAAGCGACTCCTCAAAGATCCAGCGCTTATCGAACCAGCCGTGCTCCCCGAGGTAAAACCCCTGATCGGCCGAATAGATCACCACCGTATTGTCCGCCAGTCCCGACTCATCCAGGTAATCCAGAAGCCGGCCCACATTCTCATCGACGGCTTTGACGCAGCGCAGGTAGTTTTTCATATAGCGCTGGTACTTCCATCGGGTTACGTCGTCGTCGCTCATCCTGCCGGAAGCCAGATCGGCAAGGAGCTTCTCGTTTTCCGGTCCGTAGGCCTTGTCGAAAGCGGCTTTCTGTTCCGGGGTCATCCGCTGGTACTCACGGTTGTCCATGCTGCCCGAAAAGCGCGGATCGGCCGGCTTGCCATGGAGGAGCATGTCGTGTCCCCAGTTGAAATCCCTGGCGATGGACATCTTCTGACGGGCCACGGCGGAGCTCCGTCCTTCATAGGTGTCGAACAGCGTCTCCGGTTCGGGGATGGCCACATCTTTGAAAAGATCATAGTGCCTTTCGGCGGGGATCCAGTTTCTGTGGGGCGCCTTGTGCTGGCAAAGAAGCAGAAAAGGACGGTTTCGGTCGCGGGAGCCTTTTAGCCAGGCCAGCGACTTGTCCGTTACCAGGTCGGTGCAGTAGCCTTCAACCCGTCGGGTGGAGCCGTCCATCTGGATAAATTCGGGATGGATATAGTTGCCCTGCCCGGGCAGGATTTCCCAGTAATCGAATCCCCGGGGCTGACTGACCAGATGCCATTTGCCGACGAGCGCGGTCTGGTAACCGGCTTTCTGTAAAAGCTTGGGAAAGGTGACCTGGTCCCCGTCGAAGACACAGGCTTCGTTGTCGGTGAAACCGTTCTTGTGGGAGTGCTTTCCGGTCAGGATGCAGGCGCGGGACGGTCCGCAGATGGAGTTGGCACAATAGGAGCGTTCGTAAATTGCTCCCTCCCGGGCAATCCGATCGATATTCGGCGTCGGCGCGGTGTCCTTCAGGCGGCTGCCGTAAGCGGAAATCGCCGCCTGGGCGTGATCGTCCGAAAAGATAAACACGATATTGGGGCGCTGCACGTCGGGTGCCGCGGAAGCCTCGCGGGCGTCGGCGCCGGCCGCAACGCTTCCGGCGGCCAGGCTTTCCAGAAAGGTGCGCCTGTTAACGGTGGTCATGATGAACTCCTTGTCGGGAAAAGGGAAAAAGAGGGGATAAGCTTCCGGCGGTCAAGGCCTTTCCGGCGAAGAGCGGAACGGCATGTTCATGAGCTGAATGACACTCGAAGGGTGTGTCTCCCTGGAGAGCAGAAACGGTTCGCCGGCCTTGGCCGGGCGAAACCGGGCCACTCGCTCGAAGGGCGCCTTGAGCGGGAGAAGCCCGAACGGCTCGATTCTGGCGCGGCGCATGGCCTTGGCGGCCCCCTCGGCGATGAGAGCCCGGGCCGTCTGGGGCTGCTGGTGAATGGCGGCGGTGTTGCGCCGCCCGTAGGCCTCGGCCGGCAGGTCATCGCCTCGGCCGGGGGTCGTGCCGCGCTTGACCCACACGGTTTCGATGCCGGGCACCAGCCCCCGGGCCTCTTTGCCGAACGCTTCATCGCCGCTGGCGAAAATGGCGCGAATGCCCCGTTCGGAGGCGCACAGGGCCAGCTGTCCAAACTCGCCGATCGACACTCCGTTGATCGACAGATCGACGTAGTTCCACCCCTGGGTGTGCGCCAGGTGGGCGAACTCGGTACCCGCCTTGGCATGCTGCCCGACCCAGGCGATGGCGTCGATGCCGGCCTCCGTAAGGGACGGGCCAGGCCAGCCCGCAGGCCAGCCGCGCTCCAGCTGCGCACGACGGTCGAGAATTTCAATATCCACCGCTCCCCGGCCGTGCCCGTCGGCCACCACGAATTCCCGGGCGCCCTCGGCCCAGAAGCCCTCGATGGCCGCGTTGACCTCGAGAGTCAGGAATTTCCGGCCCAGGTCGTAGTACCGACCATCGGGGCCGCACCACTCCTCGGAGTCCCGCACCCCGGCGACTCCCTCGAGGTCGGTCATGATGTAGATTCTCCGGATGGGCTTCTGCGGCGCACTCCCGGCAGGTGCCGCGGCGGTTGTCTCCCACGGAAATTCCGAGGGGGTGGAGCGAATGGAAACCGTCAGAAAAAAAGCGGCGGCCAGGGCCAGACGGGAAATCGCCAGGATTTGCCTGCTCGTCAACATCGCATTTTCTCCTTGTAAAAAATTCAAGGTCCGCCTTGCCCGTGGCCGACTGGACCGGGCTCAGGAGGACCGGCACCGCTGACTGCTGCCGCTCCCGGGTCAGCCGGGTGGCAAAAGGCAACCCCTACCGCGGGATCATCCAGGAAAAAACATAAGCCTGCAGGCAGTTCAGCACCCCCATGATCAGTGCGAAAAGGATGCTGTGCTTGAGAGTAAAGCGGAACAGGTCGGATTCTCTGCCGACCAGCCCGGTGGCAGCGCAGGCCACGGCAATGGACTGCGGCGAGATCATTTTGCCGGTCACTCCCCCGGTGGAATTGGCGGCGACCAGCAGAAGCGGATCGACGCCGATCTGCTTGCCGGTGACGGCCTGCAGGTTGGCGAAAAGGGCGTTGCTGGAAGTATCCGACCCGGTCAGAAAAACTCCCAGCCATCCGAGAATAGGGGAAAAGAAGGGGAAGAGGACGCCGGTGGCCGCCAGCCCCAGGCCCAAGGTATAGGAAAGCGCGGAGTAGTTGGCCGCAAAGGCGAAGGCCAGCACCAGCCCGATGGTAGCCACCGGCTTGCCGAGCTCCTTGAGGGTTTCGCCGAACAGCCGCAGGTAGGTCCTGGCGTTCAGGCGCAGCAGCAGCGCGGCGACCATGGAGGTCAGCAGGACCGCGGTTCCCACCGCCGAAAGGAGATCCAGCTTGAAAACCGCCTCGTAGGGCGTGGGCTCGGAAACGATCGGGGCCCCTTTCTGAATCACGCCGTCCAGGCCGGGAACCGGAAAAGAAAGGGTAAGCCAGGAGAGCCGGCCTCCGGGCAGGAAAAGATTCTTGAACCAGGTCTGGCTCCACAAAGTGACGGTCCCGGTGAGCAGCATGAACGGGGACCAGGCCTTCAGCACCTTTCCGGCGCGGAGCGGCTCCCGCCCTTCCGGGGCATGCTCCAGGCCCTGCCCGTCGAAGCGGAAAATGTGCCTGGGATGCCAGACTTTCAGGAACAGCGTAAGCGCCAGCAGGCTGGCCAGGGCGGAAGTCATGTCGGGGAGCTCCGGGCCCAGGTAGTTGGAGGAGAAGAACTGGGTGACGCCGAAGGAAATTCCCCCGATGGCCAGGGCGGGCCAGGTCTCCCGTATGCCCCGCCAGCCGTCCATGATGGCCACCAGCCAGAACGGCACCAGCAGGGAGAGCAGCGGCAGCTGCCGGCCGGCCATGGCCGCCAGGGAGAGCACCGGAAGGCCGGTCACCTTGGCGCCGACAATCATCGGGATCCCCATGGAGCCAAAAGCCACCGGCGCGGTGTTGGCGATCAGGCAGAGCCCGGCGGCGTAAAGCGGCTCGAATCCCAGGCCGACCAGCAGGGCCGAGGAGATGGCCACCGGCGCACCGAATCCGGCGGCCCCCTCGAGAAAGGCCCCAAAGGAGAAAGCCACCAGAACGGCCTGCAGCCGCTGGTCTGCGGTCACCGAAACCACCGAGGCGCGAATGATTTCGAACTGCCCGGTATGCACCGTCATTTTGTAAAGCAGTACGGCCGGGATGATGATCCAGGAAATGGGCCACAGGCCGTAGGCAAATCCATAAATGACCGAAAGGATTGCCGGGCCGGCGGGCATCCGGTAGACGAACACCGCCAGGAGCAATGTCAGGCCTACCGTTCCGGCGGCGGCCCAGTAGCTGCGCAGGCGCCAGACCGCCAGGGCGAAAAAGAGAAATACGATCGGCAGGGCCGCCGCCAGTGCCGAGGCCCATAGGCTTCCAAGGGGCGTGTAGTCTTGAATCCAGGATGCCATCATCTTCGCACCGTTCCGGTTAATAGTTTTTTTGTCGCTCCCGACGGGCCCGCTGGGCACGGCCCAGGGCTTTGAGGCCGGCCAGGCCGGGATCGGCCGAGGCCAGGGCCTGCCGGTTTTCCATCACCTTGGCTACTGCATGGGCGACATCCTCCACATCCTGCTCGTCGCCGATCAGCAGGAACTGGGGAAGCCAGACGGCCTCCTGGTACGCGGCCCGCTCGGAGACCGGGCATTGGCAGGACGAGTAGTCGACCGGTATTTCCCGCTGCCAGGCCAGCTGCGGACAGTTCTGCGGGTTGGCGTAGAACAGGTCGCTGCGGTAAACCGGCTCGTAGAATCGTCCGTCGCAGGGGATGCCCTCTTTTTCCAGGGCGGCCACAAAAAGGTCCCGCGCCGGAGCCGGCTCTTCCGCGCCGGGCCGGTACTGGAACACATAACAGTAAAGGGTTTCGCGGCTAATGTCGGGCTGCGGCGGCAGGGTGCGGATGCCGGGTATGGCGGCAAGTTTCTGGGTCAGCAGGGCAGCGTTGCGGGTGCGTTTTTCCACCATCTCGGGCCACATGTCCAGCTGACCGATCAGCAGGGCGGCCTGCAGCTCGGTCATCCGGTAGTTGGAGCCGAGGAGCTTCCGGCCGAATACGTCGGTCAGACTGGCGCGCCCGCAGTTGACCAGGGTTTGCAGGGCCTCATAATACTCCAGCGAAGAGGTGATCACGATTCCGCCTTCGCCCCCGGTCATCAGCTTGCTTTCCTGAAAGCTGAAGCATCCGATGTCTCCCATCGATCCGGCCCCGATCCCGCGGTACTTTCCTCCGTGCGCATGGGCGCAATCCTCGATCAGGAGCAGGCGGTGCTCCCGGGCCAGCCGGCAGAGTCCTTCCATGTCGGCAAAGCGCATGGCCAGGTGGACGGGGATAATCGCCCGGGTCCGGGGGGTGATGGCGGCCTGCACCGATTTTACATCCAGGCAGTAGGTATCCGGGTCAATGTCGGCGAACACCGGAATCCCTCCGGCAAAAAGGACGGCTGTGGCGGTCCCGTCCCAGGTGTAGGCGGGAACAATCACCTCGTCTCCGAACTGCAGGCCGGCCGCCTGGAGCGCGGCAACGATGGCAATCGTCCCGTTGGTCAGGCACAGGGAATAGTTGGCGTTATGCAGTTCGGCGAAGCGGCGCCCGAATTCGCCGGCCAGCCGGCTGGGGACCGGAAATCCGCCCCAGCGGCGGCTGTGTACCACTTCGACGATCCGGTCGACGTCGGCCTGACGATACTGGGGCCAGGGGCTGAAGCCTCTCTGCCGTATGGGGGTTCCGCCAAAAATTGCTAAATCAGACATATAAATCTCTCCTCGGAGCTCATGAAAAGCAGGTAGGCCGCCTCCTTCGGGAGCGCGGCTTTCCCCGCCAGGGTTGCTTTTTCTGATTGGATCCGTTCAGGGCAGAAGCCGTCGAACGTCTTCCGGTACTTCCGCAGGAAGTGCATCCATGACTCGAACAAAAGCCAGGTATTCGGCCGAGATGCGGGAACGCGCCGGTATCCATCGGTAGACGCGCTCCCCGAAGAGGGTTCCGCGGTCGACCATGGCCCTCCGCCCCTCCGCCCAGGGGGACACTCCGAACTCCAGCCCGCGAGTCAGGGTATTCCCGTTCCAGGGCGGGTTGAAGCGGCTGTGATTTTCGTCCCAGATGGCAATCCACGGATAGTCTTTTCGGTACCAGAGGTACCCGACGGCCAGCTTGCTTCCCGGGTGCCAGGCCAGAAAGTATCCGTGCCGGTACTCCTCGCGGACCAGGTGCCCGGTGACCAGCGCGGAGCTCGGGGCGGAGGTATACACCCGCAAGTCCTCGGTTCCGCCGTCCTCGGCGGGGGCCAGCGGCCAGTCAAATTCGGCGGCCACCTTCACCGTCTGCGCCGGTCCCAGCTTGACCGGATAGGTCATCGATTTTCCGACGGGCAGGTGGAAGCGCGTCCGGCCGTGCTCGATGAAGGGAGGCCCCAGGGTCACGTGCTGGGTCCACCCGAGGGGGCGGTCCATGGCGGACAGGTTTTCGATCTCCTCCCGGATGCGGACCACGCCGCCGGGCATCAGCTCCACCGACCGCTCCAGGTTCAGCATGGCGATCGGCATGTGCGCTCTGGCCGACCAGCCGCCCGGGACCGGGGAAAAGTCGTAGGCCACCACAGAGGCCTCGCCGTGGACGGTCAGTCCCGCCGCAAATTCCTCGGGGGATGGGCCGCCAAAATAATCCAGGCACAGGTTGTGGCCCAGGATCCCCGATAAAAGTTTGCTTTCCGCATCGGCCCCGTATTCCGGGTTCCCGTCCGCGCAATAGGCGGAGGGCTCCATGGTAGGCCAGGGGGGAGCCCAGAGAGGGTTGATACCGGTACTTTTTTCCAGGAATTCCGCGATATGCCCTCCCTCCACAACGGTGGTGAGGCGTACGGATTCGTCTTCGATTTCAATCGCCTTGCGGCCGCGAAAGGTCGTTTCTTTCATGGTATCGTTCTCGCCTAAAATAAAAATGGTAGGAAAAGTTCTTATTGACTGCGGATCCAGCGGCAATTATACAGCAATCCGGAGCCGGAAAAAATAGAAGCTACGCCGTGGGAGCGGAACTCTCCCCGGCCGGGAAATCCCCCACGTAGCGGACTTCTTCTTCCAGCTCCAGTCCGAAGAGGTCCCGGACCCTTTGCTTCAGATGGCGAATGAGGGCGGCCAGGTCCGCCGCGGTTCCTCCCCCCCGGTTATAGACCAGGTTGGCGTGATAAGCGGCCACCTGCAGGGCTCCGCGGCCAAGTCCTCTGGCTCCGGCTTTTTCCAGGAACCAGGCCGCCGGTATTTTTCCTTCGCGGATGATTTCCGGCGGAACCGCGGCCAGGGTGTCCGGGGTCAGGTTGGCGGCCAGGAGGTTTTTGAAAATGCTTCCGGCACAGCGCATATCGTCCGGGAATTTTTCGCGCCGCAGCCGAATAATTTTTTCAGCCTGCTCGCGAGGCTCCTTCCCGCAGGCCGGCTCCAGGCGGAGCCGGACGCGGGTCAACACGCAGCCCGGCCGGCTTTTGAAACGGCTGTGGCGGTAGGCGAAGCCGCATTCGGCGCGGCTCCATCGCCCCGGTCCCCCGGCCTCCATGGTGCCGACCTCCAGGACTCTTTCCCCGATGGTGCTGCCGTAGGCCCCGGCATTTCCGAAGACCGCGCCGCCCAGCGTGCCGGGTATCCCGGCGAGCGACTCCAGGCCGGCCAGCCCGTCCTCCAGGCATTCTTCCACCAGGCGCTGCAGCGGAATCCCGGCATCCGCGGTCCGCTCGGGCCCCTGGCGCTCCGTGGCCTCCGCCTGCCAGGAAATCACCGCGCCGCGAAAGCCCCGGTCGGACACCACCAGGTTGGTGCCGCCCCCCAGGATGAAAAGAGGAACGCGGTAATCCCGGATAGCCTGGAGGGCGCGGAACAGAGTCTCTTCGTCCGCGGTGCGGAGCAGAAGAGCCGCCGGTCCCCCCAGGGCGAAGCGGGTGAGGGCGTGCAAAGGGGCTTCTTTCTGCAGCTCGAGACGGGGCAGGGCAGAGAGCTGCCGGTGCAATTCTTCCAGCGGATTCAGGGGAGCCATCCGGAAAAATCGCCCAGGAAGGTGCCGAGAGAGACGAGCCGGATGCCGCTCTGCGAACAGGCCGCCTCCCTTTCTTCCGGCGTGTTGTAACCCCAGTCGGCCAGGAAGAGGCGCACCCCTTCGAGATCCGCCTGCCGGCGAACTTCCTGCAGCGTGGCCAGCCGATCTTCCACAAACCAGATTCCGGCGCTGCTCCCGAGCTCATGCCGGTACCGGCGCAGGGTTTCATGCTTGGCTCGTTTGGCGCTGCGCCCCACGATCCAGTCTCCGGCCAGGTCGATTCCTTCCCTCTCCAGGAGCCGTCGGGTATAGCGCTCTTCCTTGGTGGTGACGATGCGCAGCTGCGTTCCGGCATCCAGGCAGGAGCGCAGCCTGCCGATGACCCCCGGATAAAAGCGGTTCCGCGACAGCCAGGCATCCAGGTTCTCCCGGATCTGCGCGTCCCGGTCGGTATTGAGCAGCGGACCCAGGTCGCCGGGGGTCAGGCCGTCCTGCTGCAGGATCTTTTCCGCGGCCGCGATCCAGTCGGCGAAGAGCTCCTCTTCCGTGTAACCCAGGAGGATGGCGCGGAGCAGCAGGGCCATCTCCCAGCCCGATTCGATCACCGGCCGGAGCCGCGCAAAGCGCTCCGCCAGTCCGGCCGGGGGGGCTTCCCCTTTTTCTTCCCAGACTTTCCGGTAAACCCGCCAGGCAGTGTGAAAATACTCCTGCATTCCGTCGCAGAGAACGCCGTCGAAATCCAGGGCCAGCAATTCAGGACGCGAATTCATCTTGGCATCGATCGCCGGCGGGAGGTTATTTTTCCGCCGATTTCAAGGAACGGAAAATCAGCCCGAATCCGCCGGCCAGCAGCCCCAGCATGATGAGGGTGTTGAACAGGCTGGTGGGACGGAAATAAATGTCCATGTGCATCAGAATCCCGGCCAGTATAATCGCCAGGCCGATGATCAGCAGCGCCCAGCCCAGCATCGATCGGCCGTTGAAAAAAATCATGCCCACTCCGATCAGCAGAGGCAGGAGCGTCAGGCCGAAGGTGTTCATGCCGTACATCTGCCAGAAGCCGCTGGTCACCTGGACCTGCTGGAATAGAAGGTAGAGGCCCACCGAGGCCAGAAGAAGTCCCAAAAAGAAAGAACCGACCCCTCCCTGGGTTCCGCCGGCTCCCTTGAATTTTCTTTCCTCCATACGGTTCCCCCCTCGTCGAATATTGTTCCGATCCAGATACCTTCTGCTACCCCAAAATATTCAAGCTAATTATGCCATGTTTTCCGCCGGCCAGGGTCGGCCCGGCGAATCCCGTCAGGGCAGCCAGGGGGCCAGGCCAACCCAGTCGCCGGTGCTGTCTCCGGAGGGTCCGGCGGAAACCCGGAACCGGATCAGGGTGGTGTCCGGAGCGAAAGGCATTTGCAGCAGATGCCACTGCCGGTCCCCCCGGTTATGCACCGGGTTCAGCGGCATCCGGATCATGCCGCCGGGCTGTCCGGCCCGCACGGTTTCCACGGAAAGCTCGGCGCCGTCCCCGATCTGGAACGGCATGCCCACCCAGATGCGCAGGGGGCTGGAAGCGGACAGGGATTGCGGATTCGCCTCCCACACGGCGCCGGGAGTGAGCACCAGGGCTTCGCGCCGGATCCCGTCACGGCTGAAGGGGAAAAGGAAGTGTGTCCGTCCGGCCTGGCCGGCTTCGCCGGCTTCTTGTCTGCGGGCTTCCTGCAGCAGGTCCGGCACTTCCTTCCGGGAGGATCCGGGTTCCGGGATCCGGCAGGATCCCATCAGCAGCATGCCTCCCAATACCCAAAGGGGACTTTTAGGGAACATGGACTACCTCCGGCACTCGGAATCCCGAGGGAATCCTGACCAGATTCCGCACCACCCATGGCCGCCCCTGGCCGGGACCGGCCTGGCAGCCGATCCTTAAAAAATCGCCTTCGGAGGTGGCGGGCAGCTCCAGCCGGACTTCCTCTCCCTGGAGGAAACGGGCGTCGAGCGGAATTTCTTTCGCCTTACTTTCCAGGAAAGCCTCCAGCCGGAAGCCCCATGACGGGTGGCTGTCGTCGGCCGGCAGATAAAACCGGATGCGGGAAGGGGGCGCCTTGCCCAGGGGAATCGACAGGCTGCAGCGGCCGGGAAAGAGGAGATCGATGCCGCCCTGCGGGGCAGGAACAGGGCGGATCTCCCGGATGGAGGAGCAGTCCGATTGCGCTTCCGGAAGGGTTTCCGCCGCCCGGTTGACCTGGCGGACGAAAACCGTTTCCGCGGGACTCCGCGAAAAACCGAAGGGCAGAAGGCCCCAGCCGGAGCTGTAAAAGCCGGCGTGCGACTCGCGGCTCATCAGCCGCAGCGGGAAGCGCGGAATGTAGCGGATGGCGGCAACCGGTTCGGCAATGGACGCCGTGTCCGGGGGAACGGCGTAGGGTACGGCCTGTTCGGGAAGCACCAGGAAATCCCCTCCGTATAAGCCGGGTCCGGCGGAAGGGAAGGACCGGAATCCGTTCGACTCCATAGCGTACCGGAAGCCCCATTCTCCACCGAAGCGGACCCTGGGTTCCCAGCCGGCGAATGCGTTACCCAGGTCCTGGCCCATTCTCCGGTAAACGGAGGCGGTCTGCGCGTCGGCCAGGGATAGGGCGAAGCTCCCCAGGACGGAGAAAGCCACGCTGATCCGTGCCGTCCACAGGAAAAAAGGGCGGAAGGTGCCGGCCGGCAGGGAAGATGCCGCCAGCAGCGCCAGCGGGGGTATCAGGGGCAGAAAGTAGCGGGCCGACGAGGAAGTATACAGAAACAGGGCCGCAGCCGCATGAGATGCGAACCAGACCATCAGAAAAAGGATGTCGAGGCTTTCGGGGGGAAGCAGCTGGATATGGAACCCTGACGGGAAAAGTTTTTCCGCCACGCCGGGTCCGGCCAATCCCGTGCCGGAGCTGCACGGGTGCCAGACCTGGCCAAGGATCCGTGCCGCCCGCAGAATCAGGCACAACAGAATCAGCAGCCCGAGCCAGCACAGAACGATCACCAGCAGTTTTTCCGGAAGAGCGTAGCCGGGGGCGGCCAGCTGCGCCACGGTCATGGAAACCATGAGAGCCAGGGCGGCCGCCCGTCCGTTCCACAGCGCTGCGGCCCGGGCAGCCATCATCCAGGGCATGCAGAGGGTTCCCGCCAAAAGCAGAGGGAACGCTACGATCTTATCGCCCATCGCGCCCCAGAAGGAGCCGCTGTGGTGCAGGGCGTACTGTACGGTACCAGATAGAATAAAGCGTCCGAAGTAGAGCGAGGAATAAGCGATCCACCCGGCCATGAACAGAAAGGGCAGCAGCGGGACCCGGCGCGACAGCCGGGAGCTCCCGGGGTGCAGGGCGGCATAAACCCGGCAGAGCAGGGCGGCCAGCAGGGCCGGGTAGGAGCAGAAGGCGGCCAGCGTCAGGCAGAGGCTGGAAACGGCCAGCCACGCCGTGCTGTGGTGGTCGGATCCGCGAATGAAAAAGGCGACTCCGGCGGTCCACAAAGCCAGAGTGGGGAAGTCGGCCATCAGGGTGTGGGAGAGGACCACGGCGGCCGGGCTGGCCACCGCCAGAAGTGCCGCCAGCATCGGGTTTGCCGTGAACCGCCGCGCCAGGCAAAGCATCGACCCGGCGAAGAGCAGGGGAAAAATCAGATACCAGGCATGCATCGCCCATGGGGCGGGCTTTACGGCTCCCGCCAGCTTCATGCCGATGGCCGCCCAGTAACCGTTCAGGGGCGGATGGCTGTGGCTCGCCATGTCCGCCGCACAGGCTCCCTCGAAGCAGTAGGGAAAATCCTGCGGATGAAGGGGATCCCGAAGGATGTGGCGGCCGTAGTCCAGGTAAATCGGATCGTCCATGTGAAAGGGCTGGTCCAGGAAAGGCAGGACCAGTGCCATCTGCAGGCCCATCAGCAGGGCCGGCACAATCCATGGAAAGGACCGGGTCGGCTTCATCTTGCCGGCTCCTTCCGGCGGTACAGCCGAAGGTGAATTCCGTCCGGCAGGGTATAGAAAGAATCTACTGTGAACCGCTCCGGGCGGTCCAGAATATACTGGGTCACCTCACGGCTTCCTCGCGTAGACCATTCCATGCCTTGCCCGGATTCGGAGACGAGAATGAAATCCGACTGCTGCAATGCTTCCTCTCCGCCGCCATGCAGGCTTCCGAGCCGAAGAACCTCGATGGGCCGCTTTGCGAGGAGGGCTGCCAGGCGCAGGTTCTCGTGGTTGAACCGCGGGAAATCGGGAACCAGGGCAAGCTTGCCGCGCCTGTTGCCGGGGAGAGAGGTGCCGACGCGCTCCAGAATTTCCTGCTGCGGCCAGGGGACTTCGGAAGGTGCGCCGAGAAGGCCGAAATAGTCCTGGGAATAAAGCTTCCAGTCCCAGCGGAAGCTGCCCTGATATCCTTCAGCCAGGAGGATTTCCCTGGGCAGATAGCGGCAGCCGAAGGAAGCCAGCAGGAACGACCCGATGGCGGCCGCCGCGAAAAAAGCATAGGAAAGCCGGCGCGGGAGGCTCGGGCGAATTCCCTCGATCCAGCAGACAGCGAGAACGGCCAGAGCCGGGAGCAAGGGGAGGCTGAATCGGGGATCCTTGGTGCGCAGCAGGGTCAGGACGACGTAGCCGCTCGCTATCCACCCCAGGATTTTGAAAAAACTTTCCCGGTGGTGGAACCATGCATAGAGAAAACCTGCCAAGGCCATGGCACTGAACAGGAGGTGCAGTTGCTGGCCTTCCGCCAGGCGCAAATAGTAGACCAGGCTCTGCAGAGAGAAGACAGGCGGTTCCCCTTCCGCCGCTCCCACGGCAGTGTTACGCCGCAGAAAATCCATGATTTCCGGGAGTTTGGGAAAATACCAGAGCAGGGAAATCCCGCCGGCCGCCAGAATGGCATCCACCAGGTTCACAGTCCTGGGATGCAGGACCGGCGCGAAAGATTCCGCACCGGCGGAACCGGCTGCATTGTCTGCCTGCCGGTCCACTTCCGGCATCTTTCGGCAGCGGGCCATGAGGACCGGCAGGGCCAGGAAAAAGGGTGCAATCCACTTGGTCAGCGCGCAGCCCGCCAGGAGTACCCCGGTCCAGAGCGAGGCGCCCTTTCGGGAAAAGCCTTCGCTGGCCTCCAGGGCGATCAGAGTCCAGAGCACCAGGGCAGCCATGGTATAGTCGATCACCGTTTCCCTGGAAATCCAGGCCATGTAGGGAAAGCAAACCAGGAGCAGCGCTGCCAGGAGACCGGTAGGGGCCGAAAACCAGCGCCGTCCGAGAAGATAGGTGCCGAATATCAACAGGAGGGTTGCCGGCACATTGGCCAGGGTGGCCGCGTCGCTGTCTCTCCCGAGCAGAAAGGCGGCGGCCAGGAGGTGATGGTAGAGAGGCGGGTAGGCACCGCTGACGGCCCACCACCCACCCGTGCCGGGGTTGTCATTTCCCACGTAAATATCGCCGTAGCGCAGCCCGATGCTCTGGTGGAGGGCCATATCCCAGAGCGGCGGCTGCCGGTCCGATTGCAGCCAGATGTAATTGGCCGCCGCCTGGCCAAGGAAAATCAGAAGCAGACAGAGCAGGTGGGCGCGAGGAACCGGTGCCCGGAGTTCCTTTTCAGAGGCGGACGGCATGGGTGAGGTGTCCGAGGGTGTAGTGCCGCTGGCGGTCCAGCGGATCCATGGCTCCCAGCAGCAGCGGCAGGATCAGGCCAAAGACAGGGGCCAGGAAGGGGAAGAGGACCCATCGCCAGCCCTGCTGAAAAAAGCCCGGTAGGGCGATGCAGCGCCGGGCGAGCACCTGGAAAAAGCCTCCGGCCGGCTGCAGGGAGCGGATTTCGAACCGGCCGGACTGCAGCAGAAGCCGGAGCCCGTCCGAAGTGTAGCGATAGTAGTCGTGCGGTTTCTGGTGCTCTTCCCACAGGAGAGGGGTGACCAGCCAGAGGTCCCCGCCGGGGCGCAGCACCCGATGAAATTCTTCCAGGACCAGGCCCGGCGCGGGAACGTGCTCCAGGGTCACCACGCAAAGCACGGCGTCCATGGACTGCCCCCGGAGGGGCAGATGGCGCAGATCGCCGATGGCGGCCAGCTTCGAATAATCCCATCCTTTTTCTCCGACTCCGGAGTCCACCGGCACGTAGAAACCGTGGGTGAACCAGGAGGCGTGCCGGGCCTCCCCGGCGCCGGCATCCAGCAGTCTTCCGCCGGGCGGCAGGGTCCGGGATGCTCTCTCCACCAGGGCCTGGATGGAGGCCTCGAAAGGATCCAGGCGCCGGACCAGGGCTGCGGGCAGCAGCCGGCGAAGCGAAACGGAAAAAAACGGGTGCAGCATTGGCATAATCCTCGGGTCCAACGGCTTATTCTAACCGACGCCGGGCGGATTTACCACGCGGTTGACAAGCCGCAAGAGGCTGATTTACAATCAGCCCGAATAGTGGGGACGGTCCGGAGGTCGTGATACGCTTGTTGATACCTTGACGGAAAAAGCGAAGCACAATGATCACAAACAGCCAAGGTCCTCGTTCGGCCCCGGTTTTTTTGTCCCGCTCGTTTCATTTTTTAATATTTTTTACCCAAGTCACTCCGGATTTTCCGGGTAATAAGGAGGATTTATTCACATGACGAAAAAATGGCTTCTTGTTCTGGTCGCTCTCCTCTTCACCGGCTCTGCCATAGCCGGCGACCTGGTCAGCGCCCATGAAACCAAGCGTGCCTATGCCAAGCAGGAACTGAGCCCACAGGTACGTTCCCGAATGGTCGAAATGTACGGTGCCACGGCCGCCGGCACGAATTATTTCGTCGGCAGCCGGCTCTGTATGGCCTGCCACGAAGAGGATGCCGCCACTTTCTACGATACGCAGCATTCCTTCGCCCTGATCCGCCCCATGGCTCAGTACACTCTGGTGAAGAAAAAAGGCGTGCTGGCCAATACCCTGGGTCAGAAGGTGGACGATTTCATTGCCGGTCTCGATTTCAACACCGTATCCTCGGCTCTGGACGCCTATAAGCCGAATGCTCCGGTCCTCTCGGTGAAAAAGGGCGTATATACCGTAACCATCAGCAATGTCGATCTCCCGGTTCTCTGGGTTCGGCAGCAGATGGATCGCGAGGGACACTGGATTCAGCGCTACGGCGTCAAGATCCCGGTTAACGATCAGGCCAGCGGCAAAACCGGTGCCACCTATCTGGCTGGAATCCAGTATGAGAGTCATGGAAACAAGTGGGTTTTGGACGGGATCGAGGATGTGTATGAAGGAAACGTCCCGAAGATCAAGAAGGATATGACTACGGCGGAGGCCATGGGCAGCGGACTGGAGAGCTTTGACCAGAACTGCGTCGGCTGTCATGTGTCCGGTATCCGCAGCCTGGGCAAAAACGACAAGGGAGAGACGGTTTTCAAGCCCTACCCCGCCGTGCTCTATGACTCCGAAGATCCGAATATTGTCGACTACGACGGCGACGGGCAGTATGACACCGTGAACATCGGGTGCGAATCCTGCCACGGTCCGGGCGGCCTGCACGTGCTGGCCGGCAACGACACCGACCGCAAGGCGCGCATCGTCAATCCGGCCAATCTGCCGCAGGCCGAGCAGCTGGCCCTGTGCGGCCAGTGCCATTCCCGGATCAAGTCGGTACCCAATAAGCTCTACAGCTGGCCGTATAAAGAAGCCCTGGGGCAGCAGTGGATTCCGGGAACCGGCTCCATGGATTCCTATTTCACGGAGAATTTCAGCGTCTATCCGGACGGATGGAACGGGCGGGGTACGCACTCGCAGTTCAATGAAGCCATCAAGAAGGGGACCATGCACTTTAACAACCCCTACGAAAAGATGAACTGCTGGACCTGCCACACCCTGCATCGCAACGTGGCCACCTCCCAGACCCGCACCAGTTTGACGGTTACCGAGGGAACCACCAGTCTGCGCATCGCCACCAGCTACCGCGACAACACCCTCTGCCTGGCATGTCATGCCGGATACGGACCGTTTGCCAGCCTCACCAAGACGATGATTTCCAAGTACAAGGACAACATCAAAAAGATTGCCGAGGTAACGGAAGCTCATACCCATCATCCTTTCGGACCGGAGCGCGAACTCGGGCTGTCACGCTGCACCGGCTGCCATATGCCCTACAAGGGCACCATTCCGGGAACCAACGACTATTACGTCGCCGGTCACACCTGGGATGCCATGTCGCCGGCCAAGAGCCTCAATGCCGGCTACCTGGCCAAGGGCGGGCAACCGAGCTCCTGCGCCGTGCAGTGCCATGCCAGCCGGGCTCAGGTTTTCGGGCTGGGCCTGCAGACTCTGCCGGCCACCAGCCGCTGGACCGGGACGTTCGAAAAGGCACTGGCCGCCATTCTGGTGCAGTATTTCGGGCCGGACGGTGTCTGGTGGAAAGCCCCGTAGCACTCAGACAGACACATTCCTGCCTGACAGGGCACGAAGAAAGGGCGGAGTCATCCGCCCTTTTTTCGTCCGTAGAAACCTCCCGGAATCGGGACGGGCCTTAATAAACCCGGCTCCCTTCAGGTATGCTTCGACAGCTTCCTTTCCCCTTCCTGAAAATCTCGCAATAAGTCTGGAACCTCGAAAGGGGTTCCGGATCACAGCCCGGGGTTGCGCCGCAAAGGCGCAACCCCGGGTAGGCGGATTGGTTAAAACCCCAGCCCTGAAAGGGCTGGGCAAACACCTGGCATGGCTGGATTATGCGCAACCCATACAGGGTTGCTGCTTGCGGGTGTCCCAACCCGGGGTAAGCGCGAAGCGCGCCAACCCCGGGCTGTGTTACGAAGCCCTTTCAGGGCTTTCTCGAAAGGGAATTCGAAGGTGTGGGATTTTTTGCCGCGCCATCCTGCCGAGTTCCAGCTTCAGGTGGCGCGCTGCGAGCAGGATTCCGCTTGTGGTACGCAAGCTTAAAGCTTGTACTCCAAAAAGATTTCGTTGGGGAGATCGTTGCGCGACGGTTCCCGGCTTATTGCAGCTTCATCTTTTTTGCTGTGGAAGGTGTAAAAAGTGTGGGATGGGTTCGATTCTGCCGTCCCGATGGGACTTGGGGTCCCTTTACCTGTTTAGCGGGGGCCCAGCGTGCGGCGAAGCCGGGTAACCAGCAGATGTGCCTGGCGGGTCGGCTCCGGAAGCCGGAAGCCCCGGCAGAAGTCAAGCACGGTCCGGATGCAGAGCGGGAGCGGGAGAAGATGTCCTGGAGAAATGAAAAGCGGTTTGACTTTTTTGCGGGTTCGCAGTACCGCTCCCACCTTCTCGCCTTTGTCGGTCAGGTCGGTCCAGCTGCCGGGATCCGGGCCCGGGGAAATAAAATCTCCCACCAGGCGGCTCTTGGCGCAGCCGATGGTGGGAATGCCCAGCCATAGACCCAGATGGCAGGCCAGTCCGAAGCGCCTCGGATGGGCCAGCCCCTGGCCGTCCAGGAGCAGCACCTCCGGCAGCCGGCCCAGGAGGCTGCAGGCTTCCAATACCGCTGGCGCCTCGCGAAAAGAAAGATAGCCGGGGATGTAAGGGAAAGTGGCTTCCCGGACCACGTGGCATTCTTCCGCAACGGCACCGGATTTCCCATCGACCAGAACCACGGCCGCAACGATCCGGTTGCTGGAGGAATGAAAGGCGACATCCGCGCCGGCCGCCCAGCGAAAGCCGGCCTTTTGAAGGGGGAAATGCAGCTCTCCGGCGAGCCGCTCCTGCAGGGATCTCGCTTCCGCGAGGCTGAGGTCCCAGGTGTGCAACGGAGAAGAGGCCGGCATAACGGAATGCGGAGGGTTTCTACCGGATCGTTTCGCGAAGTACGAACGGATCCGGCCCGGCTACCATGCCGCGGACCCGGCTGCTCAGGGCGCGAAACATCTCTTTCTGGGTGCGATAGACGGCGGCGTGAGCGGCACCGGGCTTCTTGCGCTGATCTTCGCGAAGCCGGACAAAGGGCCGTACCACATCCGCAAGAGAAACCGAATTCCCCTTTTGACGCTCCCAAACCCAGGCGGCATGGAGAGCGGCGCCCAGGGCGGCTCCTTCCCCTTCCACCGGAACGGCCTCGGCTTCAAACACGTCGGCGATCGTCTGGCACCAGGCTTCCGACTGCGACAATCCGCCGGTCAGGCGGATTTCCCGCGGGACGATCGGCATCTTGCGGAAGCCGTCGTAAAGATTGAGAACATGCCCCTCCAGGACCGCGCGGCAGAGGTTTTCGCGAGTAAAACCCTCGATTTCAAATCCGAAATAAACGGGTGCGGCCACCGGCACGTCCGGGGTTCGCTCGCCGACATACCATGGGATGAGCAGACGTCCCCCGTTGCCTGCCGGAGTTCGGGAGATCAGGTCGTTGAACTCCCCGTGGCTGATGCCGTAATGCTCCAGGACAGCGTTGTAGCCGTTGGCCAGGTTGGAAACGCAAAGCAGCGGCAGGAAATGGCCGGTGCTGTCGCAGAAGGCGGCGATTTCGCCGCACGGATCTACAAAAGGCTCGTGCAGCATGGTGTAGGCCGTGCCGCTGGTTCCCAGGCTGACGGTAACGATGCCGGGGGTCACATTGCCGGTGCCGACCGCGCCGTACATGTTGTCTCCGCAGCCGGCATCGATCAGGCAGTCCGGGTCCATCGCGAAGCGGGCGGCCAGTTTTTGTCCGAGTCGTCCGATCGGCTCATCCGAAGGGAGAATCGGCGGGAGTTTCCCGGAGAGTTCCGGTGAAATGGCCATAAGGACCTTATCCGACCAGGCCCGTCGGCCGGGGTGCCACAGGGCCATGCCCGAGGCATCGCCCGGTTCCATGACCCGGACACCCCCTTCGGTGCCGCCGGTGAGGTACCAGTTAATGAAGTTGTGAACCAGGAAGCAGGTGGCCGTGCGGGAGAAGGCTTCGGGCTCGTTCCGCACCATGTGGAAGATCTTGGCGGCGGTGTAGCCGGTTCGCTGGCTATTGCCGACTTCGGCGATCATTCTTTCCGCACCACCCACGGCTTCCGTGAGCAGCCGGCATTCCTCCTCGGTGCTGAAGTCGTTCCAGAGCTTGGATTTCGATCGGGTCAACCGCCCCTCGGCATCCAGCGTGACCAGGCCGTGCTGCTGCCCGGATACCGAAAGGCATCGGATGCGGTCCTGGGGGACCGCCGACTGCTGCAGACGTTCCAGCAGCAGATCCAGGGCGTGGACCCACATGGCCGGATCCGATTCGGAAACACCGGCCTTGTCGGAGGGGCAGACGCCGTTTTTCGTCCCGTATTCCGGTAGATCCTGGTCATAATTAACGCTATCCGTATGAAGGACTGCCTGGGACTGGAGGTCGATGACCACCAGTTTGGTTCCTTGCGTTGAGCTGTCTATGCCGGCAAACAGATTGGACATGTGCGTCTCCTTATAGGGGTGATCTACCTGGTACACCAATAAACAATGGCGGGAGGGCAGTTCCGCCAGACAACCGGACTTACCTTGACATCTCGGAAGTAGCGATTGAGCTTCCTTCGAAAGCGGATGGCCGATGGCAGGACCAGGCCCTGCAGATAGGCAAAGCATGAAAAAGTGCCGCCGGGATGAAGAGCCGAGATCGTGGGGATGAGGATTTCGTCCTGAGTCTGCTCGGAAAAGTTGGCCCAGGGAAGCCCGCTGATGACCGCATCTACTCTGGTCAGACGGTTTTTTTGCAGATAATCGTGAATCCGGGTCGCGGAATCATTATATAAAAGAAGTTCGGGATACTGCCTGTGCAGATCGAGATACATGTTCTCGTTCAGTTCCAGGGCAAAGAAGCTGGTGCATTCCCTTTTTCGGGAAAGGATCAGCCGCGTGAAGGACCCGGTGCCCGGTCCGAATTCGACGATGGAGGCTGCCTTGTCGAAGTCGATCTGTTGAATCATACGTTCGGCCAGATGGGGTGAACTGGGCAGAATAGCGCCGGTCAGCTTTGGCTGACGCATGAATTCCTGTATAAAAGCCCCTGTTTTCAAAACCACGCCCCGATTCGATACTTCGTTGAGGACCCCTGCAATCCCTGCTCCTTTGGAAAAATACAGTTTACTATAAATGATGACCCGGCAGAAAGTCCCACATCTTCGAATTTCCGCTGGGGAAAGCCATGAAAATGCTCCGTAACCCTTCCCGGGGTTGGCGCGTTTCGCGCCTACCCCGGGAAGGGACACCCGCAGGCGACAACCCTGAAGGGGTTGCGCAAAATCCAGCAATACCAGGTATTTGCGCAGCCCTTACAGGGCTGATTTTCAAAAAAATCCGCCTACCCGGGGTAGCGCCTGCGGCACAACCCCGGGCTGTGTTCCGGAACCCCTTTGGGGTTCCTGCTACTTTTCGCCGGGCCGTCATAAATGCCGGACCGTTCCAAAGTCTTCTTCCCGCAAGCGGTGCCTCCCGGATTCCTTTTTCTCACAGATCTTCGCAGCCGCCTGAGGAGAGGAAGACTCCACAGGAAGAAAGGGAGGGGAGGGAAGAATGGAAAGAGAGCCGGAGAGAATGGTTCCAATCTGGAGTTGTGGCAAGGCGCATGAAATTAAAATGGACTTCCCTCCGCAAGGGGAGGCATGGCATGGTAAAATTTCTTTATGAGAGAAAAATGGATTGCCAGGCCCGTGGTGACGATTTTCCTTCTGACCCTGTTGGCTTTACCCGCCTGGGCGGCGCCGGATGTGCCGAAAAGCGTGAGCGTCCGGTTGCCGGTAGCCGCGCGCGCGGGAGCGGACACCCTCGATCCCGGGCCCTACGAAATTGACATCCTTCCTCAGGCCGGGGGGCAGGTTCTGGTCAAGTTTCGAAAGCCCGGCAAGGAACAGGTCCTGGTCAGCGTAAAAGCGGTCCTGAATCCTACAGCGGAACGCCCCGAAAGAAATGCGGTCAAGGTTCTTTTCCGCGACGGAAGCTACTACCTGGACAAACTGCTGGTTTCCGGAGAAGGCGGTTTCTTCCAGTTTCAGCCTTGATCCCTGTCCGGATTTTCCTGAACCCCTGCATCTGTTCTCTGCCAATTTTCGGATTTGCGGGCGCTTCAACCTTGCAATTCCGGAGTCCGAATGTTATATAAGGAGCGGAAAATTTTCTGAGGGAAAGAGCGATATGCCTATTTATGAGTACATTTGTCGGGATTGCGGCCGCGAAACGGAAGTGATTCAGCGTTTTTCCGATGCGCCCCTTTCGGTTTGTGGGGACTGCTCCGGTCGCCTGGAAAAGAAAATCTCTGTTTCTTCTTTTCACCTGAAGGGTTCCGGCTGGTACCTGACCGATTACGCGCGCAAGAACTCGGGAAGCGGCACGAACGGCTCCACCAAGGCCGGAGCCGCTGAAAGCGGCAACGGGAATGGGAGTTCGGGGAGTTCCGGGGAATCCAAAGAGGCAAAAGAATCCAAGAGCGCTCCGGAGACGCCTTCCGCAACGAAAAGCGAAAACAAGAGCGAAGCCAAGTCCGAAGCCCGAGCCTGATTTCACGGCTGCGCTCCGCTCCTCCCCCGGGGGTGGGAATTATTTTTAGTCGAATCATCGACTTTTCCAGGGGAAATCTGCTAAAATCCTTCGCGTTTGGTGCGACGTACGGATCAGCCTGGAGAGGTGGGTGAGTGGCTGAAACCAACGGTTTGCTAAACCGTCGTGTGGGGAAACCTGCACCGGGGGTTCGAATCCCCCCCTCTCCGCCATCCAAAAACCTTTTCCTAGGAAGGTTTCCATGAAAATTTCTCTCCCCAGGACAGCAGGAGCCGCTACTGTTTTTATCTGCCTGGCGGTTTGCCTGGTCACGGCCACGCCGGCCCCTCCTTCGGATCTGGATGTCTATGTCGCCCGGGCCATGAAGGAGTTCGAGGTTCCCGGCCTCGCTCTGGCCATTGTCAAGGATGGGCAGCTGGAATTGGCCAAAGGATACGGAGTTCGCAAGCTGGGATCTCCGGAAAAAGTGGACGAATTCACCCTTTTTGGAATCGCATCCAACACGAAAGCTTTTACCGCCACCGCCATCGGTCTTCTGGCCGACCGGAAGAAGCTGTCCTGGGACGATCCCGTGCAGAAGCACCTGCCGGGATTCGTGCTGTACGACCCCTATGTCAGCAAGGAGATCATGGTCCGGGACCTCCTCTGCCATCGCAGCGGCCTGGGCCTGGGAGCCGGCGACCTGCTTTTCTGGCCCGATACCACGCGCCGGCGGGACGAAGTCGTCTACCTGGCCCGGTTCCTCCGGCCGGCATCCGGCTTTCGAAGCCGTTATGCCTATAACAACCTGATGTTCGTGATTGCCGGTGAGCTCATTCATTCGGTCAGCGGGCAAACGTATGACCAATTCGTTACCGAGAGCCTGTTCCAGCCGCTGGAGATGAAATCCACGCGGATTACCAATCGCGGGCTGCCGCCCGATGCCAACCTGGCCGAGCCGCATTCCAAGGGGTGGCGCCTCGACGGTCCCCTGGTACCGGTGCCCTACACCCTGGATCACACCTGGGCGGCGGCGGCCGGCATTCGCAGCAATGTGCTGGACCTTTCGCGCTGGGTTGCCGCTCACCTCCGTCGCGGCAAGCGCCCGGACGGAGCCGGGCTATGGAGCGACGCCGTCGCCCGGGAGCTTTGGCAGATGCATACCCCGATTCGACCATCCGAGCCTCCGGAGAGTCTTCGGGCGGCCCGATCCGCCTTTTCCGGATATGCCCTGGGCTGGTCGCTGCGGGATTTCCAGGGCCATAAGGTGGTTTCTCACGGTGGTTCTCTGGTCGGCATGGTGACCACCGTTGCCATGATGCCGGATCTGAGCCTGGGGGTCATTATTCTGACCAATCAGGAGGAGAGCGGAGCCTACACCTCGGTGTTCTATCACATTTTGGAACATTACCTGCACTCCCCCTCCACCGACTGGATCTCCGCCTTTCGAAGCATCCGGACCGAAAGCATCCAAAAGGCATGGGATGCCGAAAAGAAAGAAACGGAACAGCGGAACCGGAACAGCCGTCCGAGCCTGGCATGGGAGGATTATGCCGGAGAGTATAGCGATCCCTGGTACGGGCGGGTCGTTCTGAGCCTGGAAAGCGGCCGGCTGCTGCTGAAAATGGCCAACAGTCCGGCGCTGCAGGCGGATCTGGAACACTGGCAGTACGACACATTCCGGGCGGTTTTTCGCGACAGGACCGTTCCGGATGCTTTTCTTACCTTTCATCTCAATCCCCAGGGAAAGGTCGAGAATTTAAAAATGAGCGCCTGCAGCACCCTGGCCGATTTCAGCTTTGATTATCAGGATCTGGATTTACGGCCGGTTTCTAAGTAGAATCCAATTGGCGGAAAAAGGCGGAAGTAAAACCGGAATTAAGAACGGAATAAACTGAGGGGAGGAGGGTTTTCTTGACCACAAAGAATTCGTTACTTTTATTCCTGCTTTTTATCCTGGGGAGCCTTCTTTTCCAGATCCCGCTTCTGCACCAGCTGATAACGGTCTCCTCCCGGAACGATTACTCCTCGCACATTCTGCTGATCCCTCTCATCAGCTCCTTCCTGCTCTTCCGCAACCGCGCGGAGATTTTTTCCAAAGTCCGCTTTTCCATCCTGGGAGGAGCGGCCATGATGCTGATTGCCTTTTCGGTCTACCTCTCCGCTTACCGGATGCGGGAAGTGTCTTCTGAATCCGACCTGGTCTCGCTTCAGACACTGGCGCTCGTCCTTCTTTGGATGGGCGGCTTTCTCTTTTTTCTGGGGGAAGAATGCCTGCGGAAGGGGCTGTTCCCGGTCTTCTTCCTGTTTTTGACAGTCCCGATTCCACAGCTATGGGTGCAGGAAATAGTCACTTTCCTGCAAAAAGGGTCGGCGGAAGCGGTGGGAATCCTTTTTCAGCTGATCGGGACGCCACATCACCGACAGGATACGGTTTTCATGCTGCCGGGCATCAACATCGAGATCGCCCCGGAATGCAGCGGCATCCGGTCCAGCCTGGCGCTCTTCATCACCACGCTCCTGGCCGGACACCTGATGCTGGAGACGTGGTGGCGCAAGCTGCTGCTGGTGCTGATCGGCATTCCCATGGCTTTCATGAAGAATGCGATTCGCATCGTGACCCTTTCCCTGCTCGCCGTGTACGTCGATCCCCGATGGCTGACCGGCAGCGACCTGCACCACCGGGGGGGGGTGGTCTTTTTCCTGATCGCCCTGGGCCTCATGGCCCCCATCCTTTGGGTGCTGATGAAGACGGAAAAACGAAATCCGATGGACCGGAAATCCAAAACCGATTAGCGCAGAGTAGAAAGAGAGGTTCCTATGGCATCGATCGACCGACGCGACTTCATGGCCCGCGGCAGCATGGCGCTGGCCGGCAGCGCGGTTCCCGGGCGCCGCCTGCGGCTGGCGCAGGTGGGAACCGGCGGACGCGGCATGGACTGGGCGCGCTACATTCTGGCCAACTTCGGCGACATCGTCGAAATGGTCGGCTTCTGTGACATTAATCCCAAACGGGTGGAGGTGGCCCGGGAAATGCTGGGCTCGGCTGCGCCGGGTTTTGTCGATTTTGAGCGCATGGTCGAGGAGGCCAAGCCGGAGATGGTGCTGATCACCACCCCCGACTCCAGTCACTCCGAGTATATCGTGCGGGCCATGCAGCTCGGCCGGGACGTGCTCACCGAAAAGCCGCTGTGCACCGACGAGCAGCAGTGCCGGACGGTTCTGGCCGCTGAGAAGCGCTACGGGCGCAAGCTGATGGTCGCCTTCAACGCCCGGCACTTCGCCGAGGCCAAGAAAGTGAAAGAGCTCCTGCAGCAGAAGGCTATCGGCGAGGTTCTTTCCATCGACTATCAGGAGTATCTTGACACCAGTCACGGAGCCAGCTATTTCCGGCGATGGCACCGCATCAAGGAAATGTCGGGCACCCTGCTGGTCAGCAAGTCCTGCCACCACTTCGACCAGGTCAACTGGTGGCTCGATTCCGTTCCGGTGGAAGTCGTGGCGTACGGCGACCTGCGCTTTTATGGAAAAAACAACCCCTTCCGCCATACCCACTGCCGCGGCTGCCCCTACCAGAAGCGGTGTGCTTTCTACCAGGACATTACCGCCAATGCTTCCGCGATGAAGCTGTATGTGGGCTGCGAGTCCGAGGACGGCTACCTGATCGACGGCTGCGTATGGCGCCAGGATGTCAATATTTACGATACCTGGTCGGTGATGGTCCGCTATGCCAACGGCGCCCGGCTGACGTATACCGCCAATACCTTTCTGCCCTATGAGGGGCAGGAGATCGTGATCAACGGGACGCGGGGTCGCATCGATTACAACAACTACGATTATCCCGGAGGGCGGGACCGCCAGCTCCGGCTGACCCGGACTTTTTCCCGGCAGCCTGAAACCATTAACCCCGAGGAAAGAGCCGGCGGGCATGGCGGGGCGGATCCCTCGGTGCGCGAACTGATCTTCCGCGGGGAAGGCGCCGCGGATCCGTTGCAGCTCAGGGCCGGAAGTCTGGCCGGAGCCTATTCCAGCCTGGTGGGAATTGCCGGCTACCGCTCCATCGAGCGCGGAGGCGAGAGGATACGCATTTCCGACCTGGCCTCTCTGTAAGGGGCAGGGGGCGGCATCCCGGTCTTCCCGGTCCGCCCCTGCCGGCGTTCCCTGCAAAGAAAGACGGAGCACGTCTCAACGTTACCGATGTTCCGTCCCGAGTGGCATTCACACCAGTCCCGGCAGGGACGGCAGAACAAAACAATACATACTTATTGCGAGATTGTCCTGGGAGATAACCCGGAAAAAAGTCCCATATCTGGAGATTTCCTTTGGGGATAGCCCCGAAAGGGTTGCGCAAAATCCAGCCGCATCCGGTGTTTGCGCAGCCCTTTCAGGGCTGCATTTTAAACAAATCCGCCTACCCGGGGTAGCGCCTATGCGGCGCAACCCCGGGCTGTGATCCGGAACCCCTTTCGGGGTTCCAGACTTTCTGCCGGGCCATCTCGGGTGATAGCCCGGCAAAAAGTAACCATCTTCTTTCGACCAGCCCTTTCACCTTTCTTCCCGCTCTTCCTTTCTTCCTGTAAGCCTTTTCTTTTCACAGGAAGATGAGGAAGAGCGGGAAGAACAACGGATGCGCTGCCGGGGAAAAGTTGCTCCGGTTGACGCTGAAAAGCGCAAGTGTTACAGTTAGGTAACATTCAGAAAAAGATGTGCGATTCAGCCGCAGAGGGAGGCAGAGGCGAATGCATGCGTTTCCGTCGGATGTCCGGCCTGTTCCTGGATTCCGTTGCCCCTATCCCCTCCCGGGCCAGGATTTTTGCCTTCCTTTTTCTTTTTTGCGTCAGGGAATGATGCAATGATGGAGGAGATGAGTATGAAGGCTGCTGTCAGACCTCGCGCCTTGCCGGCCTGTTTTTTGCCGCTTTTCCTGGTTGCCGCAATCCTGCTTTGGGGCATCGCTCCGCTCCGGGCAGCCAGCTACGCTATTTTCCTGAAAGCCACCGGCGTTGAAGGTGAATCGATGGATGTGAACCACAAGGGCTGGTCCGACGCCATGGCCTTCCAGCACGGCCATGTCCTGGATGCCGCCGCACAAAATCCGGTGCCGCAATTTCAGGATCTTGTTGTTTACAAGATGCTGGACAAAGCGTCCGCGGCGCTACAACTGTTGTGCGCCGCCGGCACCCGCCTTCCGGAGCTGAACCTGGATATCGCGCAGGTTGGCGATAATAAGCTCGTCATTTACCAAATCCGGCTATTGGAAGTGGCGGTCACCAGCTACTCCTTGACTGGCGACGCAGTTAACGGTGGGGTAAGGCCCACAGAGGTCGTCCGGTTCGCCTTTCGCCATATCGCCTGGAAATATACCCCAATCGGCGCCAACGGAGCGCCGGAGGGTAACATTTGCGGCTTCTATGATCTTCTGAAAGGGGCCGGAGGTACGACCTGTTTTTAAACCGGGGCTGCCCAATCCCCTGGAGATACATTTCGGGTAAACTCCCATGACACGCAGCCCCCATCTTTTCTGGTTCCTTCTGTGGCTGCTGGTGCCGTGTCGTGCCCCGGCAGCTTTCCGGGTTTTCCTGCTCATACCGGACATACCCGGCTCCTCAATCGATGAAAATCATCGGGGCTGGGTGGAACTGTCCGGATTCGGCAGCTTGCAACAGCCGGGTACCGTGTCCGGAGTCGTCGACTTCTCGATGGCCAAGGATGTGGACCGCACCACGCCCCTCCTGAACCTGGCATGCGCCTCCCGACGTTCTTTTGCGGAAATGCGCATCGAAATCGAGATCCCGGACCGCCGGGCGTACCAAATCGTTCGGATGGTGCTCAAGCAGGCAGTCATTACCTCGATCACGACGCGATTCGACCCGAACGCAGAACAGCATCCGCTGACCGATACGATCACCCTGTCGTGCCGCTCCCTGAGCTGGAGCAACGGCGGGGGGTACGTTACGTTTCTGCCGATCCTTCAGCGCGGCAGTCCGCTGCCAACCGACCGTCATCCGGGCCGCGCGGTCGTTCGCGCCTCCGGAACCCTCCGCGCCGACCATAGCGTCGAGATCCGCTGGAAGGGGAAAGCAGGCCGCACCTATCAGGTATTCGGCAGCCGCACCCTCGAAGGGCCCCTGGTTCCCATCGCGGTCGTCAAGGCCTCGGCCGGCGGAAGCCAGCGCCTTTCCCGCACCGTGCTTCCCGGATTGCGTTTCTTCCTGGTCGAGGAATCTATGGATTCACCTTGATGTCTCAGGATCGGCTCGAGGTTTCCGCTGCGACGCCCTGGAGAAAAGCCGGGGCAATATGGCGGAAAGGCGGGAAGAGTCTTTTACTTCGATGGTCAGTGGAATTCTCTGCAGATCGCAGCCCGGGAGCTGTCAAACTGCATCCGCAGATTTCTCAACTCTTCGGCGGCACGGCCCAGATCGCCGGCTTTGACTGCCTTTTCGATGGTCAAGGCGGCGCTGCACAGGCCTTCACAGCCCAGATTGGCCGAGGAACCCTTGATGGTGTGGGCCTGGCGCTCGGCTCCCTGGGCATTCCCTGCCTCTAGAAATTTCTGCAGCACGTCGATCTGGCGGGGCATGTCCTCCAGGAAGCTGGCGGTTATGCCGCGGGCCAGCGGTTCGTCTCCCAGCAGCCGCATTATCAGGCCCGCCTTGTCGAAAGCGGACCGGCCCGAAGTACGGCCGGATGCGGGTGGCGTCGGCTCCCAGGATTGCGGCGCCGCGGACAGGGGAGTGACCGCTCCTTTGGGCAGCCATTTGATCAGCTTTTCCTGGAGCACCTTGGGGTCCACGGGCTTTTCGATGTAATCGTTCATTCCCGCTTCCAGGCAGCGCTTGCGGTCGTGGTGCATGGCGTGGGCAGTCATGGCGATGACCGGAATCCGGTGGTCGAGAACTTTGGAGAGCGGGTGGCGGATGATCCGGGTGGCCTTGATGCCGTCCGTATCCGGCATTTGTACATCCATCAGGACAACATCGTAAGGGCTTTTTTCCAGCATCCGGATAGCCTCGTTCCCGCTGATGGCCACGTCGACCCGGAAGCCCATTTTTTTCAGAATGCCCGTGGCTACCTGCTGGTTGATGAGGTTGTCCTCAGCCAGCAGCAGTCGGGCCTGCACCGCTCCCTTTTTGGGGCCCATGCTGGGAGCCGGCAGCTGGGCCAGGGGCATCGGCTTCCGGCCGCTCAAAACCGCCGTCAGCACCTCGTAAAGCTCCTGCCTCTGAACCGGCTTGGAAATGGCGGCGACAAATCCGTTCTCCTCCAGAACCCGCGGGTTTTCCGGCTGTCCCAGGGAGGAAAGCATGACCAGCCGGGTATTTCGGAGATGAGGATTGGACAGGATGGCGGAAGACAAAGAAAACCCTTCCGAATCCGTCATTTCCGCATCCACCAGGACCAGGGGAAATGAATCCTTGGCCAGCATGGCCTGGTGCAGCAGTTCCAGGGCGACAATACCGTCTTTGGCTTCCGTGGGGCGCATCCCCCAGGACTTCAGCAGGACCAGGAACACCTCACGGTTGACGGGCCGGTTGTCGACGATCAGCACCCGAATTCCCCGCAGGTAGGAAGACACCGGAGCCGAGGTGGCAGTGCCGCTGGCCGGTTTCTGCAGCCGGACGGTAAACCAGAACTCGGAACCCTCCTCCGGTTCGCTGAAAACGCCTATTTTTCCGCCCATCATCCGGGTAAGGTGCTTGGAAATGGCCAGGCCCATGCCGACTCCGCCGAAGCTGCGGGTGGAGGAGGAGTCCAGCTGGGAGAACTTGGCGAAAAGCTTTCCCATTTTTTCCGCAGCGATGCCGATGCCTGTGTCCTTCACCGAAAAGTGCAGCACGAAATCGGTTTCAGTCTCGAAGGAGAGGTTGACCTGGATGTTGACCTCACCCCGGAAGGTGAATTTAATGGCGTTGCTGATCAGGTTAAGAAGAATCTGCCGCAACCGGCCGGGGTCTCCGCGGATCACCACGGGAACATCCTGGGCCACGACGCAGCCCAGAGCAAGATGTTTCTCGTGGGCCCGGAGCGCCATCATGCCGGCCAGGTCGTCCATCATGCGGTGCAGGTTGAAATCTTCGATTTCCAGCTTTAAATCCCCGGCCTCAATGCGCGAAAAATCGAGGATGTCATTGATCAGGGAAAGCAGCCCTTCTCCGCTGGTGTAGGCGATCTGGGCATAGCGCCGCTGCTCCTCGGTGAGCTTGGTGTCCAGCAGCAGCCGGACCATTCCCAGGACGGCATTCATGGGTGTGCGCAGCTCGTGGCTCATGTTGGCCAGGAATTCGCTTTTGGCGGCATTGGCCAGCTCGGCACGGACGGCCATTTCATTCGACCGGGCAATAGCCAGCTCCAGGCTGCGGTTGGTTTCCTGAATGATCTCCTCCGCCTTTTTCCGGGCGGTGATGTCGATCATGACCGTAAGAAAAAAGATCTTCCCCTGGCTGCTGATGAGATCGCCGGAAAAAAGGCCGTGCAGGAGAGTTCCATCCCTGCGGCGCGTCAGCAGCTCGATGTCGGAAATATGCCCCTCCTTCTGCAGCTGGTCTGCCATCGTGCGGTGCTGGTCCAGGTTAGGGAAGAGATCCAGCTCGGAAGCCGTTTTCCCCAGCACTTCTTCCCGGCTGAATCCGAGAATTTTCAGGAAGGCGTCGTTGACATCGAAAAACCGCCGATCCGGGACGGTGGAAAGAGCCATCAGCGCGGGATTGCTGCGGAACAGGCGCTCGAAGCGCTGCTGGGCTTCCACCTCCGCCGTCAGATTTTTGGATATTCCGAAAATACAATCCTGTCCGCTCCACTGTCCGAACCATACCCGGGTCTCCACCGGTACCATCCGGCCGTCCTTGCCAGCCAGCGGCAGCGGGCAGCTTTCGCGCTCTCCCTGAAACATGGCCCGAAAAATCTCCTCCGCCTCGGACCGTCGGTTGCCGGGATGCAGATCCAGGATATGCATGGATCGGAGCTCTTCGCTGGAATATCCCAGGGTATGGGGAACGGAGGCGTTGGTGTACAGGACTTTTCCGTCCGGAGTGCCGACAAAAATCATGTCGGTCATGGACTCGAAAAAGGTGCGGAAGTTGGACTCCGAATTCCGCAAGGCGGCTTCGGTCTGCTTCTGCAGGGTAATATCGCGCACCACACAGGTCAGGCAATTGCCGCTTTCGTCCGAATTTCGGAACGGGGTCACGTGGAGATCGAACCAGGTCGTGCCTTTCGGTACCGGCAGGGCGTATTCGGCGCGCGAAGGGCTTCCCGTCTGCAGAGTGCTCTCCAGCGCCCGGCGAATGATGCCCCGGGCGGGCTCCGGAAAGCCGATCTCATCGAAATGCCTGCCCAGAAAATACTCCGGTCCGACCATCAGCCCGTCCGTTTTCGGCTGATGGTATTCCAGAAAAACCAGGTCCTGGTCGAGGACGAAGACCAGGTCGTCCATGCTGGACAGCAGGGAGCGCAACCGTAGCACACTCTCTTGCAGAGCATAGGGAATGCCCCCCTTCCTGTCATTCAAATTCTTCATTCCTGGATTCCTGGCGCCCTCTCCTGCCGGCAAGGAAACAAAATTGAGTATAACCGCTTTGGCTTGCAATGTTCAATATTCGGTAGCGGGCGGACCCTGATACCCCTGGTTTCCGCCGGGTATCCGAGAGCTTCCGGCGCCTGCCGAATTCCTCCTCCGACCGTTTGGAGGTCTCTGCAGGGGGAATCGACTCCGGAGTGTAGGATATACTATGTATGTTACAGATATCAGGGGAAAGGAAATCCAGGATGCAGCGAAGAACATTTCTGAAGGCGGCCGGATGTGCTGCGGCACTCGCTTCTGCGGCGGGGCCGGCCATCGGGCGTCATTTTATTGCAGAGCTCCAGCGCACCGGCCGGAAGCCCAACATTATTTTTATCCTGGGAGACGATGTCGGCATCGGGGATATCGGCTGCACCGGGGCAGATCGCTTTAAAACCCCCAACATCGATGCCCTGGCTCGCGGCGGCACTCTTTTCCGATATGCCTATGCCGAGCCGCTGTGCGGTCCCTCCCGGGCTACGATTCTTACCGGCCGGTATGTGTTCCGCACCGGGGCCACCAACCAGGATTCCACCGGACGCTTCCGGCCTTCCGATGAAATCATGATGGGTTCGGTCCTGAAGCAGGCGGGCTATGTCACCTCCTCGATCGGCAAATGGGGCCAGCTTCCCCTGGGGCCGGCCGATTTCGGTTTTGACGACTACCTGAAGTTCAACGGCAGCGGGGTATACTGGAATACCCAGGACCGGGGCAAGACTTATGTCGTCAACGGCAAGTCGCTGGCCCTCCTCGACCGGGAGTACATGCCCGACGTGATGCACGATCACCTGGTCGGCTTCCTTGCTGCACACCGGAATGATCCCTTCTATGTTTATTACTCCATGTCGCACATTCATGCCGAAATCCTTCCCACTCCCGACAGCGCGGCCGACAGCAAGGATCTCTACGCCGACAACATTGCCTACATGGACAAGCTGGTCGGAAAACTGGTGGCCGAACTGGAGCGGCTGAAGCTTCGCGAGAATACTCTGATCGTCTATTTTGGCGATAACGGCACGGGCAACGCGCATGCCCCTCACGCCACGATTCAGGGCAGGCGTCTGAACGGTGCCAAGGGCTCCATGCTCGAGGGAGGCAGCCGTGTCCCGCTGGTGGTGAACTGGCCCGGGGTGACCCCGGCAGGAAAGGTGTCGGAGGACCTGGTGGACAGCAGCGATTTCTTTCCGACATTCGCCCAGCTGGCGGGTGCCCGGATGCCGGAAAACCGGGTGATCGACGGGCGGTCCCTGGTGCCGCAGATTCGAGGGGAAAAAGGCCAGCCGCGCGAATGGGTATTCGTCCAGCTGGCGCGCATGTGGTATGTGGCCGACCGGAAATGGAAGCTGAATGAAAAAGGGGAACTGTACGATCTGAGCGACGCCCCCTGGACCGAAAAGAGAGTGGAGCCGGACACCCGGGATGCAGGGGCCATCGCGGCCCGCAAGCGCCTGCAAAGCGCCCTGGACGGGCTGAATCCGGCAGGAGGCAAGCTGGACGATGGCGACGGAACCGGCCGGCACGCCAACCGCAAAAAAAACAGGGAGCCCTGAGGGAAAGTTCTGCCATTGCTTACGGGACTGGTGCGTGTGCCGCTCGGGAGGGAACAGCGGCTATCGTACCTTTGCGCTCCGCCATGGCTTTCAGGCTGCGAGCTGCGAGGGGGATTCCGCTTGTGCCATGCAATCTACCTTCCTGATCTTCCCGTCTTGCTGTGAAAAGAAAAGGCATACAGGAAAAAAGGAAGAGCGGGAAGAAAAGCGGAAGGTTCTGCCGCCCGGAGATGGTGATTGTTTGCGAAGCTATCTTTTTTGTCACCTCGGCGAACAGTTCCTCTCGCCATCCGAAATGCACGGACGGCTTCTTTCTACCTTCCTGATCTTCCCGTCTTCCTGTGAAAAGATTGGGTGTAAAGGAAGAAAGGATGAATTGGGGTGCCGTTCCGGCCTCAGAACTGGCGGAGGATCTGCAGCAGAGGGGAACCGTATTTTTCTTCGGTCCGCGGTCCGATTCCCGGGGTGGCCACCAGCTCCGCCCGGGTTTTGGGGCAGAAAGAAGCCAGGGCGTCCAGCGTCCGGTCGCTCATGATATGGAAAGGCGGAACCCTTTTCCGTTTGGCTTCTGCCAGTCTCCAGAATCGCAGGGCTTCCCGAAGAGCGGGAATGATCGGCGGCGGCGGCTTTCGCAGGGGTTCCTCCGGGGGGACGTCCTCCGCCTTTTTCCGGCGAACCGGCTTGGGCTGCAGACGGGCGGCCGGTTTCGGCGGAGAAGCCTTTCGCGGGCGGGCCTTGCTTTTTTTCGCCTCGGCATGAATTTCCTCCGCCAGCTGCAGGTCGAATTGGCCGGAAGCGGCCTTCTCCCAAGCGCCACGGCACAGGCGGACCTTACGGTATTCGATGTCCCGGCCCTCCTTCTGAAAAACGGCCTGCTGGAATTCCACCAGGCCGGCCTGACTCATGGCATCCAGGAGGCGCTCGAAATGCTTGCGGTCCGAAGAGACCCGGCCGGCCATGCTGCCGAACAGCCGGGAGACGGCTATCCCGCCCGTGGCCAGGCGAAGGCCGGCGAGTATGTGAAGTGCCTCCATACGCTCCGCTTCGTCGGCCGGCCGGAAGCGCCGCGCCGCGCCGCTGCGCGGAGCGCAGATGTCGCAGATGCCGCAGGACTCGCGCAGGTCTTCCCGGTCGCCGAAGTAGCGCACCAGGCTGGCCATGCGGCACTGCTTTCCGTCGGCGAGGCGCTGCATCTGTTCCATCTGCGCCTTCTTGTGCTCCCGCTGCTGCCGGTAGGACTCCGACCAGGAGGGGCTGCCACGGCTCACCTGGTCCTCGGCGTCCGCCAGGGCTCCCCCGTGGATCCAGAGCTTCTCCAGCATCTTGTCGAACGTTTCCGGATCGAGCCGTGAACCGCGGCGCAGCTCCTCCCGCTTCTCCGGCTGAGCGGGAAGCTGGTCATAAAGGCGGGCGATGGCCACCGCCTCGGGGTAATCCCTCTCAAAAAAAAATTCGTGGGTGTAGCGGTCGGCATACGAGTGCATCAGGATGGCCCGCGCGGGAAGGCCGTCCCGTCCGGCGCGGCCGATCTCCTGGTAATAGCCCTCCACGCTGCCGGGCATGGCGGTGTGAATCACCGAGCGCACGTTGGGCTTGTCGATGCCCATGCCGAAAGCGATGGTGGCGGCGATCACCTGGATTTCGTCGCGGAGGAAGGCGGACTGCACGCGGTCCCTCGATTCGCTGTCCATCCCGGCGTGATAGGGCGCGGCGGGGAAAAAGGACTCCAGCTCGGAAGCCAGCTTTTCGGCATGCTTGCGGGTGGGAACGTAGACGATGGCCGGGCGGTTTTCCGCGGCGGACAGCCACTTGCGGGCCAGGCTGTGTCGCGAAGAGGGGGGGGCCTCCACGGCCTCGATGGCAATGTTGTCCCGCCGGAATCCATGAATGGAGCGAAGCGGGCTATGGAGCCCCAGCTGGTCGGCGATATCGTCCTGGACCAGCGGGGTGGCGGTGGCCGTCAAGGCAATCACCGGCGCCGGCCGCAGCAGGGGGAGGTGCTGTTTGAGCATACGGTAATCCGGCCGGAAATCGTGCCCCCACTGCGAAATGCAATGGGCTTCGTCGATGGCGATCAGCACCGGCTTGCGACGGGCCAGCATTTCGGAAAAGCCGGGCACCCGGAATCGCTCCGGAGCGATGAAAAGGAAGTCGAGCCTGCCGTCGAGATACATCCGGGAAGCCTGACGCTGGTCCTGCCGGCTGCGTCCGGAGTGGATGCGCTCCACTGCCAGCCCTCGGGTCTGCAGCTGGCCGGCCTGGTCCTCCATCAGGGCAATCAGCGGGCTGATCACCAGGGTCAGTCCGCCGCGCATCAGTCCAGGAAGCTGGTAGCAGAGCGATTTTCCCGAGCCGGTGGGCATGACCACCAGGACGTCCCGGCCTTCCACGGCGGCGCGGCAGATTTCCTCCTGGTTGGGGCGAAAGGATCGAAATCCGAAAATGCGGTGCAGGGCGGCATGGAAAGGATTTTCCCCGGGAGCAACGTTTGGGCCCTGCGGTCCGGCCGAGGCCAGTCTGCGGAACAGCGGCAGGGAAGCCTCGGGCGGCGTTGCCGAGGCCGGAGGAGAAGTTTCTGCCGCTTCCTTTTTCGCCGGCCCCGCAGCCGGTCTTGCCGGTTCCGGCTCAGCCGCCCCGCCCGCTATCTTGCCGATAACCTCCCGTACGAAGCGTTCAATTCCCTGCAGAAAAGGTATCAGATCCGCCTTTCCCTTTTCGATCCGCTTCAGATACGCTTCCCATTGCCCGGTCATCGCCGGGCTTTTCACTTCCGGGTGGACGGCCTGGATCAGCCGTATTCCTTTTTCCGTGGCCTGCAGGTTTTTCCCCTGCCGCTCGATATAAGCCCGCTTGAGCAGGATCTCGATGATGGCGGCCCGGGTGGCCGGCGTTCCCAGGCCGCACTCCTTCATGGCTTCCGATAGCTCCTTTTCCTCCAGGGTGCGTCCGGCGGTTTCCATGGCGGTCAGCAGAGTGGCTTCCGTAAAGCGCTTCGGGGGGCGGGTGGTTTTTTTCAGAATCTCGGCCTCGCGGACGCGGACCGGGAGACCGGGCTCCAGCCAGGGCGGCAAAGGCGCTTCCTCTTCCCGGGCCATCGGAGAGCCTTCCGCTTCGGAAGAGCTTTTCCCTCGCGCCTTCTTCCGCTCGAACTCCAATTCCAGTTCCTTCCAGCCGAGCTGCAGAACCTGGGTTCCGGAGGTATGGTAGTAGTCGCGGATTTCTCCGGAGCGGGCGGATGGCGCCGTAGTGACCACGGTTATCACCGTGGTCACCGAACTGACCGAATCGGCGTGCCAGGCGGCCAGCAACCGCCGGCAGACCAGGTCGTAGATTTTCTCCTCCTCGCCCGTCAGCCGGCAGCCGGTACGGCCGGCTTCGGTCGGGATAATAGCATGATGATCGGTGACCCCGGCATCGTCCACAAACCGCGGACCGAGCGGCCGGCTGCCCGTATCCGGCGCCAGATGCGCTTCGTAGGGCCGGCGGATGTTCTCCACAATGCGAGGCAAAGTGCGGGCCACATCGGTGGACAGGTGGCGGCTGTCGGTACGGGGGTAGCTGATCAGCTTGTGCCTTTCATAGAGAGCCTGGGCGAGGTCGAGGGTCTTCTGGGCGCTGAAGCCGTAGATCCGGTTGGCAGTCCGCTGCAGCTCCGTCAGATCGTAGAGCAGCGGCGGGTGCAGGCGGCGTGTTTCCCGGGTCAGCCGGTCCACGGCCGCGCTTCCGGCCAGGGCGCGATCCCGAATTTCCGCGGCTTCGATTCCGTCGGCGGGCAGGCGCATGGACTGCTGCAGGCTTTCCCGGTTCTCTTCCCGGCTGCCGCCCTCCTCGGCGGCGGGGGGGGCCGCTTCTTTCCCCCCGGGCCGGAACCACGTGCCCTCATAGGAGTTCGTTTCCGCATCCCGGGCTCCGACCCCTTCCCTGGGCGGTGCCTCGAAGAGAGCGACCACCTGCAGAAAATCCTGCGGGACGAACGACCGGATGGCCAGCTCCCTCTCGACTACCATGGCCAGAGTCGGTGTCTGTACCCGGCCTACCGACAGGTCCTCCTTCAGGCTCAGGGCGTAGCCCCGGGAAAGGTTCATGCCCACCAGCCAGTCGGCCCGGCTTCGCCCCCGGGCGGCGTCTGCCAGCCGGTCCCAGTCGGAGGCCGGCCGCAATTCGCGGAAGCCGCGGCGGATGGCCTCCGGGGTCAGAGAGGAAATCCAGAGCCGGCTGACCGGCTTCCGGCACCCCGAAGCTTCATAGATCTGGCGGAAAATCAGCTCTCCTTCCCTCCCGGCATCGGTAGCGCAGACCACGCGGCCGACGTCCGGCGCGTTGATGATTTTACGGACAACCTCGAATTGGCTCTGCGTTTCGGCCAGTACTACCAGAGGCCATTCGCGGGGAAACATGGGAAGCAGGTCGTATTTCCACTGTCGCCAGGCAGGGTTGATTTCATGGGGCTGTGCCAGTCCGACCAGGTGGCCGATGCCCCAGGTGACCCTCCAGCCTCCTCCCTCCAGGAATCCTTCCCGGGATTGGGTGGCTCCGAGTACCCGGGCAATATCGCGGGCGACAGAGGGCTTTTCGGCCACCACCGCCAGGATCCCTTGGGGAGTTTCTATCGCTTCCGGAGGAGATTTCCCCGGGGCGGGGTGCGGTCTCTCGGCGGCTCCTGCTTTCGGTTTCATAACCGCCAGCTAGGGTTCTGCGGGGCAGACGCGGTTCCGGCCGGCCTGCTTGGCCCGGTAGAGGGCCTGATCGGCGCGGTGCAGGATGGCTTCCTGGTCGTCCCCTCTTTGGAATTCGCAGACTCCGAAGCTCCCGGTAATAAAAAAGACCTCGCTGCCGAAAGATATCGGGGTTTCCGCCAGTCGCAGGCGGACCCGCTCCGCGACCATGCTGGCCTGGGAGAGCGTGATTTCCGGAAGGCCGGCCGCAAACTCCTCTCCGCCGATGCGGCCCCAGAAATCGCTTTGCCGCTTCAGGGAACCGCGGAGCACGGCGGTCAGCGTCCGCAGGGCTTCGTCGCCCGCGGCATGCCCCCGGGTGTCGTTCACCGATTTGAAGTGGTCCAGGTCCATCATGATCACGGATAGCGTGTGCCCATAACGGCGGGACCGCTCCACTTCCACCTGCAGCCGTTCCATGAAATAGCCGCGATTGCCGGCCCCGGTCAGCGGATCGGTGCGGGCCATCTCCTGCAGCTGCTTTTCCCGCTGGTGCAGCCGCTGGATGGTTTCGGCCAGCTGCCGCACCATGCTGTTGAAGGCCTCGGAGAAATCGCCCATAAAATCCACGGTCTGCGAAAAATCTCCCGAAGCAATGGCTTTGGTCTGCCAGGTGAGATGGCGCAAGGAGGCCTGCAATCCCTTGATGGCCCCCGGCAGGTAGCCCTTGCGCTGAACGGGGTAGGTAAGGTCGCCGGCGGCGGTGGCCATGACGGAATTCCGTACCTCCAGCAGCGCGGCGTATAGTTCGGCAAATTCCTGAATGGCCAACAACTCCCGCGATGGATTCGCCGGCGCCTCCCGCGAGTTCACCAGCTCCTTCAGGCTGCGGATAGCCAGGTCCAGCAATTCGGCATCCGGAGAGGAAGACGGGGACATGGGGCCGTCACTCGATCCGATTGGCCCGAAAGCGACAGGTGCGGTCACCGGTACACCAGCAGTCTATTTCGCGGACCTTGAATTTTTTACCCGAAAAGCATTCCAGAAGAGAGGCGATAAATCCCTCGTCGAAGGTGCAGAATTCGAAGTCCAGATCCGGGAGTCCCGAGCAGTCCAGGTCCTCGGCAATGGAAAGGATGATTTCCCCCTTTTCCATATCGGTTTTTTCCACGCGCAGGATGCCGATTCCGAGCTCTTTCAGGGCTTCCTGCACCTGCCTTATAAAATCGTTCAGATCGCCGGAGGGCTGCAGGACGTTCGCGTAAAACTCGCGTCCCGCCAGGGCCCCGGCCTCATAAAAAATACGATCGGTTTCCTGATGGCCGAAGCGCTCCTCGAGGACATCCCGGAAGGCGAACTGCATCAGGCGATAGACTTCCAGGCGCGTCTGGTTTCCGAGATGGGGCCGCCCGGCCCGAATGTCCCCCAGCAATTCCCATGAAAATTTGTATTTGCGATTCTGCGTCACAGCACTCCTTCTGTTTTCCCGGAAGTCGTCGAAAAATTAACCGTTCCTTTATCTTTCCGTCAATATTATCGATTCGCCGGAGTCAGGTCAAGGGAAACGGTCCCGCGTCCCGCCCTTGCGGTTTGGGCCGTTTAATATAAAATGGAACAATGGGACATCGGCATTTGCAGTCGGGGTATTCCCGCCTGGCGGAACGGCTCAACCGCTTTCCCCTGGGTGCGCCTCCCACCCGGCTGCTTTTCGAAATCCTGCGAATGCTCTTCAGCGAAAGGGAGGCCGGACTGGTGGCCCTTCTGCCCATCAAACCCTTTACCGTGGAGCAGGCGGCCCGCGCCTGGAAAACCGGCCGGTCCGAGGCGCAGGGCCTGCTGGATGGCCTGGCTTCGCGGGCCATCCTGGTTGATATGGCGCAGGACGGGCAGAGCCGCTACGTTCTGCCGCCTCCCATGGCCGGCTTTTTTGAGTTCTCTCTGATGCGTGTCCGGGAGGACCTGGATCAGAAAGTCCTGAGCGAGCTTTTTTACCGGTACCTCAACGTCGAGGAGGATTTTATCCGCACGCTGTTCACGCACGGCGAAACCCGATTGGGGCGCACTTTTGTGAGCGAGCCGGCCCTGTCGGAGGAGAATGCGCTGGAGGTTCTGGATTACGAACGGGCTTCGGAGGTAATCCGGAGTGCCAGCCACCGCGGCGTCAGCCTCTGCTACTGCCGCCACAAAATGAAACACCTGGGCCGGGCCTGCGGAGCGCCCATGGAGATCTGCATGACCTTCGGGACGACCGCCTCCTCCCTGATCCGCCACGGCTATGCCCGTACGGCAGACAAGGAGGAGTGCCTGGATCTGCTCAGTCGGAGCGGCGAGCACAACCTGGTGCAGTTCGGAGAGAATGTCCGCACCGCGGTCAATTTCCTCTGCAACTGCTGCGGCTGCTGCTGCGAGGCAATGATTGCCGCCCGGCGCTTCGCTTTCCTGCACCCGGTGCACACCACCCGCTTTATGCCGGAAATCGACCCCGATTCCTGCATCGGCTGTGGAAAATGTGTCGAGGTCTGCCCGGTGGAGGCCATCTCGCTGGTTTCCGCCTGCGACCCGCACCGGCCGAAACGGAAAAAGGCCCGCCGGGAGGAGGAAATCTGCCTGGGCTGCGGCGTATGCGTGCGGGCCTGTCCGTGCCGGAGCATACGTCTGGTGACCCGATCGAAGCGGGTGATCACTCCGGTCAACAGCACGCACCGGGTGGTGATGATGGCCATCGAGCGCGGTACTTTCGCCCACCTGATTTTCGACCAGCGGGTCCTCTGGAGCCATCGGGCCCTGGCCGGCGTGCTGGGGGTCATCCTGCGCCTTCCTCCGTGGAAGCAGCTGCTGGCCTGCCGCCAGGTCAAGTCCCGCTACCTGGAGGCCCTGCTTCGCTCCCGATCCTCCTGAATCGGGCAGCAAACCGCCGGGGAATGAGCCGCCGGATCAGGCGGATTCGGGCAGGGCTTTTCGGCAGAGAACGATCCCTTTCCGATTTTCCCCGTTTTATTCCGGAAAGTTGGCAAGGTAATATATCGGTGTTATTACTGTCACCGAGCATTTTTTAAGGAGATCCGATATGCAAAAGTACGAGTTTCAGGCGGAAGTGAAGCAGCTGCTGGACCTGATGATTCACTCCCTTTATTCGCACAAGGACATTTTTCTGCGGGAACTGATTTCCAACGCCTCCGACGCCCTGGACCGCCTGCGGTTCGAGAGCCTGACCCGTCCGGAGCTGAAGCCGGAGGGAGAGCTGCAGATCCGACTGGACCCGGATCCGACGCAGCGCACCCTGACAGTGCACGACAACGGCATTGGGATGACCCGCGAGGAAATGGTGCAGAACCTGGGGACTATCGCCCGCTCCGGGACCCAGGAATTCATTCAGTTCCTCAAGGAGCGCAAGGATACCGGGTCGGCCCCGGAGCTGATCGGGCAGTTTGGCGTGGGCTTCTACTCCAGTTTCATGGTAGCCGATCGCATTGTGGTCCTCAGCCGCAAGGCAGGTGAGTCGCAGGCTACGCGCTGGCAGTCGCTGGGGGACGGGGCTTTCACCGTGGAGGAAGCCGAACGGGAGGAGCCGGGCACCAGCGTCAAGGTTTATCTGAAGCATGTGGACGAGGAGGACGGCATCCAGGACTACACCAAGGAGTGGGTGTTGCGGGAGATCGTCAAGAAATACTCGGACTTTGTGGCCTATCCCATACGCCTGAAGGTGGAGCGCAAGGAAATCGAGCGGGACGCGGACGGCAAGCCGAAGGCCGGCGCCGAAGAAAAGACCACCGTCCGGGAGGAAACCCTCAACTCCATGAAGGCCCTCTGGACCCGGCCGAGAAAAGAGGTTAGCGAAGAGGAGTACCATGAGTTCTACAAGCACATCTCCCACGACTGGCAGAATCCGCTGGAGATCGTGGCGGCACGCATGGAAGGGCAGTTCGAGGCCAACGCCCTGCTTTTCATACCATCGCATCTGCCCTGGGACTTTTTTGCCCATTCCGAAAAAAGGCACGGAATTCAGCTTTACGTCAAGCGGGTCTTTATCATGGACAACTGCCGGGAGCTGATCCCGGACTACCTGCAGTTTGTCCGCGGGGTGGTCGATTCCGAGGCGCTGTCGCTCAATGTTTCCCGCGAAATTCTGCAGCAGGATCGCCAGATTCGCGCCATCCGGACCTTCCTGGTTAAAAAGGTGCTCGACGCCTTCCGCACCATGCTGGAGAGCGACCGGGCCAGGTATGCCGGCTTCTGGAAGGAATTCGGGGCGCTGATCAAACAGGGGCTGTACGGGCGGGAAGAGAAGGACCGCAAGGAAACGCTTCTGGGGATTCTCCTGGCTGCTTCCAGCGCTGACGGGCAGGGGGAGACCACCCTTCGGGAATATGTTCAGAGGATGAAGCCGGGGCAGGACGCCATTTACTTCATGACCGGCCCGTCCCGCGAGGTGGTGGAGCGCTCGCCGCACCTGGAAGCCTTCCGGCAGAAAGGGCTGGAAGTCCTGTATCTGACCGACCCGGTGGACGAACTCTGGACCACGGCCGGCCTGGAATTTGACGGGCACAAGTTCCAGTCGGTCGGCAAGGGGGAGGTCGACCTGGAGAAGGGGGACGACCAGAAGAAATCGGAGCAGGAGCGCAAGGAAAAAGAAAAGAGCTGCAAGGCGCTGCTCGAGGGGATGCAGAAGATTTTATCGGAAGAGGTCCAGGAGGTGCGGTTCTCCGCGAGGCTGGTCTCCTCTCCGGCCTGCCTGGTGAGCCGGGATCAGGATTTCAGCCCCCAGCTCGATGAGCTGATGCGCCGCATGGGGCAGAAGGTGGAGCGCAAGAAGCGGATCCTGGAGCTCAATCCCGACCACGCCATTATCGTAAAGCTGGGGCAGTCCTTCGAAAAGAACCCGGAGGCCCCGGAGCTGAAAGACCACGCCCGTTTGCTTTACGGGCAGGCGCTCCTGGCGGAGGGAAGCCCCCTTCCGGACGGTCCGGAGTACGGTCGGCTCATCGCGGAAATGATGACCCGGATTCTGTCCTGACCGGGCCGGGTGCCGGCCGCGCCGCAGCCGCGAACCGTTTTTTCAGGAAGGCAGAATGTCCGGGAAAAGGAGAGAAGGGAGGATCTTCGCAGGTCTTGCTTTGGAGGTTTTACCCTTATTTCTTTTCCCGGACCAGTTCCTGGAACAGGGGATTGCCTTTCAGGAGGAAAAGCTCCGGATCCCGGGAAATATAAATCCGGGGATATCCGCTCTGCACCGCCAGCACCAGCCACTCCATGGCCTCTCTGGGCTGCTGGGCCAGGTGGGCCACGATCGCCGCGTTGTAGAGCAGGTTCGGGGTCCGGGCAATCGACAGGGCTTCCTGTGTATGCAGTACCGCTTCCTCCCGTTGGCCGGTTTTGGCCAGGCAAAGGGAAAAAACGGAGTGGGCCAGGGCCGATTTCGGATTGATCGTCAACTCACTCCGGCAAAGGGCGGCTGACTTGGAGAATGCTTCTTTCGCCTTGCCCTGCAGTCCCGGAGCCCAACGGTACCCGTCCGCCAGATTGGCCCACATTTCAAAGTGATCCGGTGCCAGCCGGACTGCGGACTCGAAGGCGTCCACCGCCTCCTGGAAATGGCCCCGGTAAAACTCGATGGTTCCGAGGTTGGAATAGGCCCGAGCCGTGGGTTGGAGGGCCAGGGATTTTTTCAGCGACTGCAGGGCGCGTTCGAAGTCCCCGGTCACCTGTTCTGTGGAACCGAGATTGGCAAACGCCATGGCATTGTCAGGAGTCAGTTCGGTTACCTTGCGAAACATCTCTGCCGCGCGCGTGTAATTTCCCCGGTTATAGTAAAAGCCGGCCAGGCGGCTGTACCCCGTCCAGTGATCCGGCTGCAGGCCAATGGCCCTCTGGAAGGCGGATTCCGCCTCCCGCACCCGGCCGGCCGAACTATAGGCGGAGGCCAGACCCAGTATGGCCTGGTAATGAGCAGGCTGAATCGACAGGGCGTGCTGAAACGCGGCGATTGCCGCCTCTGTTTGCCCGGAAGCCAGGCGCATCTCGCCGACGGTCACCTCCACCTCGGGAAAATCGGGATCCAGTTGACGGGCCCGGGCGCAGGCGGAGTCGGCCAGCTGGATCCATTTCCGGTCGCGGGTGAGCTTGAATTTCTGGAGATATCCCCTGCCGAGCGCCGCCCACACCAAAGGTGCCGCAGGCCTCTGCCGGCTCAGTTCCCCAAGAACCGCAACCGCCTCATCAAGAAATGCCTCCCGGTCGGAGCGCTGCAATCGCCCCAGGGCAGCGAGGTACCGCTCCTGCTCGTCCGCCGTTTCCAGGCCGGACGGTTTTCGCCGCACGTCCGCTGGACCGAAAGACAGGCGCATTGCCAGGACGACCTCCTCCGCCAGGCGGTCCTGGACGCCGAATAAATCGGCCGCCGGTCCATCCAGGGTGCGGCCGGCGATTTTTCTGCGCAGGACGCGGTTCCAGAGGGAAAACGTGACCCGCACCTGCTCGCCGCTGCGCTGCACCGACCCGTCCAGCAGAAGATTGGCACCCACATCCCGGGCGATGCGGAAAGGGTCAAGATTCCGGGCGGCAAACACGGCTATGCCCGGCATGACAATCTGGATGTCCTGAAGCTGCGACAGGCGTGCGCTCAGAACCTCGGCCATCCCGTCCCCGAGCAGCGAGTCGGCCGCTTTGCTGCTCAGATCCTTGAAGGGAAGTACCAGTAGAAACTTCTTATCGGGAATAATGGCCAGGGAGGTTGGTTCCGATTTCCAAAACAGCCATGCGGCGGCAAGCAGGACCAGCAGGGCCAATCCCAGCCCCGCGGCGGCGAGCCGGCGCGCCGGGAGCCGGGAGAATCGGCCCTGTCCCGATCCGGAATCCGCTTCGGTGAATGCCGCGTGCAGAATTTCCCGGGCGGAACGTATATCATCGAGCCGCCGGGCGGTCTCTTTCTCCAGGCATCGCCGGAGGAGTTCCCTGATGGAGCGGGGAATTTCCCGGGGCAGGATGTCCCAGTCAGGGTCTCGGGTAATTACAGCAGCGATCCGGTCGGTTGCGGTTTTTCCGTCAAAGGCTTTTTTCCCGGTAAGCATTTCAAAGAGCACGCATCCGAAAGCCCAGATATCGCTGCGATGGTCGACATTCATGCCTCGGGCCTGCTCCGGACTCATATAAGTCGGAGTTCCGAGAATCGTTCCCGGAACCGTTTCCAGATGTTCGATGGTTTGGGAGTCCATGGAACAGGTATCTGCGGAGGCGGGCACCAGGCTTTTGGCCAGACCGAAATCCAGCACCTTCACGATCCCTTCGGGGGTAATCATGATATTACCGGGCTTCAGGTCGCGATGGATAATGCCCTTGGCATGGGCGGCTTCCAGTGCACCGGCGATCTGCTGCGCAGCGCCCGCTGCCTCCTTCCATGAGGGGGGACCGGCGTGAATCCGCTGGGCAAGCGTTTCGCCCGGGACGTACTCGAGGACCAGGAACTCACCCCCCTCCATCGGATGCAGATCGTAGATGGCCCCGATGTTGGGATGATTCAGGGAGGCAAGCATCCGGGCTTCTCTTTCGAATCGCGCCCGCTGCGTGAGGTCGCGGTCCGAGGTTTCGGGAAGCACCTTGATGGCTACTTCACGCCCCAGCCGGGTGTCCTGGGCCAGATACACCACCCCCATCCCTCCCGCTCCCAGCGTGCGGAGTATGAGATAGGTTTCCAGCCGTGTGCCCGGAGGAAGGCTGTCTGAGCCGCAGCCCGCTGATGCAAGGTCAGGCATGGCGGATAAACTTCTTTCCTTACCCAACCGAAGTCAAAGTTCATTTTGAATTCGTATTTATTCTGAACTTATTACTTCCGATGCTTCCATGATATACTTTTCTTACATCGGAGTCTACTTTCACCTGAAATCCTGTTTTTCCAATCGATAAGCGGGAGGCAGTCGATGAACGGGACGAAATTCATTTTGGCTCTCGGGTGCCTGCTGGGCTGCGTTCTTCAACCGTCATCCATTTCGTTTCCCGGGGAACGGAACCTCCGGTCTCCAACGGATGGAAATAGTCAAACCCCGGGATCCCTGTACGGGACGGATTCGATCGTCGGGCGCCTGCTTTTTGTCCCTGCCGGGACATTTCTGCAAGGTACTCCGGACACGGAGAACTGCCATCTTCCGAGCGAAAGTCCGCAGTTTCAGCATGAATTGACCGCCAACCTGGCCGTCATGGAAACGGAAGTGACCCGCCAGATGTGGGCCGGACTCAAAGCAGCTCAGCCGGATTTACCGGCAGATCCCTCCGAAGCCGCACATACACTTTCCCGTCCTGCCAACCTGGTGTCTTTTCATCAGACCATCCTGTTTGCCAATCTCCTTTCGGTGCAGCAGGGCCTGACACGGGCTTATTACAAAGACGCCGCTTTCTCTCAACCGGTGGATAAAACAAACTTCGAGAGCACGCCGCTTTATTGCGATTTCAATGCCGATGGCTTCCGGCTGCCCACGGAAGGTGAGTGGGAGTATTTTGCCCGAGCAGGCACCACCGGTCTGCTGTCGGTCGAGGATCCCACTTTTACCGCTCCGAAATGCGGGACCTGCACGGCCGGCCTCCTGCCGGTACTGGAGAGTGTGGCGTGGTATTGCCCCAACTCCGGCAACGATGTCCAACCGGTGGGAAGCAAGGCGGCCAATCCCTGGGGGCTGAAGGACGTACACGGGAACGTCTGGGAATGGTGCTGGGACTTTTATACTTCTTATCCTCTTACCTCCCAGAAGGACTACCGGGGAGGCGCCTCCGGTTACAGGGTGCTGCGTGGCGGGAGCTACCTGAATCATTCTTCCGACCAGAGATCCGGTGCCCGCTGGTCCATGAACCCGTCTTACGGTGTAAGCGGAACGCATGTCGGATTCCGGCTGGTTCGCCCGGCCCGAGCATCCCGGCAGGCCGCATTGAAGTTTACCGAAGTCTGGCCGGACCAGGGTATGAATGATTTGCCCAACGACATCACGCTGATCGGGGAAGGATTCACCAGCGGCTCGGTGGTAACCATGGGGCTTTCCGCTGGTGTCCGGCTCCATAATCCGCCTGCCCAGCCTGCCGGCCGGCATGGGGCGGGTCTGATTTCCCCCCTAGGGGCTGCCGCCGAAATGACCCTTGCTTCGGAGCTGGTCAGCGCTACGGAATTGAGGGCCACGGTTCCGGACGCCTTGACTCCCGGGACTTATTATCTCGCCGTTACCGGTACGGACAGCCGGAAGATTACATTATCGGCTGCCTACACCGTTCTGGACAGCATGTCTCCGCTGGACGACCTGTATGGGGAAAGCTACGAAATCTGGACGATTCCGTCACCGCCCCGAGCCGGATCGGCGGCGGCCATCGGCCTGCTGGTCCACCGGAACGGAGGGAAGAATCCGCTGAGTGAAATATCCGTCCGTTTTTTTCAGGGCGACTGTTCGACCGGAAGCCTGATCGGCAATTCCAGAATCATGGTGATGTCCCCGGACAGCGCCGCCAATACACCTGCACCCCCGGATCCGGATGCGGTGCTCTGGACGCCGCCGGCAACCGGCCCGGCAACTCTGTGTGCCATGATCGATCCGCTGAGTACCATTTCGGAAACCAGGGAAGACAACAACCGGGTGCGGCGGGATTTAAACGTGCTGACCGCCTACGAGGATAAACTATCCCCTCACGTGGACAGCTTCACCATTCAGAACGGTGACCCGCTGACCACCAATCAAAACATCCGGCTGAGCGCCACAGCCAGTGATCCCCCGACGGCTTCGGGCCTGGCGTCCGTTTTTTATCAGGAGTTCGAGTTCAACCAGTCCGTGCGCTCCTGGATACCGGTGCAGCAGTCCGGCTGGCTGTCCTTCGCCGACAACAGCGCCAATTACGAGTGGAGGCTGGTTCCCTTTGTTGGCGTGCATTTCCTGCAGGCCTGGGCCATGGACAGGGCTGGCAACATCTCGGTATTTCCCTACAAGGGGTACATCAACTTCCTGCCGCCCAGCGATTCGATCCGCCGACAGCAGGTGCGCATCTACCGCCGCAGCCTGGTAAATGGGCAGACCTTCACGGTGACGCTGTATCCCCTTGCCGGAGATCCTGATCTTTATATTTGGCCGCCCAGCGGTTCGCCGCCCTGGGTGAGCAACCTGGCGGATGACATTGACCAGTATGTCCTGGCCATTACGGCGACAGGGACCTACCAGGTTGAGGTACATGGCAATACGGCCGCGCAATATCGGCTGACCATGGAAATCCAGGATGCGCGGCTGCAGAAAATGCCGCTGCCCTGGGGAGGGATTGATCCGGACAAGGAGATCCTGGCTGCCGCGGCCATCCCCCCTGACCGGGAACCGGACGTGCTGATTGCCGTTCCGGTGGCGAACCTGCGGCAGATCTTCCTGCCGCTGATCCTGAAGTAGAGGAGGGAACCATACCATGTGGCGCTGCTATTGCGGCTGGATTGTGGTCCTGTGCCTGCTGGCCCCGTCAGGAGGCCTTCTCGCCCAGGAAGATCTTTCCCCCTTTCTTGCGGTGCCATGGAACTCCCGGCTGGGGGGACAACTGATCTACTTCTATGAAGACGGCAATTCTGTCGGCGGACAGAATTCCGGAAGCCGCGGCAGTTGGCGCTCCAGCCTTACCTTGACCAATGTTCACCCTTCTGCCAAAGTGAAAATCCATTTCCAGTTTTACAGTCCGGCCCTGAGCGTGGTGCTGCAGTTTTCCGACTTTGTCCAGCCGGGCCGGCGGGTGATCCTGGATCCGCAGGATCTCCGCCGCCCGTCCGACAATGCCTATGTCGGACGGGCTACCGACGGAATCTATCTCCTTACGGCAACCCCGGTCAACCAGGAATATCCTTCCTCGCCAAAGGCGATTCCGTTCAACTGGCTGACCGGAGAGGCCTCCGTGCGCTGTCTGACCAACGGCCACAGCCTGGTTTATAATGCGGTCTCCCGGATGGCGGTATTTTCCGATGGAACTCCCATCCACCCCGCCTATTCCGGAGTGGCCGGAGCCGAGGGCGTCCTGTTTTATCTCGACGGCACCAGCCGCCTGTTTCAGCAGTTTCGCCCCAAGAAGCTTCTCCTGACCAACTACTTTCCCTCGGCCAGCCTGACGCCCGGCGTTCCCTTCGGGAATCGCCTTACCTTTCTCTCTTTTCAGGATACATATACGGATCCCGGCTACCCCATGGTCCTGCAGGCCCCCAACCTGAGCGTAACGACCTTCGTTTTTGACGGTCTGGAAAATGCTCTGTCGGCCTCCCCCCGAAGCTGCAGCGGCCTGAAGGAGTACACTTTCTTCCCGAATCCGGCCAATGCCGCGGGTAATTTTCCTGACTTTGTCAGTTATTCTTTTCACGACCATATCCGAACCGGCGGCTGGTTGTGGATTTCTGCACCCACTCTGCCGGCCGGGTGCAGTTTGCTCGGATGGTTTTTCCAGGCGAAAAACGGGACGACCGGCGGAGTCGATCTTTTGCCGGCATTCAAGAACTGAGGATGGCCTTCTCCGGGAATAGCGTACTTCCGGTTTGTCTGGTTTGGAGGCGGCATGAATAAGGCACGTCTTGCCCTGTGGTTTTTACCTCTGGCAATCTCCTGCCTCGCGGCGCAGGACGGAAAATCTCCTGCCATTCCCGGTCCCTATAGCAGCCGTACGGCCGGGCAGCTGATCTACTGCTTTGAAGAGGGCGATGTGCCGTACCGCGGATCTTGGAAATCCTACCTGACCATTACCAATACCTCCCTGAATACCTATGCCGCCCTGCATTACCGGTATTATTCCGTGGGTGCCCATGGGGACTTGTCGGAACTTCTCGATTATGTGGATCTGCTCTCCCCGGGGCAGACCCTGGTAATTGACCCGTCCGATATTCGAACCAGCCCGTTCCGGCGGTCCGGCAGCCTGCCGGTAGGATCGGCTTCCGGCGGGCGTTTCGTCATGACGGCGGTTCCTGTCGATCCACGGAATGAGCCGGCTGATCTTCGGGCCATTGCCTTCAACTTTCTCGGCGGACAGGTGTGGACAACCCACCTGGGGACCGGATCGGTCTTCATGCGGAATGCCCTGGGACGGCTGGCCGTGGATTCCGCAGGAACTCCGGTTCCCCACAGCACTACCGAATTCATTTATGATCTCGGCTGGCCAACCAACATGCCCTATGCTACCGGCAATGTCCTGGACGGCACCACCCGGCTGTTTCAGAAGCTTCAGCCTGCAGCGCTGGTACTGAAGTCCTTTCTGGCCACGGCGGGGACCGCCGGAAAGATCAGCCAGGGAGTTCCCTTCGGAAACCGCCTCACCTTTTTCGCCTTTCAGGACAATTATGTCACTGCATCCAACGCGTATCGGATCGAAGCGGGCTCCGCCTCGCTGACCCCGTGGATTTATAGCGGGACTATCTCATCGGCTCTCAAAACGGGCGACGCGGTGTCGGTTGCGGGATTGAAGGAATATACAGTCGCACCCCCTTCGGCCGCGGCGGGAAATTTCCCTGATTTCCTTGGTTCCGGCAACAGCAGCAGCCTGCAGAACAGCGGAGGCTGGATTTACATTCAGGCGGCACGGGGCACTGCGGGTACCAACCTGGCCGGATGGTTTTCCCAGAACGGTCCGGCTGCCAGCGGGGGGGACTATCTGGTCGGCATCGGTTCCGCGGCGGGTGTTGCCGGCAGCCTTTACGCCGTGGATTCTCTCGTGGGAAACCTTCGCTTTGTCCCGTCCGGCGTGTTTGTTCAGGGTACGCCCTCTTCGGAAGCCGGCCGCATTTCCCTTGAAGGCCCCCTGTTCCGGCATTCGCTTACCCGGGACCTGGCGGTCATGGAAACGGAGGTTACCCAGCAGATGTGGGCCAGCCTGAAAGCGGTCCAACCCGGCCTTCCGGCGGATCCCTCCTATACTGTATTCGTATCCGGCCCCAACTACCCGGTCCAGAGCCTGACCTGGTACCAGGCGGTATTGTTTTCCAATCTGCTGTCCCTGCAGCAGGGCCTGCCCAGGGCTTATTTTAAAGATGCCGGATTTTCCCAGCCGGTGGATGCCGGTAACTTCAACAGCGAACCGGTGTATTGTAATTTTCATGCCGGCGGCTATCGGCTCCCCACCGAAGGAGAGTGGGAATATTTTGCCCGGGCGGGTACGCTCGGGCCGTTTTCGGTCCCCGAGCCCGCCTATACTTCTGCGGTTACCACCAGTTGTTTAACCGGGACTCTGGCCAGCCTGGAAATGACCTCCTGGTTTTGCGCCAACTCGGGCGGAGGAACTTCCGGATTACCCCATCCCGTCGGCAGCAAGGCCGCCAATCTCTGGGGATTGAAAGACGTCCATGGCAATGTCTACGAGTGGTGCTGGGACTGGCAGGGATTTTATCCGTCCGCACCGCAGACCAACTATCCCGGGCCTTCTTGGGGCACCCGCCGGGCGATTCGGGGAGGGGGCTGGGGAAGCTTTCCGGCCGATCTGCGGTCCGGAAGCCGCGACAGCAACCTGCCGTCCGGAATTGGGTCCAACTTCGGATTTCGCCTGGTGCGGGCACTCCTATCCCCCGCGCCTCCGCCCGCGGTTTCCTCTTCCTCGAGCCGCCTGTGGCCGGATCAGGGCTATGACCGCCTGCCCAACGAAGTGATCCTTTACGGGAAAGGATTTTCGGACGGTGTGGCGGCGGTTCTGTCCCGCACCGTTCATACCGGAGCAGAGGCAAACGGGTCTTTCCCACGCCGGGGGGCATCGCCGGGGCGGCATGCGCGGGGTGCAGGCGGCAGCGATGTTCCGGTGCAGACTACCTTTATCAGTTCCGGCGAACTGCTGCTCACCATCCCTGCCGGACTGGCCGCGGGAAAGTACGTGGTGACGGCGACGAATCCGGACGGCACCCAGTCGGCTTCCGCGACCGATTATACCGTGGTGGACAGCCTTTCTCCGGGAGACGATTTGTTCGGAAGCGAAAACGAGCTATGGGCCCTGCCGGTCAGCCCGGTGGCCGGCTCCCCGGCGACGATCGGACTTGTGGTCCACCGGCTGGGAGGAACCGCCACCCGGAATGTGAACGTCAGCTTCCGGCAGGGAGACTGTGACACGGGAGTACTGCTGGGAACGGATTCCGCGCTGGTTTCGCCGGATGGCACGGCCAGCACCGCAGCCCTGACGTGGTCTCCGTCCGGCATCGGGGAAAGCCGGCTCTGCGCTATCATCGATCCTTTCGGTGAGATTGCCGAGGCCCGCGAGGAAAACAACCGGATCGTGAAGTCGATAACCGTTCTGCCCCCGGCCGCCGATCAGGTACCGCCTCATGTGGACAGCTTTACGATTCAGAAAGGTGCGGTTTCGACCACTCAACAGGATATCACGCTGGACGTGGTTGCAAGCGATCCGGAGCCCGGGTCGGGGGTTGCCTATCTGTATTACGAGGAACTCTGGTTTAATCCGAATGTCAACTTCTGGGTCCCTGTTCAGCGCAAAGGCTGGCTGAGCTATTCCGCCTACTCGCGCGACTACCCCTGGAAGATCGTTTTTTTTCCGGGACTGCACTATTTCCACGTCTGGGCGATGGACAATTCCGGCATGATATCCGTGTATCCGCACAAGGGGACTTTGAATTTTTTCCCCTCCAGCGAGACCATCGGAAATCGCCAGGTGCATCTCTACCGGCAGCCGATGTTCCGGGCCGGACAGACGCTGACCGCAACGCTGACTCCCCTGCAGGGGGATCCGGATCTTTATGTGTGGCCTCCGGACGGTTCGCCGCCCTGGGTGAGCAATCTTGCCAGCGGTATCGATGAGGTCAGCATCGTCATTGGAGCCGGTGCGACCGGAGTCTATCAGGTCGAAGTGCACGGCAACACGCCCGCACAGTACATGCTGTCCATCAGCGTCACCGATACGCCTCCTCAGCAAACCGGGGGCATCGCGATAGAAAAGTTGATTGCCACCTTTCCGTTTATCCCCCCCGGCAGCGAACCGGACAGCCGCGTGGCAGCTCCGCCGGTCATGCGCTGGTGGAGCTGGTTCCCACTGGTTTTTCGGTGAGGATTGGCCGGCTCCTTCGCCGGATGGGAAGATCGCCTGTTGCAAGTCTTCCCGTCCTTCCTTAACACCTGCGAAGCTTACCGGTCGGCAGCCCGGGCCAGTTCCAGGGCCCGCGTGGTGACGTAGTATTTGGCCAGCAGGTTGGGGCTCTCCCAGGCGGGCATCTTCCCCTGGTCCAGAAATTCCAGAAACTTTCCGGTCTCGTTCATGGGATGGCGACGGCCGGGCGGGATGCGGATCTCCACCCTGCCTGAGGCGTCCTCTGCCGACAGGGAAACGCCGGGGCAGATGGCCTGGAGACGTTCGACGGCCGCTTGCAGGGCGGCCCGAAATTCCTTTTCGTCCGTGCCGCTCTCTTTCCGGGCCCATAGCTTCCGGTGCTCATAGGAAAGCGTCGACTTTGTTCCGTGGTAGGCGGAGGAGCGCTCTTCGCCGCTGCGGTTGTCGGCCGCCCGGAAAAACCAGAGCGAGGTTACCCGGGCATGGATTCCCCGGATCCGGTAGCCGACCGAACCGTTGGTGGTAATCTGCAGCGCCGATCCGGTCAGGCAGCGGCGCAAATAGTCCGGCAGCTCGCGAATGGAAACCGCTTCCAGGAAGGCGGGTAGCTCGATCGTCAGCGGCCAGTGGCGGGCCGAATCGACCTGGAGATCCTTACGGTAGTCCAGGGCCGTTTCCGGGAAGCATTTCCAGAAGGTCAGGTCGACGAGATGGGTCCCCACGTCCGGAACCGCCTCCCCCTGCTGCTCGACGTCGTAAAACCAGACGGGGCGGCCGTTCCCGTAGACATGCACGTTGGTTTCCTCAACCGCAGGGCTTTCGGCGGTACCGCGCTGCAGCTCACCGAACAGGCGCCGGTCGCGCATCAGCTCGGCCTGCAGAATGTTGTAATAGCTGTAGCGCTCGGACATCATATCCCAGAGCAGCACCTTCCGGCGTCTGGCCTCTGCCTCGATCCGCAGGAGCCGCTGAAACCCTTGCGGATCGATGACCACCGGCTTGTCGGCGAAGACATGCAGGCCGGCGCGCACGCACTCTTCGATGTAGTCAATCTTGATCCGGTTGTTGCCGGAAAGGACCACCAGGTCCCCTTTCCTTTCCTCCCGCATCTTCCGGAGATAATCGCTGCCGGTGTAGACGACTTCCTTCCAGCCGGTCGGGCGTTCCTTCCGGGAGTTGTACGATTGGATTCGGGCCAGATGCTGATCGAGTTCCGGGCAGCCCGGCGAGTAGACATAAACCTCGTCGGATAATCGCTCGGAGGATTCGGCCTGGATGGCGGTGGCATGACTGTGACGGGGATCGAGCTGAATCAATCTCCATTTCTTTCCCTGGTCCGCCGCCAGAGACGGGCAGAGCTCAAACGCGGCCGCCAGAACGGCGAGGGTGCACCATTTTGTTCCTGTCATCACTTTGCTCCTTTCCCATTAAGATACTATACCGGAATCGTTCGCGAAAAGTCGGAACAAAGCCGCCGGAACGGATTTTTCCGTCTCTTCCGGTCTTCCTGTGAAAAGATTGGGCTCACAGGAAGATGGAAAGAGCGGGAAGAAAAGCGGAAGGGCCTGTCGCCCCGGGGGACTTTTCGCGGAGCCATCCTGGCGGATGGCGCTGCAAAATTCCTTTCGTGGGCTGAAAAAAATCGCCCGGTTTCGGCTGCGCCGCGGGGAAGCGGCCGGCTTCCTTGATTTTAGCTTCCAGGCGCCATAAACTAACGTTAGGGCGCACTCGGGCGCCAGGCGCTATTCGACAGGACAAACCTTGGGATCGGGCGGAGGGACGGCTATCATGTACGCAAAAGTGGATCGGCGGGTGGTGGAGGAGCTTCGCGGCATCGTCGGCGAAGACCGGGTTCTGGTGGAGGAAGAGGCGCTGGAACCATACTCTCACGATGAAGTGGTCGGGCTGCGGGCCTTTCCCGAGGTCGTGGTGCGCGCCGGCAGCGCGGCGCAGGTCGCCCGGGTTTTCCAGCTGGCGCAGCGGGAGCGCATCCCGGTCACTCCGCGCGGGGCCGGCTACGGCCTGAGCGGCGGTGCCGTCCCGGCTTGCGGCGGCATCGTCCTTTCCCTGGAAAAGATGGACCGCATCCTGGAAATCGACCGGAAAAATCTGATGGTTACCGTCGAGCCCGGGGTTATCACCGGAAATATCCACCGCGCGGTGGAGGCCGAGGGCCTTTTCTATCCTCCGGATCCGGCCAGCCTCGATTCCTGCACCATCGGCGGGAATATCGCCGAAGGCGCCGGAGGGCCCCGGGCGGTCAAGTATGGGGTCACCAAGGATTATGTCTGCGGTCTGGAGGCGGTGCTGCCCTCCGGGGAAATCGTCCGGGCCGGGGGCAAGCTGGTCAAGAATGTGACCGGCTACAATTTCATCCAGCTGCTGATCGGTTCGGAAGGCACGCTGGCTGTGGTGACCGAGATCATCCTGCGGCTGATCCCCCTGCCGAAAGTGCAGATCGATCTGCTGGTGCCGTTCGACGATTTCCAGGCGGCAGCCGACACCGTCTCCGATATTATCGCCCACCGCATTCTTCCCACGGCGATCGAATTTATGGAGCGGGACAGCATCCGCGCCGTGGAGCGGCTGCTGGAGAAAGAGGCGCCTTTTCATGACGCGGCCGCCCATCTGCTGATCCAGCTGGACGGCAACGTCCCGGAAGCCGTCGATGCCGAGTATGAAATTGTCAGCGAGCTGTGTCTCGAGCACGGGGCGCAGGACGGATTCGTTGCCCGCGACCGTCCCACACGAGACCGGCTGTGGGAGTTCCGCCGGAAAATCATCGAGGCCCTGAAGCACGAAAGTCCGGTCAATCACATGGAGGACGTGGTCGTGCCGCGGGCCGAAATCCCCGCCCTGCTGCAGGGCATCCGGGCGATTTCCGCGGAACACGGGATTCGCATCGTCAGCTTCGGCCACGCCGGGGACGGCAACGTGCATGTCAATCTGCTGAAGGACCGGCTGCCGGCCGAGTTCTGGGCCGCGGCGGTGCCGCCGGTTCAGGAGAAGCTCTACCGCCTGGCCCTGTCGCTCGGGGGGACCATTACCGGGGAGCACGGCATCGGATCGGTGCGCCGAAAATATATCCCGCTGGCGCTGGATACCGCGCAGATCGAACTCCAGCGCGGCATCCGGGATCTCTTTGATCCCGGACGGATCCTGAACCCCGGCAAGATTTTCCCCTGACAGGGCCGGGCTGCCGGGCTTTTAATCCTTGGCCTGCCCCGGGGAAAGCGAGAATCGCCAGGGATCGGGGTTAGGTGGAAGCAGGGATCCGGAACATAAGGAAAGCGGAAAACGCACACAGCAGGATGCCGCCGATTCCAACGGCTTGAAAACCGTGCAGCACGGCCGGCGGTGCTGCAGAAAGAGCCGGCAGAACGTCTGATTGCCGCCCGGCAATCGAGGAAAAAAGAGCTTCCATCACGCCGACTCCCATCAGCATTCCTAATCGGGTCAGGAGGCCATACAGACCGGCGGCCGAGCCCTGATTTCCCTCCTGCGCCTGGGACAGGAGCAGGTGGTTATTGGGGGCAATGAAGAATCCAAAGGAAGCGGCCAGCCAGGCCAGGAAAACGAACACCGGCCAGATTCCCGCCTGGGGAACGGTCAGAACAAAAAACAGGCAGGCCAGGGAGGCGGAGCTCATGCCGATACGGCAGGTGCGCACCGGCCCGATGGTATCCGCGAGCCTGCCGGCCAGAGGGGAGATGCACATGTACACAACGGAGTATACCGTGAGCGTCAAACCGCTTTGCGCCGGACTCAATTTCTTGACCAGCTCCAGAAAAAAGGGATAAAGGAAATTACTCCCGGCGAGAAAAAGGAAGGCGCTGACGGCGGAGGTCACGGAAAGAATGAAGGGGGCCACGCGCAACAGCTGCGGATCGACAATGGGGTGGGGGACTTTTTTCAGACGCAGCACAAACCAGACGAAGAGAGTGCCGGCGGCCAGCAGGGTAAAGAAAACAGAAAGGGAGAAAAAGCCGTTTTTTCGTCCCGGGCCAATCGCGTAGAGGAAGAACCAGACACTCAGGAAGCTCAGGGCAGCTCCCCATAAATCCAGCCTTGCAGAACTGCGGAGGCTGCCGCGCTGGCCCGGTTCGGAAGGCAGGCAGGTGCCGGCAAAAAACATGGCCGCAAGACCGATCGGAATATTAATCCAGAATATCCAGGGCCAGGACAGGGATCCTGTCAGGAAGCCTCCCAGAGGGGCGCCAATCGTCAGGCCGAAGGCTGCGCTGGTCGTAATCCAACCATAGGATTTTCCTCTATTCTCCCGGGGAACATGCTTGGGAACAAGGGTATAGGAAGTAATGGTCAGCAGAGAGCCACCGATGCCTTGTATGGAGCGGCCGACCACCAGCCACGCCGCCGTCGGGGCTGCAGCGCAAAGGATCGAGCTGAGGGTAAACAAGCCGAAACCGCCAATAAACAGGCTTTTCAGGCGGAACTGGTCGGCCACTTTGCCGCAAACCAGCATGGTCGCCGCCAGAAAAAGCTGGTAGTATTGAATGATTCCGACCGCGCCAACGGTGTCCATGTGGAAGCTTCGGGAGATCTCCGGCAGGGAGACATTGACGATGGAAGTATCCAAGGTGGCCATAAAGACCGCCACGCAGGCGCTCCCGATAACCATTTTCTCCTTCTGCCCGTTCGGGGGGGCTTCAGTGGGAGGGTTCATGCGGGGCTCCGGCGCCATCCGGCGCAAGTCCGTCCTGGTGGCGGAAGGATTGATACACTGTCAGAATTTCCTTCCCGTATTTGGCCACCGCTTTTTTCCCGGCTTCCAGAATGAGATCAAAGGAATCGATATGCCATAATTGGACGTACTTCTCGAAGCGCACTTTCACGCAGACAATTTCGTAATGGTGGAGGTCAATCGAAAAGGAGGTCTGGCTCCGGGAGATGGTCCGCGCGTAAACCTTGTTCACGTGAACCATGGCTTCGTAAAAGTTAGCCGGATGCGGCTGAAGGTCCTCCATGAAATCCACGGCTATGATGATGTCCGCACCGCGTTTGAGTGCCGCAAAAATGGGCAGAGGGGAAGAGTAAACTCCATCAAAAAGAACTCTTCCATTTACGAGGATCGGCGGGAAAAAGGGAATAACGGCGCTGGAGGCATACACGGCAGAGGCCAGATCCCCCGTTTCGACTTCCACCGGTTCCCCCGTCTCGTAATCGGTTGTTTGCAGCACCAGGGGATATTTCAGGTCCTGGAAGGTTCTGTCTCCATAAGTGCGGCGGAACATCTTTTGGATCGGCTCCGGCTTGAAAAAGGAAAACTCCCGGCCAAAATCCACCCGAGCCAGGCCAAACATGGCCGCAAGGCTTTTCCAGTTTTTCTTAAAAAGCCTGGGGTTCAGCGTTTTCCGAAACAATTCGATCATCTCCTGCGTGGAATAACCCGATGCCATGAGCGCCATCATCCCCGCTCCCCCGCTGCAGCCGGCCAGCAGACCGGGAACGATTCGGGATTGAAGCAGAAAATCAATCAAAGGAATCGCGGAAATGGGTTTTAATCCTCCACCCCCTAATACCAGGGCGACTTTGGGATTGGCCGGGTTTACAGTACTATTTTTATCGATTTCCATGTCGGTATCCTCAATAAACCATGAATGGGAGAGGACATTTTACAACAGGACTAGCGGACCGGTACTCATTATGAAATTAATGGAACAGCTCGTATGCCATCACGTTACCCGGCAGCTCAGGAAAATGGAGCCTGCCGGAACCCGAAGCCGGGTTCACTCGGCCCCTCCGCCTTTGCAGGTATTCCTGTTCGGGTTTTCCGGAGTCAGGAATGCAGGCGCGGACGCCCGAATGGAGGAAGCCGTACGGCAAATCACCCACATTGCCGGAAAAGAGAACCTCTCGGCCCTTTCCTTTGTTCTCGGGAAAAAAGCGGGCGGCATGTTTACCCAAACCGGCTTCGACTATACCGAGGGTTACTTTCAAGGCTCGACCCGCATTACCGCCCATCAACGCCTGGACCGGTTCATTTTTGAACAAGCCGGAAAGAATCATATCAGCATGGTTGTGGAGGGAGCCGTCTTTAAAAGCAATCTGAGCAACATGCTGACGATGGCTTTTGCCGGGCTGATGGGAGCCGCGGACCGAGCGGGGAACCTTTCTTTCGCCTGGGGGGTGGAAGCCGGCAAAATGGACCCGCCGATCCAGCGGCTGGTTCGATGGGCCTGCCAAGATTCGCATATTATCGTCCGAAATAAATCGTCTCAAAAAGTTCTTCAGGAATTGTCCCTGCAACCGGTTTTGGGAACCGATAATGCCTGGACGTTTCATCCGAAGGATCCTTCCTTCGGCGAAAAGACGCTGAAGGATGCCGGCTGGGACGGCCAGACTCCGGTGATCTCCATATGTCCGATCAATCCTTTCTGGGTTCCATCGGCCACGGATCCCGTGAAATGGCTGCAAAGTTTTTTCACCGATAAATACTCCTACGCGCATCGGGGAGGGATGACCTTTCACCGAACCGATCCGGAAGCCGAGCGGAAGCACTCGCGCTATCTCGGTGCCGTGGCCGATGCCGTAACCGCCCATCTCTCCCGATTTCGTGCCTTTCCGGTGATCATCGGGACATCGCTTATCGACAGCCGATCCTGTCGGATGCTTTCCGCCTTGTTGAACAACGCGCCCATATTCGGAGCCGAGCGCTACGATATGTTCGAAACCGTATCTCTTTTACGAAAGTCCTCCCTCATCGTTACCTCCCGCTTTCACGGGGCAGTCCTGGCCATGCCGGAGGGGGTTCCCTTTGTGGCCGTAACCCTTGACGAACGCTTGGAAAATCTTCTGGAAGATATCCGGCGGCCGGATCTTTCGGTTCATTGCGACGATCTCTGCCTGGCCGAAAAGCTCACCGCCAGCCTGGAATCGGCAGTCAGGGACCAGGAGGAGATTCGGTCCGCGGCTAAAAAGCATGTGCTTTCTCAGCTGAAGGTATTGGCGGAGATGGGCAGAACGTTGGAAAGGGAAATTTTATGCAAATGGCCGCAATTGCCACTTCCCCAAAGGGGTTCCGCATGGCAGGAGTATCTCCCGCTTACGGATCCGGTATTGAAACAATTAGTCCATTCCTGATTGCGGAAACCGGGAAGCGGAAGCAGCCTCTCCGGGGATCTTCTTGACCCCGGACGGATTCTGAACTCCGGCAGGATCTTCCCCTGAAGACCCCCGGTTTCACCGCCGAGGGGGAAGGCATCCGGGTGAAACCGGCCGGCGGCCTGCGGGCCGCCCCGGCGTGCCTTGACATTTCCCCCCGATTTATTCACTATTGCTGCACAGGGCATTTTTCCTTTGATGGTGCCGGCATACGTGCCGTGTTCTATTGCCGGGAGTTCAGCCAGAAACGGGGGAAAACAGGATGATCGACCAGCCGCAGGGAACCGATGCAACCGCCGCAGGCGAAGTCCGGCAGCCGGATGATGAGATCCGCCGCATTCTGTCCGGAATAAGCGATGCCTTTTTTTTGCTGGACCGCCATCTGGTGGTCGAGTATTGGAACGACGCCGCGGAGCGCATGCTTCACCGCCGGCGCGAGGAGGTTCTGGGGCGCAACCTGTTCGAGGCCTTCCCCGAAGCGCGCGGCTCGCTGTTCGAAGTCAACTATACCCGGGCCGTGCGCGAGCAGGTGCGCCTGGAGTTTGAAACCTATTTCGGAATTCCCCCCTATGCCAACTGGTATGAGGTGCGCGTTTTTCCCCGCGGGGAAGGGATCTCGGTCTTTTTCCAGGTTATCACCGGGCGCAAGCAGCTGGAAGAGGATCTGAAGGCCGCCAACGCACGGCTGGAAGCTCTGTGGAGCGTCTCCTCCCTGGCGACGGCCGACATGAAGACCATCTCCGACCACATTCTGTCCACCATCGCCCGCATGACCCGCAGCGAATACGGCTTCTACGGCTTTATCAGCGAAGACGAGTCGGTGATGACCATTCACTCCTGGACCGGCAGCGCCATGAAGGAGTGCGCCATGGTGGTCAAACCGACCATGTTCCGGATCGCAGAGGCCGGCGTCTGGGCGGAAGCGGTCCGCCGTCGGGAACCCCTGGTGCTCAACGACTACCAGGCCGCCCATCCAGCCAAGAAGGGATTGCCCGAAGGGCATGTTCCGCTGCAAAACCTGCTGGTGGTGCCGCACACGGTTCAGGGGCGCATCCGTTCGGTCGCTGCGGTGGCCAACCGTGCCGCTCCGTACCAGACGGAGGATATCACCCAGCTCACCACCTTTCTGAGCCATATCCAGGCGATCGTGGAGAACAAGCGGGCCGAAGCGGAGCTGCAGGACCGGGAGGAACGGCTGCGCTCCCTGGCCGATCACCTCAGCGACACGGTCGTCTACCAGCTGACGGCGGATCCGCAACTGGGGCGGCGGTTTACTTACGTCAGTCGGGGAGTCGAGCGCCTGAACGAAGTGACCGCCGAAGAAGTGCTCTCCGATGCCGGGGTGATTTACCGGCAGCTGCTCCCCGAATCCCTCGCTCTGGTGCAAAGGTGCGAGGAAGAGGCCCTGGGCAAAGTCATGCCGCTGCGGGTCCAGGTGCAGAGCCGGTTGCCCAGCGGGCGGGTTCGGTGGTTCGAATATACTTCCACCCCGCGCCGCCTGCCCTCCGGACAGCTGGTCTGGGACGGCGTGGAAGTGGACATTACCGCCCGAAAGCAGTCGGAGGAAAGCCTGCGGCAAAGCGAGGCCCTGCTGCGGATGGCGGGACGAACGGCGCGATTCGGAGGCTGGAGCTACCATGTTCCCAGCCGGCAGGTGTTCTGGTCCGATGAAGTGGCGGCGATTCACCAGACTCCGCCGGGCTATTCGCCCTCGGTCGAAGAAGCGATCCGGTTCTATACTCCCGCCAGCAGCGCGCGCATCACCGAGGTATTTCAAAAGTGCCTGGAGGACGGAACCGCCTACGACGAGGAGCTGGAAATCACCACCGCCCATGGAAACCGGCTGTGGGTTCGCACCACCGGCGAAGCGCTGCGCGAAAGCAGCGGGGCCATCGTCCGGATTCAGGGGGCCTTCCAGGATATAACCGAGCGCAAGCAGGCCCTGGAAAGTCTGCGGCAGAGAGAAGAGCAGCTGCGGCTGAAGCTGGACTCCATTCTCTCTCCGGATGTCGAAGTGACGGAGGAGGAGCTGGCCAACCTGCTCGATATTCCCGCGCTGCAGCCGCTCCTGGACCATTTCAGCCGGATCGCGGAGGCCTCGGTGGCCATCCTGGACCGCACCGGAAAAGTGCTGCTGGCCAGCGGCTGGCAGGACATCTGTACGCGTTATCATCGCCTTCATCCGCAAGCGCTGCGGCACTGCGCGGAAAGCGATTTTTTCCTGGCCCGGGAAATCCCCAAGGGGGAGCACGTCTACCATCATTGCCGGAACGGACTCTGGGACGTAGCTACGCCCCTGGTGATCGGGGGTGTTCCGGTCGCCTACCTCTCCTGCGGGCAGTTTTTCCTGGAAGGAGAAACGGTGGAGGAAGAGGCGTTCCTGGCCCAGGCGGATCGGTATGGCTTCGACCGGGAAGGCTACCTGGCTGCCTTGCGCCGGGTTCCCCGTGTCCGGCGGGAAAAGATCGAAGGCATCATGGATTTTTTAAAGCGGCTATCCGATCTGGTGGCGCGATCCAGCTTCAGCAACCTCAAACTCGCCAAGGCACTGGCCTACGAGAAGCGCATTGAAGAGGAATTGCGCGCCAGCGAAGCCCATTTCCGGCAGCTGGCCGAGCAGACCCCGATTTCCATCGTCATCCGCAGCGACCGCGGCGAAATCGAGTTCGTGAACCGCTGGTTTACGGAAACCTTCGGCTACAGCCGCTCCGATGTTCCCACCCTGGAAGATTGGTATCGGCTGGCGTATCCCGAGGAGGCTTACCGGCGTGCCGTTCGGGAAACCTGGCAAAGGTACGAGGAAGACGCGGTGCGGGAAAAAACAGAAGTCCGGAGGTTGGAATCCCGGATCGCCTGCCGGGACGGCACGGTGCGCACCGTGGAGGTCTGGGGAAGCCGCTTCGGGAATAAAAACCTGATGCTGCTGCATGATCTCACGGAGCACAAGAAAGCCGAAGAGGAAAAGGAAAAACTCCAGTCGCAGCTGGTCCAGGCGCAAAAGATGGAGTCCGTGGGCCGTCTGGCGGGAGGTGTGGCCCACGATTTCAATAATATGCTGGGAGTGATCCTGGGGCATACGGAAATGGCCATGGAGCAGATCGGCTCCGGCCACCCGCTTTACTATGACCTGCAGGAGGTGCAAAAAGCCGCGGAGCGCTCGGCCGACATCACCCGGCAGCTGCTGGGCTTCGCCCGGAAGCAGACTGTGGCACCGAAGGTGCTCGATTTGAACCGCGCCGTGGAAGGGGCTCTCAAGATGCTGCGGCGGCTCATCGGCGAAGATGTTCAGTTGTCCTGGAAACCCGGTCGGAATGTGGGGGAAGTGAAGATTGATCCGACGCAGCTGGACCAGATCCTGGCCAACCTTTGCCTGAATGCCCGGGATGCCATTGCCGATGTCGGGAAAATCACCATCGAGACCGGCAGCGTCTGTTTTGAGGAGGCCAACCGGCAGGAGCACGCCGACTTCGCGCCCGGCGAGTACAACCTGCTGTCGGTGAGCGATACGGGCTGCGGGATGGACCAGGACACCATGGCCCGGATTTTTGAGCCCTTTTTTACCACCAAGGGGGTCGGCAAGGGGACCGGCCTGGGGCTGGCCACCGTTTACGGCATCGTCAAGCAGAACAACGGCCTGCTGAACGTTTACAGCGAACCGGGCATGGGAACCACCTTTAAGATCTATCTTCCCCGGCAGGAGAGTGCGGAAGACCGGCTCCGGATGGAGCTATACCGGGTCGAGGACATTTTGCCGGGGCGGGAAACCATCCTCCTGGTTGAAGACGAACCGGCTATTTTAAAGATGACCTCCCAGATGCTGCAAAGACAGGGGTATTCCGTTCTGACCGCTTCGGGTCCGCGTGAGGCGATTCGCATGGCCGAGTCGCATGCCGGGCAGATCCACCTGCTGATGACCGATGTGATCATGCCGGAAATGAACGGACGGGATCTGGCCCGGAGCCTGCTGGCGCTTTATCCTAAAATGAAGCGCCTGTTCACCTCCGGCTATTCCGCCGATGTCATCGCTCACCACGGAGTGCTGGACGCCGGGATGCACTTCATCCAAAAGCCATATTCCGTGAGGAACCTGACGGATAAGATACGCGAAGTGCTGCTGCGGACCTGATGACCGCGGGCCTGCCTTCCCCGGGCGTGCGTCCGTCGAAATAATGTCTCGGGCTTTCAGCCCTGGCGCATATCTAAAATGCGTACCTGCGGCTGCGCAGCGCCCCACCCCAGGCTGTTATGTTCCGGGCCTTTGACCCTTGGCTTTTTCCAAAAAAAGAAAGTTTGTGAGGCTTTTGCCGCTTCACCAGGAAGGATGAAGCGGTAAAAAGTCCCTCTTCCTTCCGAAATATACGTACGGCTTCTTTCTTCCTTCCTGATCTTCCCGTCTTCCTGTGAAAAGAAAAGGCTTGCAGGAAGAAAGGAAGAACGGGAAGAAAGGCGAAAGGGCAGGTCGAAAGAAGATGGTTACTTTTTGCGAGATTATCAGGAAGGATCGCTTGGCAAAAGGTTCCTAAAACAACCTGCGAAGCCGACAAGGGAGCTAATCCGGAGTGCCGGGGCGGGCGCCCGGATCCAGCCGTCAGATTTCCACCCCGAGGAGCAGGATGTCGTCTTCGGGAGGGGCTTCCTTGGGGAACAGGCGCCGCACGATCGACGGGACGGCAACCGGCAGGGGCTGGTCGTGATAGTGGGCGCAGATGTCCGTGAGTTCCTGGATGCCGGCCTGCAGGGAGCTGCTGGACTGCTTTTCGATCAGCCCGTCCGTGTAGATATAGAAGCGGTCCCCGGGGGAGATAATGACTTCCTTGGTCTCCAGGGAGATGGTCGGCAGGATTCCGATGATGTCCCCGTGGCTTTCCACCGGGGCGGCGCTGCGGTCCTTGCGCACGTAAATCGGGGGAGGGTGCCCGGCGCAGACCAGGGTCAGTTTGCGCTTCATGCGGTTCAGGCGGGCCATGCAGAGCGTCAGGTATTTCCCCTTGGTCAAGACGCCGCACATCACCTCGTTAATGATGGAAAGCGATTCCGGCAGGGTGTACAGGGTCCGCGGATTGTGATGCAGCAGGGCTTTCAGCGAGGCGGTGGCCAGGGAGCTGCCCAGGTCGTGCCCGCAGACATCCGCCACCACGTAGTCGTAAATATCCGAACCCACCGGCAGCACGTCGAAGAAATCTCCTCCGGCTTCCTCCAGCGGCCGGTAAAGGGCGCAGAATTTGGCTTTGGGATGGTCCTCGGGATGCGGCAGGATGGACTGCTGCGCTTCGGTCAGCTGCTGTAATTTGTAGATGTAGGTTTCCACCAGGTCGCGGTAGGCCAGGTGCAGCTTGAGGTGCAGCCGGACCCGGGCCAGCACTTCCGCGGTTTCAAAAGGTTTGGTGATATAGTCCACCGCGCCGAAAGCAAACCCTTTGATCTTGGCGGCGGTCTCATGGACCGCGGTCAGAAAAATGACCGGAATCGTTGCGGTGATCGGGTGGGACTTCAGCTTCTGGCAGGCCGTCAGGCCGTCCTCTTCCGGCATCTGGATGTCCATCAGGATCAGGTCGGGAGATACCTCGATGGCCTGAGCCCGACCCTGGGCCCCGTTGATGGCCAGCGCCGTCCGGAAGCCTTCCCGGGTCAGAATGCTTTCCAGGAGGGATGCGGAGCTGTCATCGTCTTCGACGATCAGGATCAAAGGGGATTTCGAATTTTGCTCACTCATAACCGGATGCTTCAGGACGCCAGACTCTTGTGGAAGCGGCGGATCTGTTCAGCCAGGCACTCCAGCTCCCGCACCGCCTCGGAGGCCGGTTCGCCCAGAATCTCCTGGCTCGCCAGGCGCTCCAGTTCATCGGCCTTGCGATGCAGGGAGTCGGCGGCAATCGTGGCGGCGGTGCCCTTCAGGCGGTGAGCCACGGAGACCACTTTTTCCGGGTGTCCGCCGGCCGCCGCCATCAGGATTTCCTGCAAATCGTGAGGAAACCGCTGGAGGAAAATCCGGATCAGCTTTTCGGCAAAGTCTTTTCTGCCGGCGCAATTTTCCAGCAGCCGCTCCAGGCAGACCGGCGGGCAAGGCAGGTCCGTATCGTCGGAAGGCCCGGGCGTCCGCTCCGGCGGAGCGGTCTCTTTCTGCTCCGGGGCTTCCGGGCAAAACCGCTTCCGGGTGACCAGCTCCAGAATCCGGGAGATTTCCGGCGTGCCGGCCGGCTTGAGCACCAGGTCATTCATCCCATGGCTGAGGCAGCCCTGGCGGTCGTTCGGACCGGCGGTGGCCGTCAGGGCGACGATCCATGGCCGCTCCGGATCGGATCCTTTTTTGCGAATCCCGGATGCCGCCTCGAACCCGCTCATCACCGGCATGTGCAGGTCCATGAAAATAATGTCAAAGGATTCTTCCTCCATCGCCTGGAGGACAGCCCGGCCGTCGGCTACCGCTTTGGATTCATATCCCAGGGACCGCAGGCAGGCACCCAGCACCATCCGGTTGACCGGGTTGTCGTCGGCAATCAGAATGCGAAGGGCCGGGGTGGGGTAGGAAGCGGACATGAGGTCTTGGCGCGATGATTCTTCTTAGGGGTCTGGCCCCGGTCCGTCAGGTTTCCTGCTCGGTTCGGGTTCCCATATTCTGTACGATTGTATTACGGAAGGCCTCGGGGGCTGAGAGCCGCGTCAGGCCGAAGTCATTTTCCGCCAGGCTGACCAGCAGGTCCGCCGGCGACTGGCTGACCTCCAGGTGATAAATCCGTTCCTTGAACGCCGCGGCGACCGCTTTGGCTTCGGCCTCATCCACCATGAAACCCTTAATTTCCTTCAGGTAGTAATGTACCATGTTCCACCCGCTGAGGGGACCCAGCAGGATTTCCGATTCGGTCACACCGAAATGATCCAGGGGGTGCGCTTCGTAGGCCGACGGGTCGGCGAGGACCGCCTTCTGGTGCACTCCGGCGGTATGGGTCCGGTTGGTCAGGCTGACCGGTTCCGAGGAGGGGACCAGAAGCTTGAGCTTATCGGCCAGCATGACGTTCAGCGGATAGGACCCGCGGAGATGATATCCCTCCAGGAGATCGTATTCCTTTTCGATAAACAGGTTGAAAAGCAGGGCGGTCAGGGAGGTAATGCCCGAGCGCTCGCCAATGCCGAGCACCGTAGTGTTCAGGTAGCGCATTCCGCTGCGCACCGCTTCCAGCGAGTTGACCAGCGAAAATCCCCGGTCGTTGTGGAAGTGCCCCTCGAATTCCATGGTCGGGTACCGTTCCCGGAGGGCCTGCAGACGCAGAGCGGTGAGCGGCGGGGTGGCCACTCCGACCGTGTCCGGAGTTCCGAGGCGGTCGACAAAAGGCACGATTCGGTCGTAAACCCGGAAGAGGTCCTCCAGCGGGGTGCGGAAGGCATCCTCGCCGCTGAAGCGAAGAATCAGGTGAGGGTAGCTGCGGCGAACTTCCTCCATCAGGCGGCCGGCCCGTTCGGCGATCTCCTTCAAATCCAGGCCATGGCTGGCCTGGCGGGCGGTGCGCGAGGTGCCGATATAAAAGTTGAGCCCGTCGAAGCCGGCGTCCACCGCTGCCTGGATGTCGGCCGGGGCGCAGCGGACATGCGCCAGAAGAAAGGTATATCCCTTCTGGGTGATCAGGCTGTTCCGGGCGGCCTTTAGCGCCTGGAAGTCCTCCTTTTCCTTGCTGCTGACAATCGGAGCGAACAGCTCGATGAACTTGACCCCGTAAATGATCAGCGCGCGCAGGATCTCCAGCTTGTCGTCCAGGTTGAAAAAATACTTGTAATGGTCGTGCAGCAGGGAGGTCTGGGATCCTTCCCGCAGGGTGGTATCGATGACTTCCAGGCGCCGGGGCTGGTAGTCTCGAAAATGGAAGCTGGACGCCGAATTCCCCATAATGTTCTGTATGGTCTATCTGGTGGTGGCCGGTTCGAGGGCCGGAAGGATTTTGGAAGCCAGCATCTGCAAGGCTTCCCCGACGGCAAGGGCCAATTCGTTGGCGATGACGTCCGGATCCCGGGCGGTGGTCTTCCGCTGGTGCTGGACGGCTCCCGTCCAGATCAGCTTCCGGGCGTCGGCGGAGCGGTACAGCTCCAGCTCGAGCCCCACCTGCGCATAGTAGCCGTCCGGTTTGTCCAGCTCATCGAGGGCGGTGATTTTGCCCCGCAGGATAAAATCGGCCGGCGTGTCTCCCTGCTGCGGGACGACCTTGTCGAAAATGCCGGACTGCCGGAGGTGCTGCACGGCGGCCAGGGTCAGCAGCTCGGTCGGGGCGCTGATCCAGCGGCGGTCTTCATAAAATCCCACTTTGGCTTCCTGGGGGCCTTCCCGGTAAAGCAGGCGATTCTGCCGGTAGGAAAAAGGGGCGGTGAAGGGGGCGACGGCCAATGTGGCTTTTACCTTGGGAGTCGAAAACAGGGGCGACGCCGCCGGGTAGCGGATGTCGTAGTAATGCGTGGGCAAGGCTTTGCCGCAACCTGCTCCCGCCGCGATCATCGCCGAAAAAAGCCCAAGCAGGCCGAGGCCGAAAGCCCAGCGCCCGGCAGGCCCTGCGGCAGGATGGCGGTCTGTGGAAATCGGAATAGACTTTGCGGTCATCGTTGATTTATCTCCGGTGGAATGCGGGGTTTTGAAGAAGGGGTGCGGATCAGGCTGGACGGGCGCTGCTTGAGTGTGTCGCTCAGCTCCCGCAGGTTGTCGGAAGTGACCAGGATGTTTTCCAGAATGGTATCCAGCGGGCCGCGGTTGGTGGCCAGCAGGGAGCGCATTTCCGACAGAGCCAGGCGCGCTTCTTCCAGGGTTTTGTCTACATTGCCCAGGGAAGTTTTCACTTCCGGCTTCAGTTCGGCAATCGTCGCGTCGATATTGCCGATCAGCTTGTCCACCTTCTGAATGACGCCCTCCACCTTGGCAAACATCGGATCGACCCGCCGGGTGGCATCACGCACCATCGTCATGGTCTCGTTGAGCTGCGGGCCGGTTTTGCGTATCAGGTCGTCGGTCTGATCCAGAATGGAAGAAAGCTTTTTCTGGTTTCCGTCCGAAAAGGTTTTATCCATGTCGGTCAGCAGAACGTTGGCCTTCCCGGAGATCTGCTCGATCTGCCGGTTCACGTCCTTGATCAGCTTCTGGACATCGCCCAGGACCAGGTCCACTTTGGAAAAAACCTCCTGCATGCTGGGATATTCCTTGACGGGCAGGAAGGATCCCGGGGGTAGCGGTTCCGACTTGGGTCCGCCCAGGCCGATTTCCAGATAGTTTTCCCCCAGCACGCCCAGGGAAGTGATGACCGCTTCGCTGTCCTTTTTTACGGGCGTGCCGGGATTCAGCGAAACCGAAATCAAAACCATGTTGCCCTGCTCCGGGGTGGGAATGATCCCGACCTTTTCCACGCGGCCGACCGAAAGTCCGCCGAAGCGGACCACGGTCCCTTCCGTCAGCCCTCCGGCGAAGCGGAACCGGGCCTGGTAGTGAAGCGGTTCCAGTCGGAACGGGTTGCAGCGGCTGATGCTGAAAACGGTGAATAAAAGAAGAAGCATCGCGGCCGCAACAAAAATTCCCACCTTCACTTCACTGGCTTTTTCCGTCATGGGAGATGCTTCCTTTCCTGGTTATTTGGTCAACTGCTCTAAATAGGTTTGATCATCCGTGCTGGCTTCTTCCGGCTTCCGCTGCAGAAACTGCTGCACCTTGGGATGCGTGCTGGCCCTGATATCCTCCGGCGATCCGCTGGCCAGGACCACCCCCTGGTCCAGAAGGGTGATCCGGTCGGCAATCAGGAAGGCGCTGGCCATCTCGTGGGTGACGACCACAATCGTCATCCGGAAGGCTTTTTTCAGCTTGAGGATCAGTTCGTCCAGGGAGGCGGAGACGACGGGATCCAGGCCGGCCGAAGGTTCGTCGAAAAAGAGGATTTCCGGATCCATGGCCAGGGCCCGGGCCAGTCCGGCCCGTTTTTTCATCCCGCCGCTCAGCTGTGAGGGAAGATATTCCTCGAATCCTCCGAGGCCCACCTGGCTGAGCTTCATGCGCACCATGATCTGGATGGTAGACTCATTCAGCCGGGTATGCTCCTGGAGGGGAAGGGCGACGTTGTCCCCGATGGTCATGGAATTGAACAGCGCCGCTCCCTGAAAAAGAACCCCCATCCGGGTTCGTATGGAGTTGAGCTGCTCATCGTTCATCCGGGTTATGTCCTGGCCGTTGATGAAAATCTCGCCGGAGGAGGGGCGCTGCAATCCGATCAGGTGACGAAGCAGGGTGCTCTTCCCGCATCCGCTCCGCCCCAGGATCACCATGGTTTCTCCGGTCAGGATATCCAGGTTGACTCCGTTCAGGATTTTGCGGGACCCGTAATGGGTGACCAGGTTTTTAACCTGGATGGTGCAGGCGTTCCTCTCCTCGTTCATAACGTAAGCGGTTTTCTGTATCCTTATCTGTCTGGCTGCGGCAAGGGATGTTATCAGAAATAATAGAAAATGGAAGTGAAAATCAGATCGGCAATAATGATCAGGAAGATGGACTTGACGACCGAGGCGGTGGTGGCTTTGCCGACTCCCTCGGCGCCCCCGCTGACCTGCATGCCTTCAAAGCACCCCACCTTGGTGATCACCAGGGCGAAGACCAGGCTTTTCACCAGCCCGGTATAGATGTCATTCAGGATCAGCGCATCGCGCACTGCGGAAAAATAGGTGGTCGCGCTCATGCCGATTTCCCAGATCGAGAAAGCCATGCAGCCCAGAATCCCGGAAAAATCGGAAGCGATGGTCAGGCAGGGGAGCATGAACAGGGTGGCCAGCAGCTTGGGGACCACCAGGAATTTCGTCGGATTGAGCCCCATGGTCTGCAGGGCGTCGATTTCCTCGGAAACGCGCATGGTGCCGAGCTCGGCGGCAAATGCCGAGCCCGAGCGGCCGGTAACGATGATGGCGGTGATCAGCGGACCGAGCTCCCGGGTCATGGTGACCGCCACCAGATCGACGACAAAGCGTATGGCACCGAAGCGCTTCAGCTCGTTGGCTCCCTGGAGAGCCAGGATCAAGCCGACAAAAAATCCGATGGTCATGACAATCGGCAGGCAGTTGACGCCGACCACCACCATCTGCTGGACCGAACTTTTCCAGCGGAGCCCTTTGCCCCGCATCGGGGCGACGAAGGTCCAGTAAAGCGTTTCCTTGGTGAGGCGCGATACGCCTCCCAGATAGGTGAAACCGGCGAGAACGCCGCGCCCGAGTGCAGCGACGGCACGAGTCATTTGCTCAGACCGTATTGTTTCAAAGCCAGATCTTCACTGGGAAAAATGTCAAAAACCTTATGCAGGCGGGCCAGCTCAAAAACCTCCCGGGCGGCATCGCTGAGACCAACCAGGCAGAATTTGCACTTTTTTTCCTTGGCCATCTGCAACCCTTCCACCAGGGTGGCCACCCCGGAGCTGTCGATGTAGGTCACCGCACTGAGGTTGATCATGACCAGCCTGGGCTTTCCATCCTCCATGGCGCTGAGGATCGCCTTTCTGGCCTGGGGAGAGGAATAAAGGTCTACGGCTCCGGAAAGTTCAATGGTGGTGATTTGGTTTTTCGTTTGGCTATTGATGTTCATGATTATTTCTGAAAATTAATGGTGATACTTTATCATTGCCCAAAGAAACTGAAAAGGGAGGCAGGGAAAGAAAATTGCCGTGCCACCCGGAGTTCTGGGCCGGGCAGGAATCCGCCGCCGGCCTTAGCCCGGGCCGGGGGGATCCGCTCCGGAGTCCGATTTCTGGCTGGGCAGCTTCTTGATCATCCGGATTTCGTTTCCGCCTTCCGGGCGCTGCCGGTATTCGACCGTATCCATGATGTTTTTCATAAAAAATGTGCCCAGCCCCCCTGGTCGAACCTCGTCCAGCTCGCGGTGCCGAATACGCGACGGATCAATCGCCTCGCCATAATCCAGAAGTTGAAACAGAAGGTACTCTTTATCTATTGTACACCAGGCCTCGATGGGCTGGCACGGCTCGTTCTTGTAGGTATGGCGCATGATATTGGTGCAGGCTTCGTCGACCGCCAGGGTGACCAGCCGGGTCTCCTTTTCCGAGAAGCCGGCCAGTCCGGTCATATGGGAAATTACTCCCCGGACCACCTGCATAAAGCGCGGATTGCTCGGGAAGCGGATCATGATCTGGTGCTGGTTCATAGGCGGTTCTAGGCGCTCAGGCGATGGACGCAAAGCAGGGTGATGTCGTCATGCTGCGGAGCTCCCGCAGAAAAGTGCTGCACTTCCTCGAACAGCGACTGGGCCAGTTGAGCCGTGGGCGCCGCCTCGGCCATGTGACGGATCACGCGTTCCAGGGAAAAGCGCTCCTGGTTGGTGTCGGCCGCCTCGGTCACCCCGTCGGTATAAAGCAGAATCCGGTTTCCGGGGGCCAGGGTGAACTGGCTGTCCCGGTATTCCGCCCCGGGGAGAATCCCCAGCGGGATGCCCTCTCCCTCCGATAAAAGGTGAATGCGCCCCTGGTGCTGTATCAGGAAGGGCAGATGACCGGCGTTGACGTAGGTAACCGCGCCGCTTTCCAGGTCCAGGAGAAGGTAGAGCATGGTGACAAACATGCCCCGCCGGCTGCGCAGAGTCAGCTGCTCGTTCATCTTTTTCAGAATGGCAGCCGGGCTGCTTTCGTTCTGCGCCAGGAAATGGAAATCGCTGATCAGGCGCGCCATGTAAAGCGCGGCCGGCACCCCCTTGCCGGAAACGTCGCCAATGGCGATTCCCAGGCGCCGGGAGTCCAGGGACAGAAAATCGAAGAAGTCCCCGCCGACAATTTTGGCGGATACATTCCGCGCTTCGATGGAATAGCTCCGGACTTTGGGGGGCGAAGAGGGGAGGAAGCTCTGCTGGATGATGGCGGCGAACTCCAGCTCCTGTTCGATCCGCTGCTTCTCCAGGAGCGATTTCTGCAGGTGCGCGTTTTCGATGGCAATGGCGGCATGGTCGGCCAGGCATTCCAGAACGTTGAGGTCCTCCTTGGTGAAGTTCTTGGCGCGGCGGTTGCTGTCCACGTAGATGATGCCCCAGATGCCGTTCTTGATCTTCATGGGCACGCACATGATGGAGCGCAGCCCCAGGCTGACGATGGAATTCTGGCTGCGGATGTCGGTATCGCTGTCCACGTCGATGGAGATCATGGCCACGCCGGACTCGAAGACCTTGTTGACGGTGCTCATGCTGATCTGGGGCGTGCCGAGCAGGTTCTGGTTTCCTTTTTCGATCACCTGGGCCAGGATAACCCACTCTTTAAGTTCGTTCTTGTTGAGCAGAAAGCTCCGCTCGCAGCCGGTGATTTCGATGACCGAGTGCAGCACCTTTTGCAGAATGTCTTCCAGAATCAGGGAGGAGTTGATCGCTTTGGCCACGTCGAGAAGCATCTGCAGGCTGGTATCCTTGGCTCGCAGCATCCGCGTGGTGCTGGCCGGGTTGGGCTCCTGGTAGAAAATGAACTCCGCATTCCCGAACCGCACCCGGTCGGAGTGGTTCAGCGGCCGGGAATCGATCCGGCTGTCGTTCAGGTATGTGCCGTTGACGCTTCCTTCGTCTTTCAGCTGCAGGACACCGTCCTCCATATCGATCACGGCGTGGCGCCTGGAAATGCTGTTCAGGTTGAGAAAGAAGTCGCAATCTCTCGACCGGCCGATCCGGAAGGGTATTCGCGAAATCAAGATATCCGAGGTCAGGTCGGGAACGCTTTGCGGAACCAGCCGGCCCTGACATGGATTTTCCGTGAGGCTGGATCCGCAGGCGGAGCAGTAGATCGGATCGTTCGATCCGCTTTTCTGGCATTGGCTACAACGGTGGATGGCAGTTTCCAGCATGTCCAATCGATCCTTGCAAAACAAGAGTGACCCTCAATTGTACAATGGCTTCCCGATTTCAAAATGGCTAATTCTCATATTTAATGATATTTTTCAGCGCCGACCGGCCGATTGCGAAAAAAGAAGAAATCATCTTTTTCGGTGCGCTTGACAAGCGGAGCCTTCGAAGTCATAATTTGACCGCTCGCACTTGTATGCCGAAGTGGCGGAACTGGCAGACGCGCTAGGTTCAGGGTCTAGTGGGTGTACTCCCGTGGGGGTTCGAGTCCCCCCTTCGGCATTTCCTAAACAGCCTTCCTTAAAGCGATTTTCATTACTGCACGCCCGGCTTCTGCCTGGCTGTTCCGTCGCAAGTTCCGCCGCAATCGATCCCCGTCTGGAAAAAAGGATGTTTTCAAAGTGAAAATAATTAATAATCATGGTAAATTATTATATAAATCCTGATAAACGGGTTGACATGTGAACAGGTGGTATGTTAATTTCTTCCCATGATCCGTTTGCAATCACTTAGTTGCCGATTCGGTTATATTGCCAACCAGAGAGTTTTTTCTTTTCATGCCGGCTAGAAATTGTCAAGGAGGAAAAAGATGACAAAATACTCAGGCCTGCCTTTAAAAATCTTTATCTTGATGCTGGTCGCCGGGATAGCCTGCGGGTCAAGCTGGGCCCAAGGTACCTACGACATATTTTTCCCGCAGATTGCGGATGGTAACGGGTACCAGACGACCTTTGCCCTGACGAACGGAAACAATGTGGAAGTCCGGGGCACCTTGAGCCTCTACCAGTCCAACGGTCTGCCTCTCTATGTGACGATTGACCGGCAGAATAACAAGGTATTCGAAGTGGTGATCCCCGCCAACGGAACCTTGCGGCTGCAAACGGACGGCGCTCCGCAGCAGCCGATCGTGGTCCGCACCGGCTGGGCCAGGATCACTGCGGATCGCCCCCTGGGGGGCGTGGCCATTTACCAGCTGATTATGGGAGGGAAGATCACCGCCCAGGCCGGCGTATCGTCCACCACCACCAGCCGGGGGTTCACCATTTTCGCCGACTCCATGGGGTTTTCCGATACGGGTGTAGCCATCGCCAACCCGAACAATTACTCCACGGCCGTCGTGATGCGGCTTTTGGACAAATTCGGAACCGAAAAGGCTAAAAAGTCGCTGACCCTCGGGACTTTCAACCATACCGCCCGCTTTATTTCCGAATTTTTCAGCGACGCCCCCGGAATTGCCGACTTTGAGGGTTCGGTGGTCGTGGAAAGCCAGGACAGCATTGCGGCGGTAACTCTCCGCTACGACAACCGCGAGATGGACGTTTTTACCACCGTGCCCATTATGGCGGATCCGCTGATCAAACCGGTCATCACCGACATTTTGCCCAACGCCGGTTCGGTCGGTTCCACGGTCACCATTTCCGGGAAGAATTTCGACCTGGAGCCCTCCCGGAATAAGGTCAATTTCGGTTCGATCAGCGTGGCGGCTTCGGCGGTAACCCCCGCCGGGATCATTGCCACCGTCCCGCCCAAGGCCACCACGGGAACGCTGACGGTCAGCGTCGGAACCCTGACCAGCAACGGGATGCCCTTCTTCATCGACCCGCCCTCTTTCGGGGTGATCGACACGCCCCGCGAAAATTCGGTGAACACCGGTACCATTACCGTCACGGGATACGGCCTGGACATTCTTCCTCCGGGAGTGATTAAAGTGAATGTTCTGGTAAACGGCAGGAATGTGGGCGAGGCCATCACCGGAATCGCGCGTCCGGACGTGGGGGCGGCTTTCCCCAACTATCCGAACAGCGCCAACTCGGGATACCTGTTCCGCTTCGATTCCTTCCAGGTCGGCAACGGCGTCCACCAGCTGGTGGTGCGGGCTACCAACTCGGCCGGGGTGGCCAGCGACATCGGCACCCGGAATATTGTGGTGGATACCGTGCGCGAGCCGGTCATCCTCTCCATCTCGCCGACCATGATCAAAGCCGGCAGCGCCGCGCAGATGCTCAATGTCAGCGGCAAGAACTTCTTCTCCACTTCCAAGATCTACTTCGGAAGTTCGGAGCTGAACACCACTTTCAATTCCTCGCAAAGCCTGACGGCGCTGATCCCCGCCGGCCTGCTGCTGACCCCGGGAAGCGTGCCGGTGACGGTGCGGACCGAGACGCTGATGGGAAGCTACATTTCCCAGCCGGTGGTTTTTGTAGTAACTCCTTAGGGGCCTGATCGCCCAACGGCATCCGGCCGTTGACACCGGACCTGTGCGATGGCTCGAAGCCGGAGGTGGCGGGGTGCTCCCCGAGGCCTCCGGCTTCCCTGTTTTCTCTGTGGTATGCAACGTGTATTTTTCAGAAGGAAGGGGATCGGATGAGGATGGCCACACGCCTCCGAAACCACAGGATGCGGCTGAGCCTTTGGGTCGCAGCGGTACTGGCCGGCCTTTGTGCAGCCGTCCCTGCGCGTGCTGCGATTTACCGGCTGGAGATCAACGGGGTGATCAACCCGGTGATGTCCGAATATATCGTGGAAGGGCTGGATCGGGCCGGCCGGGAGCGGGCGGATGCCGTACTCCTGATCCTGCGGACCCCGGGAGGTCTGGTCGGCTCCATGAGCGAAATCATGGAAAAGATGCTCTCCGGCCGGGTGCCTGTTGTGGCTTATGTCGGCCCGGGCGGATCCCATGCCGCTTCCGCCGGCTTTTTCCTGCTGGTTTCCGCCGATTTCGCCGCCATGGCCCCGGGAACCCGGACCGGCGCCGCCCACCCCATTCTTTCCATCGGCGGCATGCCCGTGTCGCAGAACGACACCGTCAAGACTCTATTGGAAAAAGTGACCAACGATTCGGTGGCTTCCCTGCAGAGCGTGGCCCAGCAGAGGGGCAGAAACGAGGAAATGGTAGCCAGGGCCATACGGGACAGCCAGTCGTACACCGAACGGCAGGCCCTGGAGGGCAAGCTGATCGAGCGGATTGCGGCGAGCGAAGCAGAGCTGCTGCAGGCCCTGGACGGGCGGACCATCCGGCTTTTCCATGGCCGGGAGGTCGTATTGCGTACCGCCGGCAAACCGGTGCTTGACATCCCGATGAGTACGCGGCAAAAATTCCTTATGGCAATTTCCGATCCGAATCTGGCTCTGCTTCTGGGAATCGGAGGGGTGCTTCTGCTGGTCTTCGAATTTACCAATCCGGGAATGATTGCCCCGGGACTGGTCGGCGGACTGTGCCTGCTGGTTTCCCTGCTCGGCTTTTCCTTTTTGCCGATCCATTACGTGGGGGTCCTGCTGATCCTGGCGGCGCTGGCCCTGTTTGTTCTGGAGATCAAGCTGCAGAGCTTCGGCCTGCTGGGCATTGCCGGAGTCGTTGCCATGGTGCTGGGAAGCACGATCCTGGTCAAAACCCCCGATCCCTCGCTCCAGGTCCGCCTTTCGACGGCACTGGCTGTTGGAATCCTGTTTTCGGCTCTTTTCCTTGGGCTGCTCTACCTGGCGCTGCGATCCCGGAAGCTGAAAATTGCCACCGGGACGGATGCCATGGTGGGCGCGGAGTGCCGGTGCCTTACGGCTCTGGCGCCGCAGGGGAAGGTACTGGTGTCCGGGGAATACTGGGATGCCGTCAGCCAGGAGCCGATGGAACCGGGGCAGTGCGGACAGGTGGTGGCCGTGGAGGGGCTCACGCTCAAGGTTAAACCGAAACAATAAACGATCGACAATGCGGCCGGAGGGTTCAGGCTCCGCCGGCATGGGAGGATTCATGGAAGTAAGCGGCAATTTCATTATAGCGGCGATGGTGATCCTGTACTGCTTCAGTTGTCTGAAGGTCCTGCGGGAGTATGAGCGGGGAGTCATTTTCCGGTTGGGCCGCCTCCTGGAAAAACCCAAGGGTCCGGGGATCATTCTGGTGATCTGGCCCATCGACAAGATGGTTCGCGTCAGCCTGCGAACCGTAACCCTGGACGTGCCGCCGCAGGATATCATCACGCGCGATAACGTTTCCGTCAAAGTGAATGCCATCGTTTATTTTCGGGTCATCGAAGCGGCCAAGGCCATCGTCTCTGTGGAGAATTACCTGTATGCCACCTCCCAGCTGGCCCAGACCACCCTGCGTTCCGTTCTGGGCGAGGTGGAAATGGACGACCTGCTGAGCCGCCGGGAAACCCTCAACCTGAAGCTGCAGTCGATTCTGGACCAGCATACCGATCCCTGGGGGATCAAAGTGTCGCTGGTGGAGGTCAAGCAGGTGGACCTGCCCCAGGAAATGCAGAGAGCCATGGCCAAGCAGGCGGAAGCCGAACGCGAAAAGAGGGCCAAAATCATTCATGCCGACGGAGAGTTCCAGGCAGCGCAGAAGCTGTCGGATGCCGCCCAGGTGATCGCCACCGAGCCCGTCGCCCTGCAGCTGCGCTACCTGCAGACTCTGACCGAAATCGGCGTGGAGAAGAATACCACCGTCATTTTCCCGGTGCCGATCGATCTGCTGCAGGGGATCACCGACATGGTCCGAAAAAAGCAGGGTTGATTGGTCCGGTCACGCGCGGGTTCGTTCCAGGTGGCGGGCACCGTGGTGAATTTCTTATCAGCGCATGGGAAGCCGAATGCAGAAGCAACAGCGATTCAGTTATCAGGGAAAGGATGCAAGTATGGAACGGGAAGAGCCGAATCTTGACGAGCAGGAATTGGATCCGCAGGAACCCGATTCCGGTTCCTATGCCCAGCAGGATACTGCCGGTTCCATGAACATCTGGCACCTGATCCTCATCTTTTTCGGAGGGATCGGCGTCTGCGTTCTCTTCTTCGCTTTGGGATTCCTGATCGGGAAAAACCAGGGCCGGATGGAGCAGATGGTTTCTTCCCGGCCTCCCGAGGCGAAAGTGTCGGCCGAACATATCGCCGGCATGAATGCCAAGGGGAGTTCCGCGCAGGAAGAGATGCCGCTGGACCGCTCCGAGGGAAAGGCAGGCAGCCAGAGCAAGCTCGATTTTTATAATGAAGTGAACCGGAACTTCAAGACCGAGCCGGCGCCGCAGGAACCGGTTCCTTCCGCCGGGGCGGGGAGCAGTCGCCCCGTCCAGAAACCGGAGCCCTTGGCCCTGCCGCCTGAGCCCGCGGCGTCCGAGCCGCAGGATGTAGCCATCGTGACAACGAATGAGACCGGCAAAGTCGAGTCCGTCACCCCGGCAACGGAGCCGGCCGCTCCTCCCACCACGCTGGCCCCGGCAGGGGAAATGTACCGGGTTCAGGTCGGAGCCTTTCGAACCCAGGAGGAAAGCCAGAACCTGGTTGCCGACCTGCAGAAGAAAGGGTACGAATCCTTCATTGAGCCTCCCGGCGGGCGCCAGGACAGCCTGTACCGCGTGCAGCTGGGGCCTTACACCACCCGGGCCGGCGCCCTGGAGGTCATCGGCCGGCTTAAAAAATCGGGGATGAGCGCTCTGCTGAAAAAATATTGAAATACGCGGATCGCATCTGGAACAGTCCGGTTTTCCGGACGGTTTTTTCCGGGGTTGCCGCCGGATTTTCCTTCCCGCAGCACGGCTTCTCCGGTCTGGCCTTTTTTGCTCTTATCCCGCTTTTCACCGCGGTCGGGGAGGTCGGACGGCTTCCCCGGGCCGCTTTCCTGGGCTGGATCTGGGGAATCTCCTTCTTTGCCGTTCTCCTGCCCTGGATTCCCGCGGTGATGATGAACTTCGGCCACCAGGATCCCTGGACTTCCGGCCTGGTTTTTATTCTGCTGCTTGCTGTCCTGGGGCTGTACTACGCCCTTTTTGCCTGGATATATGCGTTTTTTTGCCGGGGCCTGGGGCCGGACCGTTCGCTGTTCCTCGTTCCGGCGCTGTGGACCGGCATCGAGTGGCTGCGCACCTATTTCCCGATGGGGGGCTTCCCCTGGGGGCAGCTGGGCTACGCCCTGACCCCCTGCCTGGCGTACATGCAGTCGGCGGCTCTGGTCGGAATTTACGGCCCGACTTTTCTGGCCGTGCTGGTCAATGCGCTGGTGACCGGGAGGCTGATCTGGGGAAGGCTGGGCCGGGGAATACGATTCGGCTGGACGGCGATGGCCGTTCTTTTGGCGGCCTCCTGGTGCTATGGGCTGATCGTGCTGCACAGGCGCACGCTGCCGGCCTCCGGGCAGCCGCCCCTGCCGGTGGCCGTTTTACAGGGAAACATCGCTTTTGACAACGACCTGTCGGCGGCCAGGGACGCTTTTCAGGGCTTCTACCTGACGCAGACCCGGCAGGCTTTTCGGGACGGGGCCCTTCTGGTGGTCCGGCCGGAGTCGCCCACCCCTTTCAGTTTTTACGATCATGAGGAGTATCGCCTTCAGCTGCAGTCTCTGGCGGCGGAGGGGAAGGGATTCCTGCTGTTCAACGATATCGTCACCCGCGGGGATGGCGATTCGAGCCGGTATTTCAACGGTGCGCTGCTCATGGGCCCGGACGGAAAAGTGCGGTCCGAGTACCACAAAACCAGGCTCGTGCCGTTTGGTGAGTACGTTCCGTATGCCGAGTATTTCGGCTTTGCGGAAGCCCTGACCCGGGAAGTCGGGGCCTTTACGGCCGGGACCCTGTCGGGCGCCATGCCGCTGCCTTCCTGCCGTATCGGGGTCTTCATCTGCTTCGAGACCATTTTCCCCGACCTGGTCCGCCGGCTGAGCCGGGAAGACGCCGGCCTGCTGGTCAACATTTCGAACGACGCCTGGTACGGGCGCACCTCGGCTCCCTGGCAGCACCTGCAGATGGCCGTGGTCCGCGCCATTGAAAACCGCCGGCCGCTGCTGCGGGCTGCCAACTCCGGCATCAGCGCCTGGATTACCCCTTTCGGAGAAATCCGCGAGCCGAGCCCGCTTTTCGAGCAGCGGCGGATTCAGGCGTCCATCCCCCTGGAGCGGGAGCGCTCTCTTTATCTGCGTATCGGGGATGGGTTCCCGCTGCTTTGTGTTATGATTGTAGCGGCGGGCATGGCCTGGACCGGTTTCCGGCATGGCCGCCAGTCAGGAAAAAGAACAGGCAACGACAGGAAGGGATAAAAAACGGAACATGGCGGAACGTACTCTCAGCGAACTGGTCAACGACTTTAAGGAATGGATGGAAAAGGTCGAACGGATCCGGAGCTACCTTTGACGCCCCTGCCAAGCGTTCCGCTCTGGCCGACCTGGAAAAGGAAATGGCCGATCCTGCCTTGTGGCAGGACCCCAAGGCGGCCCAGGATCTGGGCCAGCGCAGAAGCCGGCTGGAAAGAAGCATTGCCATAGCCGACTCCCTGGAGCAGCAGGTCGGCGACCTGGAAGCATTTTTCGAGCTGGCCCGGGAGCAGCAGGATCCCGATTTTCTGGCCGAGCTCTCCCGTGAAGTGGAGGAGTTCGCCCGGCGCACCACCCGGATGGAGACCGAAATGCTCCTTTCCGGCGAGCACGACGCCTTGAACGCCATCATGGAAATTCATCCGGGGGCCGGCGGGACGGAATCCCAGGACTGGGCGGAGATGCTGCTGCGCATGTATCTGCGCTGGGCGGAGCGCCGGGGATTCCGCGTGCAGACCCTGGATTACCAGCCCGGCGACGAAGCGGGCGTCAAATCGGTAACCCTGCACATCTCCGGCGAGCTGGCCTACGGCTATCTTTCCTGCGAATCGGGAGTGCACCGGCTGGTGCGGCTGTCTCCTTTCGACTCTGCCAACCGGCGGCACACCTCGTTCGCCTCCGTATTCGTTTCGCCGGAAATCGACGACACCATCGAAGTTCAGATTGAAGAAAAGGAACTCAAGGTGGACACCTACCGGTCTTCGGGAGCCGGGGGGCAGCATGTCAACGTTACCGATTCCGCGGTCCGCATCACCCATCTGCCGACCGGCATCGTGGTGCAATGCCAGAACGAGCGGTCCCAGCACCGTAACCGCGATATGGCCATGAGAGTGCTTCGTTCCCGGCTCTATGAGCTGGAGCTGGAAAAGCAGCGTTCGGCCACGGCGGCCATCGAGGATGCCAAGAAGGATATCGCCTGGGGGAGCCAGATCCGCTCCTACGTGCTTCATCCCTACCGCATGGTGAAGGACCACCGGACCAAATATGAGGTCGGCGATGCCGATCGGGTGCTGGACGGAGACCTGGATGAGTTCATCAACCAGTTTCTGCTGTTGAGAAAGAAAATGGAAAGCTCGAGGGGCAAGGCTTCTTCTGCCAAGGGGAAAACATCATGAGGAACGAGACCGGACAACCGGGGGCCGAAACCTTTCCGGAGGGTACCGGGAACCGCCGCACGGCCGGAGGTGGTGGCAGGCGCGAGAAGGGTACGGTAAAAACCGAGTTTCTGTGGCTTTACGTCAGCCTGGGGGCGGTGCTGGTGCTGCTGGTGGCCTTTTTGCTGATCCCTTCGGTCCGCAAGCGGATCGAGGAGCGGCTGGATATCATTTTTTCGATCGGGGCCAGGAAGGAAATTTCCGCTCCGGTGCCCCCCACGCTGCCTCTGCTGGCAACGCCTTCCACGACGATTCCCCCGGAAACGAAGAAGGCGGACAGCAGCCCCGACCCGCTGTCGGCGCCTCGAAAGGATGTCCGGCCCTCCCAGTCCGCGGGGAAGCCCAGGCTGGCGCCGCTGGCCCGGGAGCCGGTGCAGGACCAGGAGAGCGCCGACCAAGCCGCCGACAGCAGTCCGCCTACGGAGCCGGGGCGGGGAAGAGCCACGCCGCCCCGACTGGGCCGCGCCGTCGGGAGTGGTGGCTCCCGGGGCGCCGGGAGCGCCGATTCGCCGCGCCCGCCGGCCGGGGAAAGCGCTTCCAAGGCGGAGCCGGCGATTACGGCGCTGAGCCAGTCGGCCTACAAGATTCTCCTCGACAAGGTACCCTCCATGGCGGCCCTGCAGGGCAGCACTCTGAACGGCTTTCAGTTCACTTCCTGGAAGGCGGTCAAGGAAGAGGAGCCCGAGGTCTGGATCGCCGTCCTGGCCCGCCGGACGGACGATAACCAGGAGGAATCCTTTATCTGGAAAGTCAACACTTCCGACATGACGGTTTCCCCCCTGAGCCAGGCCGCCCGCCGTGCCGCCGCACAGAAATAGCGCCGGATGTCTCCGCTGGCTTTCAAGTCGATGCGGCCGATCATGGCCCTGGGGGCCGGCATCGCCCTGTTTCTCGTCTTTTTCAGCCTCTGGAACCGGCGTCCGGCCGAATCGACGACCAAAGAAATACAGCCCCTGCAGCCCAACATCCGGCAGTCGCTCGACCGGCTGGTCTACACCGAAACCAGAGGGGACCGGACCATCCTCCGGATCCGGGCCAGCAAATACGAGCAATCGGCCGATGGCAAGCAGGTTCTGAAGGATATCGATTCCATCCACTACGGGGAGAAGGAAGGCCGCCAGGACTCCATTCAGAGCGAGTCCGTGATTCACGATCCTTCCTCGCGGACGACCGACTTCCGGGGCAAGGTTCGTATCCTTTCCCAGGAAGGGACCCTTTTGACCACCTCTTCCATGATGTACTTCAAGGAGGAGGAAGTGGCCCGGAGTTCGGAGCCCTTTCAGTTTGAGCATCCGCGGTTCAAGGGGCGGGGTCGGGGCTTCGTATACGACTTCAAAAGCGGCCTGCTGCATATTCAGGAGGAGGCCCGTTTTGATCTTCAGGAGGAGGCCTCTGCCGGCGGGAAGCCACCGGGGGATCCGATCCGCATCCAGTCCCATCGTGCGGTTCTGACCCGGGATTACCAGCTGGATTTTCTGCAGGAAGCCGAGATTGCCCAGGGCCCCTATGTGCTGGCTGCCGAGAGGATTCATCTTTCCCTCGGGGAGGGGGGGCATAGCATACAGGAAATGCTGGGGGATCGCGGCGCCCGCTTCGAGTGGTCAGGGGAAAAGGAGAAGCAGAGCCTGGAGTCGGTAGCCATGGAATTGAAATTCGATCCGGAGAAGAACGAGTTGCGCTCCATCGAGGCCAGGGAGCAGGCCGTCCTGCGCACCTCCTCGCAGGAAAAAAAGGGCGACCTCGAGCTGCGGTCCACCCGGATCGGGATCGATCTGGGTGCCAGCGGAATGGTCCGGCGGCTGCAGGCCGGCCCGGAGTCGGAGCTGGGCCAAAGCTCGGGCCGGGAGCGAGTCTGGATGCAGGGAGGGAACCTGGAGATCGATTTCTTTCCGGGACGATCGGAGCCCCGCGAGGTTCGATGTCCGGATCCGGCGAAAATACGCTTTCTGAACCGGGATCACCTTATGGAAATGTGGGCCGGGCAATGGCACGGCTCTTTTCAGGATACGCCCGGAATGGTGTCTTTCGGCAGGCTTTCCGGCCAGGGGAATGTGGTGGCCAAAAAGGCGCCGGCCCCGCCCGAAGCGGCGGCTCTGGCGACGGCCTTCGAGCTGAACGGACTGGCGTCCGTGGTTTCCGACACCCTGACCGCCAGGAAGCTGGAAGTGGACTTTTACCCCCGGAAAAGAACGCCCCTGCGGGCCTATGCAACCGGCGGATGCCGGCTGGAAAGCCGGAGCTTCGGGGAGCCGACGGTTCCCCTGCAGCGCGTCATTTCCGCCCGTGAGTTTCGGGTCCACTTTCCTGCGGACCAGGCCAACGCCGACTGGCTGGATGCCGGACCGGAGGTGATCATGGAGGAGTCTTTTCCCAAGGGGAAGAGAAGGGCGGAGGGGCAGGCGCTGCATGTCGTTTTCAATCCGGCGGACGGACAGATGGAAACGATGCAGATGAGCGGGGCTTTCCGTATGGAGCAGGAGGATGTGCGCGTGGTGTCGGAATCGGCGCTCTACCGGGCCGCCGAGGAGAAGTGGGAAATTCTGGGGCATCCCAGGATATGGGACGCGGAGGGGAGCACCTCCGCGCAAAGAGTGGACATATTCCGCAAAGGGGAGCGGCTCAAGGCCGAAGGGGAGGTTCAGAGCATTTTCCCGCGGAAAAAGGGCCCTGCGGAGGACGCCTCCCTTCCGGTCTTCGGCGACAGTGCCGCTCCGCTGCTGATCTCCGCGGAGCTCATGGAGGTGGATCGGGCCGGTAAAACGATCCGCTATAGCCGCAAAGCCAAAGCCTCCAGCGGCAGCGAATCGATCGGCGCGGATCAGATTCTCTTTCACCAGGAGAACGGGAATCTGCAGGCTACGGGAGGCGTACGCACCGTCCTCTACCGGTTGCCGGAGCAGGAGGGAGCCCCCGCCCGGCTGGTCACCGCATTCGGGGACCGGTTGGACTATTCCAGCAGGGAGCGGACCCTGGAATATGCGCAGAACGTGACCCTGGTTTCGGAGGAATTTCAGATACGGGCTCCTCACCTGAAGGCGTACCTGAATGAAAAGGGAGATACCCTTTCCCGGATGGATGCCTGGGGCGGTGTCCGCCTGACCCGCAACGGCATGCAGGGCGAAGGGGAGGAGTGCAATTACGATGCCCTTCGGCAGCGGATCAGACTGACCGGCAAACCGGCCGTAGTCCGGGATCCGGCCCGGGGTCGGACCGTCGGGAGCCGATTGACTTTGACCATCCCCGGTGATAAGATTTTTGTTGAGAGTTAGCCTTCTCCAAGGGCTGACAGAAATTGGTTTTCTCGTTTATGTCTGTTCTTGTTGCTGAAGGTATTTCCAAGACCTATAACGGCAGGCCGGTAGTTCAGGGCGTCAACCTTAAGGTCGGAAAAAGTGAGGTGGTCGGGTTGCTGGGTCCCAACGGGGCCGGGAAAACCACCACCTTTTACATGATTGTTGGGCTGGCGGCTCCGGACGAAGGGAAGATCCTTCTGAACGACAGGAACATTGCCGAACAGCCGATGTATCAGCGGGCCAGGAACGGAATCAGCTATCTCGCGCAGGAGGCTTCCGTTTTTCGGAAGCTGACGGTTCTGGAAAACCTGCTGGCCATTGCAGAAACCCTGGACATGCCGGCCGGGGAAAGAAATAATCTGGTGAAGGACCTGCTGGAGGACTTCGGGGTTTATCCGTTAAGAAACCAGAAGGCCTACACGCTTTCCGGAGGGGAACGGCGCAGGGTGGAAATCGCCAGGGCTCTGGTTACCTCGCCGACCTTTATCCTGCTGGATGAGCCGTTTGCCGGAATCGATCCGCTGGCGGTCCTGGATATCCAGGGGATGATACGCGAGCTGAAAAGAAGAAATATCGGGATACTGATAACGGATCACAATGTTCGGGAAACCCTGGCCATCACGGACCGGGCCTATATTATTAATGACGGGAAAATTCTGCGATCGGGCACGCCGAAAGAGCTGGCGGGCGATTCCGAAGTCCGGAAGGTTTATCTGGGGGAGCATTTCTCTTTGGGATAGAAGCAGGGCGGCCGGTCGGCCTCCTCGGAACCTTGCATTCGATTGATATGGCGATTTCCTTATGGCACATCAGCACCGCTTAAGCCAGTCCTTGCAAACCACTCTCAGCCAGCGGCTGACCCTGACGCCCTCCCTGCTTCAGAAAATAGAGCTGCTGACCATGTCGAACCTGGAGCTTTGCGATCTGATCACCCAGGAAATGACCGCCAACCCGATTCTGGAGGATGCCCGGGAATCGGACGATACCCAGGAAATTCACGAAGCGGTCGGCATGACGGACAAGGAGGAGGCCAAGCCGCCGGAGAACGGCCAGGACACCTTGGCCAAGGAAGCGCTGGACGACATCGATTTCGACGACTTTTTCAGCGAATACCTGGATGCCGAGCCGCCCACCCATGAGCGGGAGGCGGAGGACAGCGACCGTCCGACCTTCGAAAGCTTCCTGGTGCATGCCACCAGCCTCATCGACCACCTCGGCTGGCAGCTGGCCATGGCTCCCTGCACGCCGGAGATCCGGGATCTGGCCGAAAAGATCATCGGCAACCTGGATGCCGACGGGTTTCTGGACCTGACCCTGGAGGAGCTCTGCGAGACCGAGAAGTGCACCATGGAACAGGCACAGGCCGCTCTGGCCCTGGTGCAGGGATTTGACCCCGTAGGGGTGGCTGCGCGGGACCTGAAGGAATGCCTGCTGCTGCAGCTGAAGCCCTTTAAGCGGGATGTCTCCCTGGAGAGGCAGCTGGTGGAGGAGCACCTGGGGCTGGTGCAGGCCCACAAGTTCAAGGAGATCTGCGCCCGCCTCAACTGCGATCCCGAGGACCTTTCCGCCGCCATGGAAGTGATCCGCACGCTGGATCCCGCTCCCGGCCGCAAATACAACAGCACGGAGCCGCAGTACGTGGTTCCGGAAGTGGTCATTGCCAAAGTGGACAACGAATTCGTGGCCTTCATGAACGATGACGGGATGCCGCGGCTGCGGCTGAACAGCTCCTACCGGAGCATGATCAAGGGATCGAAAACCAGCCCGGAAACCCGCGATTTCCTTCGGGAGAAGTTCCGTTCCGCCGTCGATCTGATCCGCAGCATCGACCAGAGGCAGCAGACGCTCTACCGGGTCTGCAAGTGCATTATCCAGCGCCAGAGGGATTTTCTGGAAAACGGCGTACGGGGCCTGCGGCCGATGCTGATCAAGGATCTGGCCGGCGAGCTGGGCGTGCATTCCTCTACGGTCAGCCGGGTGGTGACCAACAAGTATGTGGATACTCCGCAGGGCGTGATGGAATTGCGAAAGTTTTTTACCACCGGTGTCGATCGGGAGGACGGGGGAGAAATTTCCATACTCAACGTAAAAAACAAAATCAAGGAAATGATTCAAAAGGAGGATGCCACCAAGCCATACTCAGATGATCAGTTGTCTCGGATGTTGAAAACCCAGGGGATCCAGATCACGCGGCGCACGGTGGCCAAGTACCGTGAGCAGATGCGCATTTCCGGATCCCGGGAGAGAAAAATCAATTACCAATATTAATAGGGTTAATGTTCGCCGGAGATATGTCCTATGAAGCTCGAATACACGGGAAGAAATATTGAAATCACCGAAGCGCTGATGGCACGGATCAACAAGCAGCTCCGGAAGTTTCCGAAGCTCTTCGTGGAGCCGATTCACATTCATGTGATTTTAAGTGTCCAGAAGCACCGCCACATTGCCGAACTGGTCATGACCACCAAGCTCTTCAATGCCACCAGCCTCGAGGAAAGCTCAGACATGTACGTCTCCATCAACAAGGCGATCGACAAGTTGGAGCGGCAGGGGATCCGCTGGAAAGCCAAGGCGATCGGCAACAAGCGGCAGCTGGGCGGGAAAGCGGCTGTCCCGGTTGCCAAGCCTAAGCCCAAGCCGGAATCCCGGGCGGCGGCCCGCAAGGCGGCGGCCGAAAGGGAGGTGGAAGTGGACGTCAAGAGCCACACCCCGGTGGTTGCCGAGAGCATCAAGCGCAAGAAAACGCTGGTGCTGGAAGAAGCTCTTCTGGCCCTGGAGGGGTCCAGCAAGGATTTTCTGGTCTATCGGGATGCCGATACGGAATCCGTGAACATCATTTACAACCGCAAAGACGGAAAGGTCGGTCTGATCCGCACCGAATAAGAAACTCTCCGCACAAGCCGGCCCCCGCCGGCGCCGGCTTGTGCTATAATTGTCCCGCCTCCGCAGCCAGCGTAGCTCAGTGGTAGAGCAACTGATTCGTAATCAGTAGGTCGTCGGTTCAATCCCGACCGCTGGCTCCATTTCAAGCATCACTAAATGAAGTACTTAGCGGTTAATCCTTCCGAATTTCTATGTGCTGGTGTAAAAGAAAAGCTGTAATATTGCTGGGAAATGC